>NZ_JAAEEH010000005.1 GCF_010179735.1 Anaerotalea alkaliphila
CTCAAGATAAGATATCCCATCCGTAAGGAGTAAGACCCCTGGAAGACTACCAGGTTGATAGGTTGGAGGTGTACGCATGGCAACATGTTCAGCTGACCAATACTAATCGGTCGAGGGCTTGACCTAGGCGACTAGGCGTCAAACCATAATTGTGTAACAGGTTTTTGGTTCTTGCAGGTCTTCATGCTGTGTGGTATAATCGTTCAGTGACATATTCCTCGATAGCTCAGCGGTAGAGCATTCGGCTGTTAACCGAAGGGTCGTAGGTTCGAATCCTACTCGGGGAGCTGGTCCTTATGGACCTTGGAATTATATTAAGGCTCATTGGTCAAGCGGTCAAGACACCGCCCTTTCACGGCGGTAACAGGGGTTCGATTCCCCTATGAGTCATTTTGGTGGCGATGCGTCCAAGGGAAACACCCGTTCCCATCCCGAACACGAATCGCAATTGCTTGCAATTGCACTCGGTTAAGCCTTGGACGGCCGATGGTACTTGGTTGGAGACGACCTGGGAGAGTAGGTGGCTGCCAATTTTCATATGGCGCCATAGCCAAGTGGTAAGGCAGAGGACTGCAACTCCTCCACCACCAGTTCAAATCTGGTTGGCGCCTTTTATCAATATCCATCGCATCAAACATAGCGCGGAGTGGAGCAGCTGGCAGCTCGTCGGGCTCATAACCCGAAGGTCACAGGTTCGAATCCTGTCTCCGCAATTCAAGAAACGGCTTAGAATATAGATTCTAGGTCTTTTTTATTATTTGTTCCAGTTGAAGAGAAGCCGTCCACAACACTTTGAGGTGGTCCTTTTGAAAGAATTCAATTATGAATACAGCAGACCAAGCAGCAATATGGCTCTGAAGCAATACATATACAGGATTGGTTCTTACCACTTCAACTGGCACAAGGAAATTGAACTGTTGCTCGTGCTGAGAGGGGAAGTGGAGGTATGTGGGAACGGTGTGAGCAGGGTCCTTGAGGCAGACGATCTGATTGTGATCAATGCGAATGTCGGCCATGCGTCACTGGCACATGAACCGGACAGCATCGCCATGGTACTGCATGTGGATCCCGTATTCCTTAAAGAGTATTATGAGAAAATCGAATTCCTGTCTTTCAACTGCTTCTCGATGGGAGACACCAGGGATACGATGGCCTTTCAATCGATTAGAGCCTCCCTTGCCGAGATGATGCTCACCGGCAACCAAGAAGAGTCGGAAAAAAGGCTGCATTTCAAGAGTGCCTTGTACAGCCTTTTGCATACAATCGTATCAAATTTCCCACCCCAAGAAATCCAAGCCGCAACCTTTGTGGCCAACCAGAAGAACTTGGATGCGATCAATGGGATGATCCGGTATATCAACAAGAACTACAGGAAGAAAATCACGCTTGAAAAGCTGGCGAACGAAAGCGGATACAACCCGAGCTATGTATCCCAACTGTTCAAAGCCCATCTGGGAATCAATTACTACGACTATCTGACAAGGATCAGGTTGAGGGAGGCTACCGTCGAATTGGGAAAATCCAATGCTTCGATCCTGGAAATCGCCTTGTCCAACGGGTTTCCGGATATAAAAGCCTTCAATACGGCTTTTAAGGAGAATTTCAGGAAATCCCCCAAAGAATATCGAAGCAGGTTGAACAGCGAGAATGCAATGGTCGATGTGAATTTCAAAAGGGAATTCATTTCGACGGAAGATGGGTATGTGAACAAGAAATTGGAGGAGTATATTTCCGTAAGGAAGGGGGACTTCTCCAGCACCGCCTGTTTGAACGAAGAGCTGCGGCGTGACCAGGCCATCCAATCCAATCGACAATTGGCGGAAATGGCATCCAAACTGAGGGAATTGGCGCAAGAGCTGGATGCCATGGTAGGTACGGAGGATGAAAGCACACAAAACAGATAGAAAACATCCCATATCAAAATAGGCATTTATAAATAATGACGGATGGAAAATATTTTAGATGCGCTTGGCAGGCAAATTGAACCAAATCAAGCGGAATGCCCTGTTCCATGTTGAACTCTTCGACTGGAAACAGGGTTTTTTTTATACGGTTTTTAGCATCCTGTTCATTTTGAACTGCTTCCTGTGTGAACCATCCCGATAAAGATATGGATTTTGGGATAGAAGCATCGAATCCTTTTTGATAAAGTGCAGTTATGGATTTGGATGCGCCAATTTTGACAAGGAGGTAAGGAAATGGAAAAGACAGAGGCTTTAGGTCTATTGACAGATCGGGTGGCGAAGTTTACGGCAATGATTGGAAAGCGCCTGCCAGACGATGTCACTGCAAAGCTCAAGGAACTGCGTGATGAAGAAAGCATGCCAATGGCGAAAATGATTTATGAAGCCATGGAGAGGAACCAGGAGCAGGCGGTCGCATTGAACAGGCCGTCTTGCCAGGACACAGGAATGATCCAGATGTTTGTTCGGGTGGGGAGCAAATTCCCCTACATCGACGCGCTGGCAGAGGTTCTCAAGGATGCTGTAGCCATCGCGACAAAGGAAGGCCCGCTCAGGCACAATGCTGTGGAAACCTTTGACGAGGTGAATACGGGAACCAATACAGGGACAAAAGCACCGTGGCTCTACTGGGACATCCTGCCGGACAGTGACAGGCTGGAGCTGGACATCTACATGGCTGGCGGCGGCTGCTCGCTGCCGGGACAAGGAAAGACCTTGATGCCTGGTGAAGGCTATGAAGGTGTTGTGAAATTTGTGCTGGACATCATGACGTCCTATGGGCTCAATGCCTGTCCACCCCTGCTGGTGGGGATTGGAATAGGGACATCCATCGACTCTGCGGCCTATATGTCGAAGGTTGCCCTGATGAGACCGGTGGGAAGCAGAAATGCAAATCCGAAAGCGGCACAGCTCGAGAAGGATTTGATTTCAGCAATCGACTCGATCGGACTTGGACCTCAAGGGCTGCAAGGGAAAAAATCGGTCATGGGTGTGCACATTGAAAATTCCGCGCGCCATCCGTCGGTCATTTCGGTGGCCGTGAATGTCGGCTGCTGGGCGCACAGAAGGGGAACGATTGTATTCAACAGTGACCTCAGCTATGAACTGATTACACACAAGGGGGTTAAATTATGAGCAAGATATTGAATACTCCGGTATCAGATGAAGACTTGAAGGACATCAGGATTGGGGATGTCATTTATCTAAATGGACATATCGTAACCTGCCGTGATGTAGCGCACCGCAGGCTCATTGAATATGGACGCGAACTTCCTGTGGATATACAAGGCGGTGCGATTTTTCATGCCGGGCCGATTGTCCGGAAAGTGGAAGGCGAGGAAAAAAAGTTTGAAATGGTTTCCATAGGTCCGACAACCAGCATGCGCATGGAAAAATTCGAAAAGGAATTCATCGAGAAAACCGGTGTCAAGGTCATTGTAGGAAAAGGCGGCATGGGTCCGAACACGGAGATGGGCTGCAGGGAGAACAAGGCGATACACTGCGTGTTTCCCGCAGGTTGCGCCGTAATCGCCGCGACCGAGGTGGAAAAGATTGAAGGAGCCTATTGGCAGGATCTGGGAATGCCTGAAACGTTGTGGGTATGCCACGTGAAGGAATTCGGCCCCCTGATTGTTTCCATTGATGCGGAGGGGAACAATCTCTTTGAACAGAACAAGGTGCTGTTCAACAAACGCAAGGACGAAGCCCTTGAGGAGCTGTACACCAAGGTGAAATTCATAAAATAGGCAGCTGCAGTTACGTATAAAATTCAAAGGAGGAATTCAATTGAGTCCTACATCCATAACCTTATTGCTTCTTCTTTTCGCAATCGTCATGTTCGCATGGGAGAAGGTTCCCTTGTCGGTCACTTCGATGATTGTCTGCATTTCCTTGATCCTTTTCAAGGTACTGGAACCTGCGGAGGCATTCGCAGGATTCGTAAACAACAATGTCATCCTTTTTGTCGCCATGTTCATTGTGGGCGGAGCTCTGTTTGAAACAGGAATGGCCAACAGGGTTGGCGGTGTCATCACCAAATTCGCAAAAACGGAGCGGCAGCTGATCGTTTCCATCATGGTAATCGTGGGATTGATGTCTGGGATCCTTTCGAACACAGGAACCGCAGCGGTACTGATTCCTGTTGTCATCGGCATCGCCGCAAAGTCGGGTTTTGCCAGATCGAAGCTCCTGATGCCATTGGTTTTCGCTGCGGCCATGGGAGGAAACCTGTCCCTGATTGGAGCCCCCGGAAACCTGATTGCCCAATCCGCATTGCAGGAAATGGGCATGGGGTTCGGTTTTTTCGAATATGCCAAAGTTGGTTTGCCGATACTGGTCGTCGGCATCATCTATTTCGCGTTCATTGGCTATAAGTTCCTGCCAGATACAAAAGGGGATGCGGACAGTGTGTTCAATGAGGTCATCGACTACAGCCATGTTCCGGAATGGAAAAAGAAGCTCTCCCTGGTGATTCTGGTCGTTACGATCCTTGCCATGATTTTTGAAAAACAAATCGGAGTCCAACTGCATGTAATAGGCAGCGTCGGCGCAATTCTTCTGGTGTTGACAGGTGTCATATCGGAGAAGGAAGCGTACAAGGCGATCGACCTGAAAGTGATCTTCCTGTTCGGAGGAACCCTGGCGTTGGCAAAAGCACTGGAAAAGACAGGTGCAGGAGCTTCCATAGCAGAAGCGGCCATGAACGCCCTAGGTGATAATGCGAGCCCGTTCGTACTGCTCTTCGCCATTTTCATGATTTCTGCGGTGCTAACAAATTTCATGTCGAATACGGCGACGACAGCACTTCTGGTTCCAATCAGCGTATCGATCGCCGCCGGCTTGGGTGCCGACCCGCGGGCCGTGCTGATGGCTACGGTCATTGGGGGATCCTTGGCCTATGCGACACCGATTGGAATGCCGGCCAACACGATGGTCCTTAGCGCTGGCGGCTACAGGTTCAGGGATTATGTCAAGGCAGGGCTGCCGCTGATTGTTGTCGCAACAATTGTGAGCATGATCCTGTTGCCGATTCTGTTTCCGTTTTTCCCCTCTTAGATGTTTTCGATATGCAAGTCCTATGGATAAGAACGGGGTTGCCGCAAGAATGCGGCAACCCCGTTCTTATTGCGCTTGGTGAGGGGGAGCGAGGATTCCAAAAAAAATTTAAAAAATCGTGCCGCCGGCATACCAAAAAGGAATCCCGATGTGTTATCCTAATAAAGGAATGGAAAATGGAAACGGGTACAGGCAATAAAGGAGCGACTGTATGGAAATCGGAGTGGGTGACCGCTTAAGGCTAAAGAAACAGCATCCGTGTGGTTCCTATGAATGGGAAGTTCTCAGGACAGGCATCGATTTCCGGCTTCGCTGCATGGGATGCGGGCATTTGGTCATGATCCCAAGAACGAAGCTGGAAAAGAACATCCGGGGAATCCAGGCTAAGGAACAGTAGGAAATGGGAGTGAAAGACAACCGGCAATGAGGAGGGTTCCTGCGGAAAACTTGAAAGAATCAGAAAAACACGCTTTTGCTTGCATCAGCATCCGGTCTGTGGTATAATCTGTAATTGTGTTATATCCTTGCTCTCGACAGCTGGATAGCCGTTGTGGAAACACAGGGCTTAGTCCGGTAGAGATTGAGGGCCATCAGACCAAAAGGAGGTGCAAGTAATGAACAAATACGAATTGTCTTTGATCATCAACGGCAAAGTTGATGAAGAAGCCAAATTAGCCAACTTGGAAAAAGTGAAAGGCTATATTGAGAGATTCGGTGGTACGATTGTCAATGTGGACGATTGGGGAAAGAGAAGACTGGCTTATGAAATCGCCAAAGTCCGTGAAGGATTTTTCTATTTCATCCAGTTCGAATCGGAGCCTACAGCCCCCATTGAAATCGAAAAACGTGTTCGTATCATGGAAAACGTATTGCGTTATCTGATCATCAAGGAAGAAGCATAGGCGCCCCATAGGAGGACTTTTATGAATAAAGTTATTTTAATGGGAAGACTTACGCGTGATCCAGAAGTTCGATATTCGCAAGGGGCAACTCCCTTGGCCATCGCCCGCTACGGGTTGGCGGTCAACAGGAGGTTCAAGCGTGATGGAGAACCGGATGCGGACTTTTTGAACATCGTTGCCTTCGGAAAAGCAGGTGAATTTGCCGAGAAGTACTTCAAAAAGGGACAGCAGGTTCTGGTCGTCGGAAGACTTCAGACAGGCAGCTACACCGATAATGAGGGCAATAAGAAGTATACCACGGAAATCATTGTGGAAGAGCAGGAATTTGCCGAGAGCAAAAGAAGCTTTGAAGAACGAGTCGGAGGACAAGGGGACTACCAGCAGCCATCCGCGCCGACACCCAAGCCAGCAGGCAAGGGTGGGGGAGAAGGATTTGTGCCGGTGGACGAAGACTTTGACGACGATATCCCGTTCTAACCACCCGATAGGGGCCATCATTTGACAAAGGAGGTTAGTCGCATGGCATTTCAAAAGAGAAGACCAATCAGAAAAAGAAGACGTGTTTGCGCTTTCTGTGAAGAGAAAAGCAACAACGTAGTGAACTATAAAGACACGAACAAGCTGAAGAGATTCATTTCTGAAAGAGGAAAAATCCTTCCCAGGAGAATCACAGGAACTTGTGCAAAGCATCAAAGAACATTGACGATTGCAATCAAAAGAGCAAGGCACGTTGCACTTTTGCCTTACGTAATCGAGTAGAAGAAAGAGCCCTGGGTTTCCAGGGCTCTTTTCTTTTCAAACGGTAATGGCCCTCAATGAGCCGCTGTCGAATCCGGCCGACGCGAAAAACTTTTCATTCAATCCAGATGATGGTATAATAAGGATGGTTTTGCGAAAAGCCTCAGGTAAATTGAAGGGAGATTTCATGAACAAAGCGGGCAGAAAACTGGACATCAAGCTGGTCAAGTACTTGTATTGGCCATTCATCTATATCTTGTTTTTTGTGGTGATGACTTGGATTGCACTATTGGTCAACCATAAGATGGGATATCTGTTTCTAGGAATCCTGGTATTCAGCATCCTGCTTTTCGGGGTGGTCCTCCGTGTGGAAAAGACGAAGATGATGCGGGAAGTGGTGAATTTCGCCATCGATTTCAGCAGCATACAGAAGGATTTCCTGAAATATTTCGACCTTCCCATCATCATCCTGGATTATGACGGAAAGGTCCGTTGGAGCAACAGGGCATTCGACTGGATGGTGTCTGAAAAGAAAATACTGGACCGATGCATCAAAGACCTGATTCCGGAGTTCGACATCAAGACATTGCCGTTGGAGCACAACCTGATTGAAAAGGAGTTCACCTACAAGGACTTGATCCTGCGGGCGGTGGTGACCAAATATTCCTTTGAGGACCAGCCGGACCAGGCCTTGGGCCTTCTGGAGTATGTTGAAGAGCAAAGGTTCTATTCCGTCTTTTTCTTCGACATAACCAGGGAGCTGACCCTGCAGAGGGAAAACGAGGACCAAAAGGTTGTGGCAGGACTGTTGTACATCGACAATTACGATGAGGTGATCAACAGCATCGAGGACGTCCGCAGACCGCTGCTGATTGCCCTGATCGACCGGCATGTGAACAAGTTCGGGAACCAGATGGACGCAATCATCAAGAAGTTCGAGAAGGACAAATACCTGCTGCTCTTCAAGAAGAAATATGTGGCACAATTGAAGGAGAGCAAGTTTTCCATCTTGGATGAAATAAGGGAAATCAACTTGGGAAACGAACTTCCGGTCACAGCCAGCATCGGATTGGGTCTGAATGAGGATACATACCAGACCGCCCTGGAATATGCGCAGATGTCCATCGACCTGGCGCTGGGCAGAGGGGGAGACCAAGCGGTCATCAAGAAGAAGGACAAGTTCTCCTTTTACGGCGGGAAGAGCAAGGCGGTGGAAAAAAGCACACGGGTCAAGGCCAGGATAAAGGCCTACGCCTTCAGGGAGTTGCTGGAGGAGTGCTCGAATGTGATCGTCATGGGCCACAAGTTCCAGGACCTGGATTCCCTTGGGGCTGCCATCGGTGTCTATGCCTGCGCAAAGCAGTTGGACAAGACGGCCCATATCGTGATCAACGACATCACGTCCGCCACCCGTCTCTTGTACGACAGGGTGGTGCAGAGCGAACATTATCCGGAGGATCTCTTTTTGAACAGCAGCCAGGTGGCCGGCTATATCGATGAGAGCACCCTGGTGGTGGTTGTGGATGTTAACAGGCCGAGTTACATGGAGTTCCCTGCTGTACTGGACATGACGAAGAATGTTGTCGTATTCGACCATCACAGGGTAAGTGCGGATTATATCGAGAATCCCGTGCTCAGCTACATCGAATCCTATGCATCGTCTACATGTGAAATGATCACGGAAATTTTGCGCTACATTTCCGAAAAGGTCAAGTTGGATCCCATCGAAGCGGATGCCCTTTTTGCGGGGATTTCCGTCGACACCAAAAATTTCGTTGTGAAGACAGGGGTCAAAACTTTTGAAGCGGCGGCTTTCCTGCGCAGGAATGGCGCCGATGTGATCCGGGTGAGAAAGCTCTTCAAGAACGATATGGAGTCCTATAAGGCGAAGGCGACGGCGGTCAAGGATTCGATCGTATACAAGGATGTGGTCGCCCTGGCCGTATGCCCCTCCAATGTTGCCAACGCAACCTTGGTTGCGGCCCAAGCGGCGGACGAGCTCTTGGGGATTTCGGGAATCAAAGCGTCTTTCGTGCTCTCCGACATCAACGGAACCGTCTACATCAGCGCCCGGTCGCTGGACGACATCAACGTACAGTTCCTGATGGAGAAGCTGGGGGGAGGAGGCCATTTGAGCGTGGCTGGGGCCCAATTGCCAAACACCACCATAGAAGAGGGGTTGCGGCTCTTGAAAATGACAATAGACGAACACATACAGGAAGGTGAGAAGGAATGAAAATCGTATTGCTGCAGGACGTGAAGAATGTAGGTAAAAAAGGAGATGTCGTAGAGGTGAGCGAAGGCTACGCCCGCAATTTCCTGATCGCAAAAAAATATGGGATTGAGGCGACCAGCAAGACGCTGAACGACATCAAGCTCAAGAACGCGGCGGAAGAGCGGAGGCAGCAGGAAATCCTTGAGGAAGCCAAGGCGTTGGCGGAGACGTTGAAGGAAGCCTCCATCACCATCAGGATCAAGGCAGGCGAGGGAGGAAGGATCTTCGGCTCCGTATCCACAAAGGAAATCATCAAGGAAATCGAAGAACAGCTGCAATTGAAAATCGACAAGAAGAAACTTCTGCTCGGTGAACCGATCAAGGCGCTGGGAACAACCATGGTACCCGTCAAACTGCATCCCAAGGTAACCGCGGAACTGGCTGTCAAAGTGGTGGAAGAAGAATAGGCTGCGCATGGCATGCCGCATCGGCTGCCATCCTGCAATGGAGTGAATGGACGTGGAGGAAGTTGTAAAAAGGGTGCCCCCCCATAGTTTGGAGGCGGAACAATCGGTCATAGGCTCTATGATCATGGATCGGGAAGCGATCGCCATCGCGCTGGAACATCTGGAGCCAGGGGATTTCTACCAGCCCGACCTGCAGGTGGTTTTTGAGAGGATCACAGACCTCTACAACAGCAACAAGCCGGTGGACCTGGTGACCTTGAAGGCCGTCTTGGAGGATCATGGCGTTCTGGAGCAGCTGGGAGGAATCGAGTACCTGTCCAAGCTGGCGATGGCGGTGCCCACGTCGGCCCATATCAAGAACTATGCCACAATCGTAAAGGAAAAGGCGGTTTTCCGCAAACTGATCCGGACCGGACAGGACATCGCGGCGGAGGGGTACGACGGAAGGAACAAGCTGGAAGACATCCTGAACAGTGCGGAGGAAAGGATTTTCAACATCATCCAAAACCGCAAGACGGAGGAGTTCGCCAGCGTCAAGCAACTGATCAATCCTACATTGGACAAGATTGTGGCTGCCCACAAGAGCACGGGAAACATAACCGGCATCTCTTCCGGATTCCTGGATCTGGACTACAAGACAGCGGGGCTGCAACCGGCAGACCTGGTCCTGATTGCAGCCAGGCCCTCCATGGGAAAGACTGCCTTCGCCTTGAATGTGGCCCAGCACGCGGCAATCAAGGAAGGGAAATCCACAGCCATTTTCAGCTTGGAAATGTCCAAAGAGCAGCTTGTCAATAGGATGATCTGCTCGGAAGCCATGGTGGACGCGCAGAAGGTGCGGACGGGAAATCTGGAGGACGAGGAGTGGACCAAGCTGCTCCGGGGGGCGGCGATTCTGGGGGAATCGCCCATCTTCATCGACGACACCCCGGGAATCACCGTGGGAGAGATGAAAGCCAAGTGCCGGAAGCTGAAGCTAGAAAAAGGGTTGGACCTGGTGCTGATCGACTATCTCCAGTTGATGAGCGGAAGTGGAAGAAGCGACTCCAGACAACAGGAAATCTCGGAGATTTCCAGATCCCTGAAGAGTCTGGCCAGGGAAGTTGGCGCTCCGGTCATCGCCTTGTCCCAGCTTAGCCGTGCGTGCGAAGCGAGGGCTGACCACCGGCCCATGCTGTCCGACCTCCGGGAATCCGGCGCCATCGAGCAGGATGCGGACGTGGTCATGTTCCTGTACAGGGACGAATACTACAACCCGGATACGGATGCCAAGAACCAGGCGGAGCTGATCATAGCGAAACAGCGGAACGGCCCTACGGGGACGGTGGACCTGGTCTGGATGGGACAGTTCACAAAATTTGGAAATTTGGAAAAATAGAAGGACGGCTGCCGCAGGCAGCCGTCCTTTTTGGATGGAATGGGTAGGACGTACTATAGGCAGAGGCGTGCGCACGCCCTATAATGATGGGTACAGGGATGCGGCTCCAACCCATTCCATCCCATTCCATTCCAGCATAAGAACAAGTCGGGCAACACAGGAGGAGGGGTCTTTTGTCCAAAAGGAACATAGCCATTTTAAGTGAAGACACACCCTATATCCAGGCGTTCACCACCTACCTGGTCTTTTCGAAAAAGAACAATTTCCAAATCTTCAATTTCCACCATATCCAGGAAGTGAAAGAGGCTTACAGGCTGCAGCCGCTGGACCTTCTGCTGCTCGCGGAGGAGTACCTGGAGTTGGAACTGGATTTTGACCCGGCGTTGCCGGTCGTTGTAATGACGGAAGCGTTGAGCAAGGTGCCGGAGGAACGGTACAAGAGGATGATGCGGTACCAGCGCATGGATGCCATGGAGGAGGCGATCGGAAGGTTGGCCGCGAGCCAGGGGAATCGGGTTCCGGTGCCTGCCTTCAACCGATTTGAAAGGATCATCGGCATCTACAGCCCCATGGGAGGAGGAGGGAAAACCACCGTGGGGGTCGGGTTGTCCCTGGCATTGGCGGAAATCGCAGCCAAGGTCCTCTACATGCCTTTGGAGGGGCTTTATACCTTCCGGGACATCGGGAATTTGCCCTGCAGCAACGGGAACCTGTCGGAAATGATCTACCATTTCCACAAGATCAGAAAAATCCCATCCGTCCAGTGGACACTGCCTGTGGAAAAGGGGGCGGAAGGATACCTGCATTATTTCAGACCTGTGGACGCTTCGGGGGATTTGGACCATCTGGATGGGAAACTGCTGCAATCGGCGATCCGACACCTGATGGACCATACCGGATACCAGTTCGTTGTATTGGATCTTGGAAATGCCATGACACCTTTCCAGCGGGATGCAATGGAAGGATGCGATGAGATTTGGTGCATCGTCGCAGGAGGGATCCGTGGGCATCAGAAACAGGAGGCCTGGAAACGGGACCTGGCGGCCCAGCAGCTGGACCATTGGCTGGAGAAGACGGTTCCTGTGGTGAACCAGGTGAATCCGGGGATGGAGGAGATGGAAATGCAGGGGGAAGGCCGGCATGGCATTCCCTGGGTGCCAGAGGCGTCCAAAGTACAGAACGGGGTATTGGGAATAGAAATGGGCGGACAATTCGGAGAGGCCGTGCGCCGGATCGCCCAGGAGAGGATGGATGCATGGAAGGGATGAAGAAGAGTCCGGCATGGGAACAGGTGCAGGCCATGGTGTACGAATCGCTGAACCGGCAAAGGGGGACTCCCCCGGACGATACCCATGTGGCCGGGTTGATTGACGCCTCCATCCAGGAATGGAGGGGGACGGAGCCAGTGACGTTGGACGAGAGGATCGGCATCTTTTCCGGAATATTCAACAGCCTGCGCCGGCTTGACCTGCTCCAGCCGCTGCTGGACGATGATGCCGTGACGGAAATCATGGTGAACGGGCCTTCCGAAATCTTTGTGGAGAAGGACGGGCGCATGTACCGGGAAGAGGTGGAGTTCGACAACAAGGAGAAGCTGGAAGACCTGATCCAGCGGATCGTGTCCCGGGTGAACCGGGTGGTGAATGAAAAGAATCCGATCTGTGATGCCCGATTGGAGGACGGTTCCCGGGTGAACATCGTACTGCCGCCGGCGGCATTGGATGGCCCGGTGGTGACCATCAGGAAGTTCCCGGACAATCCCCTTACGATGGAAAGGCTGGTGGAAAAGGGGACTTTGGAGAGGGATGCAGCGGTTTTTCTGGAAAGGATGGTGAAGGCAAAGTACAACATCTTCATTTCCGGTGGTACAGGAACCGGAAAAACGACATTTCTGAACGTGTTGTCCAACTTCATCCCTTCGGATGAACGGATCATCACCATCGAGGATTCGGCAGAACTGCAGATCAGGCAAATCAGAAACCTGGTCCGTCTGGAAACGAGGAATGAAAACCTGACCGGTACCGGGGGAATCACCATCCGGGATCTGATCAAGACCTCGTTGCGGATGCGTCCCGACAGGATTGTGGTGGGGGAAGTCCGGGGCGAGGAGGCTCTGGACATGCTTCAGGCCATGAATACCGGACACGACGGGTCCCTATCCACGGGACACGCCAACAGCGCAAGGGACATGCTGAACCGCTTGGAAACCATGATTCTGGCGGCTGCCCGGATGTCTTCCACGGCCATACGCCAGCAGATCGTATCCGGCATAGACCTGGTTGTCCATCTGGAACGCATGGGGGACCACAGCAGGAAGGTGATGGAAATAGTGGAGGTGGTGGACCTGCGGGAGGATCGGATCCAGCTCCACCCCTTGTACCTCTACCGGGAAGGAAAGTTGACCAGGACGGATGAACCGATGTGCCGGACAAGGAAGCTGGAGAAGGCGGGATTGCATGAAGGATAAGGAAACAAGAAGCTGGGTGTTCAGGGCGCTGGGCATCTTGGGGATGATCCTGTTGGGCCTGGTTTTTTTCAACAACCTGTTTGTGGCCCTGGCGGTGGGATCGACCGGAATCTTCTGGATGGGAACGATGGAAGCCCTGTACCAGGAGCGTGCGGCCTATGCGTTGAAACTCCAGTTCAAGGATGCGCTTTACAGTGTTTCCGCATCCCTAGGTGTTGGAAAATCGGTGGAAAACGCCTTCCGTTCGGCAGTCAGCGACCTGCAGGTCATCTACCCCCCGGGCAGCAGGATCGTGCAGGTGTTCCAGGAGTTTGAAAACCAGATTGCGGTGAACAGGAATTTGGAGGAGATCCTTCTGGAGTTCTCGGGTGAAGCGGACATTGAAGAGATCCGCCAATTCGCAGAGGTGTTTGTGATCGCAAACAGGACGGGCGGGGACCTGACCCAAGTCATCCAGTACACGGCCCTGCGGATGCATGAGCGGATGGAGCTGGAAAAGGAGATTGAAATCATCACAACGGAAAAAAGGTATGAGTTGATGCTCCTGATGCTTCTGCTTCCTCTGATCATACTATATCTGAAGGGGATTTCCCCCTCCTTCACCCAGGTGATGTACCATACCGGCCTTGGGAGGGCGGTGATGCTGCTCGGTCTTGGACTTTATGTTGCGGTATTTTTCATCGGCAGGAAAATAATAAGAATCGAGGTGTGACAGAAAATGAAGTGGCGTTGGCTGGATGGCACCACGGCGGTAGGGGAAAGGATCCTTTGCAGGATGCCTTGGAAGGACAGGCTGACGGGCAGCCCCATCATGAAAGACATGGTGCAGAGCGCCTATGGGGAGGACGGATGGGAGGAGAATCTCCACAGGTATCTGGCGGAAGTGCTGGGGCTGGGGGTGGCGGGTGCCGGATTGGCCATATGCCTGGTCGTGTGCCTGCAGGTAGCGGCATGGACCGGAGGACAAGGGGAATTGCAGGAGGGGCAGCTGGTAAAGGGAAGCTTGTCCGAAGGCACCCGGTTCCTGGAGCTGGAGTATGAAACCGAATGGGAGGGGATGACCATCGAGGACCGGCTCCAGCTGGAGTTGGAGCCGCATGTGGATTCCGAGGCCATGCTGCGCGCTTATCTGCTGGAAGTGGCGGAGGGGCTGGGGGATGGGTTGCCGGGGGGGGACGAAAGCCTGGAGGGGATCACAGGGGACCTGTCCCTTCCGTCCAGGGATGCCACCGGCAGGATTGGAATCCGGTGGGAAAGCGGGCGCCAGGACTTGCTTACCAACCGGGGCGAGGTTCTGAAGTCCCAAACCATTTCCAAAGGGACGGAAGTAGGCCTGACGGCCATCCTGATGGCTGAATACAATGGCCAAAGGATTCAGGAGGAGAAGGCCTGGAAGCTGGTGTTCGGTGAAATCAGGAGAAGCCCGGAGGAGTACAGGAAATGGATCTCCAAAGAGCTGCGGGATTTCATGGAGCAGGAAAACACGCTTTCCACCGGGAGGACCGTCCTCCTTCCGGAGGCGGTCCTAGGAGAGGCCGCAGCCATTTCCTATGGGAATGGAGGGTCGAAGGCCCTGGCCGAATTGGGAAACAACCTGTTGGGGGCAATCTTCTTCGGGATTGCGGTGGCCCTGGTGAAGAGCCAGGAGTTGAAGACGGTCTCCCGGAAGCGAAAGGCAGCAATGGGGAAAAGGTTTCCGGAACTGTTGCGGAGCCTGACCCTGCTCATCAATGCGGGCATGACGGTGCGCCAGGCACTGGACAAGGTCTGTCGGCAGGGAGGGGAAGCCACCCGGGAGAATCCCTTCGTTTCTGAATTGCGGCTGGCCTTGGAGGAGTGGCAGATGGGGAAAACGGAGAAGGAGCTTTTCGAAGCCTTGGGCAGACGATGCCAGACGAAGGAAGTCCAGCGGTTTGCGGGCATCCTGCTCCAGGGAATGCAAAAAGGGAACGGGAACATGGTGGAGCAATTGGATTCGTTGGCCAGGGATGCGTGGAACGACAAGATAGGAATGGCTAGGAAAGAAGGGGAAAAGGCCAGCAGCAAACTGGTGCTTCCCATGGGAATCCTGCTTTGTGCCATCATCCTGATTGTCATGACCCCCACCTTCGCCTCGATTGGGTTTTGATGGGATGAGGAGGAGCGGAATGCGGTTGATCAAGTGTTTGCGGAATGAAGAGGGTATGGGTGTGATTGAAATAGCGTTGATCATCGTGGTGTTGATCGGACTTGCTTTTCTGTTCAAGGAACATATCAATCAGCTGCTGGCCTCCATTTTAGGCCAGATGCGTGTGGACCAATTCAATTTCTAGGAGGAGGGTTGCGGATGGGCATTGAAATGGGTATCAGCAGGATGGAGGAGAAGGCCTGTCTCCTGGTGCATGTGGAACAGGAAGCCGTGGTGTGGCACAAGCTGGAGATGCTGAAGCACAACAGGATTCCAGGCTTGCTGGGCGTCAAAACACTTGTGGAGAACGGACGGTATCGGTTGTTCTATGACATCGAAGGCACGGGCAGCCTTCGGGACCGCTATGAAAAGAAACGGATCACCTTGCAGGAACTGCAGAAGCTTTTTCAATGCCTGCAGAACGCAAAGGAAGAAGCATCCCACCATTTGCTTCCCTTTCAGGGGTTCCATCTGTCCCCGGAGCTGATCTTCATCGATGGAATGTCCAGCAAGCCGTATAGATTCCTGTATGTCCCCATCCAGTCGGAAGAAGGGGGAGACCGGTGCATGGGATTCAAGGAACTGTCCAATTTTTTGATCACCAAGGCGGAAATGGAAGATGAGGGGATTGTATCCTTCCTGCACAGGATGGCTCTGATGCAGGAGGAAGGGCTGGAGGTGTTTTTTGAAAATCTGGCACAGGGCTGAATCCTGTTGGATGCTGCTGTTCATGGCATTCCTGGTTCTGATTGCCGGCGGCCAGCGCTTGGCATGGGAACAGGCGGGAGCGGAAACCCTGGGACTTACGGAGGCGTGGCTGGAGGAAGGGATGGAAACCTACGTGGGCGGCCTGGAAGGAATGGGCATGGAACTGGCCCGCCTGGAGGTCGTTCTGGATGGGAGGAAGGGCATGATGCATCTGGAGGTTTCCGTACCTTACGGTTCCAGCCTCCTGTCCTATGAGGTTCCCCTGGTTCCGCAGGAAATGCAAGGCCTGCAGGCGCGGATAGGTTACGGAACCGTTGTGGTCCATCCGGTCAAGGGTGGATTCTCCTATCGCATGGAAGGGGACCGGCTGCAGGACCTGTGGCGGGATGCGGGGATCCCGCCAGGAACCTTTCTTCCGGAAGGTCCCTGGGCGCTGGAGATTGTGGTGGACAGGAAGGGGATTCCGGTCTCCCTGCTGCTGGCCCTGGCTTCAGGGGAGGAGGAGATGCGCGTCACGCTAGGCAGGCAGGGTTGAGCGATTCCAATCTTGCGTTCACGGCAAACTTCCGGTATAGTGAAGACAAGGAAATCCAGGGCAACGGTTTCCGGAAGATGCAGGACAAAGGAGTGGAGCAATGGAACAAATGCTGATGGCGGGATTCCTGCTGGCGTCCGCCACGCTGATCCTGTTTTTGATCTTATATGTGGCCACCCAGGCCAACAGGAGCCAGGTCACAACCACCTACGTGGTTCTCCAGGGTCTTGTGCTGGGATGGACCATCCTGCGCCTCCTGGAGGTTGTTGCGCCTGAAGGAGCCTTCCGGGAGGCGCTGTCTTTGATGCAATATGGGCCCATAGCTTTCATGGCGCCTGTTTTTTTGGTTTTTGCCTATGCGCACACGCTGAAATCCATGCCTAAGCTCCGCTGGATCCTGCTTTTGCTCGCAATGCCTTCCACAGTGTATGCCGGCATGTTGCTGGAGAAGGGGGAGGGTGTCTCCACCTGGATCATGTTGGGGACCTCCCTGCTGTGTTTTGGCCTTGGGAACAGTTTCTTTCTGGTTCCATCCTACAGCCTGCGTTCGCGGTACAAGAAACAGAACCTGTTGTTCGTGGTGGCGACCCTGCTTGTTCCCTTCTCCTATAGCATCTCGGCTGCGGATTTGTTTGAGATGGGAAAGTACACTCCGGTGATGGCACTTCCCCTGTCCCTGCTCTTGACCATGGTTGCCATCCTGAAGTACCAGTTCCTGGACCTGATGCCCCAGGCCATGGCCACCTTGCTGGAGACCATGGAGGAGGGCATGCTTGTGGTCAACGAGGGGGGGCGCATCATCGACTGCACCCCGGGGTTTTTCACCTTCCTCCCCGCCCTGTCCCAAGGGACCGGATACGGGCATTTCATCCAGCAGCTGCGCGGTGTTGCGGTGGACAAGCGTTCTGTCGACTCCCTATCCTATGCGGTGGATGCGGGGAGGGAAACCGTGCTTAACGGAGAAATACACATTCGGACGGAGCGTCGGGAGAAGACCCTCCGTTACACGGCAAAGGCGATTGCCGGACTGTATGGCAACAAGGCGGCCACCCTGGTCACCTTCTGGGATGTGACGTCCATGATCCAGCTTTCCAGAGACCTGGAAGACAAGAACCGTGCCATGGAAGAAGCGAACAAGCGTCTGCGGGGCCAGCTGGAGTCCATCCAAGCCTGGACGGTGGAAAAGGAGAGGAACAGGATCCTGCAGGAGTTCCATCATACCCTTGGCCATTCCATGGCAGAATTGCTGGCGTTGCTGGAAGTGGCGGAATTGCAGCTGCAAAGGGACGCCTGGGGGCCCTCTGCAAAGGAGGCGCTGGAGGCGGCAACGGACAGGGCCAGACAGGGACTGTCGGAAATCCGTATGTCGGTGGGCCATTATAAGAAGACGGAGGTTGGACATGATCAAGGTAATGGTGGTTGACGACCAGGTCCTGTTGCGGAAAACGTTGCTGTTCATGCTGGAACAGGATGAAGGCATATCGGTGGTGGATGGGGGCGGTGACGGCCTGGAGGCTGTCAGGAACTGCAAGCTCCACTGGCCGGATGTCGTGCTGATGGACCTGCGCATGCCCCATATGGACGGGAGGGAAGCCATGCGGCAGATAAAGGAGCTGTACCCTTCCATCAAGGTCCTGGTGCTCACTACTTTCGAGGACAAGGAAAGCATTTTGGAGTCGCTGGACCGTGGTGCGGATGGATATATCGTCAAGGACATCAAGCCGGAGGAATTGGTTCTGGCGGTCCGGGGCGCCTACCATGGCCTCAAGATTTTCCATGGGCATGTGCTGGAAACCCTGCGTTACGAACTCCATCAGTTGGGGAGCCGTCAGGAAAGCGGGGAAGGCATGGTGGAGCGGTTGGGGATCACTCCGCTGGAAGTGCAGATGATCGGAATGATTGTGGACGGGAAGAGCAACAAGGAGATTGCCGATGCGCTGGGCTTCACGGAGGGCACCATCAAGAACAAGGTTTCGAAACTCCTCGGAAAGTTGGATTTGAAGGACCGCATGCAGATTGCCGTGTTCGCCATCAACCATGACCTTTTTTAACCCCGCATAACGGAAGGTGGTGTCCATGGAGCATTTGCTGTTTTTCAAGATGGCTGGCTATGTCTGCGGCTTCCTTTTTTTTGCGGGTTTGGGCTTCATGATCCACCTCAGGTCGGTCAGGGACCGGTACATGACCTACTTTTTTGACGTCCAACTGGTCATCGGCATTTGGACCATCGGAACCCTGCTGAACGACTTGGAGCTGGAGTCTGAGTTGCACCTGGTGCTTCAGGAAATCCGGATGCTGGGAATCCTTTTCTTTCCGGTGGCCTTGTTTCTCTTCACCCGGTACTATCGCTTTGGGAATTCCCTGGGGTGGATGCAGATGGTCCTGTTGCATCTGGGGGCTGCGCTGCTGTTCGGGGTCCATATGGTGGGTGTCCTGACGGAGGCGGATGTCTTGGGGACGGGCTTCTTGGTGTTGTCCCTTGCGTATGCATATGGCCTGTTGTTTCTTGCGTTCAGGCATCTGGTCCTGAAGATCCGGACGAATGAGGGGCATCGTTTTGGACGATGGGTGCTGGTCGGGACATTCCTGCTGGTCATGGGCTACGGGAGCGGAGTCCTGGGGGGATGGATTCCGTCTGGATGGGACTATACGCCGCTGGCCGTCAACGGGTGGGTGTTCATGATGGGTGCCATGGCCTACAGCAACAATACCTTCGATGTGCAGAAGATATCCAGAAGGAAAATCATGGAAAGCATGCAGGAGGGTGTCCTGTTGCTGGACCAGGATGCCCGGATCGTCGGACTGAATCCGGCCATGGAGGCGGCCATGCAGGGCCTGGGCATATTGAAGGTCCACACCAAGGTGGAAGATTTCTTCGTCATGGTGCGGAACGGCTTTTTTGAAGGGGACTCCTTGGAGCGCCTGTACGGAGCCATTGTCAGGGGCACGCAAAGCAGCGGCTCACTGGAACTGGAGACATCGGGCAAAGGACGTAAACGCTACATCCAATGGCAGGTGCGGCAGGTGCGGAACAGGAAGGGAAGGGTGTTGGGGACGGTGTTCAGCATGAAGGACATCACAGCCAGCAAAGTCCTGCTGTTGGAACTGGAGGAGAAGAACTTTTCCTTGGCCCAAATCAACGAGGCGCTGGAAGGGAGCCTTCTGGTAAAGGAGAAACTGGCGGTTGAAAAGGAGCGGCACAGGATATCAAAAGAGGTGCATGACATCTTGGGGCACTCCATCATCCTGGTGATTTCCTTGTTGGAGGCGGCGAAGAAGGACAGGAAGACGGCGCAGGTGAAGGTGGAGCAGAGCATGGAAATCGCAAGGAACGGCCTGCTGGAATTGAAGCGTTCCTTGCAAGGCCGTGTCCGTTCGACAATTCCGGGGAAATCCCTGAAGGAAGCCATGGAGAAGATGATGGAGGAATTCAAGGTTTCAGGCATACAGGTCCGGTTGGTGGCCCATGGCCTGGAGAATTCCGTGTCCGGAAAGGCGGAAGAGGCGTTGCTGCGGATCTTGAAGGAAGCCATGACGAATGCGCTGAAGCACGGGGAAGCCAGCGAGATGGCCATCGCCCTCCGTTTGTCCCCCCTGCGGGCGGAGCTGGTGGTGGTGGACAATGGACGTGGATGCGAGCAACTGGAATTCGGCAATGGGTTGCAGGGGATGGCGGCCCGGGCCCGGGAACTGGGAGGAAGCTTCCAGTGCGGCTCGCCGGAAGGGAAGGGCTTTCATATCCATGCGGCCCTTCCGATGCACACGTTCGGCGATGATGATGACCAGGGTCACCGGAAAGGATGACTCCGGTCACTTTCCATAAGGATGCCCTGGTCGTATAATGGAAATATGAAAGGACAGGTCCCTGGCAGCTGCCCCAAGGTGCTGGGAGGTGTCCAATCTATTCCCTACTTCGGACCGTTTGCAGCGGTCTTTTGTTTTACGACGGAAAGCGTGGCCTGCCACGCTTTTTTTTTGTACACGAGCGTCCTGCTTGAGGAAATGCAGGTGGAACTTCCGCATTCCCGTCAAGGATACTTGAGAGGTATCCGCAAAATGGCTTGCGTATCCCCTTTGTGCAATTTCATGTGCGCAAAGGTCTGTAATGTGTTAAACTAAAGGATATGAAGTTGCCAGGAAAATGTGGAGGGGTTGCGATGAAGCGGATCGGGAAGATTGTTTTGGCCGTATTTCTGGCTGTCCTATTGACGGCGCTCTTGGGGGGACTTTTATTGGTGCTGGGCAACCGTGCAGGTGTGGGGGTCGCCCGGGCGATCGTAGCGCGGATTCCCAGCATCAGGACCGCCGAACCGTCCCAGCTGTTGCCTTTGGATCGGGAAGAAGGGCTCAATGTCCTGTACGAAGGGGAAGTTCTGGAATTGGAAGATCCGCCGGTGTTTCACGAAGGGCAGATCCATTTGCCATATGCCTTTGTGAAAGACTATGTGAACGACCAATTCTTCTACGATCCGGACGAACAGGTCCTAAGCTACACCACCTATAGGGATGTGTTGCGGATGGGGGAGGGGGAAACTTCCTACAGGTTCAACGGGGAGACCCGCTCCCTGGAATCACCGGTCGTCGAATTGTCCCCAGGAAGGCTCCATCTCCCCATGGACCTGGTGGAAACCTATGCGGACCATGGGATGGAATATAAAGAAGAGCTGAACGTGCTGGTTGTGGAAAACCCGACGGAGACAGGGACCCGTGCCAGGATTGCAGGGTGGCTTCCGGGAGCGGCTTTGCGCGTCAGGGACAACCACAAGTCGGCCTACTACAGGATGTTGAAGAGAGGGGAGACTGTCTGGATCCACTGGGAAGAAGGGGAATGGGTGCGGATCACCACAGAGGAAGGCCTGGCCGGCTATGTGAAGGCAGGGTCCTTGGGAAAAAGGGAAGAGGTGCCGGCGGTACCGACGAAATTGGACCAGCCGGATCCGGAACCCTTGAAGGATTTCGACGGGAAATTGAACCTGACCTGGCACCAGGTGACGACCTTGGCCGCAAACCGGAATGTGGAGGCGGCCTTCCAGAATGTGCGGGGAGTGAACGTGGTTTCCCCGACATGGTTTGAGATTGCCGATGAGGCGGGAACCGTCAAGAGCATTGCGGACCCGTCCTATGTGGAATGGGCCCATGCCCGGGGAATGCAGGTTTGGGCCCTGTTCAGCAACGCATTCAACAGCAGCCGGACCCATGAGGTCTTGAAAAGCACGGCCAAACGGGAATTTGTGGTGGAGCAGATTCTGGAATACGTCCGCAGGTATGGTCTGGACGGGATCAACATCGACTTCGAGAGCGTTGCGGTTGCCGACGGACCCTACTATGTGCAGTTCGTCAAAGAACTGGCCATCCCTTTGCGCAAGGAAGGGGTGGTTGTGTCCGTGGACATGTATGTCCCCTCCCCTTGGAGCGTACATTACGGAAGGGAAGAGATTGGCAAGTACATCGATTACCTGATCATCATGGGGTACGACGAGCATTACAGCGGTTCGGAAAAGAGCGGCTCCGTGGCATCCATTGGATTTGTGGACAAAGGGGTGCGGGAAACATTGCTGGAGGTCCCCAAAGAGAAGGTGGTGCTGGGAGTGCCGTTTTACGCCAGGCTCTGGAAGGAGACAGGAGAAGGGGAAGCGATGACCCGTTCTTCCCAGGCGCTGGGGATGAATGCCATCCAGACCATCCTGGGACAAAGAGGCGTAGTGCCCTTTTGGGACGAGGAGACAGGGCAATACTATGCGGAGTATCAGGCGGAGGGAGCAACCTACAAGATTTGGGTGGAAGACCTGCGCTCCTTGGAGGAAAAAATGAAACTGGTGCAGGCGTACGGCCTGGCGGGGGCGGCTTCCTGGAAGCTGGGTCTGGAGAACCGCGGGGTATGGGATGTCCTGTCCCAATATTTGGAGTGACCGATGGGAAAAGTGAAAAACATTCTGGAAGGTGCGCTGTACGTGGCCATCGTGCTGTTGGTTCAAAAAATCGCATATTATGGTGTCTATCTGCTGGCTCTGGTTGGAGGACGGGAGGACATGGAATGGGGCCCAGGCCATTCCGTTCTGGTCCAATGCATGGTCCTTCTGGTTCTGGGACTTGTGCGGTGGGTGGTTTGGGAACGGAACATGGAACCTTTCCAGGTACGCAGGACATCGGCAAGGAACTTGCTGGTAGGCGCATGGCTGGGAGTGGGGCTGGTGCTCCTCCTGCAGGGCGCCGCAAATCTGGCGGGGAGATTCTCGTCCCTGGAACTGTCCGTAGTGCAGCCGGAGGTGTTCCAGGCATATCCGTTGGCATGGTGGTTGCTTGGAATTGGAGTCGTGGTCCCCATTGTGGAAGAAATGATTTACAGGGGGTTCTTCCAGCACCATTTCCTGCGCGGGTTCGGGGCCGCAACTGCTGTACTGGCCCAGGGGCTGCTCTTTGCGGTCGGACACAAGAACCTTCTGCAGGGGGTCCTGGTTTTTCCCATGGCCCTGTTGCACGGGCTGCTCGTCTGGAAGACGGGATCCCTATTGCCGGCCATGGTCTCCCATGTCACCTTCAACGTGGTGGTCCTGCTGATGATGGCGCTGCAGATGGATGTCCAGAACATCGGCCAATTGGGTGTCGTCTTTCTTGGAGGGGTGTTCATGGTCTACACGGGGTTGCGCTTGATGGATACGGAGGAACCGAAGAGGGAAGGTGGTCTGCAATGAATACGAAAATAATACATCTTTCGCCGGAGAAGACAGGAATTGCCATGGAGGACCTTTTGGAAATCCATGGCAATGATTTCGATGAGGCGGCCGCGGTCTTGCGCGGGGGAGGATTGGTGGCGTTTCCAACGGAAACGGTCTATGGGATTGGGGCGAACGCCTTGGATGGGGAAGCTATCGGTAAAGTGTATGCTGCCAAAGGAAGGCCCTCGGACAATCCCCTGATCGTCCATATCGGCCGGAAAGAGCAGCTGACGCTGTATGCCACAGGAATATCGGAAAAGGCGATGCGTCTGGTGGACCGGTTTTGGCCGGGGCCCCTGACCCTCGTGTTCAAGAAACGGGAGAGCATCCCGGCGGCCACCTCCGGCGGATTGGATACGGTGGCTGTACGGATGCCTTCCCATCCCATCGCGCTGGAACTGATCCAAAAGGCAGGGGTGCCGGTGGCTGCCCCCAGCGCCAACGTGTCGGGCAGGCCAAGCCCCACCCTGGGGGAGCATGTCATTGAAGACCTCTCCGGAAGGGTGGATGTGATCATCGACGGAGGAAGCGCGCGGATTGGGCTGGAATCCACGGTGGTGGACATGACCGGGGAGATTCCCGTGGTCCTTCGTCCCGGCGGCGTCACCGTAAGCATGCTGGAACACGTCGTCGGTCCCGTGGAAGTGGATCCGACGGTATTTGAGAACGGGGAACATCTCCTGCCCAGGGCCCCAGGAATGAAATACAAGCACTATGCGCCCAAGGGACAAATGGAGATCGTGCTGGGGGATCCGGACCGGGTGGCGGCTTACATCAAGGAACAGTTGGAGCGCAGGAGAATGGAGGGGAAAAGGGCCGGCGTCATCGCCAGTGCGGAAACGGCCAACCTGTACGGGGATGCCGTGGTGTTGGCGGTTGGGAGTGGAGCACGGCCGGAGGAGGTTGCCGCCAACCTGTTCAAGGTGCTTCGGGACATGGATGGCCTGCAGATAGAGCACATCTATTCCGAAGGGTTTTCCAGCGAAGACTTGGGCCTGGCTACCATGAACCGGCTGATGAAGGCGGCGGGAAACCGGGTCGTACATGTGTAAGGATGGTGGAGGATGGATCGGATCATATTCGTGTGCACAGGCAACACTTGCAGGAGCCCCATGGCCGAAGGGCTGTTCAAAAAAATTATTCCGGAATTCGAAGGCGTTGTCCTTTCCAGAGGGCTGGCTGGAGCGAATGGCATGCCTCCAAGCCCCCAGGCGGTCGAAATCATGAAAGAATATGACATACATATTGAAAAGCATAGGTCAAAAATGATAGAATATAGTGATTTGTCAAAAGATACGCTGATCCTGGCCATGACCAGGACCCATCAAAAGGTGCTGGAAACGGCGTTCCCAGAATATCGAAGCCAAATCAGAACCCTGCTCCCGTTTGCAGGAGGAACTGGGGACGTTCCGGATCCGTACGGAGGATCCCTGGAGACATACCGGACATGCGCCGGCATGCTCCAGGCAACCATCATGAACATAAGGAGGAAAGTGCTATGATAGCAGTCGCATCGGACCATGGAGGATTTGATTTGAAACAGGAGGTTATGGCCTTCTTGGAGGAAAAGGGCTATGAGTACAAGGATTTCGGCTGCTACGACAAGAAGTCGGTCGATTATCCGGATTATGCCCGCACCGTTGCGGACAAGGTGCTCTCCAAAGAAGCCGAATTCGGCATCCTGATCTGCGGGACGGGCATCGGCATTTCCATTGCCGCAAACCGCATCCCCGGCATCCGGGCGGCCCTTTGCAGCGAATGCTTTTCCGCCCAGGCCACCCGGGAGCACAACAATGCCAACATTCTGGCGTTGGGGGGCAGGACCGTGGGGCCGGAAGTGGCCAAGAAGATTGTGGAAACCTTTTTGGAGACGCCCTTTTCCCAGGACGAGAGGCACCAGAGGAGAATCGACGGCATAGAAGGAAAGGCAAGCGGACAGCAATAGACAAAGGAGGAAGCGCCATGTCGAACATTCATGTAATGGACCATCCGTTGATCCAACATAAAATCGGGGTCTTGCGGAAGGTGGAAACGGGATCCAAAGAATTCAGGGAACTGGTGTCCGAAATCGGCATGCTCATGTGCTATGAGGCGACCAGGAACCTGCCGTTGGAAGATGTGGAAATCGAGACACCTGTAGCAAAAACGACAGCCAAGCAGATTGCAGGCAAGACATTGGGGATTGTCCCCATCCTCCGTGCCGGATTGGGGATGGTGGACGCCATGCTGCAGCTGGTGCCTACGGCGAAAGTAGGCCACATCGGCCTTTACAGGGATCCGGATACATTGAATCCGGTGGAGTACTATTGCAAGCTGCCTTACGACGTATCGGAACGGGATATTTTTGTTTTGGACCCCATGCTGGCGACGGGGGGGTCCGCATCGGAAGCCATCCAGTTCCTGAAGGACAAGGGTGTCACCAGAATCCACTTCCTATGCCTGATTGCAGCACCGGAAGGGGTGGAACGGGTGCGGAAGGACCATCCGGATGTGGAGATGTACATTGGAGCATTGGATGAAAAATTGAATGACCACGGCTATATCGTCCCAGGTTTGGGGGATGCCGGCGACAGGTTGTTCGGAACGAAATAGTCGGGAGAGGATCTCCCCGACAGGAGGATTTTTGCAGTGGAAATTATAAAAGGAATCCAGGCGCCATGGGTATATATCGGGGCCTTTCTCATGGCTTTTTCCATAACGGCATTGATGACGCCGGTCAGCAAGCTCATCGCCTACAAAGTGGGGGCCATCGATGAGCCAAAGGCTAGAGGAATGCACTCCAAGACAATGCCCTTGGGTGGTGGCACGGCAATCTACTTCGGTTTCATCGTCACCGTGCTGGTGCTGCTGCCATTCATCGGAAATTACGACCTGAAGCAGCTGGTCGGCCTCATTGCGGGAGCCACCATCATCACTACGGTTGGGCTGCTGGACGACATCTATGACTTGTCCCCCAGGATCCGTGTTTTTTTCCAGGTGCTTGCGGCGTTGATCGTCATCTTTACGGGGACGGCCTTTGATTTGGTCTCGGTTCCTTTCGTGCCCGGAGGGATTGTCCATCTGGGGAATATCGGGAAGTTCATAACCGTCATCTGGATCATCGGTGTGACCAATGCGGTCAACCTGATCGATGGACTGGATGGTCTGGCCGCAGGGGTTGCCTCCATCGCATCCCTGAGCCTGATGGTCATTTCCATCCTGTTCGGGGAACCGGCAGTGGCGGGAATCGGCATACTGCTGACGGCGACCCTGGCAGGATCCTGCATCGGATTCCTGCCCCACAATTTCAACCCGGCCACCATTTTCATGGGGGATACGGGATCCACATTCCTCGGATTCACCCTGGCGGTGATTTCCATCCAGGGACTTTTGAAGACATATACGGCCATTACGGTGGTTATTGCAGCAGTAGTTCTTGGGTTGCCCATCTTCGACACCTTTTTCGCCATAGCCCGGAGGGTCGCAAACAAAAGACCCATTTCCCAGGGAGACCGGGGACACCTGCACCACCGCCTGGTGGACAAGGGGATGAGCCACCGAAGGGCGGTCCTGACCCTGTATGGTGTCAGTGCCGGCTTCGGCATCGCGGGAATCCTGGTGGCGATGGGAGACCTGCTGTTTGCCGTATTGGTGGTCATCCTGATGCTGGCGATCTGGTTCCTGGACCTTCTGGTCTCCAGGATGCGGAGAAAGTGAACGGAAGCAAGGGGAGAATAGGACGGGAGGTAGCGATATGGGAATCAAGGTGCTGAGCATTTTTGGAACACGGCCGGAGGCCATCAAGATGGGGCCGGTGGTCAAAGCGGTTGCGGCTGCGGAAGGTTTGGAGAGCCTTGTCTGTGTCACAGCCCAGCATCGTGAGATGCTGGACCAGGTGCTGGAGGTTTTCGACATCCAGCCGGACCATGACCTGGACATCATGCAACAGGGACAGACGTTGACCGGAATCACCATCCGGGCCCTGCAGGGACTGGAGGATGTGCTGAAGGAGGTGGGTCCGGACCTGGTTCTGGTCCATGGCGACACCACCACCACTTTTGCCGGATCACTGGCCGCCTTTTACCAGCAGATTCCGGTGGGGCATGTGGAGGCGGGACTGCGGACCTATGACAAGTACCAGCCGTTTCCGGAGGAAATGAACCGGAAGATGACCGGTGTGATGGCGGATTTCCATTTCGCCCCTACGGAAACCGCTAAAAGGCATCTTCTGCTGGAGGGGGTTCCGGAGAACCAGATTTTCGTCACAGGGAATACGGTCATCGACGCGCTCCAGTCCACAGTGGACCCCCACTACCGTTTCACGGTGGAAGCGCTGAACGGAGTGGACTACCGTCATAAAAAAGTCATTGTCATGACCGCCCACAGAAGGGAAAACATCGGTGAACCGCTGGAAAACATCTGCAGGGCCGTCCGTAGGATTGTGGAGGCCCATGAGGATGTGGTGGTGGTCTACGCGGTGCATTTGAATCCCCTGGTCCAGGAGACGGCAAGGAAACACCTGGGAGGGCATGACAGGATCCTGCTGCTGGAGCCTTTGGAATTGAAGGACATGCACAACCTGATGGCTCGGTGCCACCTGGTCCTGACAGATTCCGGGGGCCTCCAGGAAGAGGTCCCCTCCCTGGGGAAGCCGGTTCTGGTGTTGCGGAACGTGACGGAACGACCGGAGGGGGTGGAGGCAGGAACCTTGAAGCTGGCGGGAACGGAAGAGGAGCGGGTCTATGCCCTGACGGAGGAGCTGTTGACGGATCCGCTGGCGTACAGCAGTATGGCCACAGCCGCCAATCCCTATGGGGACGGGAAGGCTTCCATTCGGATTGCCCAGATCATCCGGACCCATATGGAAGAGGGAAGAAAGTTGCATTTTGATGCAAAATAGTTAATCTATTCACAAGCAGTGTATGGACATCCGTACATAATCATTGTATAATGCAGTGGTGAAGCAGTGGTAAACAACACCCTGGAGGGCATATGGGGAAATGGAACGGCAAGACCTTGCAGTATCTCGGGCTTTTGAGCCAGGTAGGATTTCTGATGGCAACACCCATCATCGGCAGCATCCTGTTCGGAGCGTTTCTGGACAGGAAATTCGGGACGGGTGTGCTTTTTCTTGGGATTTTTACCGTACTGGGAGTTGGCGCCGCGTTCAGGAACTTGTATGTCCTGATGAACAAACAGGATTTGGCACGGAAAAAGGAGACCGGTAATGACAAGAAAAAAGAGGACTGAAGTCTCCCTTTCGCTGAAAGCCCTGGCCATCACCGCGGCTGTCGGCCTGCCGGGCATCTTTTTGGTCCGGTCGCCCCAAGCCTTTGTCCTGGGGCTTCTGTTGGGCGTCGCGTTCACCATAGGGAAGATCTGGATGATGGGGTCCACTTTCCAGAAGGCGGTGCGGAAGCATCCGGTGGGTGCCAGGAATTATGTCCGGGCCCAGTATTTCCTGCGCTACCTGCTGACCCTTCTCCTACTGGTCGTTGCCGCTCTGGAGCCCGGAATCCATGTGGCAGGCGTGGCCGTCGGTTTGCTTTCCCTGAAGGGAGCGGCATATTGGCAGGCCATGCGGATGCGGCTTTCCCCCAAAGATGGTTCCGTGAAGTTCCAGGTTTGGGAGGAGGAGGACGAGGAGAATTCTGATTTTTAGCCTTTGACAGTTTTAGAGAAAGGAGATGGATAGTGTATGGATTTTTCGATTCATGTGGCCAAGGTGCTGCAGATCGGTGGTTTGGAAATCTGGATCACCGAATCCATGGTCAATTCCTGGATCATTGCCGGGATACTGATCCTTCTGGCCCTGTTTGTCAGAAGCAAGATGCGTGACCCCGAAAAGGTTCCCACGGGCATCCAGAACGTGGTGGAGCTTCTGGTGGACACCCTGGACAACTTTTCCGAGTCTACCATGGGAAAGCACGGCAGGAAATTTTCATCGTTTTACGCGGGGCTCTTCATCTACATCCTGTTGAGCAACCTGTCGGGATTGTTCCTGGGGCCCAACTGGAATCCGGAGTTCCCCCTGCCGGTCAACTTCATGCGTCCTCCGACGGCGGACGTGGCGGTTACCTTCGCCTTGGCGTTGATCACCTTTTTCATGACCCAGGGTTTCGGGATCAAGAGCAAAGGGGTGTTCAAATGGATGAAGGACATGACGGAGCCCATGGTCCTGCTGACGCCTTTGAACATCATAGGCGAGCTGGCCAATCCGGTTTCGTTGAGTTTCCGTCTGTTCGGCAACATCTTGGGGGGTACCATCATCATGGGCCTCTACTACAATCTGCCGTGGCCGGCCCTGGTGGGCATCCCGGTAGTCCTGCACGGCTATTTCGACATTTTTGCAGGCGTGCTGCAAAGCTTCATTTTCGTCATGCTGAGCATGACCTTCGTATCCAGTGCGATGGATTAGGAAGTGCAATTTTTTGAAGGAAGCAAGGAAAAGGAGGAACTTCTATGGATGAATTGACAGGGAAGGCGTTGATCCTGGGCATGTCCGCAATAGGTGCGGGTCTTGCCATGATCGCCGGCATCGGACCGGGCGTAGGCCAGGGATTCGCCGCCGGCAAGGCGACGGAAGCCGTAGGCAACAACCGGGAACATGGCGGCAAGCCGGCGACCTTGGTGATGCTGCTGGGAGCCGCGGTTGCGGAAACGTCGGGCATTTTCTCGCTGGTGGTGGCGATCGTCATGCTATTCGCCAATCCGCTGGTGACAAGGGAAGGCGCGTTCATCGTGCTGGGCGCCAGCGCGCTGGGAGCGGGCCTTGCCATGATAGCGGGTATGGGACCGGCCATCGGACAGGGTTATGCGGCAGGTAAAGCCGCGGAAGCGGTGGGAAAACGCCCCAAGCTGCAAAGCTCCGTCGTCAGGACCATGCTTTTGGGACAGGCTGTGGCGCAGACCACAGGAATTTACGCCCTCATCATCGCCCTGATTCTATTGTTTGTCAATGTCTGGGCTTAGGATACGAAAAAAAAACACTCAACCGGATTTAAGGAGGATCTTTCTATGGAACAAATTGATGGAAAAGCGTTGATTTTAGCATGTTCAGCAATCGGAGCGGGCCTTGCCATGATCGCCGGAATCGGACCTGGTATCGGCCAGGGATATGCGGCAGGTAAAGGTGCGGAAGCGGTTGGCAGGCAGCCGGAAGCACAGGCGGATGTGGTGCGTACCATGCTGCTGGGAGCTGCGGTCGCCGAGACGACCGGTATCTACGGTCTGATTGTGGCGATCATCCTGTTGTTTGCAAATCCTTTGATCACAAGATACATGGACCTGATCGGGCAGTAATGGCTCCCAACCCATTGTGAAAGGAGGAGAGAAACCGTGATAGCTGCAAGTAGCGCGGCCAGCGGACTTTTCGCTAGCCAGATGTTCCTGGAAGCCAGGATCCTTGCCTTCGACGGCCAGTTGCTGGTACAGATGGCCCTGCATATGGTTACGGTGTTGATCCTGTTCTACGTGCTGGCAAGACTGTTGTTCAATCCAGTAAGGAACATTTTGACCAAACGCCGTGAGGAAATTGCCGGAGAGTACGACCGCATAGCGAAAGAGACCGAAGAAGCAAGGTCCGTGCAGGAAGAATATGAGACAAGGTTGAAAAAGATCAACCAGGAAGCGGATGAAGTCCTCGCACAGGCCAGGAAGAAGTCCATGGCAAGGGACGATGAAATGATGAAAGCCGCCAGGGAAGAGGCAGACCGGATGTTGCAGAGGGCCCGGTTGGATATCGAAAGGGAAAAAGCCCAGTTTGCAGACGATATCCGAAGAGAAATCATCGATGTTGCGACCGTTATGGCAAGCAAATTCGTTGCAGTGTCCATCGATGAGGATACGAAAGCAAAGCTCTTCAAGAATACGCTGGATGAAATCGAGGAAGTCGAATGGTTGAGATGATCGCCAAAAGATACGGCGGTGCCTTGTTTGCGCTTGCCAAAGAAGAAGGCACCTTGAATGCATTGTACAAGGAGGTTTCCCATCTGCAGCAGCTCCTGGAGACGGAGAAGGACTTGGTTGTCGTCCTGAACCATCCCAACATTTCCATCGGAGAGAAGGTGTCCATGATGGAGTCCATTTTCCAGGAGGAATTGAGCAAGAAACTGATGGGGTTGCTGGTGATTGTGCTGCAACAGTCCAGACAGCAGAACCTGCCGGAAATCCTGGAACACGTCCAGGAGAGCATCAAAGAGGACACTGGGATCAGGACGGTCCAGGTGACTACCGCGGAAGAGCTCGGTGGCGGGGAACTGAAGGTGCTGAAGGAAAAACTGACCCGCTCCACAGGCAAAACGATCGAGATCGTCAATATCGTAGACAAGGAAATTCTAGGGGGCATGGTAATCCGTATTGGTGACCGTGTCATGGATACAAGCGTGCGAAGCCAGCTGCACAGCATGTCCCGGGTCCTGCAGGATCCGGAACTGGCGGAGTTCGAAAGGGTGCGTTGAAAGCAACCGAGCGCCCAGTTGGGATGATTGAAAGAAAGGTGGTGTGGCCTTGCCATGAATTTGAGACCGGAAGAGATAAGTTCCGTAATTAAGGAACAGATAAAAAAATACAAGACCGACATGGAAGTGGCGGATGTGGGAACGGTGATCCAGGTGGCGGACGGAATTGCACGGATCCATGGCCTGGAGAAGGCCATGGCGGGAGAGCTGCTTGAATTCCCGGGCGATGTGTACGGCATGGTGCTGAACCTGGAAGAGGGAAATGTGGGCGCCGTCATCATGGGCGCGGACACCAATGTGGTGGAAGGCGACATGGTGAAGGCGACGGGCCGGGTTGTAGAGGTCCCCGTCGGGAACGAGCTCGTCGGCCGGGTAGTCAACGCCTTGGGACAGGCCATTGACGGCAAAGGTCCCATTGTAACTAAAAAGCACCGGAAAGTGGAAAGGGTGGCCCCCGGGGTCATCACCAGAAAATCGGTGGATACGCCGGTGCAGACGGGAATCAAGGCCATCGATTCCATGGTGCCCATCGGAAGAGGGCAGCGTGAGCTGATCATCGGCGACAGGCAGACCGGAAAGACGGCCATTGCCCTGGATACGATCATCAACCAAAAAGGCCAGAACATGAACTGCATCTATGTGGCCATTGGACAGAAGGCTTCCACGGTCGCCCAGATCGTGAAGACCTTGGAAGAGTACGGAGCCATGGATTACACCACCGTGGTGGTGGCCACAGCTTCCGATTCCGCACCCCTCCAGTATCTGGCGCCCTATTCAGGCTGCGCCATCGGAGAAGAGTGGATGGAGGAGGGGAAGGATGTCCTGGTCATCTATGACGACCTTTCCAAGCATGCGGTAGCCTACAGGGCCATGTCCCTCCTGCTCCGCAGGCCGCCAGGAAGGGAAGCCTACCCTGGGGATGTATTCTATCTCCATTCCAGGCTCCTGGAACGCGCGGCCAAACTTTCGGATGAATTGGGCGGCGGCAGCCTCACGGCCCTTCCCATCATCGAGACACAGGCGGGTGACGTTTCCGCCTATATCCCCACCAACGTGATTTCCATCACGGACGGCCAGATCTATCTTGAAACGGAGCTTTTCAACGCGGGTGTGCGTCCGGCCATCAACCCGGGACTTTCCGTATCCCGTGTGGGCGGAGCGGCCCAGATCAAGTCCATGAAGAAGATTGCGGGACCGGTGCGTGTGGAGTTGGCCCAGTACCGCGAATTGGCGGCTTTCGCCCAGTTCGGTTCCGACCTGGACAAGGAAACCAGGATGCGTCTGGCACAAGGGGAGAGGATCATCGAAATCCTCAAGCAGCCCCAGTACCGCCCCATGGCGGTGGCCAATCAAGTCATCATGCTCTATGCGGCCACCCGGAAATTCCTCATGGACATTCCGGTCGACCAGATTTCCAGGTTTGAAACGGAGCTGCTGGAGCATATGGACATGAAATATCCGGAAGTCCTCCAGGGAGTCGTTGGAAAAGACGGCCTAACGGAGGAATTGGACCAGAAAATCGCCGGTATATTGGGAGGGTTCGTAGAGGAATTCACCAAAAAGGATAAAGAGGTGTGATGCAGCCATGGCATCCATGAGAGAAATAAAGCGCAGAAAAATCAGCATTCAAAGCACCCAGCAGATAACCAAGGCGATGAAGCTTGTGGCGACTGCAAAGCTGCAAAAGGCCAAGCAGGAAGCGGACAGCGCCCGGCCGTACTTCAAGGTGACCAAAGAGACGGTTGCGTCCATTTTGGCCCAAAGTTCCGGATTGCACCATCCACTCCTGGAAGAGAGGAACGATGGGAAGACCCTGTATGTGGTCATCACCTCCAACCGGGGGTTGGCCGGAGGGTACAACGGCAATGTGGTGAAGCTGGTTCTGCAGCAGGAGGAAAATCCGTCCCAGGCCAAAGTGGCCGCCATCGGAAAGAAGGGCAGGGATTTGCTGAACAGAAGCGGATTTTCAATATACAAGGAGTTGCACGGGATCATGGAGGCTCCGGAATACGGCCCCATTTCCGAACTGGGGGATGAAATCCTGGAACTGTTCCTGCAACAGGAGGTGGACCAGGTCCATGTGGCCTATACGGCTTTCAATTCCTCCATCAGCCAGGAACCGAAGCTTCTGCAGATCCTGCCTTTGGGGGTTGAGGGGCTCCGGACCGACCTCCTGGAAGGCAAGACCAAGCAGGACCCCACGGAACCCATGAATTATGACCCATCTCCCGAAGCGGTTCTGGAGATGGTGATTCCCAAATATGTGAAAAGCGTCCTGTACGGAGCTTTGAAGGAATCCATCGCTAGCGAGCATGGAGCGAGGATGACGGCCATGGACTCGGCCACAAACAACGCTTCCGATATGATCGATGATCTGACGTTGGATTACAACAGGGCACGGCAGGCCACGATTACCCAGGAGCTTTCTGAAATCGTAGGCGGTGCGGAAGCACTCAAGTAAAGGAGCTAAAAAACAATATGGCAGATTCTAAGATAGGAAAGGTAACCCAGATCATCGGCGCGGTCATGGATATCCAGTTCGAGACCGGCAACCTTCCGGCCTTGTACAATGCCGTCCGCATCGGTGACAATTTGACCGTAGAAGTCGCCCAGCATCTGGGGGACGATACGGTGCGCTGCATCGCCATGGGACCGACCGACGGATTGACCCGTGGGATCGAGGCTGTGGACACCGGGGCCCCCATCACGGTTCCCGTAGGGGAACAGACGCTGGGACGAATTTTCAATGTGACCGGAGACGTGATCGACCAAAAGCCGGCTCCGGTAACGAAAGACAAGTGGAGCATCCATAGGACCGCCCCCAAATTCGAGGACCAGGCGACCACCACCGAAATCCTGGAGACCGGCATCAAGGTCGTCGACCTCCTGTGTCCTTACCAGAAGGGCGGAAAGATCGGCCTGTTCGGTGGTGCGGGTGTGGGCAAGACCGTTTTGATCCAGGAACTGATCCGCAACATCGCCACCGAGCACGGAGGGTACTCCGTCTTCACCGGTGTAGGCGAGCGGACCAGGGAAGGGAACGACCTCTACCACGAGATGGAGGAATCCGGTGTTCTGGCTAAGACAACCATGGTGTTCGGACAGATGAACGAACCCCCGGGAGCCAGGATGCGCGTGGCGCTGACCGGACTTACAATGGCGGAGTATTTCCGCGACGAAGGCGGCCGGGACGTTCTGCTCTTCATCGACAACATTTTCCGTTTCACCCAGGCCGGCTCCGAAGTGTCCGCACTGCTGGGAAGGATCCCTTCCGCGGTGGGATACCAGCCAACGCTGGCTACCGAGATGGGGAACCTGCAGGAGAGGATCACTTCCACGAAGAAAGGCTCCATCACATCCGTACAGGCGGTCTACGTGCCTGCGGATGACTTGACCGACCCGGCGCCTGCCACCACCTTCGCCCACTTGGACGCCACTACCGTGTTGTCCCGTTCCATCGTGGAATTGGGCATCTATCCGGCAGTGGATCCCTTGGACTCCTCTTCCAGGATCCTGGATCCCCTGATTGTCGGTGAGGAGCATTACGAAGTGGCCAGGGGAGTGCAGGAAATCCTTCAGCGATACAATGAATTGAAGGACATCATCGCCATCCTGGGCATGGACGAGCTGTCTGAGGAAGACAAGATGGTGGTATCCAGAGCCCGTCGGGTGCAGCGCTTCCTGTCCCAGCCCTTCTTCGTTGCGGAGAACTTCACTGGAATGGAGGGGCGCTATGTGCCTCTGCAGGAAACCATCCGAGGCTTTAGGGAAATATTGGAAGGAAATCTGGACCATGTGCCTGAGAGTGCGTTCTTGATGGCGGGAACCATTGACGATGTCATCAGCAGAAGTTAGTGGGTGATCATATGGCGGAAAACAAATTTCAATTGCAGGTGATCACACCGGAAGAGATCTTTTATGATGAATCGGTGGAACGGGTCATCTTCAGGACGTCCACAGGGGATGTGGCGGTCCTGAAAGACCACATCCCCCTGACGACTTCCCTGCGCAGCGGCATCATCACCATCTTCAGCGGCCGCAACAACCAGTACGGGGTCATCCACCAGGGATTTGCGGAAATCAGGCCGGACAAGGTGACCATCCTGACGGATGCCGCCGAGTGGCCGGAGGAAATCGATTTGGAACGGGCCAAAAAGGCCAAGGAAATCGCGGAGGAAGCCCTGAAGAAGCAGGGGGAGAAACCCGGAGCCAACATCACGGTGGCCAAGATGTCCCTGACCAGGGCGCTGGCCAGGATCGAGATGGTGGAGTACCACAACAAGATGGTCAAGTAAGCGACAAGGGCATGGCCGAATGCAGCAGCATCGGGCATGCCTTTCCTTTTCTCCAGTTGGTGTAAAGACACAAAGGCCAGGTTATAATTCCATTAAAAAATGTACAATCTGTGGCCAACACATCCGGCCGATGCTATAATGGGGATGAACGCAAGTCCATGACGGCAAGGGAGGGAGAAGGATGGAGCAAATGGAACAGTCGGATCTAGCACAACCGCAGGAGAGGGTTTTGGTATGCATCACCATTCAGGAAAATTCCAAGAGATTGATTGAAAAAGGTGCGGATATTGCCAGAAGGAACGATGGCGAATTACATATATTGCATGTGGAACAGGGAAAGAGCATTTTCGAACATGCGGAAGCGGTAGAGCTGCTGGAGGCACTTTTCGAATATGCGAAAAGCCGGGGAGGCCAGGTGCATTTCGAGAGCGGAGAAGATGTGCCGAAGACGATCATGGAGAGCATCCAGAAGCTGGAGGTGACCCAACTGGTGCTGGGACAGACCGGCAAGGGGTTCCTCCACACCATGTTGGGAAAGAGCATCGCCCGGAGCATCGCCAGCGAGTCCCAAGGGCTGGAAGTGGTGGTGCTGGAAAAGGCGGGAAAGTCCCGGCAGGAGACAAAGAGACTGGTTGAAGGCGTGGCCAAATGAATCAAGGGGTCGGGTGCTGGAATAGCCCATGGGGCAAAGCCCGACCCCTTGATTTATTTTAGGAAATGGATTACAATGGTTAGGTTCGGAAATTGTGGGAAACCAAATTTGGAAAGATTGAAGGAGAAAAGGATGAAAAGAACAATTGCACTGGGACTGACACTGGTGTTGATGCTGGCTGCCTTGTCGGGCTGCGCGGGAAAAGGCGCGGATGAGGTGGTCATGCGCATCGACGGCACGGAAATAATGAAGAACGAAGTGGACTTCTATCTGCGGCAGGTGGAGGGCATGTACGAGCAGACTTTCGGTCCGGACATCTGGGACATGGAAGTGGAAGAGGGAAAAACCTTGGAGCAGGCAACGCTGGAAGGCATCAAGGATACGGTCATCAGAAGCAACATCCTTGTGGTGAAGGCCCAGGAAATGGACCTGGCACCCACGGCGGAGGAACAGACTTCCATCGATGCGGAAGCGAAGCAGTATTTCGAGAGCATGGATGCCGCATTCATAAAGGACAACCAGATCACATTGGACCTTGTCAAGAAGATGTTCCTGTCCGAATTCCTCAGCAACAAGGTGTACCAGGAGGCGACAAAGGACTTGGAGATCGACCAGGATCTGGTGGAAGATACGCTGGCTATGGACACAACCTACCAAGGCATCCTGGAGGATGGAGCGGAGAACTACAACCGGACGGTCAGGGCCCAGCACATCCTGATCAAGACGGTGGACGATTCCTTCAATCCCCTGGGGGAGGCCGAGGCCGCAGAAGCCAAAGCCAAGGCGGAAGAGGTCCTTGCCAAGGCCAAGGCGGGAGAGGACTTCGCCGCATTGGTGCAGGAGTATTCCCAGGACACGGCCTCCTTGGAGTCGGATGGGGAATTGACCTTCGGAAGGTCGGAGATGGTTCCAGAGTTCGAACAGGCTGCCTACAGCATGCAGTTGGGGGAAATCAGGGGACTGGTGGAGACGACCTATGGTTACCATATCCTGAAGCTGAACGAGGTGATCCCCGCCACAGCGGAGGGCGTGAAGAGCGCTGAAGACCAGTTGGCACAAATCAGGACATCCGCGGAAGACAACCAGAAGCGCCAGGCGTTCAATGAAATCCTGGAAGGCTGGGTGGAGGAGTCCATCGTGGAGCTGGACCAGAAGGTTTGGGACAAGGTGAAGGTCCAGCGTTCCAAAAGCTGATGTGGAAGATTGAAATTTGCAAGCCATGGCGAAGCCATGGCTTGTTCCTATAAGAGAGGTGCGGCATGGGACGGATTCTCCGGATGATGAAAAGGTATTGGGCATATTATGCCCTAGGATTCACGGTGATGGGGGTCAGCATCTTTTTGGACATGGTCAACCCGGTGGTGGTGGGACGCCTCATCGATGAGGTCATTGTCGCCAGGGATAGGGGAGTCTTCCCCACACTGGTACTCTGGATGGCAGGGATCGCCCTGGGAAGGTCGGTCCTGGTCTACGTGAAGGAATTGAGCTTCGATTATGGCGGCGCCCTGATGGTCGGGCGGATCCGGCAAGAACTATTCGACCACATCCAGGGACTGAGCTACTCCTTTTTCGACGAGAAGAACACCGGGGAACTGATGGCCCGGGTGAAGGACGATGCGGAAAAGATCTGGTTCGCCTCCAGTTTCGGAATCATGCTGGGGGTGGAGGCGCTGGCCACACTGGTGGTGGCGACGGTCCTGATGTTCAGGATCAGCCCCAGACTGTCCATCCTCGCGCTGGTGGCCATTCCCCTGCTGGGGGGACTGGCTTGGGCCTTGGAAAGGACCATCGGAGCGGTCTATGGGGAAATCAGCGAAAAGAACGCCCAGCTCAACGCCATCGCTCAGGAGAACATCGCCGGGGTCAGGCTGGTGAAAGCATTCGGCAGGGAGAAGCATGAGATCGCCAAATTCCTGTCCCACAACGAGGGGTACTATGACTTGAACCTGAAGCAGGCCAGGATCTGGAGCCGCTTCTATCCGAAAATCGAGGGTCTTTCAGGCATCCTTCCGATCCTGGTCATCACTTTGGGAGGTGTGCTGGTGGTGGGAGAGACCCTTAGCATCGGCACCCTGGTGAAGTTCTCCAGCTACATGTATCTTGTGGTGTGGCCCATGCGGATGGTGGGATGGATCACGAACACCCTGGCGGAAGCTGTGGCCTCCGCCAGAAAGATAGAGGAGGTGCACGGGTATGCGCCGACCATAAGGAACCCGGAGGCACCGGTGAAGCTGCGTGATTTTTCCGGAGAGGTCAGTTTCGAGGATGTGTCCCTGGAGCTGGGAGGTACCCAGGTGCTGGAAGGGGTTTCCTTCCGGTTGGGGCCGGGGAAGACGTTGGGCATCATCGGGAGCACCGGTTCCGGAAAGAGCTCCATCGTGAACCTGCTCAGCCGGTTCGTCGACTGCACCGGAGGGTCGGTCACCTTCGATGGGGTGGACATCCGCAAGCTGGACCTCAAGAACCTCCGGGAACAGGTGGCTGTGGTCATGCAGGAGGTGTTCCTGTTCTCGGATACCATCGAAGAGAATATCCGCCTGGGGAACAGGGAAGAGGCCGGATGGGAGGCCCTCCAGCCGGTTGCGGCCATTGCCCAGGCCCATGAATTCATCGCCAGGATGGAACACCAGCAGGAGACCGTCATCGGGGAAAAGGGGATCGGGCTTTCGGGAGGACAGAAACAGCGCATCGGCATCGCAAGGGCCCTGGCGAAGAAGTCCAAGGTACTGGTTCTGGACGACGCCACCTCTTCCCTGGACATGGAGACGGAGCATCGGATCCAGAAAGAGGTCGAACGGCTGGAAGGGGTGGGAAAGATCATCATCGCCCACCGGATTTCAGCGGTGCGCAGGGCGGATGAGATCCTGGTGCTGGAGAAGGGTAGGGTTGTGGAGAGGGGTACCCACCAGGAGCTGATGGATCAAAGGGGAAGGTACTGCGAAACCTTCCGGGAACAATATGAGGAGGCCATGTATGCCGATCAACACCTTCAAAGAAGATGAAAGCACCCGGCAGGTGCTCAAAATCCATACGCTGTTGCGGCTCTTCGCCTACATGCTCAAGTACAGGAAGGAAATCCTGCAGGTGCTGGGGCTGATGCTGGTGGTGATTGCCGTGGGGACCGTGAATCCGCTGCTGCTGAAGGTCTCCATCGACGACAAGATCGCAAAGGGGGATGTGCCCGGTCTGCTTGGAATCCTCCTGCTTGCCTTGCTTTTGAACGGAATTTCCATGCTGTGCGTCCGGGAGAGGATCCTGCGGATGAGCAGGGTGTCCAACCTGGTGCTGATGGAGATCCGACAGGAGCTCTACGTCCATATCCAGAGGCTTTCGTTCAATTTCTTCGACAACCGTCCGGTGGGCAAGATCCTATCCCGTGTCATCGGGGACGTGAATTCCCTGAAGGACATCCTGACCAACAGCGTCGTCACCCTCCTTCCCGACCTGGCCACCGTTGTGGTGGTGCTGGGGGTCATGCTGGCCTTGAACTACCGGTTGGCGGTGGCCGCATTGGCCATGCTCCCTTTCCTGGTGCTGGGAATGGCGAACGTGGAAATCAGGGCGCACAAGAAATGGCAGACCTTCCGCCAGAAGAACTCCAATCTGAGCGCCTTCACCCATGAGGATTTTTCAGGGATCCGAGTGGTCCAGGGCTATACCGCAGAGGAGAAGACCAGCCGCACTTTCGGGGTCCTGCAGCAGGAAGTGAAGGACTCCTTCATAGCCGCCTCCCGGCTGAACGACCTGTTCTGGCCCATGGTGGAAATCTCCTGGGGCGTGGGGACCATCCTAGTCTTCGTGCTGGGCGTGGGGATGCTGGATTCAGGAGAGGTGACGGTGGGGTTGCTGGTGGCGTTTACGACCTACATCGCCATGTTCTGGCAACCCATCATGAACCTGAGCAATTTCTACAACCAGCTGGTGACCAATCTGGCGGGTGCGGAAAGGATCTTCGAAATCCTGGATTTGAAACCGGACCTGCAGGACGGTCCGGAAGCCGAAGAGCTTCCGGAAATCCGGGGGGAAGTGGAGTTCGAGGGAGTGGATTTTTCCTACGACGGGCGGGAGCAGGTGCTTGAGGAGGTCCATTTCCATGTGCGTCCGGGGGAGACGGTGGCGCTGGTGGGTCCTACGGGAGCCGGAAAGACAACCATCGTGAACCTCATCGGCCGGTTCTATGATGTGGACAAGGGTACCATCCGGATCGATGGAAGGGACATCCGGACAGTGACCATGGAAAGCCTGCGCAGGCAGATGGGAATCATGACCCAGGACAACTTCCTTTTTTCCGGAACCGTGGAGGAAAACATCCGTTATGGGAAGCTGGACGCCACCCGGGAGGAGGTGGAAGAAGCGGCCAAAGCGGTCCATGCCCATGGGTTCATCCAGGAGCTCCCCCAGGGGTACGGGACCCTGGTGAACGAACGGGGCACGGGATTGTCCGGGGGTCAGCGGCAGCTGATCGCCTTCGCCAGGACCATGATTGCACGGCCAAGGCTCCTGGTGCTGGATGAGGCCACCTCCAGCATCGACACGAGCACGGAACGGATGGTCCAGGAAGGCATCGCCCGGCTGCTGGAGGGGCGTACCGCCTTTGTGGTTGCCCACAGGTTGTCCACCATACAAAAAGCCCACAGGATCCTTTTCGTGGACGGAAAGAACATTCTGGAGGATGGAAGCCATCGGGAACTGATGGATCGGCAGGGACGCTACTACGACCTCTACATGTCCCAGTTCAAATGGATGTGAAATTCCTCCTCCCGATGGAGGAGGGCATGGAGGCCGGGATGGGCCTGGAAATGGCCGCCCCTCTCCAGCCAGTGGAAAATCCGTGTGTCTTCACCGAAGTGCATGGGGAAAATGTGGGTTCCCGCATCGGCCACATGGGCCAGGAAATACTTTAGGTTCCAGTCGTAGGCAGGTCCCAGGCGGGGATCCACCGGCAGGAAGGCCAGATGGAGGGGGCGTCCCGCCAGATGCGACCCTAGGAGCGCCATTTCCCGCTTGTATCGTTCTGCCATGTCCCGGTTCCAGGCCTCCGCCTCCCCTTCCCAGTGCCACCAGTTCAGGTCGCCTGCGAAGTAGAGTAGGATGCCGGAAATCTCCACAAGGAAAGCCACCCCTTCGTCATTGGACCGGAGGGTCCGGATCAAAATGCCGTCCAGCTCCAGGGACTGGTGGGGCCCCAGACGGTGGGTCCGGGCACCGGCTGGAATGTCCTCCGGAGGGATGTCGTCCGAAAGCACATAGGCCAGGCCCGGATGCTGGAGGCGCCACTGGAAGATGGAGGGGTCGAAATGGTCGTGGTGCCGATGGGAGGAAAACACATAGGTGGGGGTGCGGGGATCCAATGCGGGAGGCCGGCTGCCGGGGGAATCCTTGAAGTAGTCGAACACAAGGCATCTTCCGCCCAAATGGACGAGGAAGCCGCTGTGGAACAGGTATTGGATCTTGCATTCCATGGAAATTTCTCCTTTCGCGGGAAGGGGATCTGTGGTATAATCGGTCACTGACAGTTCGAAACCATCCTGTCACACGCGAAAGCGTGCGTTGCACGCTTTCGCGTAGAGGAGGAAAATTTGGTCCCAAGCAAGCTTGGACGAATTTTCCTCCTTTAAAACAAAACTATGGAGGAAAGAAATGAAAAAGAAATCCAATTACGTTGCGGATGCAGGGGTCATCGCAGCCCTGTATGTGGTGCTGGTGCTGGTGTTCGCACCCATCAGCTTCGGTCCGGTGCAGTTCCGTGTGGCGGAAGCCTTGACGGTCCTGCCCTTCTTCACGCCGGCGGCGATTCCCGGCCTGTTCGTAGGCTGTCTGGCAGCCAATTTCCTGGGAGGGGCCGTCCTCTGGGACACCCTTTTCGGAAGCCTGGCCACCCTGCTGGCGGCCTACCTCTCCTACAGGCTGCGCGCCAACAAGTGGCTGGTGCCCGTACCGCCGGTGGTCGTGAACGCAGTGGTGGTGGGGTTGATCATCCGCTATGCCTATGGGGCGCCGGAAGCCGTTCCCTTCCTGATGGGGACGGTGTTCATCGGCCAGCTGGGAACGGCCTACGGGCTGGGCATGCTGCTGCTGCATCTGCTGCAGCCCATAAAGAACAAGATATTCAAGTCGGCATGAAGAGCTCCTTCAGCTCCTCCATCGACAGCTTCTGCAGGAAGGTCTCTCCGGGCTGGATCACAGCCCCCACGAGGGCCTTCTTTTTTTGCTGCAACGCATAGATTTTCTCTTCGATGGAACCGTGGGTGATGAGCTTGAAGACCTGGACCCGGTTCTCCTGTCCGATCCTGTACGCCCGGTCGGTGGCCTGGTCCTCCACCGCCGGATTCCACCAGGGATCGTAGTGGATGACCATGTCGGCGCCCGTCAGGTTCAAACCGGTGCCTCCGGCCCGCAGGCTGATCAGGAACACCGGGGTATCCCCCAGGTTGAAGCTGTCCACCAGGGCCTTCCGCTCCCTGGCAGGTACGGAGCCGTCCAGGTAGGCGTATTCCACCCCCAGGTCCTCCAGTTCCCCGGCCAGGATGTCCAGCATGCTTGTGAACTGGGAGAACACCAGGAGCTTGTGGCCCGACTCCAGGGCTTCTCCCAGGATCTCCAGGAAAAGGGCCAGCTTGCCGCTGCCGCCCTCGTAGTCCTCCAGGAAGGTGGCCGGATGGCAGCAGATCTGCCGGAGGCGGGTCAGGTAGGAGAGGATCCGCATCCGGTTCTGGGAGTTGTCCTGGGACAGTTCCCCGTCCAGGTCCTTGCGCACCTCCTCCAGATAGGAAAGGTACAGCTCCTTCTGGGGGTCCGTCATATAGGCCAAGGACTTGGTCTCGATCTTGGGCGGCAGTTCGTGCAGCACGTCCTTCTTCAGGCGGCGGAGGAGGAAAGGCTTCACCAGCTTCTTCAGAAGCTCCAGGGCATAGGTGTCCCGGTTCGCGATGGGCTTCTCGAACTTGCCTTGGAAGTGGCGGGCGCTGCCCAGGTAGCCGGGCATCAGGAAATCCATGATGGACCAGAGCTCCAGCAGGTTGTTCTCGATGGGGGTTCCGGTCAGGGCGAAACGGCCCCGGGCCTGGACCGCCTTCACCGCCTCGCTGGTTTTGGAGAAGGGGTTCTTGATGTGCTGGGCTTCATCCAGGATGCAGTAGGCGAACTCCAGATTCCGGTAGAGGTCCGCATCCCTGCGGATCAGAGGGTAGGAGGTGACCACGAGGTGGTGGTCGCCGTACCGTTCCATCAGCAGGTTCCGGTCCTCCTTGCTGCCCGTGACCACCAGCACCTTCATCTGGGGGGCGAACTTATGCACCTCGTCCTCCCAGTTGTAGAGGAGGGAGGTGGGCGCCACAACCAGGCTGGGCTTCCCGCCCGGGGCGTGTTCGGAAGAGAGGAAAGCCAAGGCTTGGATCGTCTTCCCCAGCCCCATGTCGTCTGCAAGGATGCCGCTGAACCCGAACCGGGCAAGGGACTTCATCCATTGGACGCCGGTTGTCTGGTAGTCCCGCAGGGATCCTGAGAAGCCGTCCTCCAGGACCACCTCTTCCGGCTGGCTGTTGTGCAGGGAGTCCAGGAAGTCCTCGTATTCCCTGGAACGGTCCACCAGTCCGGATCCCCGGCCTTCCAGGAGGGACTCCAGATATACGGCCTTGTGGAGGGAAAAACGCAGATGGGACTTGTCCAGCTGCCGGTCCTCCACCCCCAGGTCCCGGACAAAATCGTGGAACTCCAGGAAATTGGGATCCTCCAGGGACAAAAAGGCCCCGCTCCGCATCCGGTGGAAGCGCTTCTTCTGGCGGTAGGAACGGAAGAGCCCCTTCAGCTCCTTGGGGTCCAGGTCCCCGTAATCGAAGGAAACCTCCAGCAGGGAACTGTCCGACATAGCCAGGCGGCTGCGCACGGGAGGAAAGGAGGTCCTTGCCTTCCTGAAGGCATCGGTGGCATACAACTCCACCAGGGGTTCCAGCCGGGGCAGGGTGTCCTCCAGGAAGGCATACTGGGCATCCTCCCCGTGCAGATGATAGAAGCCGTCCTTCGGCTCGAACCCCCCCAGATGGGAAAGCACCTCCCCTTCCCGTCTCCTGTCCCGCACCACCCAGGAATCCTCCCCTCCTGCGACATCCTCCTGGGCGGGATTGATGGACATGTCCCCATAGAAAAACAGAAGGCGGGCGGACAGCTTCATGGCATCCCGGTCCAGGTAGAGCTTCGCCTGCAGGGGACTGTCCACAATCCGGGCACGGATTTCTTCGGGCAAGTCCACAGCCCCCATGCTTCGCAGCAGGGGGTACACGTTCTTCAGGAAATGCTCCTGCCGCTCCGGGGGGATGACCTGCTCTTCCCTGGGACGGTTGAAATACGGCGCCAAAGCCCGAAGGCTGGCCTGCTGGCCGGGAGGAACCTGGTGGATCCTGCCGTCCAGCAGCACATGGGTGTAATCCCTGGACAAGGGCAGGAGATAGGGGACGCCCGGATCGAAGCGCAGGACATCCTTGCCCCCTTGGGTGTCCCAGACCACATGGAAGGGGAACGCCAGAGGGGCGTCGGAGCTGCTTAGGACCTCCAGCGTGGCGTTCTGCCGGAGATAGTTGTCAAGCTCCAAGGTGAAGGGTCGGTCCATAAGATGACGCAGGAACCCGGACACCAGGGTGGGTTGGAAAAGAACCAGATGCTTGCCGTCCAGGACCTTCAAAGGGCTGCTGTAGCTGTAGCGCTCGTAGCCGGTGGAGGAAAGGGCGGCGGTCATGGCGATGGTGGAGAGGTATTCCAGAAGGCGGGTGTCCTCGGGGGAAAAGCAATGGATCCGCGGGTCGAAGGTGAAGTTCTTGCTGTACTCCAGGGGGGTGCCGGATTCCAGGGACTCGAAGAACTTCTTCATGGATTTGACGGTGTAGCGCCTTCCCTCCCCTACCTTCATGGAAATGGTGTAGACTGGAGCCAGTTCCTGCCGGACGCCCCGGTTCTGGAGACGGATGGAAAGCTCCAGGGACAGGGGTCGCCGGGGGGAGAGGGACTCCTCCACCGGAAGGAAATCGTGGAAGAGGTAGTCGGGCTTGGGTCCGTGGATGCTGGAAAGGGGGGAGGAGGGCGGATACGTGTTCTGGATCTTCACCACCCTGCGCAACAGGTCGGTACTGGTGCCGTCCCTTGGCTGATCCGGCAGTTCCAGCACCACAGACAGGAGGAGGGCTCCCAGATGCACGCAAAAGAAGCCTGCCTCATGGGCATGGCCACAGTCGCACCGGGTATCCAGAATCTGCAGGTTCCCGTTGGTGCGCATCTCCGGATGGTAGGTCCTGTCTCCGTCCAGGACGCTGCCGAAGATGCGGTCGGAACCCACATCCACGGTCAGGACCTGTCTGTTCCTGGTCAGGCGGGAAGCCTCCTCGAAAATGCGGGAATCCCCGCAGTGCTGTTGTATGGTAGGGACGGAAAGTTTGACTTGCATGGGAGCGCTCCTTCTCTAGACCAGGTTCTCCGGATTGAGGCCTTCCAAGCCAGGGAGGACGAAGCGTCCGTCCTTGCGGACCAGCACATCGTCGAAATGGATTTCCCCGCCTCCGTACGCGGGGGTCTGGATCAGGACCAGATCCCAGTGGACAGCGGAGCGGTTGGTGTTGTCGGCTTCCTCATAGGCGTTCCCGGGAGTGAAGTGGAAGCTGCCCATGATCTTTTCGTCGAACAGGGTGTTCTTCATGGGTTTCAGGATGTAGGGGTTGACGCCGATGGCGAATTCGCCGATATAACGCGCTCCCTCGTCCGTGTCGAAGACCTCCAGGATCCTTTTGGTGTCGTTGGCGATGGCATCCACAATCCTGCCGTCCTTCAGCTCCAGGCGTATGTTCTCATAGGTGAAGCCCTGGTAGACCGCCGGGGTGTTGAAGGTGATGTGGCCGTTGACCGAGTCCCGCACGGGGGCTGTGAACACCTCCCCGTCGGGAATGTTCATCCTGCCGTCGCATTTGATGGCGGGAATCCCCTTGATGGAAAAATGGAGGTCCGTTCCTGGGGATGTGATCCGTACCCGGTCGGTACGCTCCATCAGGGAAACCAGGGGATCCATGGCTTGGGACATCCTGCTGTAGTCCAGGTTGCAGACCTTGAAGTAGAAATCCTCGAAGCTTTCCAGGCTGGTGTTGTTCAGTTGGGCCATGGAGTCGTTGGGATACCGGAGGACCACCCATTTGGTGGAGGGCACCCGGATGTCGGTATGGACGGGCTTGGAATAGGATTTCTGGTAGAGGGACTGCTGGCTTCCCGGAACATCGGCCAGTTCGCTCACGTTGTCAGAACCCCGGATGCCGATGTAGCAATCCATGTCCCGCATCCGGGCGCTGTCCCATTTGGCCTGCAACTCATAAAGCTCCTGGGGGGCCAGAAGCATCTGCTCCCGCTGGAGGCGGGGGTCCGTATGCTGGAGGAAGGGAAGTCCCCCCGCGGCGTACACCTCCTTCACAAGCTGGCGGGCCAGGTCGCCGGTGGCGTGGCCGATATATTCGATGAGAACCTTTTCGCCGGGCATCACCCGGCAGGAATAGCGTACAAGGTTTCCTGCCAATTCCTCAATGCGTCGATCCATGGAAACACTTCCTTTCTATTGATTATCGGTTATTACAGTATAGCGCAAGGCAGCGGTCCTTGCAACTTAGACCCGTGCATGGTCCGGGCTTTTGTGCTATAATGTTTCCTATCAAGATCAACCAGGAGGACAGTATGGAGTCGGTGACAATCAAGAAGATCCATGAGAACCCGGAGGCGCACATGCAGGGGAAGATTGCCGTGGCGGGTTGGGTCCGCAACGTCCGGGCATCCAACCGGTTCGGATTCATCAGCCTCAACGACGGAAGCTGCTTTTCCCCCCTGCAGGTCGTGTTCGGTGAGGACCTGCCGGATTTCCGGGAGGTCGGGAAGACGAATGTGGGGGCCGCCCTGGTGGTGGAAGGCACGCTGGTGCCAACCCCCCAGGCCCAGCAGCCTTACGAGGTCCAGGCCGAGCTGATCCGCGTCGTCGGAGCTTCCGTCCCGGAATATCCCCTGCAGAAGAAGCGGCACGGATTGGAGTACCTGCGCACCATTCCCCATCTGCGGGCCAGGACCAATACCTTTACAGCGGTGTTCCGGGTCCGTTCCATTGCGGCCTACGCCATCCACCGCTTCTTCCAGGAGCGGGGATTCGTCCATGTCCATACCCCCATCATCACCGGAAGCGACTGTGAAGGGGCGGGGGAGATGTTCCGGGTGACGACCCTGGACCTCCTGCATCCTCCCAGGACAACGGAAGGGGAGGTGGACCATGGCCGGGATTTCTTCGGGCGGGAGACCAACCTGACCGTCAGCGGCCAGCTCTACGGGGAGGCCTATGCCATGGCCTTCGGAAGCATCTACACCTTCGGGCCCACCTTCCGTGCGGAGAACTCCAACACCCCCAGGCATGCCGCCGAGTTCTGGATGGTGGAGCCGGAAATGGCCTTCGCCGGCCTGGAGGAGAACATGGCTATGGCGGAGGACATGCTGAAATTCCTGATCCGTGCGGTCCTTGCGGAGGCCCCCGAGGAGATGGAATTCTTCAACAGGCATTTGGATCCGGGACTGATGGAACGACTGGAGAATGTCCTGGAGAACCGTTTCGCCCGAGTCGGGTATACGGAGGCGGTCCGGATCCTGGAGGAGAGCGGTGTGGAATTCGAGTATCCGCCCGCATGGGGAGCCGACCTGCAGACCGAGCATGAGCGGTATCTGACGGAGATGGTCTACCAAAAGCCTGTATTCGTAACCGACTACCCCAAGGAAATCAAGGCCTTCTACATGAAGGAGAACGGGGACCGAAGGACCGTGGCGGCCATGGACCTGCTGGTCCCGGGGGTGGGGGAAATCATCGGAGGCAGCCAGCGGGAAGACGACCTGGAGAAGTTGGAGCGGAGGATGGAAGTCCTGGGACTGTCCCGGGAGGACTACGGCTGGTACCTGGACCTCCGGAGGTTCGGCGGGGCACCCCACGCCGGCTTCGGCCTTGGTTTCGAGCGGTTCCTGATGTATGTGACCGGCATGGGCAACATCCGGGATGTGGTTTCCTTCCCGAGGACCGTCAAGAATTGCAACCTGTAGACAACGGAAGCGGCAAGGAGGGAAACATTCATGGAACCGGAACAGGTGGTGGACGAGGTGAAGGCCTGGGCGGGCCTGGCGGAGACCGCCCAAGGTAAAATGGTGGACTGGCTGGCCTCCTACGGTCCCAAGGCGTTGGGGGCGGTGGTCGTGTATCTGCTGGGGGGGAGGCTCATCCGGGCCATGGTGCGGATGAGCGAAAAGGCCATGGAGAAGTCCGCCATGGACATCTCCCTCTCCAGGTTCATCCTTTCAGTGATGAACCTCACCCTGAAAGGGCTGCTGGTCGTCATCCTGGTGGCCATGCTGGAAATCCCCACCAATCCCATCATCGCCCTGGTGGGCGCGGCAGGGTTGGGGATCGGCATGGCCTTCCAGGGGAGTCTGGCCAATTTTGTGGGGGGGATCATCATCCTGGTCCTGCGTCCCTTTTCCATCGGGGATTATGTGGAGGAGGAGGACCGGGGACATGTGGGTACGGTCATCGACATCCACATATTCTACACAACCCTTCGCACGAAAGACAACAAAAGGATCACCATACCCAACGGCCGCCTTTCCAACAGCGGCATCATCAACTACACCCGGGAAGAGTTCCGGCGGGTGGAGCTGGTCATCGGAGCAGGCTATGGGGTGCCGGCCGCCAAGGTCAGGGAGAATGTCCTGGCGGTCGTCCAGGCCCATCCCCTGGTGCTGAAGGACCGGGAGATGTTCGTGGGGATGAAGGCCCACGCGGAAAGCGCCCTCCTGTACGACGTGTTCGCATGGTGCAGGGGAGAGGACTTCCTGCAGGTGAAGTATGAGCTGCTGGAACAGGTGAAGGTGCGTTTCGACCAGGAAGGCATCAAAATCCCTTACCCACAAATGGAAATTCTGATGAAAAAGGAGAGCATCCAATGAAGAAGAGAATCGGCATATTGACGAGCGGTGGTGATTGTCCCGGGTTGAATGCGGCCATCCGGGGAGTTGCGAAGGCGGCCTACGGCATGATGGATTGCGAAATCGTGGGAATCCAGGACGGGTTCAAGGGTCTGATCGAGGACAAGTCCTGGGAAATGCTGCCGAAGGATTTTTCCGGCATCCTGACCAGGGGAGGGACCATCCTGGGGACTTCCCGGACGCCCTACAAGAAGATGCGGAAGATCGAGAAGGACGGGGTGGACAAGGTCAAGAACATGGTGAAGACCTACGAGCGTCTGAAGCTGGACTGCCTGGTGACCCTAGGGGGGAACGGCACCCATAAGAACGCCAATCTCCTGCGGGAAGAGGGTCTCAACGTGGTCGGCCTTCCGAAAACCATCGACAACGACATCTGGGGAACGGACATGACCTTCGGATTCCACAGCGCGCTGGACGTAGCCACAGAGGTGGTGGACCGGATCCATACCACCGCCGACTCCCACGACAGGGTCATGATCATCGAGCTCATGGGCCACAAGGCGGGGTGGTTGACGCTATATGCGGGGATTGCCGGAGGAGCCGACGTGGTGCTCATTCCGGAAATCCCCTACGATGTCAAGAAAGTGGTGGGCTCCCTCAAGGAGAGGAAAAAATCGGGGAAGGACTTCTCCATCATCGCGGTGGCGGAAGGGGCCAGAAACATGGAGGATCCCAAGGCGGAGGATCCCGGAACGGACGGATTCCCCTCGGTTTCCTACAGGATAGCGGAACTGATCCAGCGGGAGACGGGGATGGAGACCAGGGTCACCATCCCCGGCCACCAGCAGCGGGGAGGCAGTCCCAGTCCCTACGACCGCCTGCTGGCCACCAACCTGGGGGCCTATGCGGCGGAAATGATCGCCAACGAGAACTACGGAAAAACGGTGTCCCTGATCAACAACAAGCTTTACGCCACCCCTCTGGAGGATGTGGCGGGCAAGCTGAAGCTGGTGGACCCTGGAATCGAGCTGATCAAGAACGCACGGCTGATCGGCATCGGCTTCGGGGACTGAGGGCGCCGTTCCATAGAAGAATGAAAACAGGCCGGGACCTTCCAACGGGAAGGTCCCGGCCTGTTTTCACGCGCCGGGTGAGGGCGGATCAGCGGTATTTCATCAGCCGGATGTCCGTGCCGAAGAATTTCAAGGGGGTGTAATAGCCGAAAATCCGGGAGACAATCCGCTCCGAATACTGCACCGACCATTCGCTGGAGCCCAGGTTGGTGGAGACGACCGTATGCTTCTTGTGGAGAAGCCTGGTGTTCAGGCAGTTGAAGAGCTCGGAGCTGGTGAAGCTGTTGTTCACCTCGGTCCCCAGGTCGTCTATGATCAGCAGGTCGCAGTCGTAGAGGGCCTGGATTTCCTCATAGCCGTACTCCTGGTTGTCGTTGTGGAAACGGTAGTTCTCAAAAATACGGAACAGCTGGAAGGCGGAAAGGTAGATTACGGTGTATCCTTCGTCCAGAAGTGCCTTTGCGATGGCGTTGCAGAGGAAGGTCTTGCCCAGCCCGGACTGCCCGTAGAGGATCAGGTTGGCGAAGGTATGGCTGAAGTTTTCCACGAACTCGAGGCACCGGTCCAGGACGGAGAGCATGTTGGAACGGGGGGAAACGCCTATTTCCGGCAGGACCTGGGTGTCGTAGTAGTCCAGGGAGAAGGTGTCGAAATTCTCCTCCTCCAGGATGGCCTTCAGGTTGGACTGCTCATAGGCCACATGGATGATGGCCTGCTTCAGGCACCGGCAGCGCTCGTTCCCCACATATCCGGTATCCTTGCAGAGCTTGCAGTTGTAGATGGGGTCCAGATAGTCCGGGGGATAGCCGTTCGCCACCAGAAGACGCTGCTTGTGCTCCACCAGCATGGCGATGTGCTCGGTCAGGCCCTCCAGATAGTCTTCCCTGCGGGAGGGGTCCTCCATGACCGCTTGGGCGGTGGTCAGCCCAAGGGTGGCCACTTTGTTGTGCACATCCTGCAACTTGGGGATTTTGGCGAAAACCTCCTCCCGGCGCTTCTTCAGGAGATTGTTGTTGTCCTGCCGGATCTTGTCGTATCGGGCCAGGAGCTTGTTGAACGCGCTTTGGTTGATTCCCATGGGGGGGCCTCCTTTCTCAGGGCTTGCCGTCTTTGTCCTTGAGGCGCATGTCCAGCGCCTTTTTCTCCAGGGCATCGAAATCGTAGTTGCGCTGGCTGAAATTGGAGAACTTGTTCCGGGGGAGGGGCTTCGTCTTGAAGGCGTTGCCTCCCTGGCCGCCTCCCTGACTCTTCTTGGCCTCCAATTGGGCCTGGAAAGCGGCATCCAGCTTCTGGATGTCCTCCAGGGTGCGGACCTTGCTCTCGTGCCAGCTGGCCAGCATCTTGTCGGCATATTTGAATTCCGGTTTGTTGATGGCCTGGACCGTCCGATGGCAGGCCTCTTCGATGATGGGAAGGTCGAACCCGTAAGCGAACCAGCGGTCCATGACCTGGATCTGGGGAGGGGTGGGGGTGCGGTCCCCAAGACCGAAAGCCTTGAGCACGGCGAAATAACGCTTGTTGAAGACCTGGGACCGGTATTTGGCTTGGGCGACGGTCTTGATGTTGTTTTCCGCCCAGTCCAAGGCCACCTTCTCCATATAGCGCATGTTCCGGTGGTCCCCCATGACACAGTATTCCACAAGGATTTCGATGACCTCCACCGGAAGCCCCAGCCAGTCATGGAAGCTGACCAGGGTGCTGATGTCGTTCTGGGTCAGGATCTTGCCCATGTACTTTTGGGTTATGTAGATGAGTTCCTTCAGTTCCGTCTGCTCCATGAACCTGGCCAGTTCCTCCACGGTATAACCGGGTTTTTGATCCGCTGGAAGGAGGGGGGACGGGGGAGCGGAGGAAGGGGGAGCCCCTTCCTCCGCAAGGCGCCAGACCTCCTTGGACTGCCAGTAACGGATGGCGCGCTCCACATCCGACTCCGTAAGATGCAGGCGGTCCGCGATGTCCCCGACGGACAAAGGGCTGGAGCCTTCCGCCGAAAGGCGCTCCGCCAGAAGATAGACCTTGACGAAATCCCCGTTGGCACCGGCCAGGTGGTTGTCGATAAAATCATTGGAGACCAGGATGTACTTCTGTTGATGCGAGGCATCTAGGATAAACGATTTCATACAACCTCCATAATGCGGCAGTTCGATGTTATGTAAACCTTGCAGGGGCTGCGGATTGGGCGCGCAGCCCCTGCAAGCGACAGTTTGTCCATTATAGCATAAAAGGAAGGAAAACAAAACTAATCCGATTTATCTGAAAAATCCCCGTTTTTCCACCGATCTAAGAGAATCTTGTTGAAAACTGTTGATAAACCTGTGGAGAATGTGGATAACAACCGAACATAATTTCTGCAGAGGCACCTGGAAACCAGAGAATCCAATGGAAACACCGAAGGTTGCGGAAATTCCTGGAGCCCGAAGGGAGACGTTATGTAAACCGGAGGGGTGTGGGTTTCCATCCGCATGGGCATGTGCACAAACCTGTGGACATTGTGGAAAACTATCCCCGCAACAAATCCTCTCCTATTAAATATACGTTTCCGGCGCCCATGGTTATCAACAGATCCCCTGGGACACAGTTGGCCAGAAGAAAGGCCTCGATGTCGTCGAAGGATTCCAGATAATGGCAGTTGGGATTGACCTCCCGGATCCGGGCCACCAGGTCCTTGGCATGGATGTTTCCGGGATTGGCTTCCCGGGCCGCGTATATGTCGGTGACGATCAGATTCTCCGCCTTGGACAGGGCCGAGACGAAATCCTCGAACAGCAGCTTGGTGCGGGAATAGGTGTGGGGTTGGAAGACAACCCACAGGTGTTTGTGCTCCATGCGTCCGGCCGCGGCCAGGGTGCCCAGGATTTCCGTGGGATGGTGGGCGTAGTCGTCCACCACGGTGACCCCCATCAGGGAACCCTTGTATTCGAAACGGCGGTCCGCGCCGCGGAAAGCCTCCAAGCCTTCCTGGATGGTCTGCAGGTCGATGTCCAGGATACGGGCGGTGGCGATGGCGGAAAGGGAGTTGTAGATGTTGTGCTCCCCCGGCACATGCAGTCGGATGGGGGCCAGGAAGCTTCCCAGGTGGTAGAGGTCGAAGGTTGCGCAGCCCAAGGCGTCGTAGACGGGGTTGCGGAAACTGTAGGTGTCCTCCTCCCTGTTGCCGAAGGTGGTCAGGGAGTATTGCCGCGGCTCAGCGATGGCGCCGTAGTCCGGGATGCTGCTGTTGATGACCAGATGGCCGTCCGGAGGCAGCCGGTGGGCGAAGTTGTGGAAGGAGGCGCGGATTTCCTCCAGGCCGGCAAAGAAATCCAGATGGTCTTCCTCCACATTCAGGATGATGGCGATCCGAGGATTGAATTTCAGGAAGCTGTTGTGGTATTCGCAGGCTTCCGTGATGAAATAGCCGGATCGCCCCACCCGGATGTTGCCGCCGATGGACTGCAGCATGGCGCCCACGGAGATGGTCGGATCCTTTTGGGCGGCCAGGAGGATCTGGGAAATCATGGAAGTGGTGGTGGTCTTTCCGTGGGTACCGGAAACGGCGATGGCCTGTTCGTACTGGTCCATCAGCTGACCCAGCAGCTCCGCCCGGTCGATGGCGGGAATCCCCAGTTCCAGCGCTGCGGCGAGCTCTGCGTTGTCCATGGCGATGGCGGCCGTATAGACCACCAGGTCCAGCCCCCGGTGGATGTTGGAGGTCCTGTGTCCAATCCGCACCAGCGCCCCCAGTTCCTGGAGATGGTCTGTGGTTTTGGAACGGGTCATGTCTGAGCCGCTGACCTGGAATCCCCTCCCCAGGAGGATTTGGGCCAGTCCGCTCATGCTGATGCCTCCGATGCCGATGAAATGGACATGTATGGGTGTAAACAAATCGATTTTATACATAGATGGTCTCCTTTGCGGTGAATATGGATCTTTGTCCATTATACAATAAATCCCATGAAAAAAGCAGGGGCAATGGGGAGAAAAAATCCGAATATTTTTTTGGAATCACCTTATAACATTCGAACTATTGGTGTATAATTAGGCATATAACGAGAAAGAGTCCGGGTGAACAAGCATGGAGAAAAAAAGGTCAAAAGCGGAGAGGATTGCCATCATCACGAAAAAACTGGTGGAAAACCCTTCGGAAATACATACGCTGCAGCAATTTTCGGAAATGTTCCATTGCGCCAAATCCACATTGAGCGAAGACATCGATGGGATTGGAAGGCTCTTCGAGGAGGAGGGGCTTGGGAAGGTTGTCTCCCTTCCGGGAGCCGCAGGGGGCATCTACTATTCCCCCGTGCTGACCCCCTCCCAGGTCCAAGAGGTGCAGGAAGACATCTGCCGGAGATTGAACGAGTACAGCAGGGTGATTCCCGGGGGATACGTGTACATGAACGACATCTTCTACACCCCAAGGATCCTGCAGAGCATGGCACGGTGCATCGTGACCCGTTTCTGCAACGAGCAGGTGGATTATGTGGTCACCATCGAGACGAAAGGGGTGCCCCTGGCCATGGTCATCGCGGAACTCCTGAACAAGCCCATCGCTGTGGTGCGGAAGTCGGCCAGGCTGACAGAGGGGACCACCATGCAGATGAACTATGTGACGGGTTCCAACCGGAACATCCACACCATGGCTCTGCCCATCAAATCCATCCGGCGGGGTTCCCGTGTGCTGCTGGTGGATGATTTCATGAAGGCCGGTGGGACGGCCAAGGGAATCATGGACCTGATGAAGGAGTTCGACACCACCGTGGTGGGCGTGGCCGTGGTCATGGCCACCCGGGAGCCGGAAAAGAAGCTCATCAACGACTACTACTGTCTGGTGGAATTCCAAAGTGTGGACGAGGAAAAGGAAACCATACAGATTATTCCTAAAAAAATGTGAGAATTCTGGATAAACCTATGCAAATTTGATATAATGGCGACAAAGCATCGTATCACAAGGTCCTACAAGGAGGCTGCGTCATGAAGAAAAAAGAGATAATCGCCATGCTCCTGGCGGGGGGACAGGGAAGCAGGCTGGGAGTATTGACGACCCACCTGGCCAAACCTGCCGTTTCCTTTGCCGGCAAATACAAAATCATCGATTTCGCACTCAGCAACTGCATCAATTCAGGCATCGACACCGTTGGAGTGGTGACCCAATACCAGCCCTTGCAGTTGAACAGGCACATCGGCATCGGAATCCCTTGGGACCTGGACAAGAGCTATGGGGGCGTGGCCATCCTGCCCCCCTATGTGAGCAAGGAGTCCAACACCTGGTATACGGGAACGGCCAATGCGGTCTACCAGAACATCCCTTACGTGGCCTATTACAATCCGGAATATGTCCTGATCCTGTCCGGAGACCACATCTACAAGATGGACTACGAGATGATGCTCAACTACCACAAGAAGAGGAATGCGGACTGCACCATCGCTGTCATACAGGTGGAGCCGGAGGAGGCCTCCCGTTTCGGGATCATCAACACGGACGAGGAGAACAGGATCGTCGCCTTCGAGGAGAAGCCCAAGGAGCCCAAGAGCCGGATGGCCTCCATGGGCATCTACATCTTCAAATGGAAGGCGCTGCGGGAAGCCCTTGTCCTGAGCGAGGCCAACCATGACGACAGCGACTTCGGGAAGCACATCATCCCCTACCTGATCGAACAGAAGTACCGGCTGTTCGCCTACCAGTACGAAGGGTTTTGGAGGGATGTGGGAACGCTGGACGCCTACTGGGAGACCAACCTGGAACTTGTCGGATTGGTTCCGGACTTCAACCTGTACGAGGCCTACTGGAAGATCTACACCAAGAACGAGATCCTTCCGCCCCAGTACATCGCACCAGGCTCCTACATCGAAAAGTGCATCCTGGGCGAAGGGACGGAAATCTACGGCAGCATCTACAACTGCGTCATCGGTTCCGGCGTGATCGTGGAGGCCGGAGCGGTGGTGCGGGATTCCATCCTGATGAGCGGCGTGACCGTCGGGGAAGGTACCCGGATCGACAAATCCATCATCGGAGAGAACACCTGCATCGGAAAAGGGGTCCGGATGGGGGAGGGGGAATTCAGGACCAACGGGGAATACCCCCAGATCTATGTGTCCGACATCACCGTGGTGGGAGAGAATTCCTCCGTACCCGACGGCGTTTCCATCGGCAAGAACTGCGCCCTTTACGGGCAGCTGGTTCCGGAGGATTTTCCGGAAGGCAGGCTGGAAAGCGGCAGCAACAGGATCAAAGAGGAGGTGGAGCAATGAGGGCGTTGGGAATCATCCTGGCAGGCGGGAAAAACGAACGGCTGCGGGAACTGACCTACAAGCGGGCGGTGGCAGCCATGCCCATTGCGGGCAGCTACCGGGCCATCGACTTCTCCCTGAGCAACATGATGAACTCCGGCATCAGCAAGGTGGCGGTGGTCACGCAATACAATTCGCGGTCCCTCATCGAGCACCTGAGTTCCTCCAAGTGGTGGGATTTCGGACGGAAGCATGGAGGACTCTACGTGTTCACGCCCTACATCACCAGGGATTCCAGCCTATGGTACCGGGGGACGGCGGATGCCATCCACCAGAACCTCTCCTATCTGAAGGACAGCCATGAGCCCTACGCCATCGTGGCCCAGGGGGATGCGGTGTGCAAGATCGACTTCAACAGGGTTCTGGAGTACCATGTGGAAAAACGGGCGGACATCACCATCGTTTGCGCCAGGATGGAGCAGGAGCTCCACCGGTACGGCATGGTGGAGGTGGACGAGGACAACCGCATCGTGGAGTTCGAGGAGAAGCCGGTGGACCCCAAAGGAGACATCGTGTCCACAGGCATCTACATCATACGCAGGCGGCTGTTGATCGAGCTGATCGAAGCCTGCGCAAAGGAGGAGCGTTACGATTTCGTCAGCGACGTGATCATCCGATACAGGAAGCAGAAAAGGATCTACGCCTACCTGCATGACGACTACTGGTCCAGCATCGCCAGCCTTCCCTCCTACTACCAGGTCAACATGGATTTCCTGAAGAGGGAGAACAGGGACAAGTTCTTCCGGGAGTATCCCACCATCATGACCAAGGTGGAGGACGAGCCTCCGGCAAAATTCAACCAGGGATCCCGGCTGTCCAACAGCCTCTGCTCCAGCGGATGCATCATCAACGGGCAAGTGGACGATTCCGTGCTCTTCAGGAAGGTGTTCGTGGGCAGGAACAGCGTCGTGCGCAACTCCATCATCATGGACGGCGCCTATATCGGGGAGAACTGCATCGTGGAGAACTGCATCGTGGACAGCAAGAGCCGGATATCGGACGGAAGCGTCTACATCACCAGCGGACAGGGGGACATTCGAGTTGTCTCCCAAAAAGAACAGTACACGGGGTGATGTTTGAAAATTGGCGGGCGCCCCTGCGGACATCAGACAATTGAAATAATCATTGAAAGTTGTGTGGGGAAGGACTATAATAATAGTATTAAAGAGGGACCCAGGTTTGACAGAAAGGGGCAGGCACTATGGAAATTACAGACGTACGTGTACGGAAAGTTGCCAAGGAAGGCAAGATGAAGGCGGTTGTCTCCATAACCTTTGACAATGAGTTTGTCATCCATGATATCAAGGTCATCGAAGGTGAAAAAGGATTGTTCATAGCCATGCCAAGCAGAAAAGCCCTGGATGGGGAATTTAGGGACATCGCCCATCCGATCAACTCGGAAACAAGGGACCGCCTGCAAAAGATCATTTTAGACAAATACGAGGCAATCCAGTTGGAAGACCAGCCTTTTGAAGAAGGGATGGAATACGACGGTTGACAAGAGGAAAAGCACTTCTATGGGTGGGTCATTTATAGGAGTGTTTTTTTTGACTGGAATCCACATTTGTGGTTGATTCTGAAGGGATTCTATTGTACAATGAGGAATTGAATGAGAGGTGTATACAATATGCATAAAATCAAAGCAGTCATACTGGCAGCGGGTGCCGGAACCCGGATGAAGTCGGAAGTGCCGAAGGTCCTGCACAAGGTTCTGGACCGGACCATGCTGGATTATGTGTTGGAAGCGGCGGAAGAAGCGGGTGCCCAAGAGGTCTGCATCGTGGTTGGACACAAGGGGGACATGGTCGTTTCCCATGTGGAGAAGACGGGCCGCACGAATGTGGTGTTTGCGGTCCAGGAGCAGCAACTGGGTACGGGCCATGCGGTGATGCAGGCGGGGGACTTCATCGGAGAGGAAGGGCAGGTCCTGATCCTTTTCGGCGATACGCCCTTGATTGGAGGCGACACCCTGGCGTCCCTGGTGCGTACCCACCAGGAAGAAGGCAACCAGGCAACCGTCCTCTCCACCCATGTGGACGACCCCACCGGCTATGGACGGATCATCCGGGGTGGGGACGGAACCTTTGTGAAGAGCGTGGAGCATAAGGACGCCAACGAAACGGAAAGGACCTCCAAGGAGATCAATTCCGGCATGTACTGCTTTGAAGCCAAAGCCCTGGGCAGTGCGCTGCAGAAAATCACTCCCCACAACGTACAGGGGGAATATTATCTGCCGGATACGCTGGCCATCCTGAAGGAAGCGGGAGGCAAGGTGGGCGCCGCCCCCGTGGAATGTAGCGATGAAGTGCTGGGAGTGAACTCCAGGGTGCAGCTGGCGGAAGCCACAGGCATCCTCCAGAAGAGGATAAACACCTGCTGGATGGAGGCGGGAGTGACCATCCTGTCTCCGGAGACGACCTTCATCGGCAAGGATGTGGTGTTCGAAAACGATGTGACGGTCTATCCGGGGGTCTGGATGGAAGGAAAATGCTTCGTCGGAAGCGGCAGCGTGATCGGATCCCATTCCAGGATCGAGGGGACACGCATCGGCAGGAACAATGAAATCGTCCAGTCTGTCATCCTGGACAGCTCCATGGGAGAGGGAAACCATGTGGGGCCCTTTGCCTACATACGGCCCAACTCCACCCTGGGGGACCGGATCAAGATCGGAGACTTCGTGGAAATCAAGAACGCCGTCATCGGAGACGGCACCAAGGTGTCCCACCTGACCTACATCGGGGATGCGGATGTGGGGAAAGACATAAATTTCGGCTGTGGAACCGTAGTGGTGAATTACGACGGTTACCACAAACATCGGTCTGTCATCGAGGACGGGGCTTTCATCGGTTGCAACACGAACCTGATCTCCCCCGTGCACATAGAGAAAAATGCCTATACGGCAGCCGGATCTACCATCACCATGGACGTGCCGGAAAATGCACTGGGAATTGCCAGAGCCAAGCAAACGAATAAAGAGGGATGGGTGCAGAAGTACAAGGCAATCAATGAAAAAGTTGAAAACCAGGAGGATTCGAGATGACAAGTACGATCAAGAACACGGAGGGGATCAAGATTTTCGCATGCAATTCCAATCGGGAACTGGCGGAGTCCATCGCCAAGGCCCTTGGAATGGAATTGTCCAAGTCGGAAGTGGGACAGTTCAGCGATGGTGAAACCTATGTGAAAATCAACGAGATGGTAAGGGGAGTGGACTGCTACATCGTCCAGTCCACATCCAGCCCCGTGAATGACAACCTGATGGAGCTTCTGATCATGATCGACGCATTGCGGAGAGCCTCCGCCGGCAGGATCACGGCGGTGATGCCCTATTATGGGTACGCCAGACAGGACCGCAAGGCAAGGGCCCGGGACCCCATCAGCGCAAGGATGGTAGCGGACCTGATCCAGACCGCGGGAGCGGACAGGGTGTTGACCATGGACCTCCATTCCGCCCAGATCCAGGGATTCTTCACCATTCCCGTGGACCATATGATCGGCAACCCCCTTCTGGTGAAATACTACCAGGAAAAGGTCGGATACGACAAGGACAGTTATGTGGTGGTGTCCCCGGACATCGGATCGGTAAAGAGGACAAGGCAGTTCGCGGAGTTCATCGACGTTCCCATGGCCATCATCGACAAGCGCAGGCCGGAAGACAACGTGAGCGAGGTCATGCACATCATCGGGGAAGTGAAGGGCAAGAACGTCATCCTGGTGGACGACATGATCGATACCGCCGGCACCATCTGCAATGCCGCCAATGCGTTGAAGGAGAAGGGGGCTGTGAGCGTCCTGGCATGCTGCACCCACCCGGTCCTCTCGGGACCGGCCATCCAGAGGATCCAGGACTCCGCCATCGAAGAGCTTCTGGTGCTGGACACCATCAAGCTGGAGAAGGAGAAGCAGATCCCCAAGATCAAGCAGCTGACAGTGGCGGATATTCTGGCGGACGCCATCTACCGGATCCACAACAACGCTTCGGTGTCCACGCTTTTCAGATAAAGAGACTGCAGCAAGGCAACGGCCAGGGAAGGAAGGCCGTTGCCTTTTTTCTTGAAGGGCAGGAATAAAAATCTTGAGTCTGCAGGAAAAATATGAGATACTTGTGAGAGGTGCGGACATAGGAAGCCCGGCAAGGCCGGGCGTGAGCTGCGATGGAGGTCAGTATGTATCAAAACTACGTGTTCAGTTTTTACGGCACATTGGTGGACATAAAAACCAATGAGGAAAAACCCAAGGTTTGGGAAAAGATGTCGCTCTACTACGGCTACTTCGGGGCGGTGTACAATCCCGAAGAGATGCGGGAAGTGTACGAGAAAACAGTCAAGAAATTCCTGGAGTCGAACAAGAAAAGCAAACACCCGGAAATCGACATCGAGGATGTGTTCTATAAATTGTTCAAGGTAAAAGAGGTGCAGCCGAAGAAGAAGGTGGCCAGGGAAGCGGCCAGGGTCTTCCGCATGCTGACGACCGAGAAGATTGGCCTTTACGAAGGTGTCGGGGAGGCGCTGCAGCTGCTCCGCGACAAGGGGAAGAAGCTGTACCTTCTGACGAACGCACAATCCAAGTTCGTGCAGCCGGAACTGAAGCTGCTGGGGATCGAGCAGTTCTTCGACGGAATCTACTGCTCCTCCGACTATGGGGTCTGCAAGCCCAGCGAAACCATCTTCAACAAGCTTCTTCAGGAGGAGGGCCTGAAGAAGAAGGAAACCTTGGTGGTGGGGAACGAATATTCCATGGACATCAAGGGCGCCAACAATGCCGGAATCGATGCCCTGTTCATCCGGACGAACCTGACCAGCACCCTCGCGCAGGAGGAACCCTGCAAATTCCAGGTCATGGATGGAACGCTTGTGGACGTCGTCTCCATGACAGGGACCCGCTAGGGTCCGGAAAGGTGGGGACATAGGATGCGGATCAATGGGAAAGTATTGAAGGAAGGGCTCCATGTCGGGCTTGTGGCGTTTTTGACAAGCTATGCGATTTCCCTGGTGTTGTCGGTGGTGGTCAATCTGGCGGTGATGGATGAGATCAGCGTGCTGCTCCAGGGGGTCCTGAGCGACCACTTCCAGGCCGGGGCGGCTTCCATCCTGCGGGTGGCGGCCATCATCCAGAATCTCTCCATGTACAACATGTCGGGGGATTTCAAGATCGGCCTTCTGGTCTTTGCGGTCATACCGTTTGTTTCCTTCTGGCTGGCGGACAGGGAAGACAACGCGCGGGAAGGGTTGGATGCCAGGAACCTGGGCCATTATGTGGTATCCTCCCTCACGTTCAGCGTGCTGCTCTCCCTGCTGTCCTGGGGTGCGGGAGGGACACTTCTGTCCGTCCGGGTGGATTTCTTCTCCTGGCAGAACGCGATGACGACCATGGTGGCCGCCTTCTTCATCCAGGTGGTCATCGCCTTGAATTATGGACGGCACTTCGGCGACGGGGTGGCCTCTGCCAGGAAACTTGTGCGGATCCTGCTGGCCATCGGCCTTGCGGCAGGTCTGGCGGGGCTGGTCTTCGGTGTTGTGAAGTACATCGGCGACCTGGTGACCGGCTTCTTCCTTGTGCTGGTGCTGCTGCCCAATGTGGCGGTCTATGGGATGTTCCTTCTTATGGGAATGGAACCTGCATTCAGCCAACCCATGCGGAAAATGCTGGAGTTGGGGGGGGTGGACCTGGGTGGGGGACTGTTGCCCCCATGGGTCCGCCTGATCGGAATCCTGGTCTTCCTGGGGATTGGCATCCATGCCTTGGCAGGCCTGCGGCGGGAAGGCTATCTGAAACAGCTGGCTGTGTGCAACGGCGCATTTGCGGCCTTCTCCGTGCTCATGGCCTTCGCCACGGGAGTCAACCTGGGGATTGTCAAGAATGTGGTCCACATCCAATTTGGAATCCCCTTGCTGCAGGCATTGCTGCTGCCTCTGGTGTTGCTGTCGGCGGTGGGCCTGGGGCTCTTCCTGGTGCGGAAGATCCTGGATGTCCTTAGGAATTGAAGAAGCGTGCGCTGCACGCTTCATTCGTGTTTTCAATGTACACTAGGTAAGTTCGTCCAAGCTTGTTTGGGACAAAACTTCCCTGGAATATGCTTTTCTCAATCGGTTCTCAAATTCATAGAGCGAAGGAGTTAATGAAATGGCAAAAGAGAAGAAATTGGTGGAGGCGATCACCTCCATGGACGTGGACTTTGCGCAATGGTATACGGATGTGGTGAAAAAGGCGGAGCTGATCGACTATTCCAGCGTCCGGGGCTGCATGATCATCAAGGCCTATGGGTATGCCATCTGGGAGTTGATCCAGAAGGACCTGGACAGGCGGTTCAAGGAGACGGGTCATGAGAACGTGTACATGCCCTTGTTCATACCGGAAAGCCTCCTGCAGAAGGAGAAGGACCATGTGGAGGGCTTCGCCCCGGAGGTGGCGTGGGTAACCCACGGAGGGCAGGAAAAATTGGCGGAGAGGCTTTGCGTGCGGCCCACCTCCGAGACCCTCTTCTGCGAGTTCTACTCCAACAACATCCAGTCCTACAGGGACCTCCCGAAGCTCTACAACCAGTGGTGTTCGGTAGTGCGCTGGGAGAAGACCACCCGCCCGTTCCTGCGCAGCCTGGAGTTCCTGTGGCAGGAGGGGCATACGGCCCATGCCACCCATGAAGAGGCGCAAGAGGAAACCATCCGGATGCTGAACGTCTATGCGGATTTCTGTGAGAACGTGCTGGCGATCCCCATGGTGAAGGGCAAAAAGACGGAGAAGGAAAAGTTCGCCGGCGCCCAGTCCACCTATACCATCGAGAGCCTGATGCACGACGGGAAAGCACTGCAGTCGGGCACCACCCACAATTTCGGGGACGGCTTCGCCAAGGCCTTTGAAATCCAATATACAGACAAGGAAAACAAGCTGCAGTATGTGCACCAGACCTCCTGGGGCATGACCACCCGCCTGATTGGAGCGGTGATCATGGTCCACGGGGATGATTCGGGACTGGTGCTTCCGCCCGCCATCGCACCGGTGGAGGTGGTCATCGTACCCATCATGCAGCACAAGGAGGGCGTCCTGGAGAAGGCCGCGGAACTGAAAGGCCGTCTGGAAAAGGCGTCCCGGGTGCGGGTGGACGATTCGGACAAGAGTCCGGGTTGGAAATTCGCGGAACACGAGATGAAGGGTGTGCCGGTCCGTCTGGAGATCGGTCCCAAGGACATCGAAGCCAACCAGGCCGTGCTGGTGCGCAGGGACACAGGGGAAAAATCGATCGTATCCCTGGACGGCATCGAGGCTTCGGTGGAGGAGCTGCTGGGCGCCATCCAGAAGAACCTTCTGGAAAAGGCCAGGGCCCACAGGGATTCCCATACCTACATCGCCAAGGACATGGCGGAGTTCACCAGAATCCTGGAAGAGACCCCCGGCTTCATCAAGGCCATGTGGTGCGGCGACCAGGCCTGTGAGGATGAAATCAAGGAAAAGACCAGTGCCACTGCCAGGTGCATGCCCTTCGAACAGGAGCGCGTATCGGACACCTGCGTATGTTGCGGAAAGGCTGCCCAAAAAATGGTTTATTGGGGCAAGTCGTATTAGAGATCAGGAGGAATCATTTTGATTAGTGCAAATAATGTCAGTTTGAGCTTCAGCGACAAGAAGCTGTTTAAAGACGTGAACATCAAGTTCACCCATGGAAACTGCTACGGCGTGATCGGCGCCAACGGCTCGGGAAAGTCCACTTTCCTCAAGATCCTGTCCGGTGAGATCGAACCCAATTCGGGCGACATCGCCGTGACTCCGGGAGAACGGGTTGCGGTCCTGAAACAGGACCATTACCAATACGACGAGGAAACGGTCTTGGCAACAGTGATCATGGGTCACGCCAGACTCCATGCCATCATGCAGGAGAAGGACGCCATCTACGCCAAGGAGGAGTTCACGGAAGAGGATGGCCACCGGTCTGCGGAACTGGAAGCGGAATTCGCTGACCTGAACGGCTGGGATGCGGAGTATGATGCCGAAAAGCTGCTGGGTGGCCTGAAGATCGGGAAAGAGTTGCACCAGAAGAAAATGAAGGAGCTTTCCGGCGGGGACAAGGTCAAGGTGCTCCTGGCCCAAGCCCTGTTCGGAAATCCCCACATCCTCCTTCTGGACGAGCCCACCAACCATCTGGACTTCAAAGCCATCATGTGGCTGGAGGAATTCCTGATGGACTACGAGAACACGGTCATCGTGGTTTCCCATGACCGGCATTTCCTGAACAACGTGTGCACCCATATTGTAGACATCGACTTCGGCAAGGCCAACCTGTATGTGGGCAATTACGATTTCTGGTACCAGTCCAGCCAGCTGATGCTGCGCATGATCAACGACAAGAACAAGAAGGCGGAAGAAAAGATCGAGGAACTCAAGAGCTTCATCGCCCGCTTCAGCTCCAACGCGTCCAAGGCCAGACAGGCGACCTCCAGAAAAAAAATGCTGGACAAGATCAAGGTGGAGGACATCCGCCCCTCCTCCAGAAGGTATCCTTTCGTGGGATTCACACCGGAACGGGAACTGGGCAAGGACATCCTGCGGGTGGAGGGTCTGGAAAAGACCATCGACGGCGTGAAGGTCCTGCACAACGTCACCTTCACCCTGGGGAAAGGGGACAAGGTCGTGTTCCTGAGCAACAACGAGGCCGCGCGGACCGCCCTGTTCAAGATCCTCATGGGGGAAATGGAACCCGACGCAGGCAACTTCAGCTGGGGAGTCACGACCACAAGGGGCTACCTGCCCAAGGACAACAGCGAATACTTCAATGGCGTGTCCTTGAACCTGGTGGATTGGCTGCGCCAGTATTCCAAGGACCAGGACGAGTCTTTTGTCCGGGGATTCCTGGGCAAGATGCTCTTCTCCGGAGACGAGGCCCTGAAGATGGCTTCCGTCCTTTCCGGAGGGGAAAAGGTCCGTTGCATGCTGTCCAAAATGATGCTGTCCGGAGCCAACGTGGTGCTTCTGGACGAACCCACCAACCATTTGGACCTGGAGTCCATCCAGGCGGTGAACGACGGCCTGATCGCATTCAAGGGTGTCGTTCTGCTGGCCTCCCATGACCACAAGTTCATCCAGACCGTGGCCAACAGGATCATCGAGCTCACCCCCACAGGCATTGTGGACAGGATGATGGACTTCGACGAGTTCCTGGAGAACGACGAGCTGCAGGACCAGATCCAGGCCATGTACGTATAAGGCGAAAGAGAAGCAGGATATAGAAGATGAGCATATTGACGGTAGAAAACGTAAGCCATGACTATGGCGGAAGAACCATATTGGAAAACGCCTCCTTCCGGCTGCTGAACGGGGAGCACGTGGGTCTGGTGGGCGCCAACGGAGAGGGGAAATCAACCTTCCTGAACATCATCACAGGAAAGCTCATGCCGGATGCGGGGAATGTGGAATGGTGCAAAAGGATCACCACAGGCTACCTGGACCAGCATACGGTCCTGGAAAAGGGGCGGAGGATCCGGGATGTGCTCCGGGACGCCTTCAAGCACATGTATGAGCTGGAATTGGAAATGATGGCCATCTACGAGCGGATGGGAGAGGTGGAAGAAAAGGAGCTGGCCACCCTGATGGACGACGTGAGCGAAATCCAGACCACCCTGGAGCATCATGGCTTCTACATGATCGATGCCAAGATCGAGGAAGTGGCCAACGGACTGGGTCTGGGGGACATCGGCCTGGACAAGGACGTGTCTGAGCTCTCCGGAGGGCAAAGGACCAAGGTGCTGCTGACCAAGCTGCTGCTGGAAAGCCCCATGATCCTGATCCTGGACGAGCCCACCAACTACCTGGACGTGGAGCACATCGAGTGGCTCAAGAGCTTCCTGAAGAACTACGAGAACAGCTTCATCCTGGTGTCCCACGACATCCCCTTCCTGAACGACGTGACCAATGTGATCTACCACATCGAAAACGCGGAGCTAACAAGGTACAAGGGGGACTACGAGCAGTTCCAGCGCATGTACAACCTGAAGAAGAACCAGACACAGCAGGCCTATGAGAAGCAGCAGAAGGAGATCCAGAAGCTGGAGACCTTCATCGCGAAGAACAAGGCAAGGGTGGCCACCACCAACATGGCCAAGAGCCGCCAGAAGCAGCTGGACAAGATGGACATCATAGAGAAGGTGCGGGACAAGGTGAAGCCGGTCTTCGTGTTCAAGGAGGCAAGGGCCTCTTCCCGGTTCGTGGTGGAAGCCAAAGAGCTGGTCATCGGTTATGGGGAGCCGCTGACCAAGCCCCTGGACATCGTCCTGGAGCGGGGACAGAAGGTGGCCCTGCGGGGCGTGAACGGCTTGGGGAAATCCACGCTGCTGAAGACCCTCCTGGGCATCCTGCCGCCGGTTTCCGGAAAGGTCCATCTGGGGGACTACCTGTCCCCGGGGTATTTCGAGCAGGAATCCTCCAGGGAAAACAAGAACACGGCCATCGAGGAAATCTGGCAGCAATACCCCTCCATGACCAACCAGGAGGTCAGGGCCGCCCTGGCCAAATGCGGGCTGACGAACGAGCACATCACCAGCCTCATGCGGGTGCTCAGCGGAGGGGAAAACGCCAAAGTGCGCCTCTGCAAACTGATGCTCCAGGAAGTGAACTGGCTGGTGCTGGACGAGCCCACCAACCATCTGGACGCGGACGCCAAGGAGGAGTTGCAGCGGGCGCTGAAGGCCTTCAACGGGACCGTCCTGCTGGTAAGCCATGAACCGGAGTTCTACGAATCCTGGGTCACGGACGTCTGGAATGTGGAAGACTGGACAACAAAAATCGTGTGACGGCCCTAAGGCCATAAGAGAAAGAGGGTGCCCGCATGTTTGACCTGGTCATCGTCGGCGCGGGAGCGGCAGGCGTGTTCGCCGCCTATGAAATCGTAAGGGAACGGAAGGACCTGAAGGTCCTGATGCTGGAAAAGGGATTGCCCCTGGACCGCAGGAGATGCCCCAAAAAGGGGTCGGACCGGATGGAATGCGGCTGCAAGAGCTGCAGCATCATGGAGGGCTTCTATGGGGCCGGAGGTTTTTCCGACGGCAAGTACAACATCACCAACAATTTCGGCGGAGAGCTGCACAAGCACATCGGTGCCGAAGAGGCCATGGAACTCATGTGGCAGGTGGACGCCATCAACCTTGCCATGGGAGGGCAGGACGCCAAGCTGTACACCACAGCCGATAACGAGCTGAAACGGGAGGCGTTGCGCCATGACCTGCATCTGCTGGACGCACAGGTCAGGCATCTGGGAACGGACAGGAACCTGGTCATCGCCCAGAACATGTACGACTTCCTCAAGGACAGGATGCAAATCCGTTTCTCCACAGAGGTGGTCGGCATCCGGAAGGAAGGGGAGACTTTTTCCGTGGAAACGGAGAAAGGGACCTTCCAATGCAAGAAACTGATCCTTGCAACAGGACGCACCGGATCCAAGTGGATCGAACAGGTCTGCAGGAGCTTCGGCATCAGGACAACCAGCAACCGGGTGGACATCGGTGTCCGGGTGGAGCTTCCGGCTCTTCTCTTCAAGCATATCACGGATCAGGTGTATGAAAGCAAGATCGTCTACAGGACAAAGAAATACAACGACCTGGTCCGCACCTTCTGCATGAATCCCTACGGGGAAGTGGTCTCGGAGAACTACGGGGACATTGTGACCGTGAACGGCCACAGCTACGCCGATCCGGAGCTCCATACGGAGAACACCAATTTCGCCCTGCTGGTCTCCCACCAGTTCACGGAACCCTTCAAGGACAGCAACGAGTATGGGGCCTCCATCGCCCGCCTGAGCAACATGCTGGGGGGAGGCGTGCTGATGCAGCGGTTCGGAGACCTGGTGAAGGGCAGGAGGAGCAACGAGCGGCGGATGGCGAAATGCTTCACAAGGCCCACCATGGCGGCGACCCCCGGGGACCTGAGTCTGGTCCTGCCCAAAAGGCAGCTGGACGACATCGTGGAGATGATCCATGCCCTGGACAAGATTGCGCCGGGGACCGCCAATGAAGACACGCTGCTCTATGGGGTGGAAGTCAAGTTCTACAATTCAAACGTGGCGGTGGACGGACGGCTGGAGACCAGCGTGCCGGGCATGTTCATTCTAGGGGACTGCTCCGGGGTCACCCATTCCCTGTCCCAGGCAGCCGCCAGCGGCATCCATGTGGCCAGAATCCTGAAAGGGGACCTGGCTGCGGAATAACAAAGGAGGACATCATGGAAAGAAAGACGATACAGACAAACAAGGCGCCAGCCGCCATCGGACCGTACGCACAAGCCGTAGTTGTGGGGGACATGCTTTTCGCCTCGGGCCAGATTCCTGTGGATCCCGCTACGGGCGCGGTTCCGGAAACCATCGGGGAACAGACCGCACAAGTTTTTGCCAACATCCAGGCCATCCTTGCGGAAGCGGGTCTGACGCTGGACAACCTGGTGAAGACGACGGTTTTCCTGAAGGACATGAACGATTTTGCGGCCATGAACGAAGTCTACGCAAGTTTCTTCAAGGAGCGATTCCCGGCCAGAAGCACGGTGGAAGTGGCCAGGCTCCCCAAGGATGTGAAGGTTGAGATCGAGGCCGTTGCGTCCTTCAGATGACAAAGGCACGGGGTGTGCGATGAAACGATGGGATGGACAGGAAGTCGACATAGCAATGCCGGAGGACGTGCAAAGGATCATCCATACCTTGAACAACGCGGGGTATGAGGCCTTTGCCGTGGGCGGGTGCATCCGGGACAGCCTGATGGGCATCGTGCCGGAAGACTGGGACCTGACGACATCCGCTCCGCCGGAGGTCGTCAAGGGCCTCTTTCCGGCGACCATCGATACCGGAATCAAGCATGGAACGGTGACGGTCCTGCTGCACCGGCAGCAATACGAGGTGACGACCTATCGGATCGACGGCGAGTACGAGCAGCACCGGAAACCCAAGAACGTGTTCTTCACCGAAGACCTGGTGGAAGACCTGCGGCGCAGGGATTTCACCATCAATGCCATGGCGTACAACACCACCATGGGGCTGGTGGATTATTTCCACGGCAGGGAAGATCTGGAGATGGGCATCATCCGCTGTGTGGGAAACGCCGCGGACCGTTTTGAGGAGGATGCCTTGCGGATGCTGCGGGCCGTCCGGTTCTCCGCCAGGTTCGGGTTCGACATCGACCTCCAGACGGAGCATGCCATCGGGGAGAAGGCCATCCGGATGTCCAAGATCAGCGCGGAGCGGATTTATGCCGAGCTGAGCAAGATCCTCACTTCGGAACACCCCCACTACATGGAAAAGCTGGTGGACCTGGGCCTAATGCAGGTGATATTGCCGGAATTCCTGGCCACGGTGGGGATGGAACAGAACCATCCCCGCCATGTGCATCCGGTGGACAAGCATATCTATGAGACCCTGAAGAACGTCAAGAATACCCATATCCTCCGGTGGACCATGTTTTTCCACGACATCGGCAAGGGATTCACCAAGACGGTGGACGAGGATGGGGTGGACCATTTCTACAAGCATGTCTCCAAGAGCCTGGAGATCGCCAAGAAGGCCATGTCCAGACTGAAGTTCGACAACCGGACCCGGGAAGCGGTCCTGAAGCTGGTCCAGTACCACGATTGGAGGGTGGAGCCGGTTCCAGGTGCCGTCCGCAAGGCCGTCAACCAGATGGGAAGGGAGCTGTTCCTTGATTTTCTGGAGGTGCAGAAGGCGGACTACCTTTCCCAGAACCCTGTATTCCGGGAGGAGGAGGAACGGAAGCAGGAGGCCATCCTGGGGGTCTACAAGGAAATCATGCACCGGGGAGAGTGCGTTTCCCTGAAGGACCTTGCTGTCAACGGCAAAGATCTGATCCGGATCGGAATCAGCAAGGGAGAGACCATCGGAAGGGTCCTCCAGAGCCTCCTGGAGGCGGTCCTGGAGGACCCGGAAAGGAACAGGCAGGAAGGGCTGCTGGAGATGGCCAAGGAACTGGTGGACCAGGAAGAATACCTTGAAAAGGCGAAGTAGAAGAATTATAATGGATACCATAAAGAGAGAAGGGGAGGTGGATGGCATGGAGGAACCTCAAAAGAAGTCCCCTGGGGAATTGCGCAGGGACCAGCTTTTGAAATACGCTGTCCTTGGAATCCTGGGGGCGGTACTGTTGTTCATTCTTTTGGGTGTGGTTTCCTGCACCATCGCATCCAGAAAGGAAAAGCCGGGTGGATTGGAAGACACAAAGGTGCCTGGTCTGGAGGAAAATGTGGGAGGGGTGGGAAAGACCATCCGCAGCATGGTGCTGGTGCATGCCGTGGGAAGGAATCGGCTGGACGTCTATGACATCGACAATGACAAGACCCTGCAGCTGCAGCTGGAGGGGAAAGTGGAGTTGAAGAACGCGTACGGACAAGCCATAACACTGACGGACCTGCGACCGGGGGACATTCTGGAAGCTAAGTACGATGAGCGGGAGCTGGTGCCGGAAAGCCTTCTGGTGTCCGGCAAAGCGTGGACCCGTGCCGACGAAACGGGTGTGGAAGTGGATGCCGGCAGCAACACCATACGTTTGGGAAGCGACCGTTACAGCTATACGAAAGAGTTGATCCTGCACTACCGGGGGGAACCCTTGGAGGCCGGACGGCTGCATCCTGCGGATGTCCTGTTCCTGCGGGGATATCAGGACAAGGTGTGGTACGTGGAGGTCCTGCAGGCCCATGGAACCATCCGTCTGGAAAATTCCGCCGCCTATGCGGGAGGGAACCTGCAGATAGACGGAAAGCCCTATGGAACGGTGTCTGCGGACATGGAGGTGGCGGTCACTCCGGGAATCCGGACGGTGGAAGTCGTAAAAGAGGGCATGGAGCCTTTTAGCGCCACGGTCATGGTGGAGGAGTGGAAGACCGCACCCCTGGATTTGCAGGAGGCGGTGACCAAGGAGGGGACCTTGGAGATTTCCCTGGATCCAGGGGATGCCTTGGCGACCCTGGACGGCAACAGGGTGGAACCGGATGTCCCCCTGAGCATGGCGTATGGGAGTTATGTGCTGAAGGTGTCCAGGGAAGGGTTCTCTTCCCATGAGGAGACTGTCCTGGTGGACCAGGCATACCGGAAACTGACCATACGGTTGGAGCGCATGCCCGTGAATCTGCATGTGGACGCCCCGGTGGGGGCCGAATTGTATGTGGACGGAGCGTATGTGGGGATCATTCCGGTGACCACCCCGGTACGTCCTGGAAATCATGTGCTGACCGCCAGAATGGAGGGCTTCCTCTCCGTGGAGCAGGTCCTGCAGGTGGATGGGAACGCCGGTGACCTTAACCTGCGCTTGCCGGCCCTGGAGCCGGCAGCGGGGGAATAGGGCGCCTGACCATAGACGACGAAAAGAGATGGAGGCAAGGGTATGGATTATATGCAGAGGTATGGGGAATGGCTGGAAAGCGGGTATTTCGACGAGGCCACCAAAGAAGAGTTGAGAGGCATCGCAGGGGATGAAAAGGAGATCCAGGAGCGTTTCTATCGGGACCTGGAGTTCGGTACGGGAGGACTGCGGGGAATCCTGGGCGCCGGAACCAACCGGATGAACATCTATACGGTCCGCAAGGCCACCCAAGGCCTGGCCAACTACATCCTGGCCCAGGGAGGGAACGCGGCGGCCCGGGGGGTCGCCATCGCCTACGACTCCAGAAGGATGTCCCCGGAATTCGCCGATGAATCCATCCGGGTGCTGGCAGCCAATGGAATCAAAGGATATGTTTTCGAAAGCCTGCGGCATGTGGCTATCCTGTCCTATGCCGTCCGCAAGTTCCACTGCATCGCGGGGATCGTCATCACGGCAAGCCACAACCCCCCGGAATACAACGGCTACAAGGTCTACTGGGAGGATGGTGCCCAGGTGGCGGAACCCAGGGACGTGGAAATCATCGAAGAGGTCCTGAAGGTGGAGAAATACGACGATGTGAAATCCATCTCCAAGGAGGAGGCGGTCGCCCGGGGACTCTACGTGGTCATCGACGAATCCGTGGATGACGAGTACATCGCCGAGCTGAAGAAGCTCCTCATCGACCCTGCGGTGGTGGCCAAAGAGGCGGACGATTTCAGCATCGTCTACACCCCCCTCCACGGGTCAGGCAACATCCCTGTGCGGCGGATCCTGCAGGAAATCGGGTTTAAGAACGTGCACATCGTGAAGGAGCAGGAGTTGCCGGACGGGAACTTCCCCACGGTCGACTATCCCAATCCGGAAGACATCAAGGCTTTTGCCCTGGCCCTGGAGCTGGGCAAGAAGGTGGAGGCGGATGTCATCATGGCGACGGACCCGGATGCGGACCGGCTGGGTGTGCTTGCAAGGAACAAGGCTGGGGAGTTCATCGCCTTGAACGGGAACAACATTGGCGTCCTGCTCCTGGACTACATACTGGGAAGGAAGAAGGAGCTGGGACAACTGCCCGCAAACGGCGCCGTGGTGGAGACCATCGTGTCCACCAACATGGCCAAGACGGTTGCGCGGCATTATGGTGTGGAGCTCTTTGAAGTCCTTACCGGATTCAAATACATCGGAGAGAAGATCAAGGAGTTTGAAGCCACAGGAAGCCACCAATACCTGTTCGGATTCGAAGAAAGCTATGGATGCCTGATCGGCACCCATGCCCGGGACAAGGACGCCATTGTGGCCGTCATGGGCGTGGCGGAGCTGGCGGCCTATTACAAGGCCAAAGGCATGACCCTCTACGAGGCACTGGTGTCCCTGTACGAGAAATACGGGTACTACAAGGAAACCCTCCAATCCATCACCCTGAAGGGAATCGAAGGCGTGGCCCAGATCCAGCGGATCATGGACAGCTTCCGGTCGAACCCGCCCAAAGAGCTGGCGGGATCTGTCGTGGAGGAATTCAAGGACTACGATGCGGATAGGGTGTTGGACCTGAAGACTGGAGATTCGGCCCCCACGGGCCTTCCCAAGTCCAATGTCCTTTACTTTGAAATCGAAGGGGACGCATGGTGCTGCGTAAGGCCGTCCGGAACGGAACCGAAGGTGAAGTTCTACTTCGGCGTGAAGGGCTCCGATATGGAGGATGCGGATGCGAAAGCGGCCGCATTGGAAGGGGCCGTCATGGAGATTGTGAACGGGATCATCGGATAGAAAAGGCATCATCCATAGAAACAACCTGGGAAAAGCGCAGGACTTTATGAGAATAAAGGATTGCGCTTTTTTCTTATTTTCGCTATAATAGCAGGTATATGGTATACAAAGTGCATAAGAAAAACATGCTGCTGCAGGGGAGGGGTGGAGACAGGTGAACCAAATCGAAGTGAAGGCCAGGGCCAAAATCAACATATCCCTGGATGTGCTGGGGAAAAGGCCGGACGGCTACCATGATGTCCGGATGGTCATGCAGACCCTGGAACTTTACGACAGGCTCAACTTCAAGAAAATCAGAGGCGACAAGGTCATCCTGAAGACCAACATCCCCTATCTCCCTACCGACGAGAGGAATCTTGTGAACAAGATTGTAGGGTATATGAAGGAACGCTACAAAATCCGCACAGGCGTTTTCGTCCGCCTGAAGAAGGTGATTCCAGTGGCGGCCGGTCTGGCGGGAGGCAGCGCCGACGCAGCCGAGACGGTCAAGGCCATGAACAGGCTGTTCCATCTGGGGCTCTCCCTGGAAGAGATGATGGAGATCGGAGGCCGTTTCGGGGCGGACATCCCCTACTGCATGGTGGGGGGGACGGCCCTGGCGGAAGGGATTGGAGAAAAGATCACGTATCTGCCTGATTTTCCGGAATGCCATGTGGTGCTGGTAAAACCGAATTTCGGCGTGTCCACGGCCCATGTCTTCGGACGGCTGGACGCGGGGGCCCTGGACTGCCATCCGGACACCGAAGGCGTGCTGGAAGGGATCAGGAACAGGGACCTTGCGGCCATCGGCAGGTCCATGGGAAACGTGCTGGAAACCGTCACTGTAGCGGAACACCCCTTGCTGGCCGACATCAAGAAAACCCTGCTGGTGCATGGGGCCATAGGGGCGTTGATGAGCGGAAGCGGCCCATCCGTCTATGGCCTTTTCGCAGAGGAGGCGGCGGCCCAGGAGGCGGCCCGGCGGATCATCGAGAAGAAAATGGCCAAATTTGTCCGCACAACAAAAATACACAATCGAAAGAAGGTAGGATGCCAATGAACCAGCGTGATTTAAAGGTGAACATCAATGAATACCTTCCCTTGCGGGATGTGGTCTTCAATTCCCTCAGGGAAGCCATCTTGAAGGGCGAATTCCAACCGGGGGAGCGCCTGATGGAAAAGCAGCTTGCGGAGAAGATGGGTGTCAGCAGGACCCCCATCCGGGAAGCCATCCGCAAGCTGGAGCTGGAAGGGCTGGTTGTCATGATTCCCCGAAAAGGTGCGGAAGTGGCCCAAATCACCGAGAAGGACTTGAAGGACGTGCTGGAGGTCCGGGCAACCCTGGAGGCGCTGGCGGTAAAGATCGCCTGCCAGAAGATGACCGAAGAGGAACTGCAGGCGCTGGTCGACGTGAACGAACTGTTCAGGCAGGCCGCAAACGGACATGACACGGACCAGGTCATCCACCAGGATGTTGCCTTCCACGACATCATCTTCCAAAGCACAAGGAACGACAAGCTGATCCAGATCATCAACAACCTCCGGGAGCAGATTTACAGGTTCCGGGTGGAGTACATCACAAAAATGGAGGATTTCCAGACGCTGGTGGAAGAACACGACGACATCGTGGACGCCATACGGCACAGGAACAACACCCTGGCCCAGACCTTGGCGGAGCGGCATATAGAAAACCAGGAAAAAAGCGTGCGCACCTACATAGGGCTCCTATGAAGGACTACACCTGCGTCGACCTGGAGACCACGGGAATCCATCCGGCCTACAGCAAGATAACGGAAATCGGCATGGTCAAGGTGCGGGACGGCGCCGTCATCGCAACCTACAGCCGTCTGGTCAATCCGGGAATCGCCATCCCCCCGGAGATCACCCGCATCACCGGCATCGACGACGCGATGGTGGCGGGAGAACCCCCCTTGGAGGCGGTGCTTGGGGAAGTCCTGGAATTCTGCGGAATGGATCCCCTGCTGGGACACAACATCCTCTTCGACTACGGATTCCTGAAGACACACTTGGCCCAGGCGGGGGTGCCTTTCGAACGGAACGGTCTGGACACCTTGGCATTGGCCCGCCGTTTCGGGGAAGGCAAAGGCGGCAAGAGCCTTTCTGCCCTTTGCGACGCCTACCATATCCACAGGAAGCAGGCCCATCGGGCGTTGGAAGACGCCCTGGCCACCCATACCCTGTACGGAATCCTTAGGGACCGGCACTTCAGCCAGACCACCGCCTCGTATTTCGTGCCCAGGCCGCTGCAGTACAGGCCCCGGAAGGAGCAGCCCATCACAGACAGGCAACGGCGCTATCTGCTGGCTTTGCTGGACCGTTATCCGGTGCGGCTTTCGGAGCCCCTGGAAAAAATGACGAAAAGCGAGGCAAGCAGGCAAATCGACCGGATCCTTTTCGAATTCGGAAGGAACAGCAAGGAGTGATCAAACCATGTTCTTCACCAACAGATCGAGACTTAAGAAAATAGCCATATTCATTGCCCTCACGATGGTGGCCAGCATGCTGGCAGCCATCGTGGCCCCCTATCTCTACTGATGCGGCCGCCCTCCGGGCGGTCGTTTCCGTGCTGCAGGAAAGTGCGGACACTCCTGGTGCAGGGGGCTTGCAAAGGAGAAGCCCGCATGATATAATAACGTAAACGGCCTAACATGGCATTTAAAACCACGTTGTGCTTTGGAGGAAGGGAAGAATCCATGGAAACCATCAGGATCGGAACATTGAGGATCAAGGAGCCTGTCAGCGCCTTGACGCATTTCATCGGGGTGCTGCTGTCCCTGGGAGCGCTGGGGATGCTGGTGGCCAGGGCCTCGGCTATGGGAGGAGCCCTGCATGTGGCCTCCTTCGCCGTCTTCGGCGCCAGCCTGGTGCTCCTGTATTCGGCAAGCACCCTGTACCATGCGGTGGATGCGGGTCCCAAGGTCGACAGGCTCTTGAAGAGGATCGACCACATGATGATTTTCGTCCTGATTGCGGGAACCTATACACCGGTCTGCCTCATCCCTTTGGAGGGGACCATCGGCATCGTGCTACTGGCCACGGTCTGGGGGGTGGCGGCGACCGGAATCCTTCTGAAGGCATTCTGGATCCATGCCCCCCGCTGGCTGTCCACGGGAATGTACATCCTCATGGGATGGATTGTGGTGTTCGCCATCCATCCGCTGTTCAGAAGCCTTTCAGGTCCTGGATTCGCCTGGCTGGTGGCGGGCGGGGTCTCCTACACCATCGGCGGATTGGTTTATGGGGCGAAGTGGCCCCCCTTCAAGAGCCGGTGGTTCGGATTCCACGAGCTCTTCCACGTCTTTGTGCTGGCAGGAAGCGCCTGCCATTTCATCCTGGTTTACGCCTATCTGGTCTGAACAAGAAAGCATACTCCGCAAATGAAGACGCGTGCCTGCACGCGTTTTTTCCCGTTGTGCAATGAATTGGAAATGTGGTATGATAGCCATAGTCGAAAAAGGAGAAAGGTTGGATTGCGATGCAAAGGAAAAGAATGGCTGTCATGATACTGGCATTGGTCCTGCTGCTGCATCTTGTCGCAGGGACGGCGGACGCCGCAACCCAGGCCCAGGAGTACGCCGGTGCCCAATTGCGCACGTTGGACATACTGCGGGGATATGAAGACGGAAGCCTGCGTTTGGACAATCCCATTGTCCGCGGGGAAGTGGCTACCATGGTGGTGCGTGCCCTAGGATATGAGGACAAGTCCATGGCCGGCAGCGATTTCGCATTCAAGGACGTGCCTGCCTCCTACTGGGGATACCGGAACGTGCAGAACGCCTACAAGCTGAAGGTGGTGCAGGGATATCCGGATGGAACATTCCGCCCGGGGAACCACATCACCTATGCCGAAGTCGTGGCGCTGATGGTGAATGCCTTGGGGGAAGGCGGAAATTTGACGGGAAGCTGGCCGGAGAATTACCTGAACAAGGCGAAAGCCCTGGGGGTCATCCCGGGGAATTCCGCCGTCAATCCTTCCAAAATCGTGACCCGCGGGGAAATGGCTGTCATCGTGTGGGACTCCCTGCTGGTGAAGAAGAACTAGACTGGAAGGAGTGGTTTCGTGGAAATAGGGAAAGTTCCGGAGACGGTTTTGAACCGCTCCGTATTCAAGCAACTGAGCGTGTCCAGGGAGGAAGTCCTGGTGGGGCCCGCAATCGGAGAGGACTGCAGCGTGGTGGCCATCGGAGCGGATGAGGTTTTCGTGCTTTCCACCGACCCCATCACGGGAACGGCCAAAGGGATCGGAAGCCTGGCGGTCCATATCACGGTCAATGACCTGGCGGCAAGCGGAGCGGAGCCCATCGGCCTGCTGGTGACGGCTCTGCTTCCTCCGGGGTATGAGGAGGAAGCTTTGAAGAGGATGATGCGGGACCTCAACGAGGCCTGCGCCCCGCTGGATGTGCAGGTCATCGGCGGCCATACGGAGGTGACCTCCGCAGTCAACCAGCCGGTCCTTTCCGTGACCGGTGTGGGGAAGGCCAGGAGGGACAAGGTGGTGGCCGGTAGCAGGATGCGGCCCGGAGACCAGATTGTCATGAGCAAATGGGGGGGCATCGAAGGAACCGCCATCCTGGCAAATGAAAGGGAAGAGGAATTGAAGGCCTATCTGAATCCCCTTTTTGTGGACCAGGCCAAGGAATTGGGCAGGCATCTTTCCGTTCTGGCGGAAAGCCGGATCGCTCTGGAACATGGAGTGACCGCCATGCATGACGCCACGGAGGGCGGCATCTTCGGAGCGCTTTGGGAGATGGCGGAAGCGGCACAGGTGGGATTGGACATCCACCTGGAGAAGATTCCCCTGAAGCAGGAAACCATTGAAATCGCCAACTATTTCGACATCAACCCCTACCAGCTGATTTCCAGCGGGTCCATGCTGATGGCAACCCGGGACGGGGAGGGATTGGTCGAAAAATTGGAAGCTGCGGGGATTCCGGCATCTGTTGTCGGAAAGGCGGTGGAAGGGCAGGGGAGGATCGTGCACCAGGAAGACAGCATCCGCTCCCTGGAACCTGCCAAGGCGGACGCGCTGTACAAGGCCCTAGGAAAAAAATGAATTCGGGAGGTTGGAAGATGAGAGAGCAGATACTCAAGGCAATCGAATTGAACGGAAAGCGGACGGTGGAAGACCTGGCGCTGATGCTGGGAAATCCGGAAAGTGAAATTGCGGCAGAGATTTCCGAGATGGAAAAGGAACGGATCATCTGCGGCTACCATACGCTGATCAACTGGGACAAGACAGGGGTGGAGAAGGTGACCGCATTGATCGAGGTCAAGGTCACGCCCCAGCGGGGACAAGGCTTCGACAAGATTGCGGAACGCATCTACAACTTCAAGGAGGTCAAGGCGGTATACCTGATGTCCGGCGGCTTCGACCTGACCGTCATCATCGAAGGGGCCACCATGAAGGAGGTCGCCCTCTTTGTGGCCCAGAAACTTGCTCCCTTGGAGTCCGTGCTGAGCACGGCCACCCATTTCGTGCTGAAGAAGTACAAGGATTTCGGTGTGGTCCTGGATGAACCGGTGAAGGACGAGAGAATGGCGGTGACACCATGATGGAGGACAAGCTTTCCAGGGTGGCCCAGGGAATCCCCCCTTCCGGAATCCGGAAATTTTTCGACATCGTGACGGAGATGAAGGATGCCATCTCTTTGGGGGTGGGGGAACCGGACTTCGACACCCCCTGGCACATCCGGGAGGAAGGCATCTATTCCTTGGAGAAGGGGAAGACCTATTACACCTCCAATTCTGGTCTGATCGAGCTTAGGGAAGAGGTCTGCAACTACCTGGACCGCCGTTTCGACCTGAAATACAACTATAAGGAAGAAATCCTCATCACCGTGGGAGGGAGCGAGGGAATCGACGTGGCCCTGCGCGCCCTGTTGAACCCAGGGGACGAGGTCCTGGTTCCGGAACCGTCCTTTGTCTGCTACAAACCCATGACAACGCTGGCGGGAGGGGTACCTGTACCCGTTCCCCTTCAGGCGAAGAATGAATTCCGTCTGACAGCGGAGGAGATCGAGGCCCATGTGACGGACAAGACCAAAGCCATCATACTGGCATTTCCCAGCAATCCCACAGGAGCCATCATGGACAAGGGGAACCTGGAGGCAATCGCCGAAGTGATCAGGAAACATGACCTGGTGGTGATTTCGGACGAAATCTATGCGGAACTGACCTACGGGGTGAAGCACGTCTCCATCGCCAGCCTGCCGGGTATGCGGGAGCGGACAATCATAATCAGCGGCTTCTCCAAGGCCTACGCCATGACCGGATGGCGGATCGGCTATGCGGTGGGCCCCAAGGCCGTGATCGACCTCATGACCAAGATCCACCAGTTCGCCATCATGTCCGTCCCCACCACCAGCCAGTATGCCGCGCTGGAAGCGGCCAGGAACGGAGACAAGGACATCCAGGAGATGTGCGGCGCCTACAACCAGAGGAGGCGCTTCATGGTGGACTCCTTCAGGAAGATGGGGCTGGATTGCTTCGAACCCTTGGGCGCCTTCTATGTGTTCCCCTCGATCCAGAAGACCCGCATGACTTCCGAGGAGTTCGCCACCAAGCTGCTGTTCGAGCAGAAGGTGGCCGTGGTTCCGGGCACCGCCTTCGGGGAGTGCGGGGAAGGTTTCATCCGCTGCTCCTATGCCTATTCCATCGAGAACCTGAAGATCGCCGTGGAACGGATGGGCGCGTTCGTGAAGAAGCACACGCCCTAGCGGCAGGAACGGAAAGGGGGCTGTGCTCCAGCGGTTTAAAAACCGCTGGAGCACAGCCCCCTTCTCCAATACGCCATCTATATGCCCCCGCATGCTCCTCTTAGCTCAGTGTGGCTGTCTTGCATCCGGAACAGATTCCATAGAAATAGATCTTCGTGCTGAGGATCTCAAAATCGGTCTCACTTTGCAGATTGTTTATGGCATCGTCCAGCGTGCTGGTATGCAGGTCATAAACCTTGTTGCAGTGCAGGCATACCATGTGCGGATGGGATTTCATGTTGGCGTCGTAGCGCGCGCTTTCGTCTCCAATGCTCAATTCATGGACCAAATCGGCCTTTTTAAGCGCGTCCAGGGTCTTGTAGACGGTTGCCAGGCTCATGGTGGGATGGGTGGCCTTCAGCGCGTTGTAAATGACATCCGCGGTAGGATGGGCGGTCGTCTCATACAAGACCTTGTAGATCGCCAGCCTCTGCGGCGTCACCTTCAGCTTCTTCGCCTTCAGGATTTCTGCAAGTCGCTCCATTCGTTCACCTCCTTCGTTGAAACGGGATAATAGATAACTGTTCTTCAATAGTAAGTATTATATTAGGCCATTTCGACGGATTTGTCAAGGGGACTTTGCCGGAGGCCTTGTCCCCGTCCCTGGGGCATGGTAAACTGATGGGAGGAGGTGGAACATGCACATCGTACTGTTGGAACCGGAAATCCCCCAGAACACGGGGAACATCGGAAGGACCTGTGTCGCCACAGGATCCTCCCTGCATCTGATCAAACCTTTGGGATTCTCCCTGGATGAGAAGTCCCTCAAGCGTTCCGGCCTGGACTACTGGAAGCTGCTGGACCTGCATGTGTACGAGGATTTCAACGATTTCCTGTCTAGAAACCCCCAGGCCAGGATCCATATGGCCACAACGAAGGCCACCAATACCTATGCGGATGTGGCCTACAGGGAAAGCGACTTCCTTATGTTCGGAAGGGAAAGCAGCGGAATACCGGAGGAAATCCTGCTGGGGAACAAGGAGAACTGCATCCGGATCCCCATGCTGCCTTCCATCCGTTCCTTGAACCTTTCCAACGCCGTTTCCATTGTGGTCTACGAGGCCCTGCGGCAGACGGGTTTTGCCGCTCTGCAAAAAGAAGGCGAACTGCATCACCACCATTGGTAGTGGGATGCGGTCCGCCTTCTTTTTTTTAGTTCAGGGGGGTTGTCCTTTTGCCCAAGTCTCCCGTGGCCAAGGGAAGGGTGAAGGTGAAGGTGGTTCCGATGCCCACCTGGCTTTCCACCTTGATCGTCTCGTTGTGGGCCTTGATGATTTCCCGCACGATGGAGAGCCCCAGGCCTACCCCCTTCTTGTCCTTTCCCCTGGAACGGTCGGCCTTGTGGAAACGCTGCCAGATGTATTTCAGCTCTTCGGGTTGGATGCCCGGTCCGGTGTCCTTGATGGAAATCTCCACCTTGTCCTTGACCACCGTTGTCTCCAAAACGAGCTTGTCATGGTCGCTGCAGAACTTCAGGGCGTTGTCCACCAGATTGGTGATGGCCCGCTGGATCTGGTTGAGGTCCGCGAACACCAGAAGCTCCTTCTGGTCGATGAGCAGGGTGATGTCGATCTCCTTGTTGATGATGTTGCGCTCATACTTCATGATGACCTTCCGGATCACCCCGTGGATGTCGAAGGCGGTGGGGACCGGCCGGTCCACCTGGTTCTCCATCTTGGTGAGGAGCAGGATCTCATTGGTCAGCTTGGTGAGGCGGTCCGTCTCGTCCAAAATGATGGACAGATACTTGTCCTGCTTCTCCACCGGAACGGTGCCGTCCATGATGGCTTGTGCGAAGCCGCGGATGGAGGTCAGGGGGGAGCGGAAATCATGGGAAATGTTGGCGATGAAATCCTTGCGCATGTCCTCCAGCTTTTCCAGCTCGCCCGCCATATAGTTCATGTTCTGGGCCAGTTCCCAGATCTCCCCCCCATTGTCCATGGGGACGTTGATCCTAGAACTGAAGTTGCCTCCGGCGATGGCCCGGGCGTTGCCGTTGAAGGCGGCGAAGGTGGTGCGCACCTTCCGGGAAAAGAGGAAGGTGGAGAACATGGCAATCCCCAGGATCAGCAGGAAGCTGAAGAAGGTCAGGGTATAGATGTAGTTCTGGTCCTGCCGCAGGTTCGGGTAGGGGGAGTTCAGGATGGTCACTCCCATCACGTGCTCCCCCACCACCATGGGGACGGCCACCGTCAGCACCGGCTCCACAAACAGGTTCTCGAAATGCCCCGTCTCCACGGTGGATGTTTTGGCGAAGGCTGCGTCCACGATGCTGTTGTCCAGGTAGTAGCCTTCCATGCTGGTGTTGGATTTGTCCGAGTCCACATAGATGCGCCGGTCCCGGGTCAGAACGAAAATCCTGGACTGGACATGGAAGCTGATGGTGTTGATCTGGTATTTGAAGCTCAGGAAGGTGGACTCCTTGTTGTAGTGTGTGGCCATGTACTGCTGGTTGATGGCCTGGGCCTCCTTGATCATGGAATTCTGCTTGGATTCGATGAAGTAATTGGAAACGCTTTGGATGAAGACCCAGAACAGCAGCAGGAAAAGGGCGAAGGTGGCGATGGTGTAGAGTACGAAAAACCGGGTGCTGAAGGATTTGAACATGGATCATTTCACCTCGAATTTGTAGCCGATTCCCCAGACTGTCTTGATGCCCCACTCGACGGATTCGCTGATCTTCTCACGGATCCGCTTGACATGCACATCCACCGTCCGGGTATCGCCGATGTACTCATAACCCCAAATCCGGTCCAGAAGCTGTTCCCTGGTGAAGACGTGGTTGGGGTTGGAGGCCAGGTAATAGAGCAGTTCCAACTCCTTGGGGGGCATCTCCATCTTCTCCCCGTGGAAGGTCACCGTATAGTTGTTCATGTTGATCACCAGGCCGGGCAAGGTCACCTGCCGGCTCCGGTCTTCCTTGGGGGAGAGGCGGCGCATGACGGCCTTGACCCGGGCGGTCAGTTCCTTGTTGTCGAAGGGCTTCACCATGTAGTCGTCCGCCCCAAGCTCCAAGCCCAGGATCTTGTCGAAGGTCTCGCCTTTGGCGGTCAGCATGATGATGGGGGTGTCGCTGACCTGGCGGATTTCCTTGCAGATGTCGTAGCCGTCCTTGCCTGGAAGCATCAGGTCCAGGATGACAAGGGCGGGATTGAATTGCTTGAAGGCCGGCAATGCGTCCAGGCCATGGTGCACGGTTTTGGTCGTATACCCCTCCTTTTCCAGGTAGAGGGAAATGAGTTCGCAAATGTTCTCGTCGTCATCGACGATCAGTATTCTGGTTTTGTTGTCCATGGGACCTCCTGTGGACGGTGGGAACCCGCCGCTTCTATTTGAATTCCACAATGGTTACGCCGGTTTCGCCTTCCCCGTAGTTCCCCAGGCGGAACGACTTCACATGCTTGGATTGCCGAAGGAACTGGTGGATGATCTTTCGCAGGACACCGGTGCCCTTTCCGTGGATGATGGTGATTTGGGGAAGATTGGCCAGGAACGCGTCGTCGATGTACTTGTCGATGACCTCCAAGGCTTCCTGACCGGTCATGCCGCGCACATCCACTTCCGTGCGGATGTTCTGGGCCTTGGGACCGGCGCCGGAGGAGCCGCCCACATTCCTGAGTCCCGTGGGCCCTTTGGAAGCCGCAGGGCTTTTGGGACCTTCCGCAGGAGAGAGTTGGCTCAGATGGACCTTTGCCTTCATGATGCCCATCTGCACCTGGAGTTCCCCCTTGGTGTTGGGGAGGCTCAGTACGGTGCCGTTCTGGTTGAAGGGCTGGACGAATACCCCGTCCCCCACCCGGACCTGCTGCACCTTCTTCTTCGGCCGCTGCTCCGCAGTTTCCGCTTTGGCCTGCTGCATCCTGTTCATGGCTTCCCGCAGCTTCGTGCGCTCCTCCTCCAAGCCACGGGCATCGATGCCCGCTCCGGACTGGAGCAGGGCGTTCATGTTCCGGATGATTTGGTCGGCCTCGGCCTTGGCGTCCCGCAGGATGGCTCCCGCCTTGTCCTGGGCCTCCTGGAGCATCCGGGCCTTCTGGGCGTCGATCTTGTCCTTCTGCTGGATGAAATCCTTGCGCAGGGCTTCCGCCTCCAACCGGTATTCCTCCGCCTTCTGCTTCTCCAGGAGGGCGGACTTGCGGTTGATCTCCAGGTCGGTGATCAGGTCCTCGAAGCGGACCTCCCGGCCTGCGATCAGGTTCTGGGCCTCGGAGATGATGTCCTCCGTAAGCCCCAGGCGCTTGGAGATGGCAAAGGCGTTGCTCTTGCCGGGAATGCCGATGAGGAGCCTGTAGGTGGGGCGCAGGGTGGAGATGTCGAACTCGCAGCTGGCGTTCTCCACCCCCGGGGTGGACATGGCGTACACCTTCAGCTCGCTGTAGTGGGTGGTGGCGGCGGTCAGGATCTTCTTCTCCTGCAGGTTCTCCAGGATGGCCATGGCCAGGGCGGCGCCCTCGATGGGGTCCGTCCCGGCACCCAGCTCGTCGAAAAGCACCATGGAGTTGTAGTTTGCCTTCTGGAGGATGTCGATGATGTTGGTCATGTGGGACGAGAAGGTGCTCAGGCTCTGCTCGATGCTCTGCTCGTCCCCGATGTCGGCGAAAATCTCATCCAGGACCGTCAGCCGGGAGTTGTCGAAGGCGGGGATGTGCAGGCCGGACTGTCCCATGAGGGAAAGGAGCCCAAGGGTCTTGAGGGTGACGGTCTTGCCTCCCGTGTTGGGGCCGGTGACCACAAGGGTGGTGAACTTCTCTCCCAGGTAGATGTCGATGGGCACAACCGAAGCCGGATCCAGCAAGGGATGACGGGCCTTCTTCAGGTTGATGTGGTGTTCCAGGGAGAACAGGGGCCGGGATGCCTTCATGCGATAGGAGAGCTCCCCTTTCGCGAAGATGAAGTCCAGCACGGCCACAAGGCTGCAGTCGGATTCCAGCACATCCACATGGTTGGCCGCCAAGGCGCTCAAGGCCGCAAGGATCCGCTCGATTTCCGCCTGTTCCGCGTGCAGGAGCTCCCGCAGGGTGTTGTTCAGCTGGACCACGGACATGGGTTCGATGAAGAGGGTGGCGCCGGTGGAGGACTGGTCGTGGACCATGCCGGAAAAGCTGCTCCGGTATTCCGACTTCACGGGAACGCAGAAGCGGTCGTTCCGCATGGTGATGATGGGGTCCTGGAGCATGTTCCTGTAGGTGCCGGAGTTGATGATGCTCTGCAGCTGGTTCTTCACTTTGCCGTGGGTGTTCTTGATCTCCCGGCGGATGTCGTAGAGCTTGGGGCTGGCGTCGTCGGCGATCTCCTCTTCCGAAAGGATGGCGGCGGAAATCTCCCGATACAAGGGGTGGATGGGGTCCAGCAGCTGGAAGTAGCCTCCGATGTCAAGGCCGTCCAGGAATTCCCCCGCCTGGTTCCCATAGGACTTCAATCCCTTGACGACCCGCAGGGTGTCGCCGATCTGCAGAAGCTCCACGATGGACAGGTTGCCGCCGACCCGCAGGCGTTGGAGGGAAGGGCGCAAGTCCTTGGCGCCTCCCAGCTGGACGGGGCCGTATTTCTGGATCAGGGTGTAGGCGCCGGATGTCTCGTCCAGCTTCCGGTTGATCAGGTCCAGGTCTTTGTATGGTTCAAGGCTTGCCGACAACTCCTTGCCCATGGAGGTGACGGTGATGGCCGTTAGCATTTCTCTGACTTTGGTGAATTCCAAGGTTGTTAAGACTTTTTGATTCATAGGATCTCCTCTGTGCGTTGGTGTCGCTGTCAGGGACAGAACAATTTCATTTTACATCAAATGGAAGGATTTGACCACTAAAAAGCGGAACATGGGCCGGCGGGAACCCTTTTTTTCCGGTGGTATGGGCAAAATGGACAGAAAAATTAAAAAAGACACAGAAACATTATAGAATATTAAAAGGTTGTTCATATCCTGTTCAAAACTACTCCGTATAATGAACTCATGAACATCACAACGACCACAACGGAGTGTGTTGCAATGATATCGAATATGAAAGACGAACACAATGCAGATACAGTAGAAGTTGTCAGGCGTCCGTTATATAGAGAACTCATAAAAGAGCGGCCGGCGCCAAAGACATTATGGATGAGGATATTGAAGATATTCAAACGATGAGCTAGGTTCATTGCAGGGGGAGGCAACTAGGCTTCCTTTTTTTGTCCTTAATCAATCCCAGGAAGGTGATACTGTCATGGTGAAATTCGGATGTAATTATTCTGCTGAACTGCTGAATCTGGTTCAGGAAGATAAGTTGCAGATTGACTATATAAAGATCGGGGCCTTCGGTCCCTTTGAAGATATCTTGGAGGAAACGAAGGAGAAGGCTCCTTTGCTGATCCACGGTTTTGGATGGTTCGAGGATGCGGGAACCGACCATTTGGAGGCGTCCCATTTCGAACACATGAACCACATGCTGAACAAGTTCGAAAGCCCCCACCTGGGCGTACACTGCGCCCTGTTCAGGAAGGATGTGGAGCATCTGCGTCCGGTTCTGGAACAGGAAGGCGCGGATGCGGCAGGCATCTACATGGAACACATGCTGGGCGTGGTGGGAAGATACAAGGAAGCGCTGGATGTGCCCGTATTGCTGGAAAACATCGACTATTCCCCCTTCTACAACAGGGAAGTGACCTTGCCTGAAGTGGTGGACCCTGGTTTCATCGCGGACTTGTGCGAGAAGGCGGATGTGGGCTTCCTTTTGGACCTGTCCCATGCCAAGGTTTCGGCCTACCATCTGGGAATGGACATCTACGACTATCTGGAGCAGTTGCCGCTGGAGCGGATGAAGGAGATCCACCTGTCCGGCACCCATTGCAGCAGGAAGTACGGGGAAGAGGACGTCCATGACGCCCTGACGGAAAAGGACTACGAACTGTTGGAGTGGATCCTTGAACAGAAGATGCCGGAAGTGGTCACCTTGGAATACGGATGGCCAGGAGCGGATTACGCGTGGAGGACACACAGGACCCTGATTCACAGCCAGATGACCAAAATCCAGAGCATGGTGCGGGACATCGAGTGGTATGGATCTGTGGGTGAGGAAGAAGTTAGTGCTTGATATTAGGCCCTTTTAAGGGCATCATTGGAAACGGGAAGCTGTTGCATAAGCTTCCCGTTTTCTTATTGGCTTCTTGTGGGCGGGAAAGTGCGGTTAGCGTTTGCGCGGGCACCGGTTTTGCCGTATAATGGAGAAGATTGGAAAAAAATCAACCGATGGTGAATCGATAGGAAATGGAAAGGGGTAACCATGCGTTACATTAAAGACATCAAGGAGGGGGACAATGTTTCCGAACATTATCTCTGTGCCAGCAAGCAAATACTGAAGACGAGGGTGGGCAAGACCTACTATTCCCTCCTCCTGCAGGACAAGACAGGGTCCATGGACACGAAGATCTGGGAGCTGTCCGACGGGATCGCCAATTTCGAGGCGGGGGACTATGTGAAGGTGGAGGGAAGCGTGGTGAGCTTCCAGGGGGGGCTGCAGCTGAATGTACGCCGCCTGCGCAAATCCCAGACAGGCGAGGTGGACCCCAAGGAATATGTGCCCACGGTGGAAGGGGACATGGAGCAGATGTACCAGGAGCTGCTGGGGTATGTGGACAAGATCGGGAATGCCCATCTTTCCCAGCTGGCGAAGAAGTTCTTCGTGGAGGACAAGGCGTTCGCCGAGCGGTTCAAGACCCACACCGCCGCCAAGACCATGCACCACAACGTGATGGGCGGGCTGCTGGAGCACACCCTGGGGATCCTTAGGATGTGCGAGTTCCTGGCGGACGCCTATCCCACCGTGGACCGGGACCTGCTCTTCGTGGGGGCGCTGTTCCACGACATGGGCAAGACCAGGGAGCTCTCCAGCTTCCCCATCCTGGAATACACCGATGAAGGACAGCTGGTGGGACACATCGTCATGGCGGTGGAATGGATCGGGGAGAAGATCAGGGAAATCCCCGGGTTCCCGGCGCCGCTTGCCAACCTGGTGAAGCACATGGTGCTGGCCCATCACGGGGAGCTGGAATACGGGTCCCCGAAGAAACCGGCCGTCCTGGAGGCGGTGCTCCTGCATTATGCGGACAACATAGACGCCAAGGTGCAGACCTTCGGCAGGATCCTTTCGGAGACGGACAAGGAGAGCAACTGGTCCTACTACCAGAAGCCCTTCGAGTCCAGCATCCGCAGGACCAGATACTAGCACCGGGGGAGCGGCTATGAAGAAGCGGGAAATTCCGGTTGTCAAGAACGAGGACTACATGATGGATGTGGAGGACCTGGGGGTGAACGGGGAGGGGATCGGCAAGATCCTGGGCTACACCGTTTTTGTGGACGGCGCCCTCCCCGGGGACCGGGTCCGTGTGAAGGTCATCAAGACGAAGGGCAACTACGGCTACGGGAAGCTGCTGGACATCGCCATGCCTTCCCCCCAGCGGGTGGAGCCGCCCTGCAGGATCGCAATGCAGTGCGGGGGATGCCAGATCCAGCACCTGTCCTACCAGGGGCAGCTGGCCTACAAGCAGGCGCATGTGGGGAACTGCTTCCGTCGGATCGCCGGGATGGAGGAGGTGCCCATGGCGCCCATCCTGGGGATGGAGGATCCTTTCCACTACCGGAACAAGGTGCAGTTTCCGGTGCGGGAGGTCCAAGGACGGATCGCCATCGGCTTCTACGCCGCCCGGAGCCACCGGGTGGTGGAGACGGATGTCTGCCATATCCAGGACCGGTTCAACGAGGAGATCATCCGGAGGGTCCGGAAGTTCATGGAGGAGAACCGGGTCCGGGCCTATGACGAGGAGCGCCACAAGGGGCTGGTCCGTCATGTCCTGACGCGGAAATCCCATCATTCCGGAGAGTTCCATGTGACCCTGGTCATCAACGGCAAGTCCCTGCCCCAGGCGGAAGCCCTGGTGGTGGCGTTTGGGGACCTGCCCCGGGTGACGGGGATCAGCCTCAACTTCAACGAGGAGAAGACCAACGTGATCCTGGGCAGGCGGACCCAGATCCTGTTCGGGGAGCCCTATCTGGAGGACCGGATCGGGGACGTGCGGTTCATGATCTCCCCCAATTCCTTCTACCAGGTGAATCCGGTGCAGACGAAGGTGCTGTACGAGAAGGCGCTGGAATACGCGGGGCTTACGGGCAGCGAGACGGTCTGGGACATCTATTGCGGCATCGGGACCATTTCCCTCTTCCTGGCCCAAAAGGCCAAACAGGTCTACGGGGTGGAGGTGGTGGAGTCGGCCATCCAGGATGCCCGCAGGAACGCGGAAGCCAACGGCATGAAGAATGTGGAGTTCTTCGTGGGGGAGGCGGAGCAGGTGCTGCCGGAGAAGTTCGCCAAGGAGGGGATCCGGGCGGATGTGATTGTGGTGGACCCCCCCAGGAAGGGCTGCGACCCGGCGGTGATCGGGACCATCCTGGAGATGGGGCCGGCCCGGGTGGTGTATGTCTCCTGCGACCCGGCCACCCTGGCAAGGGACGTGAAGCTGCTGGCGGAGGGGGGGTACCGGCTGGAGGAGGTCCAGCCGGTGGACATGTTCCCGCATTCCGTGCATGTTGAGACGGTAGTATTGCTATCAAGAGTATAGAATTAAGAGGAAAGAAACCTGTGTAAATAAGGACTCTCCGTGATTTGAGATCTGGTCTAAGCCAGAAGGATAATCACGGTTTTTTATTTTGCGGGAACTTATCTAAGAATAGCAAAGCTTAAGGTTGAGTGGATAGATTGACTTTTGGGCTTGTGAGTTGATAGGATTGCTGACAAAAATGTGGTGAGTGGATAAGATTATTGTCAAAAAATTAGAAAACATTTACACTTTATATTGACCGAGACAATAAAATGAAGTACAATAAATATTAGGTGGGATTATAGCCCTGCACCAGGAGGTGAGAACTTGATAGGATTAGAATATATTTTAAACCTCTATAACCTTCAACATATAGAACTTGCAGAAAAACTTGGCATTAAAAAACAAAATATAAACATGTGGGTGAAAGGGCGACAGAACATTCCAAAGAAATATCTACCGGTATTAGAAGAACTCTTTGGTATTGATCAGTCCTACTTTGGACGTGAGCTTAGTGAAATTGATCAGTTAGAAATCCAGAAGGAAAAGCTGAAAAGAGATCTGAAGCCTGTAATCAAAAAACATGAGCAGCAGTTTTCTTTGGGAGAGATTAATGACCTTGTTGAAGTTCCCATTTACGATAAAGAAGAAATAAATGCTATAGAGCGAGATATTGAAAAGGCCAAGTTGGTATCAAAGTTTAAGGCGGCAATGGATATAGTAGAGAATAATCCATACTTGGAGACTTATAAGCTCATTGTAGAACTACTTGAAAAAGTGCAGCATGAATCAGTTCTACACAAAACGGTTGAAGCATTGGCGCACTATTACGAAGTCTTACCTGATTGGGTGAGTAGCGAACCGGAACAAGAAGGCTTTGAAAGTGAAATTTTTGAAGTCTTTGATGATCATAACTATTAAACATTTGGAGGGAATATAAATGGCTGAAAACACAGGAAACATTGGATTTGAAGAGACACTTTGGAAAGCGGCAGATAAGCTGAGAGGCAGCATGGATGCCAGTGAATATAAACACGTGGTACTGGGACTGATTTTCCTTAAGTACATATCCGATAAATTTGAAACAAAGTTTAACGCGCTTGTAGAAGAAGGTGCAGGCTTTGAAGAAGACAGAGACGAATATGAGGCAGAGAATATCTTCTGGGTTCCTAAAGAAGCGAGATGGACATTTATCAAAGACAATGCAAAAGATTCTAAGATTGGTCAGTACATTGATGATGCCATGATTCTTATTGAAAAGGAGAATCCATCCCTAAAGGGCGTACTGGATAAGCGATATGCTAGGCCAGAAATCGACAAGAGAAGACTAGGAGAATTAATTGACCTTATTTCAACCATCAAGCTCCATCAAAATGGAGAAAAGGACTTGCTTGGTAGAGTGTATGAATACTTCCTTGGTCAGTTTGCCAGTGTTGAGGGAAAAGGCGGTGGAGAATTTTACACCCCTACCAGCGTAGTTAAGACTTTGGTAGACATGATCGAGCCCTACCAAGGCAGAGTTTACGACCCCTGCTGTGGATCGGGCGGTATGTTTGTGCAGAGTGAAAAGTTTGTGGAAGATCATCAAGGGAAAGTTGAAAATCTCTCCATCTATGGTCAGGAGATGAACTCAACAACGTGGAAACTATGTAAGATGAACCTTGCTATCAGAGGCCTGGACGCCAATTTAGGACCACACCATGATGATACGTTCCATCACGACCTTCATAAGACCTTAAAGGCAGACTATATCCTAGCGAATCCGCCCTTTAACATTAGTGATTGGGGTGGCAATCAACTTACAGATGATGTGAGATGGAAGTTTGGTATTCCGCCTGCAGGCAATGCGAATTATGCATGGCTTCAGCATATGGTTTATCATCTGGCGCCTTATGGTAGTGCAGGAATTGTTCTTGCAAATGGGTCATTAAGTACGAATACTTCAAATGAAGGTGAAATAAGAAAAAATTTATTGGAAGGAGATCTTGTTGATGCCATTGTAGCTCTTCCAGATAAACTGTTCTATTCTACAGGTATTCCTGTGTCATTATGGATCCTAAATAGAAACAAAAAAGATAATCCGAAGTTCAGACCAAGAGAGCACGAAGTCCTATTTATTGATGCACGACAGTTAGGGAAAATGATTGATAGAACACACCGAGAGCTGACGGAAGATGATATCAGTAAGATCTCTGAAACATACCATGAATGGAGAAATATTGACGGAGAATATGAAGACATCAGGGGTTTCTGTAAGTCGGCCAAAATTGAAGAAATCAGAGAACATGAATATGTCCTAACACCAGGAAGATATGTTGGGATTGAAGATATAGAAGATGACGGAATCCCGTTTGATGAAAAAATGGAGAATATGACAGCAGAACTGGCTGAACTCTTTACCAAATCCCGACACCTAGAAGATGAGATAAGAAAGAATCTTGGGGGTATTGGATATGAGTTTTAATGAAGCTGTATCAAAATGGGAGACGGAAAAATTATCACAGTTAACTGATTATATCTCTAGAGGGATTACTCCAAAGTACACAGAAGATAAAAATCGATCAATTCTTGTTGTTAACCAGAGGTGTATAAGAGAAGGAAAAGTGTTATTTGAAGATGCCAGAAGACATGATATAGAGAAGAAAAAGATTAGTGAGGAAAAGTTCTTAAGAGACTTTGATGTGTTAGTCAATTCAACTGGTGTAGGGACATTAGGAAGAGTTTCTCAGATTAAGAAAGTACATGAGCCAACAACGGTAGACTCACATGTCACGATTGTACGAGGGAATGCGGATTATATTGATAAAAAGTATCTTGGTTATGCGATTAAAGCTCAACAATCAATAATTGAGAATATGGCCGAAGGCTCAACCGGTCAAACTGAATTAAGTCGTAAAAGACTAGGTGATGAAATTGTTATTGGTTTTCCTAAAAATAAACAAGAACAAAAAGCTATAGCCCATATCCTCTCAATTTTAGATGATAAAATTGAGGTCAACAACGAGATCAATAAAACCCTGGAAAATATGGCGCAAGTAATTTTCAAGCAATGGTTTGTGGACTTTGAATTTCCCAATGAAGATGGAGAACCTTATAAGTCCAGCGGTGGAGAAATGGTTGAAAGCGAGCTTGGTATGATTCCTAAGGGATGGGAAGTAAAAAAAGTGGAGCAAGTGACTAAGATAATAAGAGGAGCATCTCCAAGACCTATACAAGATTTTATTCGTGATGAGGGAATCCCATGGGTAAAAATATCAGACGCTTCATCAAGTAATACTCGATTTATATCTTCGACAAAGGAATTTATAAAAGAAGAAGGAAGAAAAAAGAGCAGAGAAGTAAAAGTCGGGACATTAATTTTATCAAATAGTGCGACTCCAGGAATTCCTATGATAATGAAAATTGATGCATGCGTACATGATGGATGGTTAATTTTTGACGAATTTAGAGAAGTCACAAAAGAATATATGTTTCATTTCTTAACTGAAAATCGTATTGGAATTTTAAGCTTAAGTAATGGTAGTGTGTTTAGAAATCTTAAAACTGACATACTTAAGAACTATAAAATCATAATACCTTCAAGAGATGTTGTTGCAAGGGTAGATAATATTTTTAAGAGTATAAATAATTCTATAGATAATATTGAAAATCAAATTACAACATTAACCAAAATTAGAGACGGCCTTCTTACCAAACTTATGTCAGGAGAAATCAGGGTTCCTCTTGACGAAGAAGGTGACGTATCGTGAAATTTGGATTCCGAAAACTAAGTTTAAAGAGAAGAATCTCTGCAAGAACTAGCATCAAAAGGCAGGTAGTGCACCGAGCAGGAATAAAGATGCCGCGAGGATATGGATTTCTTAGAAATCCCAAGAAAGCAGTTTACAACAAAGTGTATAATCGGACATCATTTGATATATTAAAGTTCCTTAAAAAACTGTTCAGATAATCACTCATTTAAGGTGGAATTATTGAGTAGAGAAGTGGGGGGTGCGGGGTGATCAATAATACAATTAAAGTAATACAAAAGACTGTTTTAGAAATGCAAATCGAAATTAAAGATTGTCTGGGAGGTGGTAGTGATGAGTAGTACAAATGGTATTTTTACAGAAGCGATGCTTGAAGAAGCAGCTATAGAAATATTACAAAGTCTTGGCTACGATTATGCCTTCGGTCCGGACATTTCTTTAGGTGGAGATTATGAAGAGCGAAAAGATTATCGTGAGGTAATCCTTTCACATAGAGTTAAAGATGCACTCTTTAAGATTAACCGAGATCTTCCAAGGGAGGCACTGGAAGATGCATATCGTCAACTGATTACATTCAACAGCCCAATGCTGGAAGAAAATAATCGATATTTTCATCAGTTAATGACAGAGGGGATAGAAGTATCCTTTAATGAAGGTGGACAAATTCGCACCAAAAGAGCCTTCATCATAGACTTTGAAAATATGAATAATAATGAGTTCGTGGTCGTCAATCAATTTACAATTATTGAAAATGAAGAGAGAAGACCGGACCTTATTGTCTTTGTGAATGGTCTGCCTCTTGTGGTTATTGAATTAAAGTCTGCCAGTGATGAAAATGTAGGGATTGATGGGGCCTATAATCAAATACAGACCTATAAACGAGACATTCCATCCCTTTTCAACTATAACGCTTTTTGCATCATCTCAGATGGAATCAATGCAAAAGCTGGCACCATTACCTCTAATGAAGAGTGGTTTATGAACTGGAGAACCGTTGATGGAGAAGATATCGCACCTTTGTCCCAGCCTCAGTATGAAGTACTGCTAAATGGCATGTTCCATAAGGACAGATTACTTGATATTATTAAAAACTATCTTCTTTTCCAGGAGTCTAAGGAATCTGAGAAGGACATTGATGGGAAGAAATTAGGAGATAAAAAGTCCATCATCAAAATTCTGGCAGCATATCACCAGTACTTTGCTGTTAAGAAAGCCATTGAAAAAACAAAAGAAGCTACAAAGGAAGACGGCGATCGAAAGATTGGTGTTATTTGGCATACACAAGGTTCAGGTAAGAGTTTCTCTATGGTGTTCTATACCGGTGGACTGGTAAGGGAGCTGAACAATCCGACCATCGTGGTTATCACTGATAGAAATGACTTGGACGATCAGCTCTTTACAACCTTTACAAAATCGAAAGATATCCTGCGTCAGACGCCAAAACAAGCGACCGTAAGGAAACTTTCAGATAACCAAAGAACGAATTATGCCAATGGAAATAGCACTGAGGTAAATGGACTTTATGACCTTTTAAATGATAGAGAGTCCGGCGGGATTATATTTACCACCATACAAAAGTTCAAACCAGAAGAAGGCGAGATGCCAGTACTCACTGACCGTAAGAATGTTATCATCATCGCAGATGAAGCCCATAGAAGCCAATATGGACTAGAGGCCAAAGTGGATTCTAAAACCGGTGAAGTAAATTATGGCTATGCGAAATATCTAAGAGATGCACTTCCTAATGCCTCTTTTATTGGATTTACAGGCACGCCAATTGATCTTGAAGATCGATCAACTGTTGCAATATTTGGTCATACCATTGATACATATGACATGACCCAGGCAGTAGAAGATGAAGCAACGGTTCGGATTTATTATGAAAACCGCATTATTAAACTGGAAACAGATGAAGAAGAACTGACAAAAATTGATGATGAGTTTGAAGAAATCACAGAGGGTCAGGAAGAATTTGAGAAGGATAAAAACAGAGCCAAATGGTCCAGAATGGAATCCATTGTGGGTTCTCCAAACAGAGTCAAAAAGCTCGCTGAAGATATAGTAAATCACTACGAAGAAAAGGCTAAGAGCATCGATGGCAAAGCTATGGTGGTCTGCATGAGTCGCAGAATCTGTGTTGAACTCTATGATGCCATAACAGCTCTAAGACCCGATTGGCATAATGATGATATTGATAAAGGGAAAATCAAAGTTGTTATGACCGGCAGTGCGGCAGACAATGAAAAGCTACAGAATCATTTAGGTGGTAAACAGCGTAGGGATTTACTGGCAAAACGCATGAAGGACAATAGTGATGAACTTAAAATAGTGATTGTTCGTGACATGTGGCTTACTGGATTTGATGTGCCATCCATGCATACCATGTATATTGACAAACCAATGAAAGGGCATAACCTGATGCAAGCCATTGCAAGGGTTAATCGCGTCTTCAAAGAAAAATCTGGCGGTGTAGTGGTTGACTATATTGGAATTTTAGAAAGCTTAAAGAGTGCATTAAAACAATACACCAATACAGATCGTCAAAATACCGGTATTGATACGGATGTTGCTGTTGCTGTTATGCTTGAAAAGCTGGAAATCTTAAGAGATATGATGCATGGCTATGATTACTCAAAGTATATGGGTAACTCCCAAGTGGAAAGAATGCGAACCATTGTAGGTGGCATGGACTTCATTCTCGGAAAGAAAGAAGAGGAGCAGAAGGAATTTAAAAAGACAGCTCTTGAGCTAGGCAAGGCTCATGCTCTATGTGCTGCAACTGATAAGGGGAAAGAAAAGGCTCTTGAGGTCAGTTATTTTAAAGCAGTTAAAGCCAGTCTTGTTAAGTTGAAGGAAAAAGATAAAACACCATTATCAAAAAGAGAAATTGAAGCAAGACTTCATCAAATGCTTGAGCGCTCCATCATTTCCGAAGATGTTATCGATGTATTTGATGCTATGGGAATCAAGAGGCCGGAGATCTCAATCCTTTCTGAAGAGTTTTTAAAAGAAGTTCAGGGAATGAAGCAGAAGAACTTAGCGGTAGAGATGCTAAAAAAATTATTAGAAGGCAACATCAAAACCATGGAAAAGAGAAACCTCGTGAAGTCTGAGAAGTTCTCTGAAAGGCTGACGAAGGCTCTAAACAAGTATCGAAATCAAGCACTTACAAATGCAGAAGTGATTGAAGAGCTTATTAGAATGGCCCACGATATTAAAAAGATGCGTGAAGAAGAGGCTGAACTGGGTCTAAGTGACGATGAAATTGCTTTTTATGATGCACTGACAGCTGATGATATCGTAAAAGAACTCATGGAAGATGAGACGCTTAAGAAAATCGCTCATGAATTGACTTTAGCCATAAGAAATAACATTACTATTGATTGGAGTGTTCGAAAAAGTGCAAGGGCGAGCATGAGACGTGTGATTAAAAGGCTTCTTAATTATTATGATTATCCACCAGATCAAGCTTTAAAAGCTATGAATATCGTCATGCGACAAGCGGAGAAAATGGCCGGAAATGTATATGAAGAAGTTATCTGGTCAGACAGAGTTGCAGAAGAACCTGGAAAATTTACAACGGATTGAGAAAGGATAGATATAGATGGCAGAAATAAAATATGAAATTAAAGAAACCGTGGGTACTCTTTCAGAAAACAATAAAGGCTGGTCAAAGGAACTGAATTTGATCAGCTGGAGTGACAGGGAACCTAAATACGACATCAGGGATTGGGCGCCTGAACATGAGAAAATGGGCAAGGGTGTAACCCTAAGTGTAGAAGAGCTTAAAAAGCTTAGGGATTTACTGAATGAGATGAAACTTTAGGGAGGTTGAGAGATGAGCAAATTACAAAAACCGGGTGAAAAACCTGATCGATCTGGTGAGTATATTGAGCGAGGACCACGAGGTGGAGAAGTTAGTAAGCCTAGACAAGTAACAATTGAACCTGGAGATGATAAACTTCCGCCTACAGCTGAAAAAAACAGAAAGTGGGAGAGAATTGGTCCTGAGAAGAAATAGGCATTGATATGTTGGGGGTGTAGAACATGTACAGTATTAAGGGGAAACAAGCTGCCAGGATTGAACCGGTCACTTTTTCAGAGTTGAATATGACAGAAAATGATATAGAAGAAATTTTAAGAAACAGTATTGATATGATCTGTGATGAAGAAGAGTCAATGCTTATTGTCGGTAGACAAGTCAGAAATGAAAAGAATGGAAGAAGTGATTTGACTGCAGTTGATAACAATGGAAATATTGTACTTATTGAAATCAAGAGGGATCGTAAAGATATTGAACATCGCAAAGAAGCTTTTGAATTCCAGGCAATAAGATATGCTGCTAGTTATGCAACAATAGATAAGACCGATGATTTAGTGAAGAAGGTTTATGCTCCCTACATTGAAAAATATAGAAGTGAGTTTGAACTTGGAGAGTTAACCTCATTTGAACTTGGTATTCGCAAGTTGAATGAGTTCCTTCAGGTCAATGATGCCCAAAAGAACTTCAATGAAAAGCAAAGGATCATCTTGGTGGCGTCTGATTTTGATGAGCAGACGTTGTCGGCAGTTGCGTGGCTTAATAGCAATAATGTCGATATGAGTTGCTTTAGATTAACTCCGTACAAGCTGAATGAGGATTTGTTTTTCTATGTTGAAAAGCTACTTCCGGTGACCAACTATGATGATTATTATGTGAATTTGATGGATAAATCGGTGATGACAACAGTAACTGGAGATAAGAAAATCACACGGAGATCTTTACCTAAAATTGACTTAATGCTCGAATGGGGTGTTGTTAAAGAGGGTGACATTATTGTTGCTAAAGGAAGAGAGGACGAAGGAAGACTTCTTTCTAATGGCAATGTAACGGTCAATGGTGAAGAAAAGTCTATGCAAGCGTGGTTGAAAGAAATTTATGGCTGGTCTAGCGTTCAGACTTATGTTTTTGCTGTACATAAGGAAACTGGCAAAACTCTCTCTCAGATTCGTGAAGAGTATATGGCACAAAAGGAAACAGAGAATACTGAGATATAAAAATAAGCAATTGTTTAGTGATAAATTATCATTATAAAAAAAGGGGAGGCATCGCAATGAAACGATTATGTTTTGGTACACTTATGCACATATTGTATCAAGCTCGCAACCAAAAGGTTACGAATAATTTGTTGTGCGATGCTATCTTTTCATCATATGACCAATCAATAGAGCTTCGAGATAGTTCTCTTCCAGGACACCTTAAAAGTGGCCGTGACAATGTACCGCCAGATGTTATTGATGCTGTCCGGAATACATCTTTTGAAGATGCAGAAAAAGTATTTCAAACTAAAGTGGTTTCACTGATCAAAGATAGTAAACGTGAATCGGTAGTCCGTGCTATTAAAGATATTTTGCGTGAGGATTCAAACATCCAAGATCAAACTGTGATTGGATATATCGAGGGTTATGAAAAAATCAATATCACAACTAATTCTACATTCAGTTTATCTGCTCTTTTGGCATCGGTATTTTACTTTGCAATAATTGAAGTCAAAAATCAAGAATGCAAAGAAGCAATAAAAGAAATTGATAAAGAATATGTAGAGTCTTTTGACTCCTCATCTGAACCTGTGTTTTTTGAAAAAGTTAAAGCGGGAGTGCACTTACCTTTGCAGAAAACGCTTCATGATCCAGTATTTGACCGTGTATTTAATCAAGTATCCTCGCTAACTATATCCGGTCTTGCTAACCCGTCAAATGTCAAAATTTATGGTGTCGATGTAAATAACTGCAAATTCAAGTTCAAATCATTAAAAGAATATCTTGTAGATAACATAGGAAGTTATGTGTTTTCTAGAGCGAAAGCTAACAGATATACTAGTTCGGGCAAAAGTGCTTCCATCGGAGCACAAGCTTTAATTAGATTTATGCAAGCTTATGGAACTTGTGCTGAAACTATTCTTGGAGAGATGCTCTTATATGTTTTTATGGAACAGGAGCTCAATGCTCCAAAGATAATGAGTAAGATCGAAATAGATGATCTCGGAGGGAGGATCTGCAGTAAAAGTGATGGTGTTCATCTTTTAGCGGTAGAAAATAATGGCCAATTATTTCATCAGCTTGTATTTGGCGCGTCCGACATTTATGGTGATTTGACAGCCAGCATTGATAGAGCCTTTGATAAAATTATTGATATTGAAAACAATAGTGATATTGAAATGAAGATGGTTGAAAACACTACGCATAATAATATCTATGATCCTGATACCACTAATTATATGGTTGATCTTTTGCTACCGAAAAAATCCAATATTCCAAAGCCTGATACGGCATTTGGAGTATTTCTTGGCTATACCCTTTCGTTAGGTTACAACGAAACGGATAATAATAAATATCGTGCTGCAGTAAGGAACCAAATGCTAAATGATATTGCTTCTTTACAGCCATACATTGAGCAGAAGATTCGTGACAATGGTTTATCTGGATATAATTTTTATCTATATGTTGTGCCATTTAATGATGCTCCAACTGAGAAAAATAGCATTGTTTCAGAGATGCTTAGTGGGAGGTATTGACTATGCATATTCCAAGAAATCAAACCCTCGCTGAAGCATTATATGTAGATATTGATAAAAATGAATACTTGAATGAGATTTATGAGGCGTTGCTAAATAACTACTCAATAAAAATCTTCAACAGTCAGAAACAGCATATAGAAGTTAACATAAAAGATGCATTGAGATTTGCGGATTTGTTGGCAAAATCTTCTATCCCAGAAAAACGAGATAGGCATAGGCTGTGGGGTCAAGAGCTTGTAATCTTATTAAGTATAGTTTATCCAGAAAATTCATCAATAAAGTACTACCTTGGATCCATACTTTCGACCGTTGGCAATTATCGTGGATTACAATCTACTTATAAGGCTGGTTATCAGACTTCCGATGTATTTGACGGTTTATATTTCGAATATGACAAATCAATATTGCGGATTCCTGGTCACGAGGGAAGTTATTTTTTTCATGATCAGAAAGATGTTTATGAAGGCTTGAGTAGTAAATATTTCAGCTATTCTGGACCTACATCGATGGGGAAGTCATTTGTAGTGCAGACATTTATTAAACAGCAAATTGAGAATGGATCAACAAACAACTATTCTATTCTGGTGCCCACTAAAGCTCTAATAAACGAAATTCGTAGCGATATAATTGGGAGCCTTCAGGGGAAGCTTAAGGAGACTAACTATCGTGTTGTGAGTGCATCTGGAGATATCGTATTACAGCAAGAACACAATTTTATTTTTGTGATGACACCTGAGCGACTTCTTCATATGCTGATCGGTATGCCAAAGATAAGAATTGATTTTCTGTTTGTTGATGAGGCTCATAAAATATCAGATAGAGGTGGACGAAGTGCTTATTATTATGAAGTGGTTGCCCACCTATCGAAACTTAAAGAGATGCCTACAGTAATTTTTGCATCGCCTAATATCCCAAATCCTGAGGTATACTTAAGCTTGATTCCCAATATTCAAGTGGATGAAGTCAAAAAACTGGCGTCAAAATACACACCAGTATGTCAGTTTAAGTATTTCTTGGATTTGTGTGAGGGTAAAGTATATTCTCATAATGATTATGCAAAATCCCTTTCACATATCTCTAACATACCTCTTCAAGTGGAACTAAGTGAAATTGTTAAAAGAGTTGGCTCCACACAGCAAAACATTATCTATTGCAATTCTAAACAGAAAGTTGTAGATTATGCCGTTCAGTATGCAAATAACCTACCAGTCAAAGAAGATGAAAACCTTGTAGCTTTGGCAAAAGATATCCGCAATGAAGTCCATAATGATTGTTATCTTGCAGATATGATTTTAAAGGGTGTTGCTTACCATGTCGGATACCTTCCTTCCAATATTCGATTAAGGATAGAGAAAAGCTTTGTTGATGGTGATTTAAGAACTATCTTTTGTACAAGCACACTTGTGGAGGGAGTAAATCTTCCAGCGGATAATTTGTTTATTACAAGCTATAAAAATGGGAATTCTAATATGGATGAGGTGCAATTCAGAAACCTTGTTGGTCGAGTTGGCCGTATCAAATATAATTTATATGGAAATGTGTTCTTGGTTCGCATGGAAGATAATCTTAAAACCGAGAAATACATCAGCTTATTACAAAATGATGTTCCACCACAGGAAGTTTCGATTAACATTAAAGATAATAAAAAACATTTGGACTTGGTTATTGATGATTTAGTTCGTGGTGATATAGAACTTACTACGGTTCGTGAAGCTGCAACTGCAAAGGATTTTGAAGCATTACGAAAATTTGCCATGATTCTTACAAAAGACATTGCAGAGGGTAATCACACACCAATATATGAATCATTCTCCCCATTTTTAGATGAACAGAAGGAGTATAGAATTAAAGAAATTTTTCCTATAGAAAGAACTAGTGTTGATATCAGTTTCTCATATGATCAAGTGATTAACTTAAGGGAACTGGTGGAAAGTGGGCAGAAATATCCTGAGGTGACGGGAGAAAATGATGAGGTTGATTTTGAGGAACTTGTTGACTTCCTCATGAAGCTAAGAAAAGTATTTAAGTGGGATATCTATGAGAAGAGAACAATAGGGAAAGCTGGTACTTATAGAGAAGATTCTGTTATCCGGTGGTATGCTGTTATCCTATTAAGATGGATTAGAGGTAATGGTCTCAATCAGATCATTTATCATGCACTTAAATATAAAGAGAACAATCCGTATACAGGTGTATGGGTTGGTAATATGAAATTGGCCGACATATATAACAAAAATTCTAAGCTTCACAAAAATTATATTATTGCAGAAACACTTGGTGTAATTGAAAATGTTCTATTGTTCAGCATTTCAAATTATTTTAGGAAGTTTTCTCTTGAGTATAAAGATGTGCATCAAGTAGAGCATTTCCAAAATGATTGGTATGAATTTGTGGAATATGGAACAACAAATCCACTGACTATTTTTCTACAACAAATCGGTTTTTCAAGGGAATCATCAAAATTCATAGAAGAACCACCTAATAGAAACAAATATTTAACACAGGTTGACGGTGAATTAAGGATACATCGTTCTATACTTGAATGTGGTAACATCGGTGTCGAAACTGAATCACAAGATATACAATTTAATATGCCAGAACTTTTCATTGAGTAGTTCTGAGATTACATTATGCCTCCTGCAGCAATGCAGGGGGTTATTTTTTTGCCTTTTTTAAGATCCATACTTTACCCATATTTCATCCCTGCTGCATCCATATTTTGAAGATGAACAATCAGCGATAATAGAAGTATCAAAGGAATATCCTTGAAATCCAATAGATCGGAGGTGAATGAAATGAGCAAGAATAATAAGCAAACATCCAAAAAAGTTGCATCAAAAGCAAGCAAAATTCTTAGTGATGGACGCTATAGCAAAAATTCTAAATCAGTTGCTGGCAGTGCTTTAAGTCAAACGAAACAAAGCAAAAAGAAGTAGATTTTTTTCTTTGATCGATAGGCAGCGACAGATTTGAATAATCAGCCTGCCTATCTTTCTTAAAGGTATTACTCAACAAAATCAATCTCAATGTCCTAGTGCGCATACGGACGGCGGGATGCATAAGAGTTCGGAATACAGTGATAAAGACTGTATTTGGAATGAAGATGCACCCACCGTGATTTCGTGTGCCTATTTTTAGGACAAGCGGAGTCTGTGGTCATCTTCTCCACAGGCTCTTTTTGTATTCCGCCGTCAATGCCAGGACGGAAAGGAGTACAAAATGAAAATTAAAGTACTATATGAAGAAAACATCAAAAACGGTCACAAGAACTACACCACAATTGAAATTCCGGATGGCGATTACAGCATCATGCTGGACATCGACTATGAGCAGCGGCTTGCAGAGGCTAAGCCTGAAAAGAAAGATGAAGTCAAGCGCTGTGAAACTGTGCAAGAGATGTTTGACCTGTTGAACTCCAAAGAATACAACGGTTGGCGGAGGGAAACAAGGCGGATTGACCCTAATCCCAAGATGAAAAAATCAAATGGCAAGAGGGGATATATCCAAGGTGAACTAGATGATGAGTCTTTTAACATTATGGATTATCTCTGTACAACCTCCGATGATGAAACACGCAGTAGAGATTATGAATGCGAGGCTATTTGCGTCTGGATCCGCAAAACTCTTGTAAAAAAACCTGAATGGGCAGATGCCTTTATTGCAGTCCGTATCGATGGCATTCCAATTCGTGAGTATGCGAACTCCATCGGCGCTGATGAAAACAACATCACTCAAAAATTAAAGAGAGCAACAAAAAAATTACAAGAAGAATATAAAAACCGTCAGATTTGACTTTCTCCCAAGGCTACCACTTAGGAGGGTCAATACCTCCAAAAAAATTTAAGGAGGTAATTCTAATGGAATTACAAGTTTATAACAATGCAGATTTTGGTTCTGTACGCACCACAACAATTGGCGGTCAACCATACTTTGTTGGTAAGGATGTAGCTGATATTCTCAGTTACTCCAATACTCGCAAAGCTTTAATTGATCATGTGGATGAAGAGGACAAGAGTGACGTAACGATTCGTGACGCCATCGGTAGAAATCAAACAATGACTGCTATTAACGAATCAGGTCTTTACAGTCTTATTCTCTCAAGCAAAATGCCAAAAGCGAAGAAGTTTAAGCGTTGGGTTACAAGCGAGGTGCTTCCCGCTATTCGAAAACATGGTATGTATGCATCGGATGAACTCATAGCCAATCCTGACCTTGCCATTGCTGCTTTTACCGCACTGAAGGAAGAACGTGAGAAGAACAAGAGACTTATGGCAGCAGTCGCAGTGGGGCAGCAGCAGATTGCTGAAATGAAACCCAAAGCTACCTATTACGATGTTGTTCTTAAATGCAAGGATGCCGTGAATATCTCCGTTATTGCCAAAGACTACGGTTGGAGCGGGATCCGCATGAATGAATATCTTCATGAAAAGGGAATCCAGTTCAAGCAGGGTGATATTTGGCTTTTGTATCAAAAATATGCTCCCAATGGATACACCAAAACCAACACCCACGTTTATGAGGATAGCAAAGGCATAAAGCATACGAAAGTTCATACCAAATGGACACAAAAAGGCAGACTTTTCATCTATGAACAGCTGAAGGCCGACGGTATCTACCCACAGATTGAGATGGAGGTGTGATATGGGAATCGACATGAGAAACTCTGAAGGTTATCTTGATTTAACGTGTTACGAAGCACTAAGCAATGTATCTCGTACGGAAAAGGCAGCATCAAAAGCTGTCTTTAGGCCTCTTGTCTACATTTGTTCTCCTTTTAGTGGAGACACCGAAGGGAACATAAAACGAGCACAGGACTTCTGTCGGTTTGCACTTGAGAAAGGTAATATTCCACTGGCTCCGCATCTTATGTTTCCACAGTTTATGGATGATAACAATGAAAAGGAGCGCGACCTGGCAATTTTCATGGATATCATCCTCATGGGTAAATGTCAGGAAGTTTGGGTGCTCGGGGATGTCATTTCAAAAGGGATGAGTATTGAAATTGAAAAGGCTAAGAAGCGTAGACAGCCGATCAGATACTTCAACAAAGATTTTGAGGAGGTGGACACATTATGAAAAAAATAAAAGCGATACAGGCCAGGTTTGAACATGGTGTGAAAGACCAGCTAATAAAAGTCAATAGCTGAGATCAAAAAACTTTAAAAATTGAGTTTTAAAAAAGCGTATAGCAAAGCTAGCCAATAGCAAAATCCGAACATTGGCATTTGGTTGGCATATGAGACACC
>NZ_JAAEEH010000060.1 GCF_010179735.1 Anaerotalea alkaliphila
CACATATTCAAAAGCAGCTACTACTTTTTTGTTCTAAATCAAAAAAACATGGCTACGGGAAAGACTAAAGGCTTGAAAAACGATGTGCCTTGCCTAGCCATCGCGCCAGCGATTTGGTACAATGGAAAGACAAATTCGATTCGGAGGTATTCCCATGTTATTGATTGCAGGCATCACCACCCAACAGAAGCAACTGGACTACAACCAGGGGATGCTCTGTCCCTTGTGCTGCAACTTCGGCCGTTACGAGGTCTATATGGAAACCATGGTGGCCACCCTCTTCTTCCTGCCCCTCTTCCGGTGGAACAAGAAGTTCTATGTGATCACCACCTGCTGCCACAGCGTGTATGCAATCAGCAAGGAGTTGGGGACAGCCATCGCCAAAGGGGAACCGGTGCGCCTGGAGGAAAAGGACCTGCACCTGGTGCACCGGAGCAGGGAAGCATCCTGCAACCTGTCCGCCGGGGAGCTGCATTGCCCCCAGTGCGGCGCACAGGTCCAGGAGGACTTCAAGTTCTGCCCCCAGTGCGCCCAGCCCCTCCGATAGGGAGGTGGCCAGGTGAAGCTCTACATCAGGCAGAAAATATTCGCTTTGGGGGACAAGTACGACGTGTCCGATGAATTCCAGAATCCGGTCTACCAGGTCCACAGCGAACTGCTGACCATCGGGGCCAAAATCCACCTGGAGTATCCGGCCGGAAGGGAACTGTATTACATCCGCCAGAGGGTCACCCTGTTCCTGGGAAGGTATGAAATCCACAGGAATGGGGAAATGTGCGCCACCATCCAGCAGGAGCTGGCGTTCTTCAAGCCCCGGCTGACCATGGAAAGCAGCTGGGGGGACTTCGAGATAACCGGCAATGTCTTCAGCATGGATTTTGAGATCCGCAAGGAGGGGGTGCTGGTGGGATCGGTGCACAAGCAATGGATGGCCTGGTCCGACACCTATGAGCTGTATGTGCCGGAGGGGCAGGATGGCGCTTTCTTTGCCGCGGTGGTCATTGCCATCGACCACTGCATACACAATGGGAACAAGAGGTGAGGAAAAATGGAGAATGGATTTTGCGGACAATGCGGGGCCGGGCTGCGGGCGGGAGCCAGATTCTGCGGCAGCTGCGGTGCTCCGGTGGAGGAAGAAACCGGACGGAAAAAAACCGGGGGGAAAGGGTGGCTGGCTGCAACCGCAGTTCTGGCGGCGGTGGTGCTCCTGGGAGGAAGCCTGCTCCTGGTCCGATGGTTTGGCCGCGGACAGGAAGGACAGGGAACCGCTCCCGTGGCCTCCCGGGAATTGGAGGGCGTCTATGCGGGGGTGTGCGCCTTCGAGGTCCTGGAGAACCCGGATGCGATGGGGACGGGCATGACGCCTGAAGAAATCACGCTTCTGCAGGCGGTGCTGGGGAAAGGGATTCCTTGCCGGGTGGAGGTTGCGGGGAACGCACTAGACGTCCATGGGGACATCCCCGGCATGGGGGAAATGATGCTGCTGGGATTCTTCTGGCTGGACAACCTGGAAAACGGCGTGCTGGAGGAAGAGGAAATCATGGACCGGGCAGGCGTGGAGGCGCTGGAGCGCAGGGAGCTGCGGGTGTTCCAGGACGGTAGCGGCCATCGTCTGCAAGGCAGCGTGGAGACCGTGGTCAAAGGGGAGCCAGGGGCCATGCTCCGGTTCAGCTTCGATGTGGTGAAGGGAGAAGAACAGGCTTCGGACAGGGCGCCATCGGCGACAACCCCGGAACCAGCGGCCGCCGCCTTCGTCCCTACCCCGGGAACCTTCTACGCCTTCACGGTCCGCTATCCCAGCGGCGAGAGCGGCGTGGAGAAGAAATATGTGGGAAAGGCGACCCGGGAGGCCCTCAGCACCAGTGTGGGATTCGTACCGGATCCGGAGACCTCGGGCCTGGAGATGGCGGGAGAGCGGGTGGCCTATCTGGAGAGGGAGGACGGAGTCCATCAGGTCCAGGACGGCGTGCCGGGAGAAGGGGACGAGGTCCTGTGGCTTCCCCATGACCATGCCCCAGGTACCGTGTGGGAGACGGACATGGGCACCTACACCATCCTGGAGACAGGCGTCTCCCTTTCGGCCGGAGGCCGCCGCTTCGAGGGATGCGTGGTGCGCCTCTATGAGAACGACGCCGTCGGCTACCGGTTGACGGAAACCATCGCCCCCGGACACGGGGTGGTGCGGGGAGAATACGGGCCGGGGGAAGCAGCTGTGGAACTGCTGGAAATCTCCCCTGTCGACCTGGAGCATGCAGACAGCCTTTGGGAACAATTCAGATAAGAAGCGGAAGGGGAGGAAAACGATGGACACGGTATTCTTCGATTTGGATGGAACCCTGCTCCCGTTGGACCAGCAGGAATTCATAGAAACGTATTTCAGATACATGGGGGCCATGGTGTCCGCCAGGAACATCGAGCCCAAGCGGTTGATCCGCTCCATTTGGGTAGGGACGGAGGCCATGCTCGAAAACGACGGCTCCATGACCAACGAGGCCAGGTTCTGGGAGGCTTTCGGGCAGGACTATGGAGCCATCGGGGAGGTGGACATCATCCAGGAGATCCTCGGGGAGTTCTATGAACGGGAATTCGACAAGGCAAGAATCACCGCAAAGCCGAACCCGCTGGCGGACGCCTGTGTCCAGGCGCTGAAGAAAAAGGGCTATGCCCTGGTCCTTGCGACCAACCCGCTTTTTCCGCGGACGGCGACCCATCTGCGCATGGCCTGGGCCGGGTTGGAACTGGAGGACTTCGCCCTGGTGACCACCTACGAGAACAGTTCCTACTGCAAACCCCATCCCGGATATTACCGGGAGGCGCTGCAGCGGGTGGGCAGGAAGCCCCAGGAGTGCCTGATGGTCGGAAACGATGTGCAGGAGGACATGTGCGTGGCGGAATTGGGCATGGACACCTACCTGCTGGAGGACCACATGATCAACCAAGGGGAGCAGGACATCTCCGGAATCAAGCGTGGAGGATTCGGGGAGCTTCTGGAGTTCATCAACAGTCTCCCCGAGGTGTAGGATCCATAAGAAAAAATAATGGATCAGCCAATAAAAATGAATTGGATTAATGCAATTCCAACGGATATAATGGCGTGGAAGGGTAAAAATCGTGCAGCAGAATAGTGTTGAATAATTAACCAGACGAAAGGAAACCGACCATGCCAGAAAGAATCACAGGACATACGGAACTGGCCGCCTGGACAAGCTGAAGGAAGAGATGGCGGACAGCCAGGTCTTTGCAAACGCCACCGGCGTGGGCATGAAGCCCCTGGAGGGACAGACCTACATACCGGACAAGTCCTACTTCCCCCGCAGCCTGATCGTGGTGGACATCGCCTACTCCCCCAGAGAGACGGCCATGCTCAAGATGGCCAAGGTGGCCGGATGCAGGACCATGAACGGTCTGGGCAGGATGCTCTTCCAGGGAGCGGCGGCCTTTGAACTTTGGACAGGGCAACCGATGCCTGTCGACTACATGTAAGGAGATCCTATGAACACGGTAAAAGTGAAGAATCTGGTGTTGGGGGAAGGCATCCCCAAGATTTGCGTTCCCATCGTGGCCAAGACGAAGCGGGAAATCATCGAGGAAGCGGGAAGCTTCCGCGCCATTCCGGTGGACCTGGTGGAATGGCGGGTGGATTGGTTCGAGGGCGTGGAGGATCTGGAACAGGTGAAGGATGTGCTTTCGGATCTGGTGGCCGTTCTGGAAGGGACGCCCCTCCTGTTCACCTTCCGCACCGCGGCGGAAGGCGGCGAGAGGGCCATCGACCCTGCCGCATACGCCGCGCTGAACAAGGCCGTGGCGGCCACGGGGCTGGTGGACCTGGTGGATGTGGAGGCATTCATCGGAGACGCGGTGGCGAGGGACATCATCGAAGCCGCCCATGGAGAGGGTGTCAAGGTGGTGGCCTCCAACCATGACTTCGGCAAGACGCCTCCCATGGACGACATCCTTTACCGGCTGCGGAAGATGCAGGACCTGGGTGCCGACATTCCGAAAATCGCGGTGATGCCTCAGTCCAGGACAGACGTGCTGCGCCTGCTGGAAGCCACGACCATCATGGTGGAGCGTTACGCCGACAGGCCCATCATCACCATGTCCATGGCCGGGACCGGTGCGGTCAGCAGGCTGGCCGGGGAGGTGTTCGGTTCCTGCCTCACCTTCGGTGCGGCAAATAAGGCTTCCGCACCGGGACAGGTCGGTGTCCAGGAACTGTCGGAGGCCCTGCAACTGATCCACAAAAGCATGCAGTGATGCCCAAGAGCTGCCCGTTGCTGTGGATGCCTATCTGGGGTTGGACAAATAGGGTGTTATGGTTTAAAATGGAACAAAACGGACGGGTGCCGAAGGCGCCGTCCATAAACATAGCGGGAGGTTTTTGATGAAGAGTCTGGAAGAGATCAGGGCCAGGATTGGGGAATGCGACGATGCGATCATCGACGCCCTGGCCAAGAGGATGAGCCATATCCAGGAGGTGATTGCATACAAGAAGGAGAACGGCTTGCCCATCCTTCAGCCGGAGCAGGAAAAGAAGCAGTGGGAGGCCCTGGTGAACCAACTGCAGGGCAACGAGTTCGAGGAGGAAATCCTGGACATATTCACCTATATCGTGAAAAACAGCCGGAAGATCCAGGCCAAGAGCCTCTTTTCCTACAACATCATGCTGATCGGCTTCATGGGTGCCGGAAAGAGCACGGTCTCCTCCTACCTCAGCCGCCTGCTGGAGATGGAGGAAGTGGAGACGGACGCCTTGATTGTGGAAAAGGAAGGCAAGAGCATCCCCCGGATCTTCGACGAGTATGGGGAGGAATACTTCAGGAACTGCGAAAGCAACACCCTGACCGAACTGCAGAAGAAACAGCAGGTGATCGTATCCTGCGGTGGGGGCATCGTGCTACGGGAACAGAATGTGGAAAACATGAAGAAGCATGGGCGGATCGTCCTGCTGACAGCCGAGCCCGAGACCATCCTGGAGCGGGTGAAGGACAGCACGGAGCGCCCCATCCTGAACAACAACATGAACACGGAGTTCATTTCCCAGCTGATGGACAAACGCCGGGAAAAGTACCTGGCGGCTGCGGACATCATCGTGTCCACGGACAAAAAGACGGTCCCCCAAATCTGCGAGGAGCTGGTGGCGAAGCTGATCGCCATGGACAAGGAAGAAGGACGATAGAGCGGGAAAAGGAGAAGACAGCTTCCAGGCTGTCTTTTTCCATGGGCCCCGACGACAACGGAAAGGAATGGAAATGAGGAAAAAAATCTACTATGGATGGGTCATCGTTGCGGTGGCGGCGCTGGGGCAGTTTTTCTCCGGACCGGGCCAGACCTTCTCCATTTCACTCTTCATCAACGCATATATCGACAAATTCGGATGGAGCCGTACACTCCTCTCCAGCCTGTATTCCTTCGCCACCCTGGCGGCGGGACTGCTGCTTCCCTTTGTGGGGAGGAAAATCGACAGGATCGGCTACCGGAAGATGATTGCCATCGTGCCTTTCCTGCTGGCATTGACAGGGGTCTGGATGGGGATGGTGCGCACACCGGCCATGATCTTCCTGGGATTCATGTTCCTGCGCCTTTTCGGGCAAGGGTCCATGAGCCTGATCCCCTCCGCCCTGGTGTCCCAGTGGTTCATCAGGAAACGGGGACTGGCCCTCAGCTTCATGACATTGGGCATGGTGGCCAGCTCGGCCGCGTTTCCACAGATGAACAACTGGCTGCTGGAAAACTATGGAATCGAACAGGCCTGGCGCTTCATCGCCCTGCTCCTGGTGGTGGTCATGGTCCCCGCAGGATGGCTCCTGGTCCGGGACAGGCCGGAAGCTGTAGGGTTGCTTCCCGATGGGGAGACAAAACCGGAGATGCCGGAAATTCCGGAGGGAGGGGAGGCTGTCGGGGAAGACCATTCGGAATGGACCCTGGGGGAAGCGTTCCGGGTCCGGTCCTTCTGGCTGCTCCTTTTCTGCATGACCATCCCGTCCATGATCAATACGGGCATGATCTTCCATCTGGTTTCCATCATGGAAGAGAAGGGACAGCCGCCCGTATTTGCGGCCACCATCCTAAGCTCCATCGCCATGGTGCAGCTGGGCATGAACTTCGTGGCCGGTTATGTGGTGGACAAGACCAAACCCAACAGGCTCAAGGCCCTGAACTACCTGGTGTTGGCCGTGGGGATGCTGGTGATCCTCTGGGGCAGGTCTGCGGGGGTCCTGCTCCTGTATGCCGTCTTCAGCGCCGTGTTCAACGCCTTCGACTCCGTGACCACCAACGTGCTGTGGCCGGGATACTTCGGCAGACGCCATTTGGGCAGCATCAAAAGCGTGGCTATGACGGCGATGGTCCTGGGCTCCGCCCTGGGGCCACTGCCCTTCGGGGTCGCCTACGACCTATTCCAGAGCTACGACCAGGTCATCCTGGTCATGCTGGCCTTCCCTTTGCTTGCCAGCATCGCCAGCTTTCTGGCCACACCGCCGGTGCGGCGTTGAAGGAGAATCAGCCGTCCTTTTCCGAGAGTTGGAGAAGGTACAGGTAGTGCAGGGCCTTGTTCCGGTTCTCCGGAGAGAGGCTCTGCAGCCGGTGCAAGGCTTCCCTTTCCAGAGCGTTCAGGAGCGGCTCCGGCGCATGAGGCATGTCCAACAGGTAATCTGTGGAACATCCGAAGAGCTGGGCCATCCGGACCAGCGTCTGGCTGTCTGGGCTGTGGACCCCGTTCTCGTATTTGTTGTAGGTGGTCCTGGCCACGCCCAGGATGTCAGCCGCTTCCTTTTGTGTGATTCCCCGATGCTGACGCGCTTGGCGAATGCTCAAAATATCACCTCCCTATGCAATTATAGTGTGAGTTAAACGCACAATCAACGCAGGTGCGCAATGCCCACCTGCGTTGATTGACATGGTGCGATAAAAGAACTATAATTTAGGGTGATATTCACGCATGGATGCGGGGGAGTGAGGGGAGACTGTGGACCGATTGAGGATGTACAGGGTAAGGAAGGGGTATACCCAGGAGGCGTTCGCTGCCTTGCTGGGGGTGGACCGGAGCACGGTGAGCAAGTGGGAGAACGGGGAGATCATGCCCAGGGTCCAGCGGCTGCTGCAGATGGCGGCGCTATTGGATGTGGATGTGGCGGCCTTGTTGGAGAAGGACGCTCAGGAGAAGGGTTGAAAGGCCTCCAGAAGCAAGAAGAAGGGGCTTTGGCACCGGTCGTGACCGGTGCCAAAGCCCCTTCTTCTTGCTTCTTTTTTTCTATTCTTCCGCGATGAGGATGCGGCATCCCTTCTTCTCCAGCATCTTCTGGATGTCCGACGGGGGGAAGTCGTCGGTGACCAGCGTATGGATGTCGTCGAACCGGGAATAGGTGATCAAAGCGATGGTGTTGAATTTCGTGTGGTCCAGCAACAGGAAGCTCTGCTGGCTTTTCAGCAGGGCGGTGTGCTTGATTTCCGTTTCCGCCGGAGAAGAGTTGGTTGCGCCTCCGGCGGTGGAGATGCCGGTGGAAGCCAGAAACGCCTTGTTGATGTTGAAACGGCCCAGCACCTCGGCGGAACTGGCGCCGGTGAAGGAAAGGGTCTTCCGGTTCAATGTGCCGGAAAGGGAAATCACATTGATGTTCGGGTACGGAATGGCCCGCATGATCACCTCGATGCTGTTGGTGAGGATGGTCAGATTCTGGCGCTCCTTGAGATGTTCCACCATGTGCATGGTGGTCGTCCCGGAGTCGATGAAGATGATTTCGCCATCCTTCACCAGTTTGGCGGCATAGCGTGCAATCCGCTGCTTCAGCTCCAGGTTGCTGATGTTGCGTTCGTCGAAGGAACTCATGGGTTTGAAACCCTCGATGGTGACCCCGCCATAAATCTTGCGGATCTCGCCACTGGAGACAAGCTCGTTGATATCCCTCCGTATGGTGTTTTTGGAAACCTGGAACTCCGCGCACAGCTGGTCCAAGGTAACGGTTTTGTTTTCCTCAATATACTTCTTCACACTATCCAGTCTTTTTGAACGCATGGCAATACCCCTATTCTCTATCCAGATGGTACCATTATACCGACTTTCCGGAAAAAAATCAAATAAAAATCATGAATTAATACCAAAGTGCCAGCAAAAAGTCAAATAAATAATCAAAAAGCAGAAGGGAAAGCCTTGACGGAACGGGAGCGCCTAGGGTATAATGGGTATATTGTGAATATGTTTTGGTTAAGTACCAACATCGATGAGCACATTGTATCAATGCGCAGGGGAAAGAGGTAGTGGCATGTCCTTGGCAAGAATGACGGAACTGTTGCAAAAGGCGGAGGCAGGAGGTTATGGCGTAGGAGCCTTCAGCGTCGCCAACATGGAAATGGTCCTGGGGGCGGTGAAGGCTGCGGAAGAATTGAGGGCACCCATCATCCTGCAGGTCGCACAGGTGCGGCTTCCCTACTCTCCCCTGGAGGTGTTCGGGCCCTTGATGGTGGCGGCGGCCAAGAAAGCCTCGGTCCCTGTGGCGGTCCATCTGGACCACGGAATGGACCTGGAGACTGCCAGGGAAGCATTGGAGTTGGGATTCACCTCCGTCATGATCGATGCATCCCACCTGCCGCTGGAGGAGAACATCCGTCTGGTGCGGCAGGTCAAGGCGGCGGCGGAGCCTTTCGGCGCGGGTGTGGAAGCGGAAGTTGGCCAGCTGGCCGGAAGCGAGGACGGAAGCGTTGACCATGCGATGATCTATTCCGATCCGGAGGAGGTCCAGGCCCTGTACGAGCAGACCGGCGTGGACGCCCTGGCCCTCTCCATCGGAAATGCCCATGGGGTCTACAAACAGGAGCCCCGGCTGCATTTCGGTGTCCTGGCGGAGGCCAGGACACGCGTGCCCATTCCTCTGGTCCTCCATGGAGGGTCGGGAATCAGCGACGAGGATTTCCGGAAATGCATCGCAGGCGGTGTGCGCAAGATCAATGTGGCCACGGCCACCTTCCAGTCCGTGGAACAGGCGGTCCGCGCCTACTGCGCAGAGGGCGGAAAAGACTACTTCGCCCTGAGCGATGCCATGGTCCAAGGAGCCTACGGGAATGTGTCCAGGCACATCAAGATTTTCCAAAGCGACAACAAGGCTTGAGGAAGGTTCCCAGACAATCGGTCAAGCATAAGGAGACAGGATGAACAAATTGGTATTTCAAGAAGGAAGGGAACTGGACCTGGTAGCGACGGGGAGGCTTGCCATCGACCTGAACACGGTGGAGGTGAACATCCCCATGGAGGAGACCACCGCATTCAAGAAGTAC
>NZ_JAAEEH010000061.1 GCF_010179735.1 Anaerotalea alkaliphila
TTCCATGCGATATCCTCCTTGAAATAAGTTATATTCAAGGGGCTTCGCCACATTTTTTGAGTGATTTGTCAAGTGTTTCATGAAATTTATTACAAAGAAAAAAGCCCTATATCAGTTACTGATATAGAGCTTTTTCTAATTTCTTGACTTAATGACATTGGCCTTTGGCTGTTTTTTCCTGTGTTTTGGACCGATCCCCATAAGGGGTTCCCATCCCCTTTTCGATGTGCTAGAATGTTCGTAAAAGCTGTGATTTGGATAGGAGGATGGGATGCAAAGCAAACCCAAGGGTTCGAATGTCGCAGAACTGCTGGCTGTGCTGGCCATCCTGGGGATTCTGGCCGGTGTGGCGGCCCCCAGGCTGCTGGCCTACGACCGGCTGGAGCGGTTGGGGGAAGACAAGAAGACGGCGGAGGCCATCGCCGGGGTGCTGGAGGAATGGGAAAGGGGTGGAGGGGGGACGGCCGAGGAGGCTGTGGCGAAAGCTTTCGGCGGCCAAGTGCCGGTCCCCCGCTTCCCGGGAAGGACCTTCGTATGGAGTCTGGAACCGGTTCCTGCGGTCGGTTATGGGACGGAGGAAGGCGTGGGGGAAATCCTCCATCCTGCCCCGCTCCAAAGCCGTTGACCGGGTGGGGGGGGGCAGGCCAGACCGCAAGAAATGGGTAACTCCTTGATATGTTGTGATTAAGCATGGGGTTTGTGCTTGAAATGCATTGTAATGTTTGCACAAACAATCAAGCCGAAAACCCAAGGAAACTGTTCACTAATTCATGGCTTCTGGCTGCGCTGGACCAGAAAGAAGCAAACCTCACAAAGGGCGCTGGAATGAGAAAGCATGGAATTGTTGAAAAGCACAAAAACCTCCTGCATATGGTAGGGTTTTTGGCCAACTTTGGGCAACTTGACAAGAAAAAACCATAGGATTATAATAGGAACATCAAGGCCGCGCCATCAGCAGACCTAGGATTGCTGGTGGATTTTTTTGGGCAACTTTATACTTGGAAACGATGGAGGGCACTATGTTATCGTACGGTTTTTTTCTTGACCTAGCAATCATCTTATTGAGCACCAAGTTGTTTGGCCTGTTGACCAGGAAGTTCCAGATGCCCCAAGTGGTGGGCGCCCTGCTGGCTGGTCTGATTCTGGGGCCCACCTTCTTGAACATTCTGGAGGAAACCACCTTCATCAACCAGATGGCGGAACTGGGCGTCATCATGCTGATGTTCGCGGCGGGCATGGAAACGGACATCCATGAGTTGAAGAAGACCGGAAAGGCCTCCTTCGTCATCGCCATATTCGGCGTTGCGATTCCCCTGATCGGGGGCTTCCTGGCGACTGCGGTCTTCAGCGACAGCCTGGGGAACATGACCCAGGCGGAGTTGCTCCAAAACATCTTCATCGGAATCATCCTGACGGCGACTTCCGTTAGCATCACCGTGGAAACCCTCCGGGAGATGGGAAAGCTGAAATCGCCCGCAGGCACGGCCATCCTGGGTGCGGCTGTCATCGACGACATCCTGGGCATCATCATCCTTACCATCGTCATCTCCTTCAAGGACACCAGCGTGAACATCGGGTCCATCCTCTTCCGGATCGCACTGTTCTTCGTTTTCGCCATCGTGAGCGGATTCGTCCTGAACAAGGCTTTCGACTACATGAGCAGGCGCTATGGACGCAAAAGAAGGATTCCCATCTACGGCTTCGTGCTTTGCCTTCTGATGTCCTACATCGCGGAACACTACTTCGGCATTGCGGACATCACGGGCGCCTATCTGGCGGGAATCGTGATTTCCAACCTGGGGATGAACTACTATGTGGCGGAAAAGGTGGAAGTCACCTCCTACATGCTGCTCTCGCCCATCTTCTTCGCCAGCATCGGCATCAAGACGGCGTTGGACTCCTTGGACAGCCGCATCCTGATCTTCTCCCTGGTGCTGCTGCTGGTGGCCGTTTTCTCCAAAGTGTTGGGATGCGGTTTCGGCGCCAGGATCATGGGGTACAAGAAACAGGAGGCCTTGCGGATCGGCGTGGGTATGGTCTCCAGGGGCGAGGTCGCGCTCATCGTTGCGGACAAGGGGGCGAGTGTGGGTCTGGTGAGCAACGAGCTCTTCGCTCCCGTCATCATCGTGGTCATTGTCACGACCCTGATTACGCCCATCCTTTTGAAAATAGTGTTCGCAGGTCCGAAAGAAGATTCCCTGCAGGCCACATAAAGAGAAAACCGGTTCCTAGGCCGGTTTTTTTTCTTTTTATGGAAAGATGCATGCCTCCTGTGATAAAATGGATGGGTCGGAAATGGAAGGAGGCGCATCGTGGAAATATTCATAAGGAAGGTCAGGGGCATGATTGCGCTGTTCATCCTCCTGATGTCCGCCCTCATGTTCTTCACCGTCTACCTCCCCATCCACCGGGAGATGACAAACACCACCCTGGAGAATTTCATCCTCCTGTCCCGGCAAAAGGAGGGGCAGGTGGCTGCCCATATCCAGCGGGCCAAGGAAGGGGCGGCCAGCATCTCCAGCAGGACCGTCATCAGGCGCAAGATCCTGGAGTACAAGGGGGGGACCGTGGACATGGAGGAGCTGCGGACCTACACCGCCGGACCCTATGCGGAAGGTGCCAAGGCCTTGGAGCACCTGCAGGGCGCCTACAGGATCGTGGAGGCGGAACTGGTGGCTTCCCATGCAAGGGAGGGCTTCACCCCGAACAGGGATCCCAACACCCTTCCCTTCAGCCTCAGCAGCCTGACGGTCGTGCTGGAAGGGGACCAACTGATCGTTGTCTCCCTGATCCAGGAGGGGGGGAAGGTGCTGGGAAGGGACGTCCTGTATTTCGATATGAGGGACCTGCTCGACGGATTGAATGCGGGTGGAATCCAGGTGGAGGTTTTGGAATGGAACGGGTTCAAACAGCTGGTGGCCTCCGGGCGGGAATATGCCACCGTGGGGGACGTGGTCCTGCGGGAGGACGGGGAGCGGTTGCTCCATGTGACGCCTGTACCGGACACGGACGAATACCTGGTGCTGTCCATCCTGAAGGGGGAGCTTTTCCTGCGGGCCAACGCCATCTCCTTCGTGAACATGGCGGGGGTGGCCCTCCTGCTGGTGGCCTCCTTCGTGTTCATCAATTTCGTCATCCTCCGCCAGGCGGTGAAGATCCTCCTGAAGTCGGAAAAATCCAAGGACCTCTACAAGGAACGGGCCCACAAGGATGCCCTGACAGGGGTCCATACACGGCGCTTTTTCGAGCGCTGGACGGAAAAACAGATGCGAAAGGAAACCTTGGAGGAAGCGGTAACCCTGGTCATGATCGACATCGACGGTTTCAAAGTGGTCAACGACACCCAGGGCCATTTGGCTGGGGACAGGCTGCTGAAGGAAGTGGCTGATGTGCTGGTCCCTTCCCTGCGGGAAGGGGACCTGGTCATCCGCTATGGAGGGGACGAGTTCCTGCTGATCCTCCACAACTGCAGCGGGCGCAACAGCCACACCATCCTGGAACGGATCTCCAACAGGCTGGAGGGTGCGGAGGAAGGGAGGGCGCCTGTTTCCATTTCCTATGGGATACAGGAGGTGCGCCAGCCCAAGGACATCCATCATGCCCTGCGGGCGGCGGACGAGAAGATGTATGCGGTCAAGAAAAGCAAGAAGCGGAAGGGGAGGGCAAGTCATGTTTAAGAAGATCGGATGGTTGGGTCTGGCCCTTTTCCTGCTGGTGGTGGGAGGAAGGGCTGTCTGGGAAAAACAGAGCGGGGTCCTCTCTTCCGACGGGAGGAAGTCGGTCTTGGAGGAGCTCCGTTACGAGGTGGCAATCCAGCAGGACGGGAGCGCATGGGTGGACGAGTACAGGAGCTACACTTTCCTGGAGGGGGAGTTCACCCGGGGATTCCTGGATGTGGAGGTCCCGGTGGACCAGGTCCATGTCCAAGAGGCGGGGATGGCCTACCATCCCCTGGAGGCTTTCGATGACAGCCGGCCGGAGGGGTTCTTTGCTGTCCAGCCGTCAGGAACCGGAACCCGGGTGGAATGGTACTACCGGACACGGCCCGGTGAGACCAGGACATTCCAGGTCCGGTACAGGGTGCCGGAGACGGTGACCTTGTACCGGGACACGGCGGATTATTTCCAGAAGTACGTGGGTGCCGCCAACGCCTACAAAATCAGGCGTCTGGAGGTCCTGGTGCAGCTTCCCCCCGGCGCCGACAGGGAAAACACCCCCATCTGGGCCCACGGTCCTGCAGGGGGGACCATCGCCTTCATGGACGCCGCAACGGTTGTGCTGTCCATGAAGAATGTGCCGCCGGGGGAATATGTGGAGGCACGCTTCCTATTGCCGGTGGAAGCCATGTCCGGAGTGGAAAAGAGGGTGGATTCGGATCGCCGTCAGGAGCTCCTGGAAATGGAAAACGCCGCCGCGGCGGCGGAAGACAAGGACAGGATGGCCCGTGGACTCCTGAACCTTCTGTTCCTGGGAACAGGTGGAGCCATGGCGCTTTTCCCTGGAGTGCGGATCCTGCTGCACCGCACAGGATTGAAACGCAGGAAGCCTGTCATGGAACCCATGTACTACCGGGACCTTCCGGGAGACCTGTTTCCTGCGGAGCTGGACTTGCTGGTGCACCATTATTCGGAAAGGGAGAACGTTTCCCGGCAGATCACCGGCACCCTGCTGGATCTGGTCTACAAGGGCTGGATCCGGGTGGAGGAATCCCCAGGGGCGGGGGTCTTCGGGAACAGGAGGGACCTGGCCCTTTCTTACCGGATCCTGGAAGGGGAGATGGTTGCCATACACGAGCATGCGCTCCTGGATTTCCTCTTCAACCAGGTGGGAGGCGGAAGTTCCAAGGTTTCCCTCCAGGAATTGAAGAAGTATTGCGGGGGGAAGAGGACCTATGCCCAGGCCTACAGCTTCTACAAGGATTTCGAGTCCAAGGTGGCTTCCCTGGCGGAGGGAAGGGGATTCTTCGAGCGGGAGAGGAACCGGCAACCGGGCATCCTTTCCTTCCACCTTTTCCTAAGCCTGGGACTGATGGTGCTGACCATGGTCCTCGTCCAGAACGTGGAGTTCCTACAGGGCACCCTGGTTGCGGCGGTGGGCATCGGAAGCCTTCTGGGATTCCTGACAGTGGCGGCTTTCGGCAAGAAGGTCAAGCGTCTTCTCACCCAAGAGGGGGAGGACCAGTATGCCCTGTGGAAGGCCTTCAGGAAATTCCTGGAGGAATTCACCACCTTCCAGGACAAGGAGCTCCCCGAGCTTTTCCTTTGGGAAAAATACCTGGTCTACGCCACCGTCCTGGGGGTTTCCAAGCAGCTTCTCCGCCAGCTGTACACGCGCTATCCGGAAGCCCTGCAGGAGAGGGCGGACACCCGTCTCCTCTACTTCATGCCCCGGGGAACCTATCAGGACACCTACAGGGGGTTCGAGGACCTGGGAAAGGCCGTCGACGGAGCCGTGCGGGAGACCATGCAGATGACCGCAAAGGCATCCAAAGGTTCCGGTGGGGGATTTTCTTCCGGCGGGTCCGATTCGGGGGGCGGAGCCGGAGGTTCCAGCGGGGGCGTGGATTGATGTCCCCTGACAAAAATCGTACACAAGGAGGTAACACATGTCGACCTTACTCACTGCCATCATTGCCGTTGGGGGGATCCTGTTCCTTTTGGGGATCCCCATGGTCCTGTTCTACAACAAGATGGTCAACAACAGGGCCAAAGTGGAGAACAGCTGGGGGCAGATCAACGTCCAGCTGAAGATGCGGGCGGACCTGGTCCCCAACCTGGTGGAGACCGTGGGGGGCTATGCCACCCACGAAAGGGAAACCTTGACCAGCGTCACCCAGGCCAGGAACCAGTATCTGAACGCCAAGACCGCCGACGAGGTCATCCGGTCTTCCGATGCCATGAGCAACGTGCTGGGAAGGCTGATGGCCATCTCCGAGCAATACCCCCAGCTGAAGGCGGACCAGGGTTTCCTGAACCTCCAGAACCAGCTGCGGGAGCTGGAGCAGAAGATCGCCCTCTACCGGCAGTTCTACAACGATACGGTGCTGCTGTACAACCGTTACATCATCACATTCCCCAAGAACATCCTGGCGGCGGTGTTCGGCGCCCGGCAGATGCCCTTTTTCGAAATCGACCATGCGGAACGTTCGGCTCCCCAGGTCAGGTTTTAGGCCATAGGGACAGAAAGGAGAGTCAACATGCGGAACGCAACCTACAGCCTGTTTTTCCGGCAGGCCCCTTTCGCCCTTTCCGTACAGGAGGTCGGGACGGAAGGCATCCGGATGACGGAAGCGAATCCCGCTTTCGGTGCGCTGTTCGATGTCGATACGGAAGGCATCCATGGAAAAGGCTTCCAGGAGGCGACCGGAAGCCGGGAGGCGGAAGACGGAACGTGGACCCGTTTTTTCGGGGAGATTCTGGAAAAGCAGGCGGAGGACAGCCTGGTGTCCTATTTCCCCCCTCTTGGCAAGGAGGTGCGGGTGACGGCATTTCCTTTGGATGGGGACCGGGTGGGTACCATCTACCGGGTGCTGGAGCATCCCGCAGGTTCCGGGGAGGGGATGGAGGAATGGCTGAAGGCGAGGGCGCAGGTGGATGTGGATCCGGTGACGGGCGCATACAACAGCTATTTCATGCTGTGCCGGGTCAAGGAGGAAATGGAGCTGGCGGACCGCTATGACCTGCCCTTCACCCTGACACTGCTGGAAATCGACCATTTCGTCCAGATCCTGGACATCTGGGGAAAAAAGGTGGGGTTTGAAATCCTTGCCGCCACGGCCCGCCTGCTCCGGGAGAGGCTGCGCACCACCGACGTGGTTGGCCGGTTCGGGGTGGGAAGGTTCCTGATCCTGACTCCGGTGACAGGCTTGGACGGAGCCGAAGTGATGGGGGAGAAGCTGCGGTCCGCGGTGGAGACGGGGCACCATCCTGTTGTGGGCAGGTTCACCTGCAGCATGGGGATGGCAGAGCGTCTGAAGGCGGAATCCTTGGAGAGCGTCCAACGGAGGGCGGAGGCCGCCCTGCTGGCCGCCAAAACGGAAGGCAGGAATCGGGTGCAGACCTACAGCTTGCAGCAGGCCGGGGACCTCGGCCTGGAATTCGGGGAAGGGACGGTCGAAGACGCCCACCGGGAGTTGCTGGATTTGGCAAGGCAAGTGCTGGAGGCAGCGGTGGACGATGGGGAAGTGCTGACCGCATCCGCTGACAAGCTTCTGGCAGCGATGCGGACACATGCCGAAGGGCAGCCGGAAGGGTTGGCCAAAATATGGGACAACCTTCTGAAGAAGGCGGAGAAATTCCGGGAAGCCTACGGGGAAGGCGGCATCGGGGGCTATGCGCTGGCATCCCACCTGATGGACGGCCTGGTCCGGGAACACATGCGAATGGAAAAGGAATGGGAGAAAGAACTTAAATGAATGGTAAAATGATTTTTTTTGACATCGACGGCACCATCGCCACCGAAGGGGACCACAGGATTTCCACAAGCACAAGGGATGCCATCCGGCGGGCCAGGGAGAACGGCCACCTGACCTTCATCAACACCGGGAGGACTTTCTTCACCGTGACGGAGGAAATCCGGGAACTGGGCTTCGACGGCTACGTGTGCGGATGCGGCACCTACGTGCGCTTGGGGGAGGAGCTCCTTGTGTCCCGGTCCATCCCCCATGAAACCTGTGTGGAGATCGTGGGGAAGCTGCGGGAATGCAGGGTGGAGGCGATGTTCGAGGGACTGACGGACGTGTTCTTCGACGGGGAGGAGCCGGCCACCGGCGTGCTGGCCAGCCTGAAGGCCAAGTACGGCGCCCGCGGATACGACATCACCAAGACCTGGGACAGCCCCGGCATCGTGTTCGACAAGTTCGTGGTATGGGCGAAGGGGGACAGCGATTTCGAAGGGTTCCATGACTACATCACCCGGGAGTTCACCTACATCGACCGGGGCGGCAACTTCGGGGAAATCATCCCCAAGGGGTTCGACAAGGGAACCGGAATCGACGTGCTCCGGAAGCACCTGGGGATCCGGTTGGAAGACTGCTATGCCATCGGCGACAGCACCAACGACCTTCCCATGCTGGAGGCCGTACCCAACAGCATCGCCATGGGGAACAGCATGGTGGAGATCCTGGACAAGGTGGCCTTCGTGACCCGGGACATCGAGGAAGACGGGATCGCCCATGCGCTGGAGCATTTCGGGATCATATGACCTGGGGGCGTTTTGCCCCTTTCCTTCCGCCCGCACCCTCTCTGGATGAGCAAGGGGGACCATGCGGTGGGGAATTCTCGATTATTTGGTTAAAGCATATTGACAGAGCCCAACAATCATGCTAATATTTATAACGTTCACAAGACACGGGGTGTGGCTCAGCTTGGTAGAGCGCTTGCTTCGGGAGTAAGAGGCCGCAGGTTCAAATCCTGTCACCCCGATCATATGTAAAGACACTTGTATTGCACAGGTGTCTTTTTCTTGTGCTTTGCCATGTGGTTGGACCGTTGTCCTGTCAATAGGTTTGGGACAGTTTTTTCAATTGCACAGAAAAAAATGAATTCTCAGCGGGCTTTTTTGGGGTTTCCATTCCAATCCCATTCAAATGGGTTTATAATTCATAAGTGAAGTATCACATTTGGAGCAATCAAAAAAGAGCAACTAGAGACGAACTCCAGTTGCTCCAAATGTGGTTCTTCACGATTGTACCAACTCGCGGATGTTAGCCGGTGATCCGGA
>NZ_JAAEEH010000062.1 GCF_010179735.1 Anaerotalea alkaliphila
CCTCCTCTGGAGCCATATCCAGGAAATACTTGAAGGACATGTCGTATTTCGAACGCTCAACCACATCCACATCGGATAGTCCAAAGATGGCCTTTAAAATCAGGTATTTGAACAGTCTGATCGGGTCTATTGCATTGCGTCCATTGTTTAAACAGTATTTGTCCTTTAGCTCCTTATATACGAAACTGAAATCAACCAGTTCCTTGATCTTACGCAGCATGTTGTCTTTGGGGATGATGCGTTCATATAAGGATAGGAATTGACTTAAAACCATCGCCTGTTGTTGCTGGATCATAAGGGCCACCACCTTTTTTTGATACTATGATTATAACAAAAAAAAACTTGAATTGCAGTCTAATCTGCATTCAAGCTTCTTTTCTAATTATGAGACTTTTTCAGTGGCCTCCGCGCACGAAGGTTCCTTTGTCCAGTTCTTCAAAGGCCCGGTTCAACTCCTCCTTGGTGTTCATGACGATGGGGCCTCCCCAGGCGATGGGTTCCCGCAGCATCTTCCCGTATCCCAGCAGCACCCGCAGGTCCTCCTCCGGGTCAACGGCCTGCATCTCCAGGTATTCCCCCTCTCCGAAGAGGGCCACCTGTTTCCTGCGGACCAGCGTCTGGCTGTCGTCGAACTTGGCCAGCCCACGGAACACGAAGACGAAGGTGTTCACCTCCTCGGGAAGGCGGATCTTGAAGCTGACGCCCTTAGGGACGGTGATGTCCATCAGGCCCACCTCCAGCTCCCCCTTCTGCACGGGACCTTCAAAGCCCTTGTAGCTTCCGCCCACCAGGGCGATCCGCACCCCTTCCTCCTCCTCCACATGGACCATGCGGCTGCTGTCGATATCCTCGTAGCGGGGCTCGCACATCTTGTCCTTGGCCGGAAGGTTCAGCCAGAGCTGGAAGCCCTCCATGCCTCCCGGCACCGCCTGGGGCATCTCCTGGTGGAAGATCCCCCGGCCGGCGGTCATCCACTGGATCTGGTCCTTGCCGATGGTCCCGCTGTTGCCGATGCTGTCCTCATGCCTGACCTGTCCCTCCAGCATATAGGTGATGGTCTCGATCCCCCGGTGGGGATGCCAGGGGAACCCCATCCGGGCCGCGGCGGCGTCTTCCAGCCGGAAGTAGTCCAGCATCAGGAAGGGGTCGAACTCCGGAATCTCATAGTAGCCGAACACGCGGTTCAGGGGAACCCCCGCGCCGTCCGTGGTGCTTTTTGCGCTGATGGCCTTCAAAAGCTTCTTTCTCATTTTGACCACTCCTATCCTTCGTCTGCAGCGTGAAACAAAAAACCCTTATGCCATCATTATAGCATAAGGGTTTTTTTAATCCTAGTGTGGATGGGATCAGCGCACCAGACAGGGCCGCTTGTTGTCGAACTTCCAGCCGGGAACCAGATACTGCATTCCCATGGCGTCGTCCCTGGCGCCCAAGCCTTCCTTCATGTACAGTTCGTGGGCCTTCTCCAGCTGCTCCATGTCTATTTCGATTCCCAGACCCGGTCTGTCCGGAATCCGGAGCAGGCCGTCCCTGATCTGCATGGGCTCCTTGGTCAGCCGTTCGGTCCCCTCCTGCCAGATCCAGTGGGTGTCGATGGCCGTCACCTTCCCGGGCACTGCGGCGGCCACATGGGTGAACATCGCAAGGGAGATGTCGAAATGGTTGTTGGAGTGGGAGCCCCAGGTCAATCCGAACTCATTGCACATCTGCCCCACACGGACCGATCCGGACATGGTCCAGAAGTGGGGGTCCGCCAAGGGGATGTCCACGGAATGCAGCGCAACGGAATGCTGCATCTGCCGCCAGTCCGTGGCGATCATATTGGTCGCGGTCGGAAGTCCGGTGGCCTTCCGGAATTCCGCCAGGATCTCCCTGCCGGAGAAACCTTCCTCCGCCCCACAGGGGTCCTCGCAATAACTGAGGATCCCATGCATGTCCTTGCAGAGCTCAATGGCATCCTTCAGAAGCCACCCCCCGTTGGGGTCCAATGTGATCCGAGCTTCCGGGAACCTGGCTTTCAGGGCCCTGATGGCCTTCATTTCCTCGGCGCCTTCCAGCACGCCGCCCTTCAGCTTGAAATCCGTGAAGCCATAGATTTCCTTGGACGTTTCCGCCAGGCGCACGACGGCCTCCGGCGTCATGGCTTCCTCGTGCCGCACCTTGTACCATTCCTTGGAGGCGTCCGGCTCCCTATGGTAGGGCAGGTCCGTCTTGTCCGGGTCCGCAACGTAGAACAGGTATCCCAGAACCTTCACCGCATCCCTCTGCATGCCGTCCCCCAGAAGGGCTGCCACAGGCACTTCCAGATGCTGTCCCAGCAGGTCCAGCAGCGCGGATTCGACGGCGGTCACCACATGGATGGTGGTCCGCAGGTCGAAGGTCTGGAGCCCCCTTCCCCCTGCATCCCTGTCACTGAATTCCCTGGTGATGGTCTGCATGATGCTCTTGTAGTTTCCGATGGATTTGCCCACCACCAGGTCCTTGGCGTCTTCCAGCGTCTGCCGGATTTTCTCGCCGCCGGGAACCTCTCCCAGACCCGTATTTCCCAAACTGTCCTTCAGGAGGACGATGTTCCTTGTAAAATAGGGGGCATGGGCACCGCTCAGGTTCAGCAGCATGCTGTCCCGGCCTGCCACAGGCACCACTTGCATTTCAACGACTTTTGGTGTGTTTCCCATTTTGGCTCCTTCCAAGGGGTTATCTTGTCACTTCCAGATTTGCCAGCTTCTCGTAATACTTCACCAGGCTGGAATGGTCCTCCACTCCGCAGCCGTCCAGCTTGATGGTCTGCATCATTTCCATGACCTGCGCAGTGATCGGCATGGGAACCCCTACCCCATGGCTGGTTTCCATGACGTTGTTCAGGTCCTTGATGTGAAGGTCGATGCGGAAGCCGGGATTGAAATTCCTGTCCATCATCATGGGCGCCTTCGCGTCCATGACGGTGCTTCCCGCAAGACCGCCCCGGATGGCCTGGTAGACCAGGTCCGGGCTCACGCCCGCCTTTTGGGCCAACGTCAGCGCTTCCGCAACCGCGGAGATGTTGATGGCCACCACCACCTGGTTGCACAGCTTGGCGATGTTTCCGGCACCGATTTCCCCCACATAAACCACGGATCCCGCCATGGACTTCATCACGTCATAGCACCGGTCGAAGATTTCCTTTTTGCCGCCTACCATGACGGACATGGTTCCGTCGATGGCTTTGGGCTCTCCTCCGCTGACGGGAGCATCCAGCATGTCCACGCCTTTTGCCTCCAATGCCGCATAGAATTCCCGGCTGCTCAGGGGTGCGATGGAGCTCATGTCGATGACCACGGTTCCCGGCTTGGCTCCCTCGATCACTCCATTCTGTCCCAACAGGACTTCCTTCACATGGGGGGAGTTGGGCAGCATGGTGATGACGATGTCCACCTGGGCCGCCACCGCCGCATTGCTTTCCGCGCTGGATGCGCCCAGCGCCACCAGTTCGTCCACCGCAGGCTGGTTGATGTCCCTTACCACCAGGTCGTATCCTGCCTTCACAAGGTTCTTCGCCATTGGTTTGCCCATGATTCCCAGTCCGATAAGTCCGATTTTCATATCCATTCTCCTTTATATGCACTAGTGTTGTTTGTATTGTCCGATTGTTCCATTGTCTATTTGCACAGCACCATCATCAGGTCGTTCACATTGGTCCCCGTGGGACCGGTGACGATCAGGTCACCGCTTGCCTTCAGGGCATTGTAGGAATCGTTGTTGTCCAAATGCAATTCCGGCAAAAACCCTTTTTCCCGCATGCGCCTGGTGGTACCTCCGTCCACCATGCCTCCTGCGGCATCCGTCGGTCCGTCTGTGCCGTCCGATCCCAGGGACAGGACCACCGCTTCCTCCAGGCCCTCGATTCCCATGGCTGCCGCCAAGGCCAGCTCCTGGTTCCTTCCGCCTTTTCCCTGTCCCATCAGCCGGACCAGGGTCTCGCCGCCGGCGATGACCGCACACGGCGCCTTGAGATATCCTTCTTCCTCCCGGCCTCCGCCGCACAGCTCCCTGGCGATCCCAGCCAGCATCTTCCCCATTTCCTTGGCTTCACATTCCACCGTGGTGGATAGGATGACGGGCCTGTACCCAAGTTCCCTCGCATTGCGCGCGGCAGCCTCGCAAAGGGCGCTTACGCTTCCGGTGACGACCGTTTCGCAATTCTCCACCCGTTTGGGGGTCTCTTCCTTTAGGGCCTCCAGGATATGCTCCTCCACCTGCAGCCCGTAGGAACGGATGATTTCCATCGCCTCTTCGGAGGTGGAGCTGTCCGGATATGCGGGACCTGACGCGATGGAGTCGAGACGGTCGCCGATCACATCCGACAGCACCACCGCAAAAATGGGGGTTTCTCCGCATTCCAACGCAAACTTTCCTCCCTTGACAGCCGAAAGGTGCTTGCGGATGGTGTTGATTTCCACAATGTCCGCACCGCAAGCCAGGAGTTGGCTTGTGATGTCCATCAGGTCCTCCAGCAGGATCCCTTCCACCGGCTTCTCGAACAGTGCGGATCCGCCTCCGGAAATCAGCAATAGCATCTTGTCCTCCGGCCCCAGACTGCGGGCCATGGCTAGGGCCTTTTCAGCTCCCCGCACGGAATTTCCGTCCGGTATGGGATGCCCCGCCTCCAAGATTTCGAACCCTTCGATGGGTCCCTGGGAATGGTCGTATTTCGTCACCACAAGCCCTTTTTCAATCTGGGAGCCCAAGGTCGTTTTGGCCGCCTTCGCCATTGTCCAGGCCGCCTTCCCGATGGACACCACATGGATCCTGCCTGTAAGCCGCTTTTGTTCCAACGCCTTGACGACGGCGGCCTCCGGGAGCACGTCCCGTATGGAGGCTTGGATGATCAGCTCCGCATCTTGTCTAACCGTATTCATATCCACACCGCCTCACCTATTTGTCATTTGATCAGATCAAGGCTTGCCAACACTTTGCGCAGCTCTTCCATCTTCTCGGGCGAGCAGTGCTGGATGGGGCGCACCGGATTTCCAACCGGAATTCCCATCAGGTTCATGCAATCCTTCATCACCACAGGAAAGCTTCCGTAGCTGTAGGTGTTCCTAAGGGGAACCAGCTTGTACTGGGCCTCCACCGCGCCGGCGTGGTCTCCAGCCATGAACTTGTCATAGATGTCCACCACCAGCCGGGGGGCCACATTTGCCGTCCCCGCCACACAACCTGCCCCGCCATAGGCCAATGTCCCATAGACGAAGTAATCCGAACCGCTGAGCACCTTGAAGCTTTCCATCCCCTTCGTCACCCGCATGTACTCGATGGTCTGGGCGAAGTCGAAGGAAGTGTTCTTGATGCCCACGATGTTCTCGATTTTGGCAAGCTTCTCCAGCAGGGAAACCGAAATGTTGTTCGTGGTCTTGTCCGGATTGTTGTAAAGCAGCACCGGAAGGTCGGTGGATCCGGCGATGGCCTTGAAGTGCTCGTACATCTCCTTCTCCGTAGGCCGGATGAACATGGGCGTCAGCACCGTCAGCGCATCCGCACCTGCGTCTTCTGCCATTTTTGCCAGTTTGATGCATTCTTTCGTTGTGATTGCGCTGGCTCCCGCATAGACGGGAACCCTCTTGTCCACATGCCTGACCGTTGCCTCTACAGCCTTCCTTTGGTTCTCGAAATCCAGGGCATAGAACTCCCCGTTGCTTCCCAATACGAAGACCCCATGGACGCCGCCGTCCAGGACATGGTCGATCACCCTTTCCAACCCTTGTATGTCCACGTTTTCGTTGTCATCCACCGGGGTTACGATGGGGGGGATGACTCCCTTCAAATCCTTCAAATCCAACATGCTTCTCCTCCCAAATATGCGCAGCTGGTCAGGTCACCGGAGCCGGATTGAAAAGGCACAGTGCGTTTTCAATCCCCCAACGGTCTGCCCAGGTTTTTTCAGTTCCACTGGCCACCGCCAGGATTTTCTCGAAAATTTCGGCTCCCACCGATTCGATGGTTTCTTCTCCTGTGGCGATCCTGCCCGCATCGATGTCGATCAGGTCCTGCCACGTATTCGCAAGCTCCGTCCGGCTGCTGACCTTCAGCACCGGTGCCATCGCCAGCCCGTAGGGCGTCCCCCGTCCGGTGGTGAACACCTGCAGGGTGATGCCGGATGCCAGTTGGCAGGTGCCGCAGACAAAATCGCTGGCCGGCGTCGCGGCAAAGGTGAGCCCCTTTTTCCGCACCTTTTCCCCTGGGGACAGGACGTCCACGATGGGGGAAGTGCCCGATTTGGCAATGGAACCCAAGGATTTTTCCACGATGTTGGCCAGACCGCCCTGCTTGTTCCCTGGTGTGGGGTTCGCGTCCCGGTCCACCATTCCCCGCTCCAGATAGGCGTCGTACCAGGCCATTTCGTCCTTGATCCTTTGGCCGACCGACTGGTCGATGGCCCGGGGGATCAGCAGATGCACTCCGTCCCGCACCTCCGTCACTTCGGAAAAGATCACCGTGGCCCCTGCACGGACCAGAAGGTCCGCAGCGTGACCCACGGCCGGGTTTGCGGTGACCCCAGAAAGGGAATCGCTTCCCCCGCACTGCAGGCCCACCACCAGCTCCGATGCGCCGACGGTTTCCCTGCGCCGGTTCTCCAGACGTTCCAGACAGGTTTTGGCTTTATCGACGATATCCTGCAGCATCGTCCCGAATCCGGCATCCTGCTGGAGGACGACCAGGTTCTCCGGCTTGATTTCGGGAAACAGCCTTTCCGGCATCAACTTCTCGCATCCTAGGCCCACCACCAGCAGTTCCCCTCCGAAGTTGGGATGTGTCCCCAGGTTCCGGATGGTCCGGATGGGAATCACCGCCTCCGGGGAACTGATGGCCACGCCACAACCGTAATTGTGGTTGATGGGGACCACTCCGTCCACATGGGGGTACAAGGGGAGCAATTCCTTCTTGATCCGCTCCACCGCCACATTCAGGACCCCCTCCACACACTGCACGGTGGTGGTGATCCCAAGAAGGTTTTTGGTCCCCACGGACCCGTCCGGGTTCCTGTACCCCTGGAAGGTCCGCCCTGTCAAGGGAGGTTCCGGCTGCGGCAATGCGGTGGCTGCGGAGAGCTCCTCCAGGCGGGGCGCAACAGGAAGGTTGACCTTGTGCTCGTCGATCCAGCTTCCCTTGGGGATGTCCATCTTGGCATACCCGATCACCTCCCCGTAGCGCAGGATCGGGTCTCCCTCTTTGAAGTCCGCCATGGCGACCTTGTGGCTCTGGGGGATGAATTCCACCGCCACAACCCCTTCCGGCAGTTCCGTTCCGGGCGCGACCCCCTCCGGATTCGCCACAATCTGCACGTTGTCCCTGGGATTTGTCTTGATGAGCCTTGGAACCGCCTTCATCCGCTTTTCTTGTTCCTCCATTGTCTGTGTGATCCTCCAATCTTTCCATGAAAAAACCGGCTGTAGCGAAGTCCTCCGTTACAGGAAATCCAGGATGCTGCTCAGCCGGTTTGTCTTCAATTGTTTGCTTCTGTTTACTTCAATTTGTCCGCATACTGCATGTAGTCCTCACGCAGTTCCAGAAGCAGCGCCGTTGCATCCGCGGAATTCAGGAAGCTGACGGGTTGCTTGTATCCCTCTTCCAGCTCCTTGGCATAGGCGGGGTTCTTTCCAACCTCTTCCATGGCGGCGGATACGTTTGCGATCAGCTCGGCATCGGTGCCTTTGGGGTATGCGGCGATGTAAGGCTTGTCCATGGCGAAATCAAAACCCTGTTCCTTGATGGTGGGGATGTCTCCCAACAAAGGATTCCTTTCGGCGCTCACCTGGCCGATGACCACCATTTCGCCCGTTGTGATGTAGTCCTGGACTGCTCCATAGGCGATGGACATCAGGTCGATCCTTCCTCCAAGAAGGTTCGTGATCTTTTCCGCTGCCGCTCCCACATCCACCGTGTTCAGGTTCGTGCCTGTCAGCTCTCCGAAGATCAGGCCCTGCAGATGGGTATAGCCGCCCAGCTCGGATCCGTAGATGATGGGTTTCTCCTTGGATGCTTCCGCAAGTTCTGCCACATTGGTGATTCCGGAGCTTGCGCTTACAACAAACACGGTGCTCTTGTCGATTCCGGGGATGGCTGCGATTTCGAAGTCCTCTACCCCATAGTCCGCCAATCCGGCCACTTCATTCACAATCAGCTGTCCGGTATGTCCGAAGAACATCACGCTTCCATCCGGATCGGATTCCTTGACATGGGAGGATGCGATGGTTCCGCCGCCGCCGGTCATGTTGGTCACAACCACGGTGACGCCTGTCAGTTCCTCAAAATACTTCGCCATGGTCCTGGCGTTGAAATCCGTATCTCCGCCGGCGCTGGCGGGAACGATCAATTCGATCGTCTTGACCGGCCACGCGTATTCTCCCGCACCTTCTTCCGTGGAGCCTGTTTCCGTGGAACCTGTCTCCGTGGAACCGCTTGGCGCTTCCGTTTTGGGTGCGCAGGCCGTGAAGAGGCCAACCGCCATTACCATCGTCATAATCCATGCTGCTGTCTTTTTCATAACTATTTCTCCTCGTATAATAAAATTAAATCATAGGTTTATCAGTTGCTTTTTTCTTAAACCACTTGGATATTGAACCCTATTCCTAGATAATAGAAGTATGGAATAAGGATCTATCTGGATTAAGGCTAT
>NZ_JAAEEH010000063.1 GCF_010179735.1 Anaerotalea alkaliphila
ATCAGGTGAATTTCACCTTAGCCATCTTCATTTGCCGTGAATACATAAGCAATAATAGAAAGTTGAAACCACCTGATATAGAGCAGCTACTCCAAAGAAATATTCTACCGGTTAGACCTGGACGTCATGACCCTAGGAAAGTCAACGTTCAAAAACCTGTAAGTTTCTTATATCGAGTAGCATAAGCCACTTCAATTGTATATGTAAAGTGGGCAGATGGCAATCTGTCTGTTTGTCATGTATAAAATTATATTCCGAGTCATAAAAAAGAATCCTGAAGAAAAAACGCATATGCTTCTTCTCAGAATTCTTTTTTGCTGCCATTAACTTAATGACATTGACCGAAAGGTCTGTTTTTTCTTGCCTCCAACCGGTCCGTCATTCGACTTCCCGCAGGGAGCTGCGCAGCCAGGTGCTGCCCATCAGGTACTCGTCCACATGCTTGGCGAGACGTCGTCCCTCTGCGATGGCGTGCACCACCAGGGATTGGCCCCGGCGCATGTCCCCTGCGCAGAAGATGGAGGGGACGCTGGTCATGTTTTTGGAATCGGTCTTGACGTTGCCGCGCTGGTCGTATTCCACGCCCAGGTCATCCAGCATGCCGTGATGTTCCGGATGCAGGAAGCCCATGGCGAAAAGAACCAGGTCGCAATCGATGGAGAACTCGCTTCCCGGAATTTCGTTCATCTGCATCCTTCCGTCCGGACCCGCGGACCAGTCCAGACGCACGCAGTCCAGTCGGGTGACCTGTCCGTCCTTGCCGTCAAAGGATTTCGTTCCGATGGCATAGTTCCGGACATCCTTGTCCAATACCGCCATGGCCTCCTCGTGGGAAGAGGAGGTCCTCAGGATCATGGGGAAAACCGGCCAAGGCTGGTTTGCGGGGCGCTCCACGGAAGGCATGGGGAGCAGCTCCAGCTGGGTCACGTCCAGGGCACCCTGCCGCAGGGAGGTGCCGATACAGTCGGAACCGGTGTCCCCGCCGCCGATGACGACAACGCGCTTGCCCTTTGCGCTGATCATCTGGTCCTCGGGAACCGGAATGCTTGCGTTCTGCTTGTTTGCCTGGGGCAGGAAATCCATGGCGAAATGGATGCCGTCAAACTCCCGCCCGCTGATCATCAGGTCCCGGGGCTGTGTGGAGCCTCCTGTCAGGCAGATTGCGTCGTATTCGTTTTTCAGCGCGTGGACCGAAACGTCCACACCGATGTTGGTGTTGGTCTTGAAGACCACCCCTTCAGCCGCCATCTGATCCACCCGGCGCTGTACGTAGCTTTTTGGAAGCTTGTAGTCTGGAATGCCGAAACGCATGCATCCCCCGGCGGCTTCCGCGCGCTCGTACACGGTCACGTCGTGTCCCACACGGGCCAACTGTTGGGCGGCAGCCATTCCCGCAGGTCCGGACCCCACGACGGCAATCCGCTTTCCGGTCTTGACTGCCGGCGGCTGGGGAACGATCCAGCCTTCCTCCCAGCCTTTTTCCGCGATGGCCAGTTCGATGTGCTCGATGGTGATGGGGTCCTTGATCAGGCCCAGCACACATCCGCCCTCGCAAAGGGCCGGACAAATCTTTCCTGTGAATTCGGGGAAGTTGTTGGTCAGATGAAGGATATCCAAAGCCTTTTTCCATTGGCCGTTGTACACCAGGTCATTGAAGTCGGGAATGATGTTTCCAAGGGGGCAATTGTTGCTGCAGAAAGGGATTCCGCAATCCATGCAGCGGGCAGCCTGGACCTTCATGCCGGCCTCATCCAGAGGGATGAAGATGTCGTCATAGTTGCCTACGCGCTCTTTTGCCGGCTTATAGCTTCCGTTGTTCCGCTCGTATTCCATGAATCCTGTAAGTTTACCCATTACGACACCTCCTAGTTGCCTGCCGCCGCAGCGGCAGTTTTTTGAATGGAAAGGACCCTTCTGTATGCAGGCGCGATGACTTTCACGAAACGTCCCAGCTGGTTCTGGAAATCATCCAGAATTCCCTGGGCCTTGCTGCTGCCTGTATAACGGACATGCCGCTCGATCAGGGACCGCAGCAGTACGATGTCCTCCAGATCGGCAACCGGTTCCGTCTCCACGATGTCATAGTTGCAATGCTTGCTTTCGAAATCGCCGGCCTCGTCATAGACGAAGGCCATGCCGCCGCTCATGCCCGCACCGAAGTTCCTGCCGGTCCGGCCCAGGATGACGGCAACGCCGCCGGTCATGTATTCGCAGCCATGGTCGCCCAGGCCTTCCACAACCGCCGTGGCGCCGGAATTCCGCACGGCGAAACGCTCCCCTGCGATGCCGCGGATATAGACTTCTCCGCTGGTGGCTCCATACAGCAGGGTGTTGCCCACGATGATGTTGTCTTCAGGCACATAGGTGGCGTTCCTGGAAGGATACACGATGATCTTTCCGCCGGAAAGTCCTTTGCCCATGTAGTCGTTGCAATCCCCCTCCAGTTCAAAAGTGATGCCCTTGGAGAGGAAGCAGCCGAAGCTCTGGCCGCCGCTGCCGTTGAACTTGTTCCAGATGGTGTCTTCGGGAAGGTGTTTGCCTTCGGTAACCCGGGCGGTCTCCCCGGCCAGCATGGTGCCCACGGTGCGGTTGATGTTGCGGACGGAATAGGTGTTACTGACCGCCTTCCCTTCGTGGAGGGCGGGGGCCGCGTCCTGGATCATCTGCCGGTCCAGGATGTCCTCCAGGCCGTGCTCCTGGCTCTTGACGCAGCGGGGCTGGATCCTGCTGGGCAGCTCCGGCTTGTGGAGGATGGCGCTGAAATCGATGTTCTGCGCCTTCCAGTGCAGGATGTCCGTGTTCGGTTCCAGCACGTCCACACGACCCACCATTTCATCCAAGGTCCTGAAGCCCAGGGCGGCCATATGCTCCCGTAATTCGGAAGCGATGAAGCGGAAGAAGTTGATCACATGCTCCGGTTTGCCCGGGAAGAACTTGCGCAGTTCAGGATCCTGGGTGGCAACGCCGACAGGACAGGTGTTGTTCTGGCACTTCCGCATCATGATGCATCCGCTGACCACCAGGGCGGTGGTCGCAAAGCCGAACTCTTCCGCACCCAGCAGGGCCGCGATTGCCACATCCCTGCCGCTCTTCAGCTGCCCGTCCGTCTGGACCACGATGCGGCTGCGCAGGTCGTTGAGGAGGAGGGTCTGCTGGGTTTCCGCCAGACCCAACTCCCAGGGGAGGCCGGTGTATTTGATGGAGCTGATGGGTGCGGCTCCGGTTCCGCCGTCGTGCCCTGAAATCAGGACCACGTCCGCATGGGCCTTGGATACGCCAGCGGCGATGGTGCCCACGCCGACTTCGGACACCAGCTTCACGTTGATCCTGGCCTTTTCGTTCACGTTCTTCAGGTCGTAGATCAGCTGGGCCAGGTCCTCGATGGAGTAGATGTCGTGGTGGGGAGGAGGGGAAATCAGGTCGATGCCGGGAGTGGAATGGCGCACCTTGGCGATGTCCTCGGAAACCTTGTCTCCGGGAAGGTGTCCGCCTTCCCCGGGCTTGGCGCCTTGGGCCATCTTGATCTGCAGCTCGCTGCAGTTCACCAGGTAGTCGGTGGTGACGCCGAACCGGGCGGAGGCAACCTGCTTGATTTCGCTCCGTTTGGAAGCGTCCTTCAGGCGTTCCAGGTCTTCGCCGCCTTCTCCGGAGTTCGATTTTCCGCCGATGGCGTTCATGGCCATGGCAAGGTTCTCATGGGCTTCCTTGCTGATGGAGCCAAAGGACATGGCTCCTGTGGCGAAGCGTTTGAAGATGCTTTCTGCCGGTTCCACCTCTTCCAGGGGAATGGATTCCCTTTCCTTGAACTTCAGCAGGCCGCGGATGGTGTTGAGCCTCTTGGCCTGGTTGTCGATCAGGGCGGTGTACTCCTTGAACAGCTTGTAGTCGCCGGTGCGGCAGCTCTGCTGCAGCTTGGCGATGGTCTCGGGATTGAACAGGTGGTCCTCGGAGTTGGTCCTCCACTGGTGGCTTCCACCTTCCTCCAATCCGTTGTAGGGGTTGCGCAGGGTATTGAAGGCATAGGAATGCCGCAGGGCTGTTTCCTTGGCGATCACGTCCAAATCGATGCCTTCGATCCTGGAGGAGGTGCCGGGGAAATAGGTGCGCACCACATCCGAGGAAATGCCCACAGCCTCGAATATCTGGGCGCCGTGATAGCTTTGGAGGGTGCCGATGCCCATCTTGGAGAATGTCTTCAAGAGGCCGTCCGCAAGGGCTTTCTTGTAGTTGGCGTGGGCCTTTTCCGGCGTGCAGCTGCCGTTGTCGATGTAGAGTCCCGTGCTGACAAGCTGGTGCAGACTGTCGAAGGCGATATAGGGGTTTATGGCGTCGGCGCCGTAGCCGATCAGCAGGGCCATCTGCATGACGTCCCTAGCGTCGCCCGTCTCGACCACCAGGTCCACCTTGGTGCGCAGCTTCTCCCGGATCAGGTGGTGATGGACGCTGGCCACCGTAAGCAGGGAGGGGATGGGGGCGTTGTACTTGTCCACTCCCCGGTCGGAAAGGATCAGGATGTTGTAGCCCTCGGCGATGGCGTCCGTCACGTGGCGGTTCAGGTGTTCCAGGGCTTCCCGAAGGCCTTCCCCTCCCTCGTCAACCGGGAAAAGGGCGGGGATCTTCACGGAACGGAAATCCTTCTGGTCGATGTGCACCAGCTTCTCGAAGGAACCGTTGTCCAGGATGGGATGCGCCAATTCGATGAAGTTCACGTCTTTGGTTTCGTCAAGATCCTCCAGCAGGCTGCCCCTGTCCCCCAGAAGCTTCAGGTTGGACATGACCAGACGCTCCCGGATGGGGTCGATTGGCGGGTTCGTCACCTGGGCGAAGAGCTGCTTGAAGTAGTTGTAGAGCAACTGGGGCTTTTCGGAAAGGATGGCCAAGGCGGCATCGTTTCCCATGGATACGATGGGTTCCTTGCCGGTCATGGCCTGGGGGGCCAGCACCTTTTTCAGCTCCTCTTCCGTATATCCGAACACCTTCTGGAGTTCCAGGAGGCGGTGCGCGCCGAGAGGGGTGATCTCGTGGGGGACGGGGAGCTCCTCCAACAGGATCTTGTTCCGCAAGATCCAATCCTTGTAAGGCTTCTGGGTGGCCAGGGTATTCTTGACCTCTTCATCGGAAATGATCCGGCCTTGGGCGGTATCGATCAGGAACATGCGTCCCGGTTGCAACCGTCCCTTCAGGACGATCCTTTCATCTTCAAAAGGAAGGACGCCGGTCTCGGATGCCATGACGACCAGGTCGTCGCTGGTGACCAGATAACGGGCAGGACGCAGTCCGTTCCTGTCCAGGGTGGCTCCAATCTGCACACCGTCTGTAAAGGCTACGGCCGCAGGTCCGTCCCAGGGCTCCATCAGGCCGGCATGGTATTCGTAGAACGCCTTCTTCTCCTCGCTCATGTTCTCGTGGGCCTGCCAGGCTTCCGGAATCAACATGGAAACCGCATGGGCCAGGGACTTTCCGCTGGCGAGCAGCAGTTCCAGCGCGTTGTCCAGGCTTGCGGAGTCGGAGGCGTCCGGATCCATCAGGGGGAAGAGCTTGCTGATTTCATCACCGAAGACTTCGGAAGACAGGACGCCTTCCCTTGCGTTCATCCAGTTCACATTTCCGCGCAGGGTGTTGATCTCCCCGTTGTGCGCCAGGTAGCGGAAGGGCTGGGCGAGGTCCCAGGAGGGGAAGGTGTTGGTGCTGTACCGCTGGTGTACCAATGCCAGGGCGCTGACCATGTCCGGATCCCGCAGGTCTGGGAAGAAGTCGGGTATCTGGTGGGCCAGCAGCTGTCCCTTGTAGATCATGGTCTTGGAGGACAAGCTGCAGATGTAGAAGGCCTCCGTGTATTGGCGGTTTGCCTCCCGAATCGCCTTTTCCACCTGCTTCCGGACGATGTAAAGCTTGCGCTCGAAATCATCCGCATGGACGGCACCCCTGCCGACGAACACCTGGTGGACAACGGGCCGCGTGCCGCTGGCGGTCAGGCCGCATGCCTTCTCGTTGATGGGGATGTTCCTCCATCCGATGAGGGAAAGGCCTTCCTGTTCCAGGACGCGCTCAAAAACACCCTCGCAAAAGAAACGGGCGTTGGGTTCCTGGGGCAGGAATATCATACCTACACCGTAATCTCCCGCTTCCGGCAGGGCCATGCCCAATTCGGACGCCTTCTTGGACAAGAAGGCATGGGGAACCTGGATCAGGATGCCGGCGCCATCCCCTGTGTCCGGATCGGCGCCTACGGCACCACGGTGGGTCAAGTTGACGAGGACCTGCAGGCCTTGTTCGATGATGGCATGGGACTGCAATCCCTTCATATGGGCGACAAAACCAACGCCACAGCTGTCCTTTTCCGATTGGGGGTCGTACAAGCCTTGCTTGGGTGGCAATCCATGTATGGTATGCGTCATTGCTTTACCTCCTTGTGTGCGGTTGTGATTGATTGTCTTAAAGTATAGCATAGGGAATCTGTCAATGCAAGAATCAATATCGTCAACTTCATTAAAAAAACGGGAGAAAAAAGGGAAAACACCTGGCGAATCAGGCGCAAAGCCGCTGGACAACTGGATTCTAAAGAAGTGTTATCAAAAAGGAACACGCAAAGGGATAATCGGCAGAAAGTGTGTAAAAAATGAAAATAAATAAAACAAAAATTGCAAATCGCTTGTTTTAGAGGTTCCTGCAGGTACGCAGACTTGCGGCCGGTTGCGGAGGAATGCAAGGGGCGGGAAAGTAAGTGTGTCAAGCGTTTTTGAAAATGTCCCGAAAAACTTATAACATAGGCACCAGCTATTGCTGGTGCTTTTTTGGTCTTGGGCGTGATGCAAGGGAGCGGCATTTATTCCACGGACCTGTTTACAGCGA
>NZ_JAAEEH010000064.1 GCF_010179735.1 Anaerotalea alkaliphila
GACGAAATGATCGATGCGCATATCCTTTCAAACAACTAATCCAATTGGGTTTGTTAAGTGTTGCCTTCTTTAAGAAAATACGTAAAATAATTATAAAACTTCATATTGACTTATTACCACAAGTCTTCTCTTCCTAAAATAAATCCTTTTAGTTGATTTCCAAGACGCTTCCTGTGGACAGGTAGCCGATGCCGTCCCCCAGGATGCCTTTCAGTTGTCCGTAAGGCTCCAGTCCGGTGCAATGGCAGGTGTGGCAGACGGCTTTTATTCCCTGGAGATAGCCTCCCAGCTGGGCCACAACCCCCGGGTTCTCCGTGGTGCCTGCGGAATTGTTCATCAGGTGGAATCCTCCCACCACATGGTCCGGATAGCTTCCCACCGCTTCCCGGACATGCTCCAGGATGTTGGCGATGCCCCGGTGGGCGCAGCCCGCCACCAGCACCGTACTGCCTTGTTCCCGGATCAGCAGGCTCTGTTCATGGGAGAAGTCGTCTTCCACCAGTTCCCCGTCCTTCTCCATCAGCAGACGCTTGTTGCCGGAAGGGTTCAGCCGGTTGCCAACGACTCCGGAAAAAAGGGTCAGTTCCCCGTCGATGTCCAGCCTCTCCCCGGCGAAGACGAAACGACCCCTAGACAGCAGTTCCCTGTCCAGTCCGATCTCCTCGACCCCATCCTTGCGCTGGGCGTAATGGGGCCCAAAGGCCCCTTCCCGCACATAGACCTTGGCATGGCTGTTGTTGTCCAGGAAGGTTTCCAGCCCTCCCCCGTGGTCCCGGTGGCCGTGGGAGATGACCACCAGGTCCACCTTGGAAAGGTCCACGCCCATCTTGGCCGCATTCTCCAGGAACAGGCTGCTCTCTCCCGCATCGAACAGGATCTTGTGCTCCTTTGTCTCAATGTAGAGGCTCAGGCCGTGTTCCGCTTCCAGCCCTTCCCCCAGGATGGTGTTCTCCACCAGTGTCTTTATGGTCATATCCCTCACCCTTCCTTGTACAGCAGTTCCAGCGTCTTCTCACGGATTCCCCGCACCGCCTGTCCGGAGGGGCAGTCCGCATCCACGATGCTGGCCCCCCGGTTGATGGCCCTAACCGCCTCCGGGTCGAAGGGGATCAGGCCCACGAAGGGGATTTCTTCCTTCCTGCAGAAGGCTTCGATCCTCCCGGTGTTGTCCAGGTCCGTGTCGTACTTGTTGACGCAGACCGCCGCCGGCACCTGGAATTTGCGGGCGGTGGCCAGTACCCGTTCCAGGTCGCTGATGCCGGACACCGAAGGCTCCGCCACCAGCAGGACCATGTCCACCCCGCTCAAGGAGGCGATGACCGGGCAGCCGATGCCGGGCGACCCGTCGATGATGGCCAGGTCCGCTTCCGGAGCCTCCTCCTTCATCTGCTTCTTCACTTCCGACACCAGCATGCCGGAATTGCCGCTGCCCATCCGCAGCTGGGCTGTGGAGAAGACGGCGTCCCCCTTGTAGAGCTGGTATTCCCCTGCCACGGCAGGCTCCATGGTGATGGCGCCTGCCGGACAGACTTCGGCGCAGACCCCGCAGCCTTCGCAGGCGAAGGGGTCCACCCGGTACCCTTCCCCCAGGGAAATGGCGTCGAACCTGCAGTGTGCCCTGCACTCCCCGCATTCTGCGCAAAGCTCCGGATGGATCTTTGCTTTGGGCAGTCCGTAGTAGTCCGTCCGCCGGGGCTGGGTCTCCCATCCCATGACCAGATGCAGGTTGGGGGCGTCCACATCGCAGTCGGCATAAGCCTTGGCGGCAGACAGCTTGACCAGGGCGCTGGCCACGGTGGTCTTGCCCGTGCCTCCTTTTCCGCTAAGCACCAGCAGCTGCTTCATGGCGCACCTCCTTTCGGATTCCCTGCAACAGGCCTTCAAAAAGCGTCCGGTAGGCCTCTTCTTCCCGGGAGACCACCCGGCCCCCCGCGTTCAGGTTTCCCAGGTGCCGGTCGAAGGGGATGCGTCCCAGGATCTTGACTCCCTTGGACTTGCAGTACTCTTCGGAGGGGTCTTCCTCCCCCTCCAGCACCTTGTTCAGGACAACCCCGTGGGGCTTATGGAAGACCTCCACCAGTTCGTGGACCATGGACAAATTCTGTGCCCCGAACCGGGTGGGCTCCGCCACCAGCACGCAGAAATCCGCGTCCTGGATGCTTTCCATGACGGTGCAGGCGCTTCCCGGCGGACAGTCGATGAAGACGTCCCCTTCCCGGTCCAACTCCGGCAGGGCCCGCAGCAGGGCCTTGATGACAGGAACCCCGGATTCCTCTCCCGTGTTCATGATTCCGGAAAGGACCCGGACTTCCCCTGAACTTCCCGCCTCCACCTTCCCGATGACCTTGTCCTTTTCCCACAAGGCCTTCTGGGGACACAGCAGCGTGCACCCCCCGCAGGAATGGCAGATTTCTTCAAAAATCAGGAGCTTCTCCCGGACAAGGGCCAATGCGTTGAACCTGCAGAATTCCGTGCAGATCCGGCAGGCGGTGCAGAGGCTGTCCTCCACCACGGGAATCTTGACGGTCACTTCCCGTGTCTCCACCTGTTCCGGTTTGAGGAAAAGATGTCCGTTGGGCTCCTCCACGTCGCAATCCACATAGGCGGCTTTTCCGGCCACCGCCGCCAGGTTCACGGAGACCAGGGTCTTGCCTGTGCCGCCCTTGCCGGAGAGGACCGCAATCCGCATCCCTATTGCCCTCCGTGGCCGTGGAAGCCGCTGTGGGTTTCCTCCAGGGCCTTCAGCTGCCCCTCCTCGAATGCCTTCAGGTTCTCCTGGAGATTGTCCCCTTGGGTCTTGTAGACGGCGATGCCCGCCGCCACCAGCACATCCGATGCGTTCTCTCCCATGCGGGGAGCCAGGACGGCCTCCACCTTGCTGTCCGCAAGGGCCTGGGCCGCCTTGATGCCTGCGCCGCCCTGGCTGGATGCGGCGCTGTTGTCCTCATAGGATGCCTCCTGGGTCTGTGTGTCGTATACCAGGAAGAACGGCGTCCTTCCAAAGGACGGGCACACCGTCGTTTCCATGTTCTTCTCATTCACCGGTACTGCTATCCTCATCTGCGAACCTCCTCATTTCCCTGCATCGCCGCCTGTGGCATCCACCGCAGCCGGCCTCCCGTTCCTGTTCCTCATACAGCTTGTAGTCTCCGCCCTCGATCTTCAGGATATGTCCGTTCACAAGAGAATCCGCCAGCTTCTTCCGGGCGTCGTTGTAGATCCGCTGGACGGTGGTGCGGGCCACATCCATCCGCTGGGCGCATTCCTCCTGCATCAGCCCTTCCAGGTCGATCAGGCGGATGGTCTCGTATTCCTCCACCGTCATGGTGATGGTCTCCTTCTCCATTTCCGTCCTGCCCAGGGGGCCGTACAGATTGCTGTCCGGAAGGCAACAGACTTTTCTCCATTTTCTCGGTCTTGGCATGGTTTTTCTCCTCATCGCCGATCAGCATAGTTTTGGACATATGCTCTTTACAGTTCCATTATACGCTATTTAGGGCATATGTCAATAACAAATTAAGACAACCCTTGGTGGACACAAAGGTCCCTCAAAGGTTGTCCATCTCCTCCAGGATTGCGGCCGCATCCTCCAGGTGTCGGATTGTCCCAATGCAGCGGGACAGGTCCTGGGCCCCCGAATCCGGGTTGATGTAGCCTATGCAGGGAATGCCTGCGGCTTGGGCCGCGGTGCTTCCGGCCGCGGAGTCCTCCAGGGCGACCGCCTCCGAAGCCAGTACCTTGGCCTGGGCCAGCACCGCCTCGTACACGTCCGGGGCGGGCTTCTTCCGGGGGACCCGGTCGCCTCCGATGGCATACCGGAAAGTGCCGGAGAGCCGGTAATGCTCCAGGACCGCATCCACATAGGCCTGGTCCGAGGAGGAGGCAAGTCCGATCCGCATCCCCTGGCTTTCCAGATGGGAAAGGAGCTCCTCCAGGCCCGGCGTGGTTGGGATCCTCTTCTCCCTGATCTCTTCCAGGATATGGGCGTACTGCAGGTCCTCCAGCTCCCTTGCCGTCCTCTTCAGGCCGAACCGCCGGATGAGCGTCTCCCACAGGATCTGGCTGGGTTGCCCCACGGACCAGGACAGGTCCAGGTCTTCCTCGATTCCTTCCTCCGAAAGGATCCTTTTCTTCGCATGTTCATGGAGGGGCTCGCTGTTTACGATGACCCCGTCCAAATCGAATATGAAAAGCTTCCGCATGTCGTTTACCTCATTTCCTCAATTCTTCTCCAATGGCAAGAGGCTGTCCCGTTACAGAGACAACCTCTTGCCTGGTTCCCATTATAGTATGTTTCGCCTGTTTTTGTCTACAGGACCGCCTTGGCCCGGGCTTCTATCTCAGACAGTCGACCGCCGCCCTTTCTATGGGGAGGCCCTTCTTGTAGCGCTGGTGGAAGACTTCGAACCCTTCCACGTCTTTCGGGTCCGGCTCCATCCGCACGCCTTCCTGGCCTGCGAACACCTTGTGCTTCAGGTACGCCTCCAGGGTCTCCCCCTCTTCCCTGTTGATCATGTAGGAAGCCAGCAGGGCGATGCCCCAGGCGCCGCCTTCCCCTGCCGACTCCATGACGGAAACGGGGGTGTTGGCCGCCGCAGCCATGAATCGTTGTCCGACGCCCTTGGTCTTGAACAGGCCACCGTGGCCCAGGATCTCGTCCACCCGGACCCCCTCCTCCTTCAGGAGGATGTCCAGGCCGATTTTCATGGCGCCCAGGGAAGTGTACAGGTGCACCCGCATGAAGTTCGCCAGGTTGAAGTTGTTTTTGGAGGAACGCACGAACATCGGGCGCCCTTCCTCGAAGTGGGTCACATGCTCTCCGGACAGGTAGCCGTAGGCCAGCAGCCCGCCTCCGTCCGCATCCCCTTCCAGCGCCTTGGTGTACAGCGTCTTGTAGAGGGTCGTCATGTCCACTTCCATTCCCAACGCCTGGGCCGCTTCCCCGAACAGGCCTATCCAGGCGTCCAGGTCCGACGTGCAGTTGTTGGAGTGGGCCATGGCCACCAGCTTTCCAGTCGGCGTCGTCACCAGGTCGATTTCGGGGTGGACCTTGGACAGCTCCTTCTCCAGGACGATCATGGTGAAGACCGATGTCCCGGCGGAGACGTTTCCGGTCCGCTCGGCCACGCTGTTGGTGGCCACCATCCCCGTACCGGCGTCGCTTTCCGGAGGACAGAAGGGGATGCCCGCCGCAAGCTTCCCGCTGGGGTCCAGCAGCTTCGCCCCCTTCTCCGTCAGGACACCTGCACTTTCCCCGGCCACAAGGACCTTCGGGAAGATGTGGTCCAGCCGCCAGCCGAAGCCTTTCGCTTCCGCCAGCTCGTCAAACTGCCCGATCATGCGCCGGTTGTAGTCGGCCGTTTCCAAGTCGATGGGGAACATGCCCGAGGCCTCCCCCACACCCATGACCTTCTCACCGGTCAGCTGCCAGTGGACGTATCCTGCCAGGGTCGAGACATAGGCCACCTCGGCCACATGACTTTCCCCGTTCAGGATTGCCTGGTACAGGTGGGCGATGCTCCATCGCTGGGCGATGGGGTAGTCGAACAGCTTCGTCAGCGCTTCCGCCGCCTCGCTGGTGATGTTGTTCCTCCAGGTCCGGAAGGGCACCAGGAGATTGTCCTCCTTGTCGAAGGCCATGTATCCGTGCATCATGCCGCTGAATCCGATGGCGCCGACCCTCGCCAGTTCGACCCCGTACCGGGCCTTCACGTCCGCAGCCATCTTTCCATAGGCATCCTGCACGCCCTTCCAGACCTCGTCGACGCCGTAGGTCCAGATGCCGTCCACATGGCTGTTGGTCCAGTCATGGCTGCCGGAAGCCACCGGCGTGTCACCCTCCCCCAGGAGGACCGCCTTGATCCTCGTCGACCCCAGTTCGATGCCCAGGGCTGTCCTGCCCTCGGCAATGTCGTTTTTCACTTTGTTGTCATCTATTGTCATACGTTGAAACCTCCCTCCACATCCTTTCTCCTACTCCAGGATGCCAATGATGCTTTCGGCCACCTCCGCCACGGGCATATCTCCGTTGATGGTCGCCAGAATTCCCTGTCCATCGTAGTATTCCACAAGCGGACTGGTTTGCACACGGTAGACCTCCAGCCTCCGCAGAACCGTTTCCTCCTTGTCATCTTCACGCTGTTCCAAGGCATTTCCACATTGATCGCAAACATTTTCCGTTTGTGGCGGATTGCTGGATAGGTTCCAAACGGCTCCGCAATCTGCACAGACCCTCCTGTCGGACATCCTCCTGAGAATTGTTTCTTCCGCCACCTCCAACTCGATCACGCGGTCGATCTTTTCTTCCCTTTCGCAAAGCAAACAGTCCAGGGCTTCCGCTTGTTGGCGGGTCCTGGGAAAACCATCCAGCACGTAGCCCTTCAAGCAATCCCTCTGGGCAATCCGATCTCCGACCAAGTCCACCACCAGCGCATCCGGCACCAGTTGCCCCTGTTCCATGTATCCCTTCACCTTCTCCCCCAATTCTGTTCCATTCCGGATGTTCTCGCGGAAAATGTCACCGGTGGAGATATGGGGTATCTGGTACCTGCGGACGATTTCCTTCGCCAACGTTCCTTTTCCGGCACCTGGCGCCCCCAGCAGGACTATCCTCATGATACGCCTCCTTTACTGTGATTGCGTTCACTGGCTCCGGACTATTTCTTGGCCTTGATCGCCGCCTGGGCCGCCGCAAGCCGTGCGATGGGAACCCTGAAGGGCGAGCAGGACACGTAGTCCAGTCCGATGTTGTGGCAGAACTCGATGGTGCTGGGGTCTCCGCCATGCTCCCCGCAGA
>NZ_JAAEEH010000065.1 GCF_010179735.1 Anaerotalea alkaliphila
TGTCTCATATGCCAACCAAATGCCAATGTTCGGATTTTGCTATTGGCTAGCTTTGCTATACGCTTTTTTAAAACTCAATTTTTAAAGTTTTTTGATCTCAGCTATTGACTTTTATTAGCTGGTCTCACTAACTTTTTTAATATCGACATCTTTATATCCTTCATCTTTCAAAAACTGAATTTCACGTTCTGAAAGGTACTTATAAAACATAAAACCGAGGATGTAGTCTTTGTATTCGTTTGCTTCTATCTTGGAACGCATTTGATTCGCCGATTGCCATATTGTGGAAGCTAGTTGCTGTTTATTCATTGTCATTCTTCTCCCTTTTTTCGTAGATAAGTCTAATGTCATAACCTAATCCTTCCATCATTTGAATAAAGGTTTTATTTACAACACCATCATCTTTCTTTACGATACGATTTACATACTGTACGGTTTTTCCAATTTTTTCAGCTAAAGCCGCTTGTGTTGTATCAGTTTCAACACATTTTATTTTAATATCTTTTTCAATATTGTTTTTTATCATACAACCGTCCTCCGCTCAGTAAATATACAAATCCATTTAGTATAATAGCATAAATAAGATGATATTGTCAATGTATTTGGTTTATATTTTAAAGTGAGCTTTCAGGACGGAGCTTTCAGGACTTTCAGTCAACTCGACATAAGAACATAAAGTTTACAGTAATTTTATCAACTCACTCTGCTTTCGCCAACAATCTCATCAACTCACAAAGCTAAAAACTTAATTATTTTTTAGACTCTCTAACTTTTTAATATTGGATAAGTTCCCACAAAATAAAAAACCGTGATTATCCTTCTGGCTTGGAGCCAGATCTCAAATCACGGAAAGTGCTTATTTATTAACATTTCTACACTCTTACTTCTCTACCCTTGACATCAAGACTACCGTCTCAACGTGTTTTGAGTTGAATTGATAGCTATCAATACCGCTATTTCAACCCCTATTGTTATTGGGAACATATCCACGCTCGTAGATGGAAACATGTCCAACATCGGCTTTCGTTTGTGGGAATATATCCAGTTATTTTCAATCTCTGGACAACAATCTCGGTAAAGAAAATGTATTGATTTTATCCACATTATTAAATTCTTTTCCACAGATTGAAATGCTCCTATTTGCTGATTCTGGTTTCGTATATTTTAAGCTGATTAGTATCTTTTTTGCTTATTAAATTCAATGTTTCAGAAAAGGCACAATATTTATCTACCATTAGGACGACATAAGCCTCCTTATATCTTGGTAGCCTTAATGTTAATGGCCACATATGTTTTTCAATAATGTCCTTCTCGATATTATTCAGTGCAAAATACTCATTAGCATTTTGCAATGCTATGCCAGGATGAACAAATCCATGTAGCCCAGCGTAAGTTTTTTTATCAGCGTGCCAGTCATACAAGAAAAAATCATGAAGCAGCCCACCCCTTGCTGCAGAAAGGTAGTCCAGCCCAAGTTTCTTACATAATCGAAAACTTGTATATGACACATGTAGACTGTGGGAGTAACAACTAATATCCCCATGTTGCATATAATTTTTCATTGATTTTACCTTTTCGTGATCAATCAAATCATGAACACAATCGCAATATTCTTTTTCAAGGTTGAAATTTATTTTTAAATTCAGTTTTGATTTTATTAACTCTACCATTCAAAATTCTCCTCACATCGCGATTTATAATACCCGCATTTAAGAATAGTAATTTAGGAAAGGCAAGAAATATCCTTTTATATTTTATAACCTTATTTTTATATACCCGCACCGATAGCTCAGAATAATGTAAAATTGTTTTTCTTAAATCCAATACATCAACAATAGATTTTGTAGTATCAATAATAAAATAAACAATGAAAATGATAGCAACAGAATTTTTTAACTGAGCCGGAATGATGTGAACTAAATTTATAACAATTGGATGGACTATCTGAAGTAATGCAAAGGCAAGCACTCCCCATAAAATTGAGTATTTAATACATATATACCCTTTGAGGTTCAAAAAATTATCGCTGTAATCCCACCATTTTGAATGGAATATTTTTTCCAATGCAAATCCAGTAACAAACTCCAATATTGTAACTAATAATATTGAAACAATCAAATTCATAATCAACAATAAAGATTTATCATCTATAGAAAATGGACTCCAATTAAAATATGAAACGGTAAGAATCCCGCCAAATCCATAAATCGGTGTAAAGGGTCCTATCAGGAAGCCTCTATTGATAAATTTTCTGTGTATTATACTTGCAAATGCAGTTTCAAGTACCCATCCTAAGAATGAATAAATCGCAAAAAAAAGCATCATATCAACTACCATATTAATTTTTCACCTCTAAAGTTATTTTTCATTGATTAGGTTATATTCATTTTGATCTGAAAATTGCAATAATCAGTGCCACAAAGGTACTTACTGCTATGATAAGGCTGCCTCTTAGTGTTGTACTTGCGACTGTTATAAAATTAGATCCTTCCACATCAGTTAAACTTAATCCAACGATTGTTCCTGCGATTACTATACTTAAGGATAGCAACACTAGGCTGATTGATAACCGGTTAAATGCCTTATCAAGCTTTTGCGCATATCGGTCTGCCTCTTTAAGCTTAAGTTGCACTGTAAAGTCATCGTGTTCCATTTTATCTAGAAAATTCAAGAAAATAGAAGGGAATTTTCGAACAAGATTGCTGTAATCCATAGCGCCACCCAGGATTTCCCTACCAATTTTCTCTGGGGTAATTAATGTAAAAACCAACTTTCCCGCAATAGGTTCGGCAATTTCCAAGACATTTAGCTCTGGATCCAATTTTTCAACCAACCCTTCCAGCGTAATAAGGGATTTGGCAAGCATGGTAAATTCTCCAGGAATCATAATATTATAAGAAAATGCCAAATCAAAAATTTCATTAAAAACTTCACCAATTTTTATTTGACTTAATGGAACCGACAATACTTGATCTCTCAATCGATCAATATCTTTTTCCAGGTTTCTCATATTGATTCTTTCTGACATTGCATCAAGTTCAACAATTGCTTGAACAATCAGTTTACTATCTTTCAGCGTTATTCCCATCAACATTTTCAGGAATTGGTTTTTCCTATGATTGTTCAATTGTCCTATCATACCTAAATCTAGAAATGCTATTGTATTATTCTCAAGCACCATTATATTCCCCGGATGAGGATCCCCGTGGAAGAAACCATCCCGTAATATCTGATATAAAATAGAATTAGCTAAATTTCTTGCAATTATTGTTTTATCCAACCCTAATTGATCTAATACTTCAAAATTCTTTAACGAAGTCCCTTGGATTTCTTCCATTGTTATAACACGATTAGTTGTATGAATCCAACTAATCTCTGGAACAATTACATTGGCATCATCCTCGAAATTCACTTTAAAAGTTTCCGCATTTTCTCCTTCCATTCTAAAGTCTAATTCATTCGTTAAAGTAGTCTCAAATTCTTCCACCATTTTGCTAAAGCTATAAAGTTTTCCAAACCTAGTTCGATTATCAATAAAATCTGCCAGATCTTTTAATATACCTATATCAAGCTCAATATTTTTCTCGATATTTGGTCTTTGAACTTTTACTACCACTTCTTTACCCGATAATAATTTTGCACGATGGACTTGACCAATAGAGGCTGCAGCTATAGGTTCCTCTTTAAACTCTCTGAATATGTTTTCAAGTTTATCTCCCAACTCAAATTCTATTACTTCCCTTACTTCAGTTATGGGAAATGGAGCCACAGCATCTTGAAGTTTTTCCAGCTCGTGTATAATGTCACGAGGCAATAAGTCCGGTCTAGTACTCATGATTTGACCTAATTTTATAAATGTCGGCCCCAATTCTTCGAAAGATAATTTCAACCTCTCACCAACTGATAATTTTAAATTTTCCCTCTCTGTATATTCTTTGGTTTGCTTCTCTATTTTAAGATATTTAAGGATGCCTAATCTGTCTATTAACGTGCCAAATCCATGATTTACAAAAATCGTAACAATTTGCTTGGATCTCTTAAATTTTCTATATTTACTAACCGCCATCATTTATCACCACTCAGTCTAATCTCATTTTTTATAAAAGAAATAGCAGATATAGATTAAAAAGACGCTCTGTCATCTATATCTGCTTAAACATTAGTAAGCTAATATACCTTTTTAAATATTAGTGAAAACGACAACATAACTATCTTTCTTTCCCTAAAAAAAATACACCTACCATGCCTGGTCCTGTATGGGTCCCTATAATTGGCCCTAAACTATTTATTACGATATCTTTGGGCGTTGTCTCACTCAGAATCAGAGATTTTAGATACTCTGCATCTTCTATACAATCACCATGAGCGATATATATCATCTGTTCTTCTGGTTTAATGGCAAGAGTTTTATACTCTTCAAATAAAGTCCTAATTGATTTTTTTCTTCCTCTAATTTTTTTTACAACGTTAAGACTTCCATCATTAGAGACATTTAAAACCGGTTTAACTTCAAGCAAACCACCTATAGCTGCACTGGTGGCTGATATTCGTCCCCCTCTCTTTAAATGTTCCAAACTATCTATAGTAAACCAGTGATTTACCTTAAGTTTGTTAGACTCAATCCACTCTACGATTTCTTGTTTAGATTTTCCTTGTTTTAACATCTCGGACGCATAATACACCAGTAAGCCCTGACCAACAGAAGCGCTTTTCGAATCAATCACTGTTATATCTGCTTCTGGGTTCGCTTCCATTATTTCATTTCTAGCTAGAACAGAACCATTAAACGTTTCACTTAGAGCAGACGAGAAACCTATATAGATAACTGAATCTCCTTTTGAAACAAAACTTCTAAACTCATTTTCAAAAGTATATGCCGTAATCTGAGCAGTTGTTGGCATGCTTCCATTTCGAATTCCATCGTAAAATTCTTTATAACTTAAAGATTTTCCAAAATCATCTGTATAATTAATCCCATTTAGTACAAAGGTAAATGGAATAACATATACATTGTTTTGGGAAATATATTCAACGGGCAAATCACAAGTTGAGTCAGTAACTATAACTATTCCCAATTCTAACACCTCTCAAATGGTAGATTGCTCAGCTAAAAACATACCAACATTTAAAAACCTACCATTGTTCCGTCTTTTAACTGACCAATCAAAATCCTATTTTTTTAACTCGTTTATATCCTTCTTTGTAGCTATTTCTTTCTCTTTTAATATATCAATTAGCTCTTCTCTTATAATCTTTCTGAAGTCCTCTTTTTCAATGAGATCTTCTTTGCGGGCAATATCTTTTGCATCTAGAGCCTCTAAAATTTCATCCTTGACCATTTTCTTGAAATCTTCACGTTGTTCTTCGCCTTTTTTCACTAAATCATTAACCAGATCCTTTGCGTCTTTCCTAGTAACTTCACCTTTATTCACCAATTCATCAACCACTTCTTCAATTTTTTCTCTAGAGTAAGAAAACAACCCAAGACCTAAATTGACTGACTTTTCAATTAATCCTGCCATAATAAATTACCTCACTTTCATATACTTATTCAAATAATATTTGCATAGCGTTTAATGCTTCAGGCAATTCTTCATCTTGGTCAAGTAAAACCTGAATACCTGTACCAAACATCGACCCTAAAATCAACCGAGACAAAGTTTTTGTTGAATAGCCTTTTAATTCCTTTAATTGAAGATCTTTAAAAATATATTTTTCAATCATGTCCGATAACTCTTTAAATAATTCACTAAGCAAACTACTAAATACAGGAGACCAAATAGCTAACCCTGTAAAATCATAGAGCAATCTGAAAAGTTCCGGATTATGTTGCAACATATTTTTAAAGTAATGAATTAAGCCTTTTGCTCTTTTGCGAGGTGAATTTTCCTGCTTTAATGATGCCTCAATCTCCTTTAAATACTTTGAAATCATCATTCTTACAACTTCTTTAAACAATCCCTCCTTGTTTTTAAAATAATAATTTAACTGGCTTAAAGCTACTCCCGCCTCATCAGCAATATCTCTCATTGAAACATTTGCGTAACCTCTAGTCGATATACATGTGTTCGCTGCTAATAATATTCTTTCCGATTGCGTTTGTTCATTTGTTTCAGTAGACACAATAGCATCACCCCGTAATTCGGTCATACGTCCGATTTATATTTATATGATAATGTTTTTTGATAAGATTGTCAATAACTAAATTGATAATTGCTAGTTCCTCTGATTCACATATGATAATGTCCTATTGTAACGCAAATGATTATGTCCCACTTCCGGTCATGGTGTACAATGAACCTCATGCGACAAAATACAATACATCGAGGTGGCCGCTATCAGAAAG
>NZ_JAAEEH010000066.1 GCF_010179735.1 Anaerotalea alkaliphila
AAAGCATCATAGGCAACAAACAGACATGAAAAACCCACCATGACCTGAAAACGTTTCAGGTCATGGTGGGTTTTTGTTTGGTTAAATTTGCGGCTACGAAAAACTATGATGTTTTTCAGTGGCCTCGGGAACGTCCCTTCTTTGTTTGCATTACAGGAAAGTCCGCATTTTCGTGTCTATTCCCTGCCCAATGCCAGAGCGACGCCCGCCCCCGACAGGAGGGCCAGCAGGCTTGCGGCCACGGTCCCCGGAGAAAGGGCCGGCAGGTCGATCCCCAGCAGGATGGCGATGGGGGAAGCAGCCACCAATCCGAAGATGGACGCATAGGCCAAGAGGGGCGCCTTGCGGAAAAGCCAGTCGATGAGTTTGGCCACAAGGATGATCCCGAAGACCATGCCCAGCCCCAGGGGGGCGAAGAATCCCACACCGTACAGGATTTCCGGCAGGTCCCAGGAGAAGACCGCCTCCAGAAAAAGGCTGATGTTGGCGATGACGAGGTTGTAGTATCCCAGGAGCATCATCACCAAGGAACCGCTGACACCCGGGACAATCATGGTCCCGGCGGCCACCATGCCCACCAGGAACAGTTTTGCCATGGAGACGGGTCCCAGCAGGATCCGGAAGACCTCCGTTTCCCGCTCGCCCGTGGAGGCCATGAGGACCACCAGCAGGAAGAAGGCCAGGAAGAGCAGGGCATGCAGCGCACCGAAGCGGGCGCCCCGGACCTTGCCTGCAAGGACGGGAAGCCCCCCTAGGATCAGGCCGATGAACAGCGCGGCGGTGGGCAGGGGGAAGCGCTCCAAGGCGAAGCGGACCAGAAAGGACAGGGCGCCGATGCCGGCCAGGGCCCCCAGCAGGTAGGGCAAGAGGGTCATGGCGTTGCGCTTGAAATCCTTGCGCAGGTGGGTGGCGGCGTAGATCAGTTCGTCGTAGATCCCCATGGACACGGCCATGGTCCCTCCGCTGACGCCGGGAATGATGTTGGCGAGGCCGATCAGGCCTCCCTTCAACAGCTTTTTGATGAAATTAGTGGAACGAAACATAGGGGCTCCTTCTTGATCTTTGTATGCTTGGATTCGCCTCCTATGGTACCACATTTGCGGACGGGCAACAAGTGCCGGGAGTGGTCTGCGGGGACGGTTCTTCCGGACCATTGGTCCGGAAGAACCGTCCCCGCAGACCAGGTGCGCCGTTTTTTTCGGAGAATTCACAGGGAAATGCTGGAGAGGTTATTGACATATGTCAATTAAGGAGTATAATGGAATTAGATAAAGGGCATATGCCCATAACGCAAACAAGCATCGAAAGGAGATGGGAATCATGCCAGGAAGAAACAGTACAGGTCCCATGGGACTTGGTCCCATGACAGGCAGAGGTTTGGGAACATGTGGAGGCAAAAAAGCCATCCAGTATGGCGCGCGGTTGGGACTGGGCCTTGGATTGGCTTACGGCTGTAGAAGAGGGCTTGGAAGAGGCCTGGGAAGGGGGTTGGGCCGGGGTTTTTTCGCAGACTCCGCAGACCCCGCTGACACCAAGACCCAGAGGGAGCTGCTGGAGGAACAGCAGGCAATGCTGAAGACGAGGCTGGAACAGATCGACAGGGAACTGGTCGACCTGCAGGAGCCGAAGGAATAACCGCCCATGGAATACTCCATCAAGGTCATCGAACATTTCATGAGCCCCCATAACGCCCATTCCATGCCGGACGCGGATGCGGAGGCCAGGGTGGGGGATCCGGACTGCGGCGACTCCATGGTGCTGTTCATCAAGGTCCGGGAGGGTGTGCTGGTGGAGGTCAGCTATCTGGTCTACGGCTGCTGCGCCTCCATTGCCACAGCCAGCATGACTTCGGTGCTGGCCACAGGGAAGACCCTTAAGGAGGCGGAGAGGATCACGGAGGAGGACATCGTGGAGGCCTTGGACGGGCTTCCCGAAAACAAGCTCCACTGCTCCAACCTTGGCGCCGGAGCCCTGCACAAGGCCATCCAGGTCTACAGGGAGAAGCAAAAGGCGCATCAAAAATGAGAAGAAGCAGGCCCTGGAGGTTCCACTGAACCCCCGGGGTCTGCTTCTGCATGCATTGCAGGAAAGGCTTGCCGGCTATTTCCGCACCAGTTTGGCGATCTGCAGCACCAGCACCGCCCCCAGGAAGGCCACGAAGATGGTCCCCAGGTTGAAGCCGCTGACGGCGTTCTGGACGCCGAAAAGTTCTCCGGCCACCCAGCCCCCCACCAGGGCCCCCACGATGCCGATGATGATGTTTCCGAACAGGCCGAAGCCCTTTCCCTTTACGAACTTGCCGGACAGCCATCCTGCGATGGCCCCCACCAGCAGCCAAGTGAAAATACCCATGGGATTCCTCCATTCTTCTTGTGCTTATCCGCGCTCCAAGGCCATTTCAAAGACCTTGCGCACGATTTCCCTGTTGGCCACCCCTTCGTGGACTTTGTTGCCGTCCAGATAGTAGGTGGGAACGTAATAGTAGTTGTGTCGGGCGGCGACCTCCGGCTCCTTGCGCTCGTCAACAATCCGCAAGGGGATATCCCCATACGCCGCATTCTCCTGCTTCAGCTCCTCCATCCAGCGCAGCACCTGCTTGCAGTAGGGGCAGGCCTTCAGGATGAAGAGCGTGAGTCCCTGGTCCATGGAACACCTCCTTTTGTCCGTGTCTTGTACATATACCATATTATATATCATAATATACGGATATTCAAGAGGGAAAGAAGGAAAGATTGGATAAGGATGGTCCGCGGGGACGGTTCTTCCGGTCCAAAAATGGGCCGGAAGAACCGTCCCCGCGGACCATTTCCATTTGACAGGCGGGGGAGTGTCGTGGTACAATCAAGGCAAATGGAACCGATTCCAGAAAGAAAGGGGTGTGCCAAGACATGAAGAGAACCATCCGACTGAAGGATGTGGCCCAGATGGCGGGGGTGGGGGTGGGGACGGCGTCCCGGGTCCTGAACGGACACAGCAACGTGAGCCCGGAGAAGCGGGAGAAGGTCCTGGCCGCCATCCAGGCCCTGGGCTACCGGCCCAACGAGATCGCCCGCAGCCTGAAGGCCCGTTTCTCCCGGACCGTGGGGGTCATCCTGATGGACATCGCCAACCCTTTCTACACGGACGTGGTCCGGGGCATCGAGGACTGCGCCGCCCGGAAGAACTACAGCATCATCCTGGCGGACCTGGTCTGGGAACCGGGAAGGCTCCAGGGGCGGCTGGAGGAGCTGAAGGACAAGAAGGTGGACGGGATCCTCTACATGGGGAGCGCCGTAACCAGGGAGGACGTGGCCCTGTTCCACAAGGAGCAGATGCCGGTGGTCTTCCTCTCCACGGCGGTGCCGGAGGGCCAGGAAGGCGCGGAGCTGAGCCATGCGGGCTGGGGCGCGGTGAACATCGACAACGGGAAGGCGGCTTACGAGGCGGCAAAATACCTCCTGGGGAAGGGGTACCGGAGCATCGGCCTGATTTCCGGGGAGGAGGGGGACAGGAACTCCTCCGTGCCCCGGGAGGCGGGCTTGCGACAGGCCCTGGCCGAGGAGGGCCTGGACCTGCCGGAGGGCTGGCGGAAGTTTGGGAAGTTCTCCTATGCCGGCGCCCACCGGGCCATGGAGGAGCTCCTGGAAGGGGAGGACCGGCCCCAGGCGGTGTTCGCCCTCAGCGACGTGATGGCCATGGGGGCGGCCAAGGCGGCCCTCGCCCGGGGGCTGGAGATTCCCGGGGACGTGGCGGTCCTGGGCTTCGACGGCATCGAGGGGGCCCGGTACTTCCACCCCTCCATCACCACCGTGGCCCAGCCCCGGTACGAGATGGGGGTCCGGGGGATGGAGGACCTGATCGCCCTGCTGGAAGGCGGCGGCGGGGAAACCAGCCGGATCCTGGACTTTGTGATTGTGGAAGGGGAGTCCACGTGACCGGCGGGCAAAGGCATGGGGAGCGGTCAACAGGCGATGACGTTATAGGAGGAGCGCACATGGAAGCGAAGGCAAGGATGAAGAGGCTGTGGAGGGAAATCTTCGGGGAAGGCGTGGGAAGGGAACTGCTGGAAGGATTCCTGGAACAGCTGGACAGGACGAAGGAAACCCATTTTTCCGGTGAAGGGCAGAAGGATACGGACTGGTACAAGGACGCGGTGGTGTACTCCACCTACGGGGACCTGTTCAACAAGGACCTGCTGGGACTTTCCGACAAGCTGGACCACCTCCAGGAGCTGGGGATCAACTGCATCTGGCTGCTGCCGGTGCTGGAGTCCCCCATGAAGGACGCGGGCTTCGACATCTCCGACTTCAGCTCCATCCGTTCCGAGCTGCTGGGTCTGCCGGAAGGCGCAAGCCCGGAGGAGAAGGACAGGGTGTTCGCGGGCTTCATCCAGGCCGCCCACGCCCGGGGGATCCGGGTGATCTTCGACATCGCCATCAACCACTGCTCCATGGAGCACCCCTGGTTCCAGGAGGCCAGGAGGTCCAAGGACTCCCCCAAGCGGGACTGGTTCATCTGGAGCGACACCACCGACCGCTACAAGGAGGCCCGGATCATCTTCAAGGGCATGTGCAAGAGCAACTGGGAGTGGGACGAGACGGCCGGCCAGTACTACTTCCACCGGTTCTTCGAGATCCAGCCGGACCTGAACTACCGGAACCCGGAGCTGCTCCTGGCCATGGTCCAGGTGCTGGTGGACTGGAAGGTGCGGGGGATCGACGGCTTCCGGGCCGACGCGGTGCCCTACCTCTGGAAGGAGGAGGGGACCAACTGCGAGAACCTGCCGGGGACCCACCTGATCGTGAAGTTCTTCCGGGCCGCCCTGGACTTCCTGGAGGAGGGGACCCTGGTGCTGGCCGAGGCCTGCCAGCCCCCGGTGGACGTGGTGGAATACTTCGGGGAGAACGACGAATGCCACGCAGCCTACCATTTTCCGGTGATGCCCAGGATCTACAAGGCCCTGGCGGAGGGCAGGAAGGATTCCATCGAGATGGTCATGGACCCCTCCTTCACCCCGCCCATCCCCGGGGACTGCCAGTGGTTCATGTTCCTGCGCTGCCATGACGAGCTGACCCTGGAGATGGTGACCCCAGAGGAGCGGGAGTTCATCTACAAGGCCTACGTCAAGGACCCCCTGTGGGACTTCCGCCAGGGGGAGGGGATTTCCGCCCGCCTCGCAGAGCTGTTCGAGGGGGACATCCGCAGGATCCGGCTTGCCTACTCCATCATGTTCACCCTGCTGGGGACCCCCATCATCTACTACGGGGACGAGTTCGGGAAGGGGAACGACCTGGCCTACTACCAGGAAGTCTACGCCCAGACAGGCTATCCGGATACCCGGTACCTGGTCCGGGGACGGATCGACTGGGACCAGGTGGAGGCCCAGCTTGGGGACCCTGCCTCCCTGGGGCACCAGATCTACCATACCCTGAAGCGGATGGTGGCGGTCCGGGGAAGCCAGAAGGCCTTCGCCCGTGGGGATTTGCGCTTCCTGGAGCTGGGGGGGGCCGACGGTGCGGTGAACAGCCACGTCCTGGCCTACGAGCGGGCCTACGGGAAGGAGCAGGCGGTGGTCCTGCAGAACCTCACCGGGGAGGAGCAGACGGTGGAGGCGAAGGCCTTGGACGGACGGGAGAAGGACCTGCTGGGACAGGAGATCCGGCGCCAAGGCGGCCTGGTGGTCCTGCCCCCCTACGGCTTCCACTGGTGCTAGGGATAAAAGGGCTGGGAAGGATCGGAATCCCCTTGAAAAAGGAGGGTTCCGGTCCTTTTCGCTCCCCTGCAAAGGTTGTCACTAGGCGCGAAAAGTACTATAATTCATAAGTGAAGTATCACATTTGGAGCAATCAAAAAAGAGCAACTAGAGACGAACTCCAGTTGCTCCAAATGTGGTTCTTCACGATTGTACCAACTCGCGGATGTTAGCCGGTGATCCGG
>NZ_JAAEEH010000067.1 GCF_010179735.1 Anaerotalea alkaliphila
AGGTTCGAATCCTACTCGGGGAGCTGGTCCTTATGGACCTTGGAATTATATTAAGGCTCATTGGTCAAGCGGTCAAGACACCGCCCTTTCACGGCGGTAACAGGGGTTCGATTCCCCTATGAGTCATCCACAAGATTGCCGACGTGGCTCAATTGGCAGAGCAGCTGACTTGTAATCAGCAGGTTATCGGTTCGAGTCCGATCGTCGGCTTACATGGGCCTTTAGCTCAGTTGGTTAGAGCAACCGGCTCATAACCGGTCGGTCCGGGGTTCAAGTCCCTGAAGGCCCATCATCCATAGATTTGGCCATTTCATATGGCCCAGTAGCTCAGTTGGTTAGAGCGCCGGCCTGTCACGCCGGAGGTCGAGGGTTCGAGTCCCTTCTGGGTCGTTCAGCAATTCAATATCTGGGTGTGGCTCAGCTTGGTAGAGCGCTAGAATGGGGTTCTAGAGGTCGCAGGTTCAATTCCTGTCACCCAGACTTAACAAATGAATAACCAGCGATATGGGGGCGCATAGCTCAGCTGGGAGAGCACCTGCCTTACAAGCAGGGGGTCACAGGTTCGAGCCCTGTTGCGCCCATTTCCACTGGAATGGATTCCCATGGATTCATTTCGGTCGATCGACTGCAGAGAATGCGGAAGAGCAAGTTTTTTCACTGCCGGAGTGGCGGAACTGGCAGACGCACAGGACTTAAAATCCTGCGGTCGAAAGACTGTACCGGTTCGATCCCGGTCTCCGGCATTGCAGTAGAACATTCATGTGTGCGTATAGCTCAGCTGGATAGAGCGCTTGACTACGGATCAAGAGGTCGTGAGTTCGAATCTTACTACGCACGGTAATGAAATCCTTTTGTTTGCCTACGGGCAGGCGGGAGGGTTTTTTGTTTTCAGGAAATTCCAAAGCGGACGGGAGGTATGGGGATTGGATAAGGATTATGCGGCGATGACCGTGGTGGAATTGAGGAAAGAGGCGAGGAACCTGGGGATGCGGGGAGTGGCCGTGTTCAAGAAGGACCAGCTTGTGGAAATCCTGACGGAGGCGGCCAGGAAACAGGAGCAACAAAAGGAGCGCGTCCGGCAACAGGACAATGTACAGCCAAAAGAACAGGTCGAACAGGAACAGGCCGAACAGGAACAGGGCAAGGCCGAAATCCCGGAACAGGCTCCGGAACGGGAAGAGTCCATTCCCGAGGGAATCACGAAGCTGGACAGCGGCTCCCTGGCCGACGGGATCCTGGAGGTCTTGCCGGAAGGGTTTGGATTCATCCGCAGCGAAAACTACATGCCCGGGGAAGACGACGTTTACGTATCCCCCTCCCAAATCCGCAGGTTCCGGCTGCGCACAGGCGACATCCTCCGGGGGAACATCCGTGTCTCCAAGGAGGGAGAGAAATTCAGGGCCCTCCTCTACGTGTTGCGCGTGAACGGCGAAGAACCCTACAAGGCGGCCAGGCGGCCCCGGTTCGAGGACCTGACCCCTGTTTTTCCGGACGAAAGGATGCGTCTGGAGACGGAACCCACCGACTATGCCACCCGGCTGGTGGACTTCATCGCCCCCATCGGCAAGGGACAGCGGGGAATGATCGTTTCGCCACCCAAGGCGGGGAAGACCACCCTGCTGAAGAAGGTGGCCAACGCCATCACCAGGAACCATCCGGAGGTGCACCTCATCGTGCTGCTGATCGACGAGCGGCCGGAGGAAGTGACCGACATCCAGAGGTCCATCAAGGGCAGGCATGTGGAAGTGATCCACTCCACCTTCGACGAAACCCCGGAACACCACAAACGGGTGGCAGAAATGGTCCTGGAACGGGCCAAGAGGATGGTGGAGCAGAAGAAGGACCTGGTCATCCTGCTGGACAGCATCACCCGTTTGGCCAGGGCCTACAATCTGATCATCCCCCCCAGCGGCCGGACGCTTTCCGGCGGACTGGACCCGGCCGCCCTGCACATGCCGAAGAAGTTCTTCGGGGCCGCAAGGAACATCGAGGAAGGCGGAAGCCTGACCATACTGGCCACCGCGCTGGTGGACACCGGCAGCAAGATGGACGACGTGATCTTCGAGGAATTCAAGGGCACGGGCAACATGGAGCTGGTGCTGGACAGGAAGCTTTCGGAAAAAAGGATTTTTCCGGCCATCGACCTGGCGAAATCCGGAACCCGGAGGGAGGACCTGCTCTACACCCCCCAGGAACTGGATGCGGTCCAAAAGTTCCGGAAGGCTTCAGGGAACATGCGCGCCGAAGAGGTCATCGACAGCATGATGCGGGTTTTTGTGGAGACCGGCACCAACGAGGAATATGTGGAAAAACTGTCCACCAAGGTGCTGAGCAGTTATTGAGGCAATCTGGAAAAAAAGATGCGGGAGGCACTTGCAATCCCCATCCAACTGTGGTACAATACAAGAGCTGTTTTATGGAACACGAATGACCGTAAAGCCATAGGGCTAGCATCAGCTGAAAGAGGTGAAAGCAATGAAACCAGGAATTCATCCAGAGTATCAACAAGCGACTGTAAAATGCAACTGCGGCAATGAGTTTGTAACAGGCTCCACGAAGGAAAGCATTCACACAGAGATTTGCTCCAAGTGCCATCCGTTCTATACAGGAACCCAGAAGGCTGTTGCAGCACGTGGACGTATTGATAAATTTAACAAACGCTATGCCAAGAAGAGCGCCGAGTAAAAAAAGTTGAGGATATCCTCAACTTTTTATTCTTTATGAAGGAAGTGACCTATTGAAAAGGATCGATATAGGCGGCCAGGCCGTCATCGAAGGAGTCATGATGAAGGGAAGGGACAGCTACGCCATCGCTGTCCGCAAACCCGACAAGGAAATCGTCCTGGACCGGAAGGCGTATGCCAGCTGGTCCAAAAGGCACAAGGTGCTGGGTCTGCCCATCCTTAGGGGAGCCGTGGCCTTCTTGGAGGCCATGGTCCTGGGGACGAAGATGATCACCTATTCCGCGGAGTTTTTTGAAGTCGAGGAAGAGGTGAAGAAGACGAAATTCGACCATTGGATGGACAAGAAATTCGGGAGCAGGGCCAACGACGCCCTGGTGGGGATTTCGGTGGTGCTGGCCATGGCGCTGGCGTTCCTGCTGTTCTTCCTTCTGCCCCTGGGGGTCTCCCAGCTGCTCAGGGAACATCTGACCAATCCGCGGATGATGAATCTGGTGGACGGTCTGGTGCGGATCCTCATCCTCTTCCTCTACATCCTGGCAATCTCCAGGATGAAGGACATCCAACGGGTATTCCAATACCATGGGGCGGAGCACAAGAGCATCAACTGCGTGGAAAACGGACTGGACCTGACGGTGGAGAATGTGCTCTCCCAATCCCGCCTGCACAAGCGTTGTGGGACCAGCTTCCTATTATATGTGGTGGTCGTGAGCGTATTCATCCTGACCATCATCAACGTGCAGACGTTCTGGATGCGGCTGTTGGTCCGCTTCCTGTGCTTTCCGCTGATTGCGGGCATCTCCTATGAGATCATCAAGCTTATGGGAAGGTTTGACACGAAAGCTGCTGACTTCTTGAGCGGCCCTGGAATGCTGCTGCAGAGGCTCACCACAAAAGAGCCGGATGCGGAGCAGGTGGCAGTGGCCATAGCGGCTCTCCAGGGGGTGATGGACGATGAGCGGGAAACACAAGACAGGACATGAACAGCTCCGGGACCTTCTCCAATGGGGAAGGAGCCTGTTGGAAGAGGCGGACAAGGACGGAAGGGAAGCCAGGCTTCTGCTGGAAGCGGCCACAGGACTGACCCACGTGGAGATCCTGGTGGATCCCACCAGGCCGGTGTCCAGGAGCATGGCGGAAGAGTACGAACGGAACATCTGGCGAAGGACCGCGGGTGAACCGCTGCAGCAGATCCTGGGAACGGCCGACTTCATGGGGTTCGAATTCCATGTGGACAAGCATGTGCTGATTCCAAGACCCGAGACGGAGGAGCTGGTGGAATGGGCCCTGGAGACCATCCGGGAGGAAGGGGCCGTCCGCATCCTGGACATGTGCACAGGCAGCGGCTGCATCCCGGTCAGCCTCGGGCTGCTCCAGGATGGGCTGAAGCTCCATGGGGCGGACCTTTCCTGGGACGCCCTGGAAGTGGCGGGAGGGAATGCCTCCAAGCATCGGGTGGAGGTCTCCTTCCACCAAGGGGACCTGTTTGACGCCCTGAAGGGCACGGATGTGGAGGCCTTCGACCTGATCCTGTCCAATCCGCCCTACATCGAATCGGAGACATTGAAGGAGCTGATGCCGGAAGTGGTGGGACACGAGCCCCGGATGGCATTGGACGGAGGGCCGGACGGACTGGCGTTCTACAGGCGGATTGCCCGGGATGCCAGGAAATGGCTGAAAGAAGGCGGCTGGCTGTTTTTGGAAATCGGCTGGAACCAGGAGGAGGCCGTCCGTAAGATCCTGGAAAAGGAAGGCTACGTCCAGATCACGCCCCGGAAGGATTTGGCGGGACACTGGCGGATGGTGCGGGCCAGAAGTGCAGATGACAAAGAGGTGTTGGTATGATAGATAGATTGAGCGGAATAGTGGAACGGTTTGAAGACATCGCGCACCAGATCAGCGATCCCATGGTGATCGCCGACCAGGAGCGGTGGCGCAAACTGATGAAGGAACACAGCGACCTGGAGACCCTTGTGGATAAATACAAGGCTTACAAGAAGACGGAGGAGGATGTTGCAGAGCATCTTGCCATGTTGGAGGAAGAGTCCGACGAGGAGATGCGCGCCCTGGTAAAGGCGGAGCTGACGGAAGGCAAGGAGCGGCTGGTTTCCCTGGAAGAGGACATCAAGATCCTGCTCCTGCCCAAGGACCCCAACGACGACAAGAACGTTTTTGTGGAGATACGCGGAGGAGCCGGCGGAGACGAGGCGGCCCTTTTTGCGGCGCAACTCTTCCGGATGTACGCCCGTTATGCGGAACGCAACCGTTGGAAGGTGGAGACCATCAGCATCAATGAAAACGGAATCGGCGGATTCAAGGAAGCGGTCTTCATGATCCAAGGCAAGGGCGTCTATTCCAAACTGAAGTACGAGAGCGGCGTCCACCGGGTGCAGCGGGTACCGGTGACGGAATCCGGCGGAAGGATCCACACCTCCACGGTGACGGTGGCGGTGCTTCCGGAAGTGGACGAGGTGGAAGTGGATGTGGACATGAACGACATCCGTGTGGATGTGTACCGTTCTTCCGGCAACGGAGGACAGTCGGTCAACACCACGGACTCCGCCGTGCGTCTGACCCACATCCCCACCGGGTTGGTGGTCTCCTGCCAGGACGAGAAGTCCCAGCTGAAGAACAAGGAAAAGGCACTCCGGGTGCTGCGGGCAAGACTCTACGAGGCGGAACTGGAGAAGCAGCAGAGCGAACAGGCCCAGAACCGGAGAAGCCAGGTGGGCACAGGGGACAGGAGCGAGAAGATCCGGACCTACAACTTCCCCCAAGGCAGGGTGACGGACCACCGGATCAAGGTGACCCTGCACAAACTGGACGCCTTCCTGGATGGGGACATCGAGGAAATGGTGGACAGCCTGACAACCGCAGACCAGGCGGAGAAGCTGAAGATGATTGAAGGGGAGTGATCCTCCCCTTTAAAAAAAAGGATGAAATCAAGGATGTCAAGCGTTTTTGAAAATGTCCCGAAAAACTTATAACATAGGCACCAGCTATTGCTGGTGCTTTTTTGGTCTTGGGCGTGATGCAAGGGAGCGGCATTTATTCCACGGACCTGTTTACAGCGA
>NZ_JAAEEH010000068.1 GCF_010179735.1 Anaerotalea alkaliphila
TAGAGCGCTTCGAGCAGCCGGGCAAGAGACATCGCATTGGCGAAATCACGAAGAAGCAACTCCATTTGTACAAGTGTCTGGGGGTAGAGCCACCAGCCTAGGTATAAATTCCCGGGAATTCAGGTTTAAACTTTCAATTCTTTGAGAGTACTTACCAGTCCCTTTGATAATATTACTTACATAATTTAAAAGAAGAACTTGATCATCGACTATAGTCATACCGTTGTCTTTGGGTATTTCTTCTCTAACCACCCAACGATCACCCATGCCATTAGACTTGATAGTAACAAAAATGGTGTCCCAGGGAACAGCATAACAACTAAAAAACTCATCGTATTATTGAGTGCGTGAAGAATGACAGCAAACCAGATATTCTGCGTATTTTCATAAAGAAAATTGGTTATGTAGTTCATCGCAATGATAGAGGCAGTAAATCCTACGAGTGATGGGACTAGAACTGCAATTCCCAGAGGAATATACATCATTAGGACTGCAGGATAATGCCAGACAGCCCATATTAACCCACCCTTCCAGGCAATTTCCCAGAAGGATATGCCACGTGCTTTCATATCAGGGTACAAAACACCTCTCCATCCAAACTCTTCTGTACCACTGGTTATTAGATTTGAAACAAAGTATAGAAACAATGAAGTCCCAAATGACGTGAAAAGAATATTCTGATCGTAATGCGAAGTGATAAGGCTCAAAACAATTGAGGGTATCACCAATACTACGGGGATGGCTATGATATAGTGCCAAAACCGCTTCGAACCATCTGCATTGTAACGGAGTCTTTTAAATCTTCCTGTTGCTAGGAAGCCAATAAATGGACCATAAACTGCTATAGAAAACAGTAATTGGGGTAAAAAACGATTGCTTCCCCATGTTTCAGTCCATAGACTGAAAAGAGTGTAATCCGTCGCTAAATAACTTCCCTGTAAACGACTGATCACATACGCAACTATCCAAAAGAACCAACTCCATGCAAATGTAATAAACAGATATAATTTTGTATCTCTCTTCATAATCTTGCTCCTCGTATGGCTATATTTGAATTTTCACTTCTTTGAGCTATATTTTTCACTTTTTCTACGAGTCTCTTCCCCAGCCTTTGTGACATTGCTCCTACGCGCTTTTTCTATCTGTACAGCTTTAAATTTTTCATTTGTAATGATGGCTGGATTATTGCCCTCTGCCAAATAATATGAGTCGTGCTTTCCATTATCCAACACCTTGACATTTCCTATGTATTTTTCGTTGCTCAGCATAATATCAATCGTCCGCTTAGACCATTTGTCTTTGCCCGTAGGTGATTTAACTCCAAGTCGTTCCAATTCTGCAACGATACCTATAATACTATTTCCACGAAGATAAAGGTCAAATATCGTTCGCACGTTATTAGCTTGATCTTCATCTATAACTAGGGTCCCACTGTCATCATGAACAAACCCATAGCATTTTCTGTTATAAAGCTTGGAACTACCATCAGCAACTTTCTTCTTAATCCCCCACTTAATATTATCTGCGCGTGATTCATTCTCTGCCTGAGCAATGGACTCGATGACAGAGATCATGAGTTCACTATCAGTACTGAATGTATCCAGTTCTTCTTGTTCAAAGATAACCCGGATACCCAGCAGTTTTAATCGATTCAAAGCATCAAGTATTTCCACCGTATCTCGACCAAATCTACTGATACTCTTAGTAATAATAATATCTAAATCACGTCTCTCACAATCCTCAATCATACGATTAAAATCTTTGCGAGAAGATCCTGTTTTACTTGAAGCAATGTCTATGTAAACATCAACCAGCACCCATTTAGGATTGGTAGATGTTAATCTCGTCAATGCTGATATCTGAGTAGTGAGACTTTTCAGCTGCTCCTGACTATTTGTACTGACTCGGCAGTATATGCCGACTCATTTTTCTCTTTTTTGAGGTTTTGCTGGAATAAATGTAACTCTTTTATTTTCACCCATATTACACCTCACTGACAATAAATTTTACTTATTGTTAATGATGCTCTTATGTTAAATGAAATTAATGTAGGATACTTTGCATATTACAAGAAACTCCTATTACTACTCGAGCTTCTTGATTATATACATATGAAATTCTGCATCATATTCTGGGTAGTCGGTATACCCATCTAGTAAAACCTCAAAAGTCACTCCGCTCTCTTTTATGATGCGTTTCAGTTCTTTTTCTCTTTTATTGCCTTTTTGCATGAAATTACATATCAGACCACCAGGCTTTATTTCTTCAATTATTCTGCGGAGCACCTTTGTTTCTTTCTCAACATCATTCTTATAGAAATGAAACATAGAATCCAATAAAACTATGTCATATTCATCCGTAATTCCAAATGAATAGATGTCCGCAACAAAACCTTCAACTTGAAGTTTTTCCTGTAGTGCTGCTTTGTTCAATTGCTGGATACCGACATCAGAAATATCCACTCCTACTACTTTATAACCTAACCTACCTAAAAACAAAGCATCTCTACCTTGCCCGCATCCAAGATCAAGCACAACATTTCTATTGGAGTAATTCTCAAAAAATTCAACCAATCCCGGGTACGGTTTTCCAAAATATGATTCTTGTCTGTAGTGTTTATTATATGGATTGTTCATTACTAAACCCTCATCTTCTAGAAACTTAAACTCATATGGTTATCCAGCATTATTGAAATTGAAAAATCAGATGCTATATCTTCTAATCCCTCGGAAAATAACTTCCTCTGGCTAACTATCATTATATCAAATTTACACTATGTTAGTTAGTCTATTTTCCTTTAACATCCAACCTGCTTTTCCAACCCCACTGATTCACAAAAACATCTATTCTGCTCTGTACGGACCCTCTGACATCTAATCTGTTCTGTACGGAGTCAGTGACATCTAATCCGCTCTGTACGGTGCTTTAAGGCCTTCATGGACTAGTTCCCACAAAGCAAAAAATCGTCGTTTTTCAATTTTCATTTTTAAACAAAAAACTCCCGAAAACCCTTATATCAAGGCTTTCCGAGAGCAATCTTCTAAACCCTTGACATCAATACTACCGTCTCAACATGCGGTATCACATTACTCTTATACAATTTAACAAGTCTAGTTGTCTATGGGGTAATTTATGCATTTTTACCCCGGGGATACCTTTCGCCAAATAGTATACAGCTTAAATATTGTCTATTTCCAATGCCTTCTTCGCCATTTGAACATATTCCTCAACACCAGATACGATTGCAAACTCAGCAATTGAAACCGGATATGCAGCGACCAATTCAATAATATGCTCCTTCATTTTAGGCCAGTAATAACCTCCAGCTTCTTTATAAGCAATTATCAGAGCTTCTAGTCCTTCTTCTCCAAAAGCCTTGTAGTTGAAAACAAAGTCATTTGAAATATCTGTTACCTTAGCTTCAGTCCAATCAATCAATCCAGTGACATTAGCCTCTTTATCAATCATAGTATGTCCGGCATGAACATCTCCATGAATCAGTCCAGTTTTCTTTGGCCAAATTTCATCATCATTAACCCATGACTGCCATCTGTTCCATAATTTCTCACCTACACCGAATTTTGTTTTTACATTATTCATGCGCTGCTTCATTGATTTTCTCGCTTCTTCAGGTGTTTGCACTATTAGTCCAAATTCTGTAGCTTTATCATTAGGAATACTATGAAGCTCTGCTAACACTCTTCCAAGAGACATGTGAAATGATGGTGGAACGTTATTAATATCTATCTCCCAAACATAGTTTCTTATATTATGATCAATGGTTCCTGCTGGCACACCATCTAACTTCTTGTATGCTATTAGCTCATTTGTGTAAATAATCCAGTTTGGTGCCTGAAAAGATTTAACATACTGATTAACCAAATCTAATGCTTGTTTTTCTACCCTTGTTCTAGGCATAACATCTTCACGCCTAGGCAATCTAAGAACCCAATCTATTCCACTTTCATCTAGTGCAAATACAACTTGAAAATCAAGTCCGGATTCATTAAACTGCATTGTTTCTTCCTTTAGAATAAGATTATGTTTTTTAGCTATTTCTATAACTTGTTTCATATCTTTACTCATTCAAATCACTCCTGTCTAAAAATTTTTATTCATTAATTTGCTGCATGCTTTGATATAGCATTAATAATTTCATCCCAATCATTATGGTGAAGCTCATGCCCTGTACCCTCTAAGGTAACCAATACTGCATTTGGTATCACTTCGGAAAGATGAATTCCATGTTCGTAGGGAATAATAGTGTCGTCTGTTCCATGAATTACCAATGTAGGAGCATTGATTTCATTGGTTCTAGACAAATACGAACCCCAGCCTTTAATTAATCCATGATTCTCCATACTCTGCAAATTACTAGCTCTATCAAATTCTTCTTCATTCAGTCTCCTAATCTTCTCTTCATCAAATATATGTTTTGATCCTATAAGAACTTTGCTTTTTTTGATAAAATACTCTACCACTTCATCTTTGTTTTGCCAGTTTCTGATTTTTAGCTCACTTAAAGCCTCAGTTACTTTACTATCCTTTTGGGGAAGACTAGAATCGAAATTTGATGTCATAATTAATGATATAGTAAGAATCCTGCTTGGATGTTTAAGTGCTATTATCTGCGTAATTATTCCACCCATAGACATACCGACTATGTGGGCCTTATCAACCTTATAGGCATCTAGTACTTGGATTGCATCATCAGCCAAATCTTCAAAGGTATACTCTGGATGGCCATATTCGTAAGTAATTGACTTGCCTACATCTCTATTGTCATATCGTATAATGTGAAACCCTTGGTTACTTAGTCTCTTACAAAACTCTTCTTCCCAATAAATCATTGATGCAGTAGCTCCCATAATTAACAAGATCGTTGGATTATTAATTTCGCCAAAACTTTCAGCACAGATATAAACATCATTAAAACGAATTATTTTTTCTGTCATAACTTATCACCACTTTTCTGCTTTCTTTAGATAATATCTTTACCTATATCCAATTAAGTCCGAATGATTTGGTTAGCAACAGCTTCAAATAATAAATCTCTAACCCTTACATAGTTATATTGCTGCAAGTCTCTCTTCTGAGAACCTATTAGTAAAGCGGCCCTTAAAACTCCAGCTATAACGCTTGGGTCTTCATCAATAATCTCCTTAGAGTCTTGCCGCGACTTAATAAATTCCATTAGTGGAACAATACTTCTCAGACTTTCAGAACCGATGTATTGTGGATTTAGTTTTCTAGAAACGATATTGTATTCCTCCAGGTCATAAATCAGCCTTTGGGTTAATATTTTTGATTCCAATTCCATCGCCATTTTATTTAAATATGTCTTTATAGCTGTATATATGTCCTTAGCGGCCATAACCTCTGGCCAAACCTGTTTCTCAATTTGTTCTCCCTCACGTGCTAACAATTCCATATATAGCATTTCTTTTGATTCGCAAAATATATAAAAAGAACTCTTTGCAATGCCAACTGATGAAGTAATATCCTCAATAGAAGTACTTTTAAAGCCTTTATCTATAAAAAAACGATAGGTTACTTCAAGCAATTCTTCTCGAATTCTTTCTTTTTCTAACTCTGTAAATTTTGCCATAACCTAAACTCCCTCCTTGTAAGATATTGTTACGGGACAGATTAAGAAATCATCCCGAATGTTCCTTGAAAATGCAACTTTAATATTCGAATGAATCAACAGACACCACGTATTGAATTTCAACCATCTCATAGGTA
>NZ_JAAEEH010000069.1 GCF_010179735.1 Anaerotalea alkaliphila
ATAACACATATTCAAAAGCAGCTACTACTTTTTTGTTCTAAATCAAAAAAACATGGCTACGGGAAAGACTAAAGGCTTGAAAAACGATGTGCCTTGCCTAGCCATCGCGCCAGCGATTTGGTACAATTGAGGCAGGACCCGAAGGGGAGAAAGGAGGCGCGCATGTCGAAGGTAGCATTGGTGCGTTGCGAGGACTACAGGGAAGACAAGGTGTTGCAGGCGGTGGAGCGGGGGCTTGACCTGCTGGGCGGTCCCGGGGCCTTCCTGCGCCCCGGGGAGAAGATCCTGCTCAAGCCCAACCTGGTGGCGGCGGACCCGCCGGAGCGCTGCTCCACCACCCATCCGGCGGTGTTCGGGGCGGTGGCCAAGGTCCTCCAGAAGGCGGGGGCCCAGCTCTCCTACGGGGACTCCCCCGGCTTCCACAGCCCAGGGGCCGCGGCCAAGGCCAGCGGCATCGGGGAGGTGGCCAGGGCACTCCAGATTCCGCTGGCGGACTTCGTCACCGGCAGGACCATTTTTTACCAGGAAGGGATCCAGAACAAGAGGTTCGTCATCGCCAACGGGATCTTCGCCCAGGACGGGCTGGTGAGCCTTCCCAAGCTGAAGACCCACGGCTTCGCCCGGATGACCGGATGCATCAAGAACCAGTTCGGATGCATCCCCGGCAAGCTGAAGGGGGAGATGCACGTGAAGCTTCCCAGCGCCCTGGATTTCTCCCGGATGCTGGTGGACCTGAACCGGTACATCGCCCCCCGGCTGTACGTGATGGACGGCATCCTGGCCATGGAGGGGGAGGGTCCCCGGGGAGGGACCCCCAAGCCCATGCGGGTCCTCCTGTTCTCCGCGGACCCGGTGGCCCTGGACGCCACCGTCTGCAGGATGATCGGCCTGGACCCGGCCCTGGTGCCCACCACCGTCTACGGCCAGGAAACGGGCATGGGCAGCATGGAAGGGGTGGAGCTTGTGGGGGACCCCTTCGACTCCTTCCTGGACGAGGGGTTCGAGGTGAAGCGGGAGCCGGTGAAGCCCTACAGGAAGGGGGCCCTGCTCAAGGCCCTGAACAACCTGGTGATCCCCAAACCCTACATCCTGGAGGAGAAGTGCGTGAAGTGCGGGGTCTGCGTGCTCATGTGCCCGGTGAAGCCCAAGGCCCTCCAGTTCCCCGACAGGAGCCGGAAGACGCCCCCGGTCTACCACTACCAGCGGTGCATCCGGTGCTACTGTTGCCATGAGCTCTGCCCCAAGAGCGCCATCCGGCTGCAGACCCCGGTGCTGCGCAGGGCCCTGGACAGGCTGGGTCTGGTCCAGGGGAAGGTCTCCAGGCCCAGGAGGAAGAAAAGGAGGTAAGCAGATGGGTGAAACGACCATGCCGGTGATCCGGCAGAAGATCGCAATCGGCATCAGCGGCTGCTGCATGGGCGCCAAGGTGCGCTACAACGGGAAGGGATGGGACATGCTGAAGTTCATCGGCAGGGAGAAGGGGGACTACCTCTGGCATCCCGTCTGTCCCGAATGCCTGGCGGGGCTTCCCGTACCCAGGAACCCCATCCGCATCCACCCCGACGGCCGGCAGGTCTGGGAGGGGGGAGGGAGGGTGCTCTCCAGGAGTGGCGACCTGACCCGGGACCTGAAGGAAGGCTGCAGGATTTCCCTGGAGGTCCTGCGGAAAGCGGGGGTGGGGGTCTTTGTCTTCATGGAGGGGAGCCCCAGTTGCGGAATCCACCGGACCACCCTGAAGGGGAACCGCCGGGGGAATCCCCCCGGGGTATTCGGGCACCTGCTGGAAGAGGAGGGGTTCTTCACCATTCCTGTGGCGGTGCTCCAGAGCCCCATCCTCTGGTGGGATGCCCGGCGTCGGATGCTGGCCTTCCTCTGGCTTTCGGAGCAGGAGGCCGCCACCCCCCGGGAGCTCTACGGGATCTGGCATGTGCTGAAGTTCCTCTGCCAGGAGCTGGACAACCCCCTGGCCCGGGAATGGGGGAAACGGCTCTCGGCCATGAAGCCCGGGGACTTCCCCGGGCTGGGGGAGGCCTTCAAGAGGGAGGTCCTGGCGCTGCTTAGGACCCCCTCCACCCTGCCCAGGATCAAGCAGAGCATGTGGAAGAACTACATCCACTACAGGAGGAAGACGGGGAAGGACCTGGCCCAGATCAAGATGCCCACGGACCTGCGGAGCGCCACGGCCCTGGCGGGGGAGCTGTTGCTCCTGGAGAGGGAGAGCGCCGTAGGGGAGGTCCTCTTCGGCACCTCGCCCATCGTCTACAGGCCCTAGGAGGCAGGAGGAGGTTTGCATGGAAGGAAGGCTGCGCATCCTGAAGGAAGGTGGGGGCGGCAGGGGGCCGGTGGTCCATTGGACCAGCCGGGACCTGCGGACCCAGGACCACTGGGGGCTGTCCCTGGCCTTGGAAGAGGCGGAGCGGGCGGGAAGGCCCCTGGTGGTCTGTTTCGTGCTCCACAGGAATTTCCTGGGGGCCGCCGCCCGGCAGTACGACCATCTGGAGAAGACCCTCCGGATCCTGGAGCGGGAGCTTGGGCGGCTCTCCATCCCTTTCCGGCTGGTGTCCGAAGGGGACGGGGAATGGGTGCGCTTCCTCCGGGAGCTGGACCCCTGGGCCCTGTACATGGAGGCCAGCCCCCTGCGCAAGCACAGGGACTTCCAGGAGGAGGCGCTAAAGGCCCTGGACTGCCCGGTCCGCCTGGTGGACGCAAGGAACGTGGTGCCGGTCTGGGAGGCCTCGGACCACCAGGAGTACGGGGCCTACACCCTGCGCCCCAAATGGTGGAGGAAGGCCCCCCTGTTCCGGGAGCTCCCGCCGCCCCTCCATGCCCCCACCGTACCGGCCCCCCCGGCCCCGGACAACGACTGGGGGCTCTTCGGCAGGCTTTTGGTCAACCGGGAAATCCCGCCGGTGGAGGGGATCCCGGTGGAATCGGACCGGATCCTGGAGGAGATGGAGCGGTTCCTCCTGGAGGACCTTCCGGATTACGGGAGGCTGGGGAACGACCCGGTCCGGGACTGCGTCTCCAGGATGTCCCCCCACATCCATTTCGGGCGGGTGGCCCCCGCCCGGCTCTACCGCATGGTGGAGGAACTGGCCCCCGAAGGGGAGTCCAGGGACGCCTACCTGGAGCAGCTCCTGGTCCGCCGGGAGCTGGGGGAGAACTTCTGCTGGTACCGTCCGGACTACGACCGGACCACCGTCTTTCCCGCCTGGGCCCGGGAGACCCTGGAGGTCCACCGGCCGGATGTCCGGGAACACCTCTACAGTCCGGAGGAATTCGAACGGGCGGCCACCCACGACCCACTCTGGAACGCCTCCATGGAGCAGCTGCGGAGGGAGGGGCGGATCCACGGCTACATGCGCATGTACTGGGCCAAGAAGATCCTGGAATGGAGCCCCGGACCGGAGGAGGCCCTGGCCACGGCCATCCGCCTGAACGACACCTGGGCCCTGGACGGACGGGATCCGGTGGGCTACGCCAACATCGCCTGGTCCGTGGGAGGGGTCCACGACCGGGCCTGGGCCCAGCGGCCCGTCTTCGGGAAGGTCCGCTACATGAACGACCGGGGCTGCCGGCGGAAGTTCGATGTGGAGGTCTATATCGGAAGAACCAGTGGACAAACAGGCCCGCATTTGTTATGATGGTGGATGATGAAAATTGTGGGTCCGGAGGTCCCGGACAGGAAAGGAAATACAAATGGAGAAATCAATGGACAAAATTGTTGCCTTGGCCAAAGCAAGGGGCTTTGTCTATCCGGGCAGCGAAATCTACGGAGGCTTGGCCAATACATGGGATTACGGTCCCCTTGGCGTGGAACTGAAGAACAACGTGAAGAAGGCCTGGTGGCAGAAGTTCGTGAAGGAGAGCCCCTACAACGTGGGCGTGGACTGCGCCATCCTCATGAACCCCCAGGCCTGGGTGGCATCCGGCCACGTGGGTGGATTCAACGACCCCCTCATGGACTGCAAGAACTGCAAGGAACGCTTCCGGGCGGACAAGCTGATCGAGGACTACATGAAGGCGCAGGGGATCGTGGTACAGGATCCGGTGGATTCCTGGTCCAACGCCCAGATGAAGGAATACGTGGACGAGCACAACATCGGTTGCCCCTCCTGCGGCTCCCATGACTTCACCGACATCCGCCAGTTCAACCTGATGTTCAAGACTTTCCAAGGGGTCACCGAGGACGCCAGGAACACCGTCTATCTCCGTCCGGAAACGGCCCAGGGGATTTTCGTGAACTTCAAGAACGTCCAGCGGACTTCCAGGAAGAAGCTGCCCTTCGGCATTTCCCAGATCGGAAAATCCTTCCGCAACGAGATCACCCCCGGGAACTTCACCTTCCGGACCAGGGAATTCGAGCAGATGGAGCTGGAATTCTTCTGCGAGCCCGGCAAGGACATGGAATGGTTCGTCTACTGGAAGGACTACTGCGTCCAGTGGCTGAAGGACCTGAGCATGAAGGAAGAAAGCATGCGGATCCGGGACCACAGCGCCGAGGAGCTGAGCCACTACAGCAACGCCACCAGCGACATCGAGTACCTCTTCCCCTTCGGATGGGGCGAGCTCTGGGGGATTGCGGACAGGACGGACTTCGACCTGCGCCAGCACCAGGAGCACTCCGGCCAGGACATGACCTATTTCGACGAGAACACCAAGGAGCACTACATCCCCTACTGCATCGAACCCTCCCTGGGAGCGGACCGGGTGACCCTGGCCTTCCTTTGCGAGGCCTACGACGAGGAGGACCTGGGAGACGGGGACAGCCGGGTGGTGCTCCGCTTCCATCCGGTCCTGGCGCCCGTCCAGGTGGCCGTCCTGCCCCTCTCCAAGAAGCTGTCGGAGCAGGCGGAGCAGCTTTCCTTCCAGCTCTCCAAGAAGTACAACGTGGAGTACGACGACCGGGGAAGCATCGGCAAGCGGTACCGCAGGCAGGATGAGATCGGCACGCCCTTCTGCATCACCTACGACTTCGAGAGCCTGGAGGACGGCACCGTGACCGTGCGCCACAGGGACTCCATGGAGCAGGAGCGGATCCGCATTGAGGAACTCAACTCATATTTTGACCAAAAATTCACATTCTAATGACCAAAACTTGTGAAAACGGCCCTTCCAGGGCCGTTTTTTTGCAACTTTAACAAAAATCACCCTACCCAAATCCGGTTTTTATGCTATAATAATAGCGCCGGCAGGCCGGCAATCTAGGATAGTTATTTCATGACCGATTAGGAGGAGAACCGCATGAGTAAGAAGTTCGTTTACATGTTCAGCGAAGGAAACGCAGGCATGAAGAGCCTTCTGGGTGGAAAAGGGTCCAACCTGGCCGAGATGACCAATTTGGGACTTCCCATACCCCAAGGTTTCACCGTGACAACGGAAGCATGTATCAAATATTACGAAGACGGAAAAACGGTTGCGGAAGAGATCGTCAAAGAGATAGAAGCGTCTCTGAAGAAACTGGAGGAAATGACAGGCAAGAAATTCGGGGACGAGAACGAACCCCTGCTCCTTTCCGTACGCTCCGGCGCCCGGGCCTCCATGCCCGGCATGATGGACACGGTCCTGAACCTGGGCCTCAACGACGT
>NZ_JAAEEH010000006.1 GCF_010179735.1 Anaerotalea alkaliphila
ATAACACATATTCAAAAGCAGCTACTACTTTTTTGTTCTAAATCAAAAAAACATGGCTACGGGAAAGACTAAAGGCTTGAAAAACGATGTGCCTTGCCTAGCCATCGCGCCAGCGATTTGGTACAATCAAAGGGAAACAACCTCGAAGTCGAGGGGTGACATCCAAAAGGACCGGAGGGAGGGTTTGCTTTGGCAAAATACACATGCACCGTTTGCGGTTATGTCTATGACGAAGCACTGGGCGATCCAGGCAACGGGATCGCACCGGGGACGAAATGGGAAGATGTTCCACAGGACTGGACCTGCCCGTTATGCGGAGCGGTGAAAGCCGATTTTGAAGGGGAGGAAGCCGCTGTCAAGCCTGTGGCACAGGAAGCGGCTGCCGCAGAAAGTGATGCCGGCGGCAGTGGGGAATTGTCCTATGGGGAAATCAGCGCATTGTTTTCCAACCTTTCAAAAGGCTGCGTGAAGCAGTACCGTGTGGAAGAGGCGGAATTGTTCGACCAATTGGCGGAATTCTACAAGGCGAAAAGCGGTGTTGCGAGTGAAGGCCAATTGAAGCTGATCGGCGCCCTTGTGGACCAGGACCTGGCGTCAGGCTATGGGCAGGCGAACCGGATTGCGGCGGATGCGGAGGACCGGGGAGCGCTTAGGGCGCTTGCGTGGGGGGAAAAGGTCACAAGGATCCTGAACTCCATCCTTGGCCGGTATGAGAAACAGCAGGACGCATTGCTGGAGAACACGCGCATCCATGTTTGCGACATCTGCGGATTCGTGTACATCGGGGATGACCTTCCCGACATCTGTCCTGTCTGCAAGGTTCCGAACAAAAAAATCACCGAGGTCATAAGGGGGTAGGGAGAATGCATGCGGTTAGAAACATAAGCCTTTGTACGAAAGATTGCCTTTGCCTGTACGTTTGCCCCACAGGGGCGACGGATACGGAGACGGGTCAGATCGACGCGGAGAAATGCCTGGACGGATGCCGCCTATGTGTGGATGCCTGCCCGTCCCATGCGATTTCCCTGGTCCCAGAGAAATTCCCGGCCCAGCAGGAAAAGACGGATGCCGTCAGGCAAGCGCTGCTGTCCTTGGCGGAGAGCAAAGTGAAGCAGGAAAAAATCGCCGCCGACATCGGGAAAAACACGGACAATCCGATCCTGCGCCAGCTTGCCAAGGCGTTGGCCCTGTCCAACAGGCTCATGGCGGAGGACCTGATCCGGGAATCGGGCTACATGCTTCCCCAGAGCAGGAACGTCCAGGATTTTCTCCAAACATTGCTGGCTGCGAATCAACCGGCAGGCTTTCCCAAGGAAGCTGCGGAAAGGTTGCTGGAGATCCTCAATAATAAAGATAAGAACAAGGAGGACAAAAAGATGAGTGGAAAGAACACGACATTGGACAACCTGATGGAAGCCTTCGCCGGCGAATCCCAAGCAAACAGGAAATACCTGGCCTATTCCAAGAAGGCTGAAAAGGACGGAAACCTGAATGCAGCCAAGCTCTTCAAGGCCGCTTCCGACGCCGAAACCCTGCATGCCCTGAAGCATTTCGAGGTCGCGGGAAAGATCGCCACCACAGCGGACAACCTGAAGGATGCAGTCGCGGGGGAGACCCACGAGTACAAGGAGATGTACCCGGATTTCGTGAAGTTGGCGGAAGAGGAAGGGAACAAGGCGGCACTCCTGTCCTTCACCTACGCCATGAAGGCGGAGGAAGTCCACGCGAGGCTTTACCAGGAGGCGCTGGATAACCTGGACCAGACGGAAGGGGTATTCTACTATCTGTGCCCCATATGCGGAAACATCGAAAAATTCCGTCCGGAGAAATGCAGCATCTGCGGCGTCCCGGGATCCAAGTTCATCGAATATTGATCCGAGGGGGGGCGCACCCCCCTCGTTTGTCGAATGCGCATTTGGGGACAGTCCCCAAATGCGCATTCGTTTTTTTGGCAGCTTTTCCTGCGAAAACCAAAACAATAAATATTTGTTGAATAACAATAAATTCCGTGCTAGAATCATGTTGAGAAATATGTTTGAAAAAAATGTGAGGTGCGGCCTATGAAACGAGAAACCATTTTTCTGAAGTTTGTTGTTGTTCTGATGGGACTCCCTGTCCTTGCCCTGTGCATATTCGTTTTGCCGGGAATCGCCGGATGGTTTGCGGAGTTGAATCCGGAATTGTCCTTTTTGCGGTATCCCTTTTTGACAGGGCTGTATGCAACGGCAATCGTATTCTTCGTTGCATTGCACCAGACGTTCCAGCTTCTGAGGCATATCGACAAGGGCCAGGCGTTCTCGGAGTTGTCCGTAAAGGCCTTGAAGACCATCAAATGCTGTGCGCTCACCATCAGCGCCTTTTATGTGTTGTTCATGCCGCTCATTTACCTCATGGCGGAGGTTGACGACGCACCGGGGATGATCCTGATCGGGATGGTCATCATTTTCGGATGCCTGGTGATTGCGGTCTTTGCGGCGATCCTGCAAAGGCTGCTGAAAAACGCCATAGATATCAAATCAGAAAACGACCTGACGGTTTGAGGGGGATGACATGGCGATAATCATCAATGTAGATGTGATGCTGGCAAGAAGGAAAATGAGCGTGACAGAACTTTCCGAAAGGGTCGGGATAACCATGGCCAACCTTTCCATATTGAAGAATGGAAAGGCAAAGGCGATCCGGTTTTCGACGCTGGAGGGGATCTGCAAGGCTTTGGAATGTCAGCCGGGCGACATTCTGGAATACCGGGGTGATTGAGAAGGTCAAATTCAATGCGCATTTGGGGACAGACCCCAAGTGCGCATTTTCTCTTGTGCAACCGGCGCGCATCGGTTAATATGGAAGCAACAATGCAGAGGGGGTATTCATGATGTTTCTATTCCAAAAGGTCAATGCAATAATATTTTTCGCCAGGGTCCTGATTCTGGCCCTGGCGGTTTCAAGCATGACGGGATGCGACAAGGCGGAGCGGAAGATGCTGCCGGAGGGGCCGGTCCAGGCCCAGGACGTGCCGGTGGACCTGGAGGCCGTCAAGGCGGACCTGCTGGAGGAGTATGTGTTCTACACCGGCGTGGCGACGGTGATGGAGGACCAGAGCTGGGTCGCCAAGTATCAGGACGGCACCCACGGGGAGGGGGACGCCCTGTTCACGTCGGTGGACTACCTGGTGCATGATCCCCGGACAGGCAATTGCCATCTTCTGGCCAGGGACCTGACCTACAGCAGCCAGCATGCAATCACAGTCAACGACATGCATGGGGCCTACATCTCGACGGCGCATGTGAACGCCGCCGGCGAGCTGAGCGAATATTACGGCACAGGACTGCTCACGACCAGGGAGGTGGCGGACGCCGACCCTTCGGGGACGCCGTCCTACCAGCTAGACTTTTCGGCGAACCCCGTGCGGATCGACGGCGGGGAGCAGCTTGTGCTCACCCTGCCCCCCACCCGGAACAGGCAGTGGGTGGCCTACACCTCCACGGCGGACACCGTGCGCCTGGGGGTCGAACGGGTCCTGCCCCCGGACGGGGCGCCGAACGCAAGCATAGGACAGATGCCTGGCCTGGACAATCTGTCCGACACCAAGACCTACGGCAACCGGGAGTCAAGGGCTTATGAAGCCACGAGCCGGATCTGGAACGTGAAGGGCACCTTCTCCTACACCTACCGGAAAATAGGCCATGGGGAGGCCATGGACGCAATCGATCGGATCAGGGAGGAGAACCTGGACAGGGAGCTCTACGAGGCGCTGGCCCAGGACCTGCCCCGGCCCTGGCGGGAAACGGCCGTCGTGGGGGACCATCTCCAGGGGCTAGCGGACGCCTCCGTCCAGGCGGGTTCCATCCTGGACGGGGTGGATTCCGCCTCCGGCTCCGGCCCTTCCAGCCCCAAGCGGGCCGTGGAGCTCACGGCACTGAATCCGGAATTCCAGGAGGCGCTGGACCGGATGAAGGTGGAGCTGGAGGGCGTACAGGGGGACCAGGGGGCCCTCAGGAGCCTGGAAGGCGCTGTCCTGGAGACATCTGGTGCAGACGGTGCCGGACCCCGGCAGAAGAAGATGGGGGAGAGCTATACGGGGACCGAACTCCTGCTGGCGAAAATCTTCGGGGAATATGAGGGGCTCCACCAGCGCATGGAGAAAAACCTGCAGGGGCTGCGGGAGCTTCTGCCCAAGGGGGACGCCCTGGAGGCCCGGGAAGTGGAGGTGCTCGTGGAAGGATGCAGGGCCCTTTTCCAGGAGATGGAGCTCCTGAACCGGAAGGTGGAGGCGCTGCTGGAGGACCTGAACGCCACCCTCGCCGACCTGGAGGACCCCTATGGGGACCTGGAGGAAATGTACGCCCGCTGGCCGGAAATCGCGGATGCGGCCGCATCCGCAGACGTATCCGTGGACGTGGAGGAAGGCACCGTTTTGCCGGAGGGATACCCTTCCCAGTTGGTGCCGGTCATCGGTAACGCGGTGGTCGCCGTCACCGAACGGGTGCCCGGGGAAGGGGGCGCGCCGGATGGCTACATGGTCACGCTGAAATCAGGGCAACCGGTCCAGGAGGTGCTTGCGTACTACCAGGAGGCGCTAAAGGGGCTGGAGGACCTGGAGACGGTGCAGGTGCCGGGGACGGACATGGTGGTGCTGTCGGGGACCGAAGGGTCCTACCTGGTTTCCGTCATGGTCACGGCCAACACGCTGGGAGGCCCGGAGGCCACGATGGTGCAGATCATGGTTTCGGCGGAATAGGGGAGGAGAGAGCGTATGGAAGCCTATCGATGGAAAAAGAAGAATCTGCTTCTCCTCCTTGTGTTGCCGCTTCTTCTGGCGGTCCTGACGGGAACCGTCCAGGGGGAGACCCGGCGCATCGTCCTGGACCCGCCGCCCACCTTGGTGGGGGGGATGGAGATCATCGAGTGCCCCACCTGCGGCACCATACTGGGTACCCAGGAACACTTCTGGACCGTAAGCGGAGACGGTTCCAACCCCCACACCCCGGACGGGTACACCTACACCTACGACTACACCCTACGAAGCGAAGAGCCCTGCCCCAAGTGTGCGGCAACGGCGGCGGTTGCGGGTGGGGCCTGGGTGCTGCAGGAGACGGAAACCTTTTGGAAGCGGGACGGGGAAGGGTGGATCGAACGTCCGGAGGGGGACGTCCTGGAGACCGCCTATAATGGGGGGACCCATGGCACCGGCTACAGGGACACCCACCGGGTTTCTTATGAAAACAACCGGCTTGCCGTGGAAGGCCACTACATCGTGCTGACGGCGCCGGGGCGGCTGGGGGAACGGCAGGTGCTTGTCTACGACGCTTCCTTGAGCGTTTCGGCAGAGAATGCGCCTTCTTCCATCGCGCCGGGGGAACGGGTGGAAATCCAGGCAAGCGGAAGCCGGACCAGCCGGATTTTGGAGTCCGAGGAGGGCTATACGGACGGGGAGCCGGCAGGTAAGGTCACCATGTACTTCTCCAACGAGTCCAAGGGGAATTACATTGGCAGCCTGTTCGCCCCCTTGAACGAGCAGGTAGCGGACAATTACGACCATTCCATTCTGATCGGCAAGACAATTCCGGAGAATTCCGCCACATTCAGCGCAACGGCACCGGAATACAGGCCGGAGCTCAATGACCTGTACCTGACCGTACTGCAGGAAGTCCTGCCCTCCTACGGCTGGGTCCAGGTCTACAAGGAATACCATTACGTCTGGTCCCAGGACGGGATTGCGGCCATCCCGCCCGCCGCCCGGGATCCCCTGGATCCTGTGGAACAGGTCGAGGACAGGGGGCCATCGGACGTGTCGGGAGAGGACGTCACCGACATAAAGACCGCAGCGGTGGTGGGGGTTGCCGCCGCCGTTGCCGCCCTGGCGGGAGCCGGCGCTTCCCTGGGGGGAGGGGAGGCCGCCCCGAAAGAGGACCCCAGGCAAAAGAAGGGGGACTACCGGATGGTCGTCCACAAGACTTTCGGGGACACCATCGTCCATGGAAAAACGGACCAGTTCATTGCGGCGCGGATCGAAAGCAGGAACGGACAGACCGGAGCCTGGGCGTTCGACGCAGCCCGAACGGGCGCCCTGTCGGCGACGCTCACCCAGGCCCAGGGATTGGGGCTCTACCCACCTCCGTCGATCCCTCCCGCACCGGGAAAAGGGAATGTCATCATGCTTTCCAACGAGAGCCCGACGGAAACCCAGGCAACCATGACGTTCACCTTCGCCGCTCCCGACGGCGGTTTCTTCCAGCGGAAGATGACCTTCAAGCTGGAGGGGGCACCGGCCATTCAGCTGGAATCGGACAAGGTCTGGTTCCTGGAAGGGGATTACGCCCCCTTCGAGCTGAAATGCCGGCTGGTCGGGTACGACGCTTCAAAACACAACATCGTCCTGGATGGGATGGACCGGGACATCCGTCTGGAAATGGCCAAGGACGCCCAAGGGGAGGATGTGGTCAGGATAACCCCCGCATCTGGGGTGTTCGACCACTGGGACAAGCAGGCTTTCGTCTATCCCTACCCATGCTCCATCGCCTACGAGGACAAGACGACCTTCGAAAAGACAGCAAAAGCGGACTTTGTGGTGAACCTCTGCCATGAGGGCATCGGCCTGGCGACCAAGCATGTGGAAAAGGTGACGAAAATCGACGAGCTTCCGGAAAAACTGGAGCTTTATGCGTTCACAGAAGCGGAATCCTTCCGCCGCACGGAAAAGATGGTGCGCCTGCCCCTGACGGTCGCCAGATGGGACGATAAGGGAAGAAGGTTGGAGTACGACACGGATGCGGCAGGAACCCTGCAGCTGGAGTACACGGTGGACCTGCATTCCGACCAGCTGAAAACCACGGCTGCGCAAATGGAAGCCATCCGCGCAATGAAGGATGCCCGATTGAGGACCACCCCGGTCCATGAAAGGGACCTGCAATATCATGCAGAGATGAAACCAGCTGTCTTCGGTACGATCACCACCGGGGAAACCGAGCCGGGGATGGCGCCCTTCCCCATCTTGCTGACCATATCCCTGCCAGGAGGCAGGTATCCGGCCCTGGTGTTGAAAGGCAGCTTCAATCCCGTTTGCGACTGGGAGAAGATCGTGCGCTGGTTCTTCGACTACCCGTCCGGAACCTTTGCCGCCACCCAGATGAAGGTGGGGGATCCGGAGGTGTATGTGGAGGGCCTGCAGTTCATCGAAAACCGGGTGTTCTCCTTCAAGAATGTCCCCTTTGGGACGACCACCGACCAGAACCACTACGAAGACGGGGTCATCGCATCCACCACCCACAAGCGGGTCCGTTCCGTAGTGCTTCGGGACAGCGACATACCGACCGGAATCGGGGATTACATGAAGGCGCAAAGCCTGGTGCACGAACTGACCCATGCGGTGGAGCACAAGAAGATGGGGAGTGCCTGGACCATGGTGGCGGGAAAGGCGGGACATGAGCGCCACGCCTATTTCCTGCAGTATGCGTCCGACGCAATGCGTGAATTGGCCTTGGCGGAGCGGGGCGTGGATGTGGAGGACAATGTGAGCACGGCCATCGCAAGCATGCATAGGGTGTACAACACCCCCAACAATACGGAGGAACCGAGAAAACTATCCTGGTTTGGCTCCCGGATCCCCACCCAGCACGAACTCTTCCAGACGTATGTGGAGGAATGGCTGCAGATGGGGAGCGGGATGGCTGCCGGCAGGGTGGGGGAAGTCCTTTCCAGAATGTACTATCCGGGAGCGTTGAAGAACAGCACCAGGAATTATCCTGCCGCCTTTGAAGTGCAAACCGGTCCGCTGAAGGGAAGCAAATTCCTCCTGTCCTGGGGCAATGGAAGTCTTGGTAAATTTACTGTCCTGCACAAGGACTACCAGTTCAACGTAATCCGTCCCCTGCGCTGGACGGGAGGACTTTCCCTGCAGGCGACGCTGGAAGTCGTCGACAAGCTTACCCTGGGGGGCATGGGGACGGGATCGGCCAAGCGGGGACGGGATACGTTCAAGGTGACCCTCACGGCGGCGGAAACCCTGGCAGCGGACCGCCCGGAGTATCCCGTGGTTTCCGGATTCAGCGCACAATGGAAGCTGGAGGGAGGAAACGACGAACACAGCATTGCAGCGCCTGCCGTGCGCAACGGTCAAATGACCACGGCACTGGTCAAAACGGATAACGATACTCTTAAATTCGATTGATACCACAGGGATGGGATTGGAGGCTGTCATGAACAAAGCGTGTAACTCCTGCAGCGCACAACTATCCGCAAATGTCAAGTTTTGCAGGAAATGCGGCAAGCCGGTGGCGGAGGAGCGTAAGTGCATCCATTGCGGCAGGGCGGTTTCGGAAACGGCCAAATTCTGCAGAGGATGCGGGAAACCGGCCGCAGGCATGATTGGGAGGACGAGCAGGGCACCTGGAGGAAACGGTTTTCCCGACCGGGCGACCGCCAGGGAAGGGGAATTGATTTTCGAAATCGATATGCCGGATACCCCCGTACCGGACACAACTGAAGCAGCGGTGATGGAGGCGCACGGTCCCATCAGGATTCTAGCGGGCGGGTTGGCAACGGCAATAAAAGGGATTGGAATGGCGGGTAAAAACAAAAAGGCCCTGTCCTTTGCGTTGGGTTCCGCATCGGTCTGGCTTGTCCTCAGCCTGCTGGCTGCTGTGGGGGTCCCTGTCCCTTCCTGGCTGCGCTTCCTCACCTTCGCCGATGGTGGGACCACCGGCGGCGCACCGGGAATGCTGGGCGGGATCGTAGGGAAAGGAATGTTCGTATCTCTGGTTGCGGGGCTGGCGACAGGAGCCAGGTCGCGGGCAAGGGTAAAGAAGGAAAAGGATAGGGCGGGGCAGTCGGCCGCAGCCAACGGGCTGGGGCTGACCCTTGCCGGCATGGGGCTCGCATGGATGCTCTACAATTGGATGAGCGGGGACAATTCCCCCCAGAACAGCATCATAGGGATTGTTGCGGCGGGAACGGCCCTCCGGTCGTCGAGCCAAAGCGGATTCATCCGCCGGCTTCTATTTTCCGTGACGGGGTGGCTGTCCCGGACCAAACTGCCGACGGATCTGCAGGCCGGCCGGTTGACGGCGGGCGTTGCTGCGGGCTTTGCGCTGGGGGTGCCCATGTCCGTAGTGGAAATCCCTTGGATCGGCTACTTTGCGGGCTTGCTCATCCTCCTGACCGGAGCGGCGCTCAGTTTGAAATCGGTTGACAATGCTCACTTGGGGTCTGACCCCAAGTGAGCATTTTTTCTCTACAATCCTGGAGAAAAATGTGCTATAATTATTTTTGTCTCATTATTAACAAGCCGGTCTCGAGATAGCAGCTTCAGGTGCGCCCGTTGCGGAGCAAAACCACGTGGATGGCCGGGATATCCTGTGCGAGGTAAGATATGTTTCAGAAGAAAATTCATTCCCTACCGATGATGCCCCTGCTGGCGCTGGCCCTGACGTTCCTGCTGGAGGTCTTCGGGCGCCATTCCGTAGGGAAGGCCCTGGGGTATGCCTTTTCGAATCCCCTGATGTTCCTGTACAACATGATGATTGTGCTGCTGACCCTTTCCATATCCACGCTTTTCAGGAGGCGGCGATTCATGCTGCTGCTCATCGCAGCCATTTGGTTCCTCCTGGGATGCGCCAATTTCATGGTGCTGAGCTTTCGGATCACACCTTTGGGGGCCATCGACTTCCAGCTGCTGAAATCCGTCATCGGGATTGTGGGAATCTACATCAGCTTCTACCAGGCGGTTCTGATCCTGCTGGCGTTCTGCCTCCTGGTGGTGGGCGTGGTCTATTCCTGGAGGCGGCTGCCACCCAGCAGGGTACGTTGCAAATCCGCCATCCTCACCATCGGCGCAACCGCAGGTTCCCTGCTCCTGGTCTCCAACCTTTCCGTGCAGGCGGAGGCCCTTTCCCAGAACTTCGACAACATCACCGATGCCTATAGCGAGAACGGGTTCGCCTACAGCTTCTCCTCCGGCCTTGTGGACCGGGGAATCAAAAAGCCGGAGGATTACTCGCAGGAGCGCATGGCGGAGGTTGCTGCCTCCCTGGAGGGTTCTCCATCCCTTTCCCAGGGAAGGCGTCCGAACCTGGTCATGGTCCAATTGGAGTCGTTCTTCGATGTGAACCGCCTGGAAAACCTGGACTTTTCCCAAAACCCGCTCCCTCATTTCACCAGGCTCAGGGAGACGTTCTCGACCGGCCTTCTGGAGGTTCCCTCCATCGGATCCGGGACCGCCAATACGGAGTTCGAGGTGCTGACGGGCATGAACCTGGAATATTTCGGCTCCGGGGAATATCCGTACAAGACGGTGCTGCAGGAGGCCGCTTGCGAGAGCCTCGGCTATCACCTCAGGAAAAACGGCTATGCCGCCCATGCAATCCACAACAATACGGCCACCTTCTACGACCGGAACCTGGTCTATTCAAATCTTGGATTCGAACGTTTCAGTCCCATCGAATACATGAATGACGTCCGCTACAACCCCACGGGTTGGGCCAAGGACGAGGTGCTGACAGGAGAAATCCGCAAGGCGCTGGCCTCCGGCGGTTCCAGGGACTTCATCTATGCCGTTTCCGTCCAACCCCATGGGAAGTATCCGGAGGCTCCATTGGACGAAAACCAGAGGATTTTCGTGGAGGGGCTGGAGGAGGACGCCGCCAAGGCCTCCTTCGAATACTATGCCAACCAGATATTCGAGACGGACGCCTTTGTGGGGGAGCTGTTGCGGGAACTGTCCGCCTTTGGGGAACCCACGGTCGTCGTGCTCTTCGGGGACCATCTGCCGGCCCTGGCTGTGGAGGAGGAGGACCTTCGGGAAGGGGGGCGCTTCCAGACAGAGTATGTCATCTGGAGCAACTTCCCCCTGGAGAAGCAGGACAAGGATCTGACCGCCTACCAGCTAGGGGCGGAGGTCATGGAGCGGATGGGGTTGGACGAGGGCATCCTGACAAAGCTACACCAGAACCGCTTTTGGGCGGACGATTACCAGGAAATGATGGTCCTCCTCCAGTATGACATGCTCTATGGAGAGCAGGCCGTTTATGCGAGGAAGGGCAGCGCCGGTCCTCCGGAAGGGTCCGTCCTCGGGATGGGGATCTCTCCCATCGTCATCACCGGAATCCAACAGTCGGGGGAATCCGTACAGGTTTCGGGCTTGGGGTTCACTCCCTGGAGTGTCGTCCATTTGGACGGAAAGGCCAAGGAGACCCGTTTCCTGGACGACGGCGCGCTTTTGGTGGAGGACCTGGTCCTGGAAAAAGGGAGCCGGCTGCATGTGGCGCAGGTGGCTCGGAGCAAGGAGGTCCTGAGCCGGACCGCCGGGTTCATCGTGCAATGAGAAAGTTCATCGTACAGTAGAAAAGGAGGCAGGGAATGGACCATCAAGAGCAGAAACACAAGCGGCGCGTCCGCTACAAGGGCACGCACCCCAAGGCCTTCAATGAAAAGTACAAGGAGCTGCAGCCGGAGAAGTATGCGGACGCCGTGGATAGGGTCATGCAGAAGGGCGGCACCCCTGCAGGCATGCACCGTTCCATCTGCGTGAAGGAAATATTGGAGTTCCTGCAGGTCAAGCCGGGACAGACCGGACTGGACGCAACCCTGGGGTATGGGGGCCACACGCTGGAGATTCTGAAATGCCTGGATTCGAAGGGGCACCTGTATGCCCTTGACGTGGACCCGATCGAATTGCCGCGCACCAGGGAGCGTCTGGCGAACCTGGGATATGGCCCCGAAATCCTTACGATCAGACAGATGAATTTTTCCGACATCGACAAGATCGCTTTGGAATCGGGCCCCTTGGATTTCGTGCTGGCGGATCTGGGCGTCTCCTCCATGCAGATCGACAATCCGGAAAGGGGGTTCACCTTCAAAAGCGAAGGCCCCCTGGACCTGCGATTGAACCCGGAAAAAGGAATGTCCGCTGCGGAACGCCTGAAGACCATTTCCCAGGAGGAGCTGGAGGGCATGTTGTTTGAGAATTCGGATGAGCCCCATGCCGCGGAAATCGCCCGGGCCATCGTTTCCGCTATCAGAAGAGGCGGAGCCATAGAAACCACGAAGCAGCTTCGGGAAATCATCAAAGGGACGCTGCAGTCTCTTCCCGAAAAGACCCGGGACCTGGAAGTGAAAAAATCCTGCCAGCGCTGCTTCCAGGCGTTGCGGATCGACGTGAACAACGAATTTGAAGTGCTATATGAATTCCTGGAGAAGCTTCCCGGCGTCCTTGCCGAGGGTGGACGCGTGGCCATCCTTTCCTTCCATTCAGGGGAAGACCGTCTCGTGAAGAAGTCCTTCAAGCGCTTCCTTCGGGAAGGGGTCTACCAGGAGATCGCTCCTGATGCGATCCGGCCCTCAGCGGAAGAGTGCAACGCCAACAGCCGTGCCCGTTCCGCAAAGTTGCGCTGGGCGGTAAGGGCGTGACGTATGATGCGCACTTGGGGACTGTCCCCAAGTGCGCATCATGTCTCCCTATGATTTCTATAACCAGAATATAACGGAACAAAGGGGCAGCAACCGCTGCCCCTTTGTTCCGTTATTGCGTGTCGGCTTTCATCCGATCCAGGTTTCAACCAAGGTCGAAACGGTCCGCGTTCATCACCTTGTTCCAAGCGGATACGAAGTCCTGCAGGAACTTGTCCTGGGCATCCTCGCAGGCATAGACCTCGGCGATGGCCCGGAGCTGGGAGTTCGATCCGAAGACCAGGTCGACCCGGGTGCCGGTCCATTTGCGTTCGCCGGTGGCCCGGTCGCAACCCTCGAACACGGTCCTGTCTTCGTCGACCGGCTTCCATTCCGTGCCCATGTCCAGCAGGTTCACGAAGAAGTCGTTGGTGAGCGCTTCCGGCCGCTTGGTGAAGACGCCGTGGGGGGAACCGCCGTAGTTGGTGTTCAGGACCCGCATGCCGCCCAGCAAGACCGTCATTTCGGGAGCTGTCAAGGTCAGGAGCTGCGCCTTGTCAACCAGGAGCTCCTCCGCGCATACGGAGAATTTGGCCTTCTGGTAGTTGCGGAACCCGTCCGCCTTCGGCTCGAGAACCGAGAAGGAGGGGGCATCGGTCTGCTCCTGGGTCGCGTCCGTGCGTCCGGGGAGGAATGGAACGGAAATGCTTTGGCCGGCGTTCGCGGCCGCCTGCTCGATGCCCGCGCAACCCCCAAGGACAATCAGGTCGGCCAGAGAAACCCTCTTTTTGCCGGACTGGGAATCGTTGAATTCCTCCTGGACCTTCTCCAGGACCTGCAGCACTGCGGCCAGCTGGGCAGGCTGGTTGGCTTCCCAGTCCTTCTGGGGGGAAAGGCGGATGCGCGCACCATTGGTACCGCCCCGCTTGTCGGAGCCGCGGAAGGTGGAGGCTGACGCCCAGGCGGTGGAAACCAGCTGGGAGACGGACAGGCCGGAAGCCTTGATTTTCGCCTTGAGGTCTGCGATGTCCTGCCCGTCGACCAGTTCATGGTCCACCGCCGGCACGGGATCCTGCCAGATCAGGTCCTCCGCTGGAACCTCCGGTCCCAGATAGCGGGAACGCGGCCCCATGTCCCGGTGGGTAAGTTTGAACCATGCCCGGGCGAAGGCATCCGCAAACTCTTCGGGATTGTCGCGGTACCGTTTCGCGATCGGTCCGTAAATCGGATCCATCCTTAAGGAAAGGTCCGCAGTGGTCATCATGGGCGCATGCCGCTTGGAGGGGTCGTGGGCATCCTCCACCGTGTCGGCTGCGGCCGGGTCGCTTGGAATCCACTGGAAGGCGCCGGCAGGACTCTTGATCAGATTCCAGTCGTATTTGAACAGCGTTTCCAGGTAGCCCATGTCCCATTTGGTCGGTCTGGGCTTCCAGGCGCCCTCCAGGCCGCTGCCGATGGCGTCTCCGCCCTTGCCGCTACGGAAGCTGCTCTTCCATCCCAGGCCCTGTTCCTCCAGGTCGGCGGCTTCGGGGGCGGGACCCACATGGGTTGCGGGGCCGGCGCCGTGGCATTTGCCGAAGGTGTGGCCGCCGGCTACCAGGGCGACGGTCTCCTCATCGTTCATGGCCATCCGTCCGAAGGTCTCCCGGACGTCCCGGCCGGAAGCGACCGCATCCGGCATCCCGTTCGGTCCTTCCGGGTTCACGTAGATCAGGCCCATCTGCACGGCGGCCAGGGGGTTCTCCAGATTCCGGTCCCCGGTGTAGCGGTTGTCCCCAAGCCATTCTTCTTCGGAACCCCAGTAGACATCCTCCTGGGGCTCCCAGACGTCTTCCCGGCCCCCGCCGAAACCGAAGGTCTTGAAGCCCATGGACTCCAGGGCGCAGTTGCCGGCCAGGATCATGAGGTCGGCCCAGGAGATCTTCCTGCCGTATTTCTTCTTGATCGGCCACAGCAGACGGCGGGCCTTGTCCAGGTTCACATTGTCCGGCCAGCTGTTCAGCGGCGGAAAGCGCTGGGTTCCGTCGCTGGCCCCGCCCCGGCCGTCGCCCATGCGGTAGGTCCCTGCGCTGTGCCAGGCCATCCGGATGAAAAGGGGGCCATAGTGGCCGTAGTCGGCGGGCCACCAGTCCTGGGAGTCGGTCATGAGGGCGACCAGGTCCTTCTTCAAGGCTTCCAGGTCCAGCTTCTTGAATTCCTCGGCATAGTTGAAGCTGGCGCCCATGGGATTGCTCAGGTTCGGGTTCTGGTGAAGGATTTTGAGGTTCAGCTGGTTCGGCCACCAGTCCCTGATCGAAGTTCCGCCGCCGGAGATGGATTTTTTTGAATGGCCAGTTACCGGACATTTCATTTCTTCCTGCATCGAATTCCCTCCTTGCCCGCAACGCAATTGAAAATTGCAACAATTACAATTCAATTATACCGCTTGCGGGAAGAATGCACAACAGGCAAAGAGATGTCTGAAGATTCTAAAATGCGCACTTGGGGTCAGACCCCAAGTGCGCATTTTTTCCAAGCTACTGGATTCAGAGTGTTTTTTCAGTTATACTGGTTCGTAAGGAAACAATCGACCATCCAAGGAGGCCCCCATGCAATCGAAGTGGCTGAAGCCCATTCCCGAAACGAAATACCTGTCCGTGGAGAACGCCTGGCGCTACCGGGCCATCATGCGGACCTTCTACATCAACGACCTGCGGTACCGCCACTGGCTGGACAAGGAGACGGTCTTCAACAGCCTGAAGGGGGAGGAGCGCTTTTCGGAGTACACCCTGGAGATGTGCGCCCAGGACCTGGAGGCCCTGCACCAATGGGGGAACCTGAGTGCGGTGCAGGACACCTCCAAGGTGGGCACCTACCAGCAGTTCGTCAACAAGCAGTTCCGTTACCAGATGACCGAATACGCCATCGAAATCGAACGCATGACGGTGCGGCTGGAGAACCTGTTCATCGAAGGAGGCTCCCTGGAGCCCACGCTGATGGAACGGCTGAAGGAGCAGCTGCAACGGATTCCGGAACAGCTGCATGCGGAACCCGGTGCGGTGGGCGGATGGTGGAGCGCCCTGACCAACGACTTCCAGCGGCTGAACCAAAGCTACCAGGACTATATCCGGGACTGGTCCGGAGCCAAGGCGGAGGAGCTGATGAAGACCAAGCATTTCCTGGTCTACAAGGAGAAGCTGGTGGAGTACCTGCGGCATTTCATCAAGGCCCTGCAGCAGCACGGCCACGAGATCGAGGGCATCCTGAAGAAGGTGCCCATAGGGGACAAGCGGGCACTGTTCGAAAGGATCACGGACTACGAGAGCGACGTTCCCCGGGTGGACATGGAGACGCTGAAGCGGGAAGACCTGTACCGGAACGTGGAGGGGAAGTACCAAAGCATCGAAAGCTTCTTCATGGGAAGCGCGGCGGGGCAGGCCAGCGAGCTGGAAACCATCCTGGCCATGACCAACGAGATCATCCGGCGGATCACCCGCTACGCGGCCACCATCCTGGAGCAGTCCAGCCAGTACTCCAGCAGGAAGGAGGAGTACAGGACCGTGGCTGCCCTTTTTTCCGGAATGGGCTCCGTCGACGACGCCCACAGGCTGGCCGCCCAGGTCTTCGGCATTGCCGGCTACAAGCATTTCGCGGGGGACTACACCCGTGGGACGGAGAGCATCCAATCCTCCATCTATGAGGAGCCTCCGGTGGAGGAGGTCCTGACCCCCCGGATCCGCACCTACCGGGAAAAGGTGGAGAAGACCGCCATCGCGGACCATTCCCGGGAGAAGGCGGCCATGCGGGAACGGGTGCTGAAGGAGCGGGAGACGGAACGGGAGATCCTCATGCGCCACCTGGAGAGCGGGCGGATCGAGATGGACGGAATCGGCAAGGTTTCCGCCAGCGTGCGCAGGAGCCTGCTGCGCTGGCTGACCCGGGCCATCGCGGAAAAAGGGGGCGTGGCAGTGACAGAGCACGGGCAGAAGTACCGCCTGCTCAACCCCCGGGAACAAAGACGCTGCGTGCTGGAATCCGAGGACGGGTCCCTGGAGATGCCCGCCTACATACTGCAATTCGAGGAGTGAGCCATGCAAGAGATTAGAGAACTGCTGAACCGGCGCTGGGTCCTGAAACGGAAGGATCCGGAGCTGTATTTCCGGCTGAAGGACGCCTATGGGGCGTACCAGTCCTTCTTCAAGGACAAGCTGGGATACGCCCTGATCCTGAACCCCATCCTGGTGAAGGCGGAGAAGATTCCTGGAAGGCCCAGCCCCTGGATGGGCATCGGCGCCTTCGACACCCCCCTGGCCTACGTGTTCCTGTGCTGGCTCCTGATGTTCCTGGAGGAGATGGAGCCGGAGGAGCAGTTCGTGCTGGCCCAGGTGACGGACCATCTGAAATCCCAACCCATCGGCGCCGAGCCGGTGGACTGGACCGTCTACTCCAACCGCAAGACCCTGATCAAGGTGCTCCACTTCCTGCAGGAGGAGGAGATGATCCTGGTGAGCGACGGGGACGACAGCCAGTTTGCGGGATCCGAAGAGGCGGTGGAGGTGCTCTACGAGAACACGGGGGCGTCCAAGTATTTCATGCGGCGCTTCCCCTTCGACATCACCGGGGTGAAGGACCCCAAAGCCTTCGAGACCCTGGACTGGCAGAGCGAGGAAGGGGACCGGGGACTGGTGCGGCGGCACCGGGTCTACCGGCGGCTGGTGATGGAGCCGGTGGTCTACCAGGAAGGGCCGGAGGACCAGGACTACCTCTACATCAAGAACCAGCGGGGACTCATCGCCGGCGACCTGGAGAAGGCCGTCCAGGCGGAACTGCATGTCCACCGGAACGGGGCCCTGGTCCTGTTCCCTGACCAGAACAGCCTGACGGACACCCTGCCCAACCGCAAGAACATCTCCGACATCACCCTCCAGACCTGCCGGGAGGTCCGGCGGAAGGTGGAGGAAGGGGAGTGGGAAAGGGACCGGACGGACGTGGTCGTGCTCTCCAAGGTCCAGTGGCGCGCCTTCCTGGGGCAGGTAAGGGAAACCTATGGGGAGGGCTGGAGCAAGGGTTATAGGGAACTGGGCGAAAGCCAGCTGGTGGCCGAGCTGACCCGGTACATGGAGGAGTTCGGGCTGCTGCAGGTGGACGAGACACACAAGGAAATCCGGCTGCTCCCGGGAGCGGCGAAGCTTTCGGGGGACTACCCGAAGGACTACTGGCAGAGGGGAAAGGACAGGACATGACGGAACAATGGACCGCCAGCAGGGCGGGAGTCATCAATTTCTGGTACTACGACGAGGAGACCTTCCATTTCGAGGAAGGGAGGCTGCTGCTCCGGGGCGCCAACGGCTCCGGGAAGTCGGTCACCATGCAGAGCCTGGTGCCCCTGCTTTTCGACGGGAACAAGAGCCCGGAGCGGCTGGACCCTTTCGGGTCCAAGGCGAGGAAGATGGAAAGCTATCTGCTGAGCGACGGGCTGGACCTGGAGGAAAGGACAGGCTACCTTTTCCTGGAGTTCGGCAAGCCGGAAGCGGGCCGCTACATCACCATCGGGATGGGGATGCGGGCGAGGAAGAACATGCCCATGCAGACCTGGTACTTCATCCTCCGGGACAACCGGAGGATCGGCAAGGGGCATGACCTTTCCCTGTACAAGGACATCGGGGACAGGATCCCCCTGACCCAAAGGGAGTTGGAGAACCGCATCGGCAGCGGGGGGCATGTGTACACCCGCCAAAGCGACTACAAGGCGGCGGTGAACGAATGCCTTTTCGGCTATGCCGACCTGGCGGATTTCGACGAGCTCATCGCCTTGCTCATCCAAATCCGGTCCCCCAAGCTCAGCAAGGAGTTCAAGCCGACGACCATGTACGAGATCATGCAGAACTCCCTGGTGACCCTTTCCGACGAGGACCTGCGCCCCATGTCCGAGGCCATCGAGAACATGGACGAGATCAAGCTGAAGATCGATGCGCTCCAGGCCTCCAAGCGGTCCCTGGGAAGGATCCAGGGGGCCTACGACCGGTACAACCAGTACATGCTGGCGGTGAAGGCGAGGCGTTTCCTGGGGCATCTGGAAGCGGAACGGAGGGTGGAAGGAAATGGGCGCCGCCTCCAGGAGGAGGAGAAGGGGCATCAGGCACGGCTCCAGGCCCTGGAAGGGGAGCTCCAGCAAAACGCCCGGGAAACGGAACAGCGCAAGGCCCAGGAGGAGAGCCTGCGGGAGCACGACCTCACCCGGTTGGCCGAAGAGGCGGAAACCCACAAGGAGAGGATCAGGGACCTGGAGCAGGTCGCCGGGGAGAAGACCGTACAGCTGGAGGCGCAGGTGGAGAAGGAGAAGTCCTTCGGGCATGCGCTTCGGGAGAAGCAGGGCCAGCTGGAGTCCTGGGAAGGGGAGATCGCGGGGCTGCTGGACGCCCTTGCGGGGACAACGGAGGCCACCCAGTTCGACGAGCACGCCTTTTTTGCGGACGAGTATGGCAAGGCCGGGGAGGCCTGCGACTTCACACACCACCGGAAGCAGGTCCAGCGGCATGAGGACCGGATCCGGGAAGGGCATCAGGCGCTGCTGGAGCAGGACCGGCTGGGCAAGGCCTATGAGGCCGCCCTCCTCAAGGTGGATGCGGCGACCCGGAAGAAGGAGGCGCAGGCCCGTCTCCTGCAGGAGACCGAGCGGCAGTTCAACCAGGTGAAGGAGGAGTTCGCGGAGAAGGCGTTCGCCTGGAAGGAGAAGGCCGATGTGCTGCATCTGGAGCGGGAAGTGCTGCAGCAGGTCACCGAACGGGTCTACGGCTATGGGGAGCGGTACCGTTTCGACGAGGCCCTGGAACCCTTAAGGACCGCCTACGAGGACCGGCGGGACCAGGTGACGGTCCAAAGGAACAAGCTGCAGAGCAAGGTGGAGCTGCTGGAGGAGTCCATCCGGGAGGCGGAGGCGGAGCGCGGGGCCATCCAGGGGCGGAAGGAGCCGGAGCCCGTCCGGACGGAGGCCGTCCTGGCCAACCGGAACCGGCTCCAAGAAAAGGGGATTCCCCATGTGCCGCTTTACAAGGCCATCGATTTCGCCGGTGATTTGGAGGAAGGGCTTCGGGGGACCCTGGAGGAGGCCCTGGAGGACATGGGGGTCCTGGATGCGCTCATCGTGCCCCCGGAACACCGGGTGGCCGTGGAGTCCATGGATCCGGGCATGGCGGACAAGTACCTGTTCGCCTCCCCCGAGTTCCTGAGCCACAACCTCAGCGACTACCTGCGGGGGGACCCGGAGGAGGCCGCCGTAAGCCGTGGGGAGGTCCAGGACGTGCTCATGAGCATCCTCCTGGACGACGCCCCGGACCGCTGGTTCGTCCGGGAGGACGGGCGCTACGGGATGGGAATCCTGCAGGGGAAGGCCAGCGGCCGGTCCGACTCCCGCTTCATCGGCGCGGCGTCCAGAAAGCGCTACAGGCTGCGGCTCATCGCAGAGGTGCAGGCCCGCATCGACGCCCTCCGGGAGGCGGCGGCGGGAGCCAGGGAGGAGGCGGCCGGTCTGGAGGAGAAGCTAGAGGCCATGCGCAAGGCCTGGCTGGCTTTTCCGGGACCCCAGGACCTGGAGGTGGCCCACAAGGAATGGAGCGGAGCGGCCCACATGCTGTCCCTGTTCCTGAAGGAGGAGGCCCATTACCAGGGGGAATCGGAAAAGGTCTACGGCCTGCTGAAGGAGGCCCGCACCCTGGTCATCGAACGGACCCAGGGACTTTACCTGGCCAAAACCGTGGAGGCCTTCGAAGCGGCCCGGGAGGGGATGGGGGAGTATGTCCGCCTCTTCGGGGAACTGGTCCGCATGGACCAGTCCAGATGGTTCACCTTGGAGAACATGGAAAGGATCCGGGAGCGGCTGGAGGACTGCCTGGCCCGGGAGGAAGACCTGCGGCGCGACCTGCTGCGCCAGGAACGGAGCCTTGGGGACCACCGGGGCCGCCTGGGGGCCATCGAGGAGCAGCTCAAGGTTTCCGGGTTCGAGGAGGTCAAGGCCGCCTTCCTGGCTTGCCGGAAAAGGCTGGAGGAGCTGCCCGAAGAGTACAGGCGCCTGGTGGAGGAACGGGCCCGGCTGGAAGCGGATTGCGGGCGCATCGGCCGGGAGCTGGAGATGCTGCAGGTGCAGAAGGACGCATCAAGGCGGCTGCGGCGGCTCTATGAAGCGGCCCTGGCAGGGGAATGGGCCCTGGGCCATGTGCTGGAACCAGGGGACGTCAAGGACACGGAAGGCATGGCTGGGCTGGCCATGCAGGTCCTGGCCCTGCACGGGGGGATCCTGGAGGAGAACAGGACCGTGGTGGAGCTGAGGGAGGCGGTCAACGAGCGCTTCCTGCGGGAGCTGGGGGAGCTTGCGGAATACCATCTGAAGGGGACCTATCTCTTCGGGGAGCTCTGCGGGGAGGATGTGGGCGAGGACGACAAGATCCACATCATCCGCATGGACCTGGGGGCGAAGGTGCAGGGGAAGCCCATGAAATTCAACGAGCTCTCCCTGTGGATCGACGGCCAGATCAAGGAGCAGGGCTCCCTGCTGAGCGAGCAGGACAGGGCGCTGTTCGAGGAGATCCTCATCAACTCCGTGAGCCGGAAGATCAGCGCCAAGATCTTCCACAGCGAGCGGTGGGTGGAGAAGATCGACGAGCTCATGGGCGGCATGGACACCTCCAGCGGCCTTTCCTTCCATCTCCGCTGGGTCACGAAGGCGGCGGAATCGGAGGACCAGCTGGGCACGAAGGAGCTGGTGGAGATCCTGAAGGGGGACCAGTCCCTTCTGGGGCGGGAGCAGAAGGACCGCCTGATCGCCCATTTCCAATCCAAGATCGCGGAGTCCAAATCCCGGGCGGAGGAGGGGGCTGACGCCAGGAGTTTCCTGGCCATCATGAAGGAGGTCCTGGACTACCGGAAGTGGTTCCAGTTCCAGCTGTCCTACACGAAAAAGGGCGAACGCAGGAAGGAGCTGACCAACAACGCCTTCTTCACCTTCAGCGGCGGGGAGAAGGCCATGGCCATGTACGTTCCGCTGTTCTCGGCGGTGTATGCCAAGTACAGCGGCGGCGGCGCGGACTGTCCGAAGATGATCTCCCTGGACGAGGCCTTTGCGGGGGTGGACGAGAAGAACATCCAGGACATGTTCCGGTTGCTGGTGAAGGAGCTGAAGCTGAGCTTCATCGCCAACTCCCAGGTGCTCTTCGGCGACTATGAAACGGTGCCGGCCCTGGGCATCTACGAGCTGATCCGGCCGGAAAACGTGACCTTCGTGACGTCGATCAGGTACAGGTGGAACGGGAAGGTGCGGATGCTGGTGGACGAAGGGGTGGGAACGGATGAAGCAGGTGAATAGGGACTGTGCCAGGTATCTGAAGGAGAGGCCGGAAGCGGCCCGCATCCTGGAGGGTTTGCGCCAGCGGTACGAGGCCTTGGGCGGCGTCCGGGGAAGCTTCGTGCTGCGCGACCCTTCCGAAGCGGAGCGGCTGTTCCTGCGTGGTCTCTTCAAGAAGGATTATGCAGGACAGAGGAGCATCAGCATCCCCCTGGCCAAATTCGAGGGGGCTTTCGGGGGCACCCGGTATGACGGTGTGGACCTGGAAGGGGTCCTGGCGTCCTATTTCCAGACGCCGATGGTCTGGCAGAAGACCCTCGCCGAGCAGAAGGCCCGGGAGAGGGAGGAGTTCTTCGGCGGCCTGGTCCGGTCCCTGACCCTGGAGGAGCTGGGCTTGTGGCTGGAGGAGGTGCTGGCAAGCCCCCAAAGCGGCGCCTACAAGTTCCTCCTGGGGCTTTACACGGAATCGGCGGATTCCCTTGGGGCCCTGCTGGGGGCGCTGGAGAGGCTGCTGGCGGTCTGCGGGTCCCATGCGGAGGGGCTGTCCCTTCCGGTGGCGGCTGCGATGGCCACCAGGGACCCCCACCGGCTGGATCCGGGGACGCCCTTGCGGCGGGTCCTGCTCTATCATCTCAGCCACCGGGAAGGGGTCCCCTATCCGGAATCGGCGGAGGAGACCGACGGCCTCCTGCAGACGGCCAATCTGCTGATGGACTCCAGCACCCGGACCGTGCTGACCTATGGGCTGGAAGGCTGGGATTCCGGCGGGGAGGCGCTGGGCTGGCTGGCATTCCACCGGCGCCGGGAGCCCCTGGTGCTCACCGGGGCGAACCTGGGGAAGGCGGAAAGCCTGACGGCAGTGGCGCCCCGGGTCCACTGCTTCGAGAATCCGGCGGCCTTTTACGCCCGCATCCTGAGGCATCCCGCAGGGGCGGCCATCTGCACCGGCGGGCAGGTGAACGGTCTGGTGTACCGGCTGATGGACGCCCTCCACCAGGGAGGCGTCCTGTTCGACTACAGCGGCGACTTCGATCCGGAAGGGCTGCTGATTGCGGACAAGCTCAAGCTGCGGTATCCGACGCTGGAGCTGACCGCCTTCACCGGGGAGAATTACCTCCGGTCCCTGTCGGACAATCCCCTGTCCAAACGGCGGCTCAAGCAGCTGGATCTGCTCCGGGACTCCCGGCTGGTGGCGGTGGGGGAGCTGGTCAGGACCCATGGGAAGGCGGGGTACCAGGAGTATTTGATCGATGCGTGACGATAGGAGGTCGGCATGAGACATGATAGGATCATCATCAACAATGCGAGGACACATAACCTGAAGAGCATCTCCCTGGAAATCCCCAAAAACAAACTGGTCGTTTTTACAGGGGTATCCGGTTCCGGAAAATCATCCCTGGTGTTTGATACGATCTACACGGAGGCCCAGCGGCAGCTTGTGGAAACCTTCTCTTCCTTCGCCCGCGCGCGCATGCCAAAACTCTCCCGGCCGGATGTGGATGGCATACAAAACCTTTCCACCGCCATCGTCATCGACCAGAAACGAATGGGAACCACGCTGAGAAGCACTGTCGGAACGGCAACGGAACTATACACCTATCTGCGGCTCCTTTTTTCGAGGTGCGGGGATGCCTTCATCGGCCCGTCCTTCGTATTCGGATTCAACCATCCCTCCGGCATGTGTCCGGACTGCAACGGCCTTGGCGTGCGGATCAAGGTTGACGTGGACCAGCTGCTGGATAGGGACAAGACGATCCGAGAGGGCGCCATCACCCACCCGGACCACAAGGTCGGGGGATGGAACTGGCGTGAGATGGTAGGGATCAACCTGTTCGACGTCGACAAGAAGCTCAAGGAGTACACGGAAGAGGAACTGCAGGACCTGCTATACGCGGAGGCGGTTCCCATCACCAAACCCCATGGTGCCGGGACCTACGCCAAGCACTTTGAAGGCATCGCCCGCAGGCTTGAGCGGACCTATCTGGACAAGGCGCCGGCGGAACGCTCCATCACCCAAAAGGACGCCTATCAGAAGTATTTCCGATACTCCGCGTGCGACTCTTGCGGAGGGTCAAGGATCAACGAGAAGGCAAGGGGTGTCCGGGTGAACGGGAAGACGATTCCAGAGCTGGTCCAGATGGAGCTCGTCGCGCTGGATGGGTTCCTGGAAGCCGTTGGGGGCGATGTCGCCCGGCCCATCGTGGCGAAGATGAGGCAGATCCTTTCCCATCTCATTGAAATCGGTGTCGGCTACCTGTCGCTGAACAGGCCGGTCGCAACCCTGTCGGGGGGAGAAAGCCAACGGGTCAAGATGGCTAGGCAACTGGACTGCGACCTTGTGGAGCTGATGTATATCCTGGACGAACCCTCCGTGGGCCTCCATCCGAGAGATACGGACCGGCTGGTCGGCATGCTGAACAGACTGAAGGAAAAGGGCAACAGCCTGCTTGTCGTTGAGCACGATCCGGACATCATCGGAGCCGCCGACTACGTGGTCGACATCGGTCCGGGAGCAGGTGCCGACGGGGGCGGGATCGTCTACGCCGGCCCTGTGGAAGGGCTGCTGCATTCCGGAGGACCGACCAGCGAATATCTGAAGAAGCGAAGCGGCATCCAAGGGACGAGGAAACCCTGGAACGATTGCATTGAAATCAGCAACGCGACGCTGCACAACCTCAAGAGCGTTTCCACAAAAATACCGAAGGGTGTGCTGACATGCATCACAGGGGTTGCCGGTTCGGGGAAAAGCAGCCTGATCAACGAGGTTTTTCTGGGAGAAAACAAGGAAGCGGTCGTCATCGACCAGTCCCCCTTGGGAAAAAACGTGCGGTCGAATCCGGCCACCTATCTGGGGGTTTTCGACTTGATCCGGAAGGAATTCGGCCAGGGCACCGATGCGCCCCCGTCCCTATTCAGTTTCAATTCAAAGGGAGCATGTCCCAAGTGCAGCGGATTGGGCACAATCAGCTATGAGATGCACTTCATGGATGACGTGAAGGTCACATGCGAGGAATGCCAGGGGAAAAGATATACCGAAGAGGTCCTTTCCCTGCAATACAGGGGGAAGAGCATCCATGATGTCCTGACCACAAGCATCCAGGACTTGCGGACGTTCTTCGAGAATCCGGGAATCACCCGTAAATTGAACATCCTGTGCGATGTGGGCCTGGGTTACCTTGCCTTGGGCCAACCGTTGAGCACCCTGTCGGGTGGGGAGGCGCAGCGGGTCAAACTGGCTTCTGAACTGCACAAGAGGGGCAAAATATATGTCATGGACGAACCGACGACCGGACTGCACATGGCGGACATTGAACGGCTCCTCTCGATCATGAAGCGCCTTGTGGATGAGGACAACACGGTCGTTGTCATCGAGCACAATCTGGACATCATCAAGCATGCGGACTGGATCATAGATTTGGGACCGGAGGGCGGATCCGAAGGCGGTGAAATCCTGTTTGAGGGTACCCCGCAAGACCTTCTGTCTTGCGAGAGAAGCCATACCGGCAAATATCTGAACATGCTGCAGGCGCTTGCCACACAGCTCCGGCTGTGATAAAATTATCCTGATCCGGTGCACGCAAAGATGCGCGGAATCACACCAAATAGATAAGGAGAAAACGAATGAAAAAGAGGATCCTCTCCATTCTGGCAATTGCCGCAATTCTGGCAATCCTGCCGACAATGGACTCCAAGCTCGTCATCGATGTACCCTCCGCGGGACTTGTCATCGATGTGCCCTCCGCAGGGGTTAGATAGCCTGCTGCAATGCTGAAAAGGCCGCTGGACAACCGGTGGCTTTTTTTGTTGCAAAAAACCGTCGACTGGGGTATGGTGAAAATGTATGGGGAGGGGAAGCTTATGAAGGTATCGGTTGTTGGGAGCATCAATATGGACATGACTGTCGTTGCGGAAAGGATCCCTTTGAAGGGGGAGACGGTGCACGGCAGTGAAATCCATCATATTCCAGGGGGAAAAGGGGCCAATCAGGCCGTCGCCATGGCGAAACTGGGCGCACAGGTCGAGATGTTCGGCTGCGTAGGGGACGATGAAACGGGGAAGAATCTGTTGGAGAATTTGAAATCGGTGGGTGTGGAAACATCCCATATCATGGTCGTGGAGAACATTCCGACTGGAATCGCGTTCATAACCGTCGGGGAGGACGACAACGCCATCGTGGTGGTTCCGGGAGCCAACGGCATGGTGGACAAGGCTTATGTGGACCGGATCAGGGGGCCTTTGCTGGAATCGGACATCGTGCTGCTGCAGCAGGAGATTCCCATGGAAACCGTGGAGTATGTGGTCGACCTATGCGCAAGACACCAGGTCAAGGTCGTGCTGAATCCGGCGCCTGCGGTTCCGTTGAAAAAGGAGACCATAGAGAAGGCAACCTACCTGACCCCGAATGAGCACGAAGCCGCCATCCTGTTCGGCACGGAATTGTCCACGGAAGAGCTGCTGAAACGGTATCCGGGCAAACTCCTCATCACCCAGGGGTCCAAGGGTGTCAGCGCCTGCCTGGAGGATGGGACCGTGGTGCTGGTTCCGGCCAGAAAAGCCCATGTGGTGGACACGACAGGGGCGGGGGATACGCTCAACGGCGCGTTTACGCTGCGGATCGCAATGGGTGCGGATCTGAAGTCCGCTTTGGAATACGCCAATGTGGCAGCCAGCCTGTCGACGGAGCGGTTCGGCGCCCAGGGGGGCATGCCCACGGACGGGGAAGTAAGGAAAGCGATGGAGGGAAGGTAGAAGATGAAGACTGTGCATACGGCAATTGTCGGCGGTGGCCAGGCGGGACTGGCGACCAGCTATTTCCTTAAACAGCGGAACATCGATCATGTGATCCTGGAGCAGGCGGCACAGGCCGGCAACGCCTGGCGCAATTTCCGCTGGGACTCGTTCACGCTCTTGACCCCAAACTGGAGCATCAGGATGCCCGGCGCTTTCTACGACGGGGATGCCCCGGATGGCTTCATGCAGCGGGATGAGCTTGTGGCGTACTTCGAAAATTACATCACCGCGTACGGCCTCCCGATCCGCCATGGAATTCGTGTCACCGGAATCAGTGCCCGGCCGGATGGAGAAGGGTACACCGTACAGACGGACCAGGAACCGCTCATCGCAAAAAACGTAGTGGTCGCGACAGGCCTGTTTCAAGGCCCGAAAATCACCCCGTTTGGGGAAAAAATCTCTTCGAGGGTCCTGCAAATCCACGCCACGCAGTATCGGAATCCAAAGCAGCTGCCGTCTGGAGCCGTCCTGGTCATCGGTTCTGCGCAATCCGGCGCACAAATCGCAGAGGAGCTTTACAAGGATGGCCGCAAGGTGTTTCTTGCCGTAGGGGGCGCCGGGCGGGTCCCGCGCCGCTACCGCGGCAAGGATATCGTGTTCTGGCTGAATGAAATCGGATTCTTCGACCGCACAGTCGACATGCTGGACTCCCCGAAGAGCAGGTTTGCGGCCAACCCGCATCTCTCCGGCACAAAAGGTGGCCATGCAATCAATCTCCACCAATTTGTTCGGGATGGCGTCCAGCTGCTTGGGCATGCCATCGATGGCGACAAGGAAAGGGTCTTGTTTGCGGGGGACCTGAAGGAGAGCCTGGCAAAGACAGACCGGATTGAGGCCGATGTCATCAAGGCGATTGATGCCCATATCCTGCGTCAAGGATTGGACGTGCCACCAGAGACACTGCCGGAATTGCGGGATGGCTATGCTGTGGCGGAACTCAGGGAACTGGACCTGGTGAAAGAAAACATCGGTTCCATCATCTGGGCGCAGGGTTTTTCCTTTGATTACTCCATGGTGAAGCTGCCGGTTTTGGACGAAGCTGGATTTCCAATCCAGAAAAGGGGGGTCACGGAATTCGCCGGACTGTATTTTGTCGGAATGCCTTACCTTTACAAGCAAAAATCCGGATTGCTTATGGGGGTCGGCGAAGATGCCGGCCATATTGCGTCACACATCGCATCCTGGGGATGAACGTCAACTTGCATTGAAAATTTTGGTATGCTGTTTGCAATACTGAAAAGGTCGCTGGACAACCGGCGGCTTTTTTGCTTTCAATGCAACTCGGTTCCCTCTGTCCAGAGATTTTGCCTATAGACCTGGCAGTTCTTCCTCTGGGATTGTGTATTGTTTATCGTTAAAGAATCACAGGGCCTGGCAATAATAACCTAAATTCTGCAATAAATTGCGGATGGCCTGTGTAATATTGACATCTGACTTTCAGGGTGCTATATTGATGTCAAGTAACTACAATCGATTGCACATAGAACATCGATTGCAGAAAATTTGAAAAGGAGGCAAAGGGAAGTTTGCGTCGGTACCATGAAACTTGCTTAAAAGGGGTGTGAATTATGAGAAAAGTATTGGTGTTGCTGTCATTGCTGTTGTCTCTTGGCGTTTTGGCTGCATGCGGATCGAAGGATACCGGCGGGAGCGTTTCGCCCGATGGAGGCCAGACGGAAGGAATAGGGAAAGAAACAGAGAAAGAAGCCTATCCGAAGTTCCTGACAATCGGTACCGCGGGCACAGGCGGCGCTTACTATCCCATCGGCATCGCAATGTCCCAGATCATTGGAGACGTATTGGGAATAAACACGAATGCCCAGGTGACAGGAGGAGCGACCGAAAACAATACGCTGATTGAAAACAAGAGCGTAGACCTGGCCATTACACAGTCCTCCCTGGCATATGCGGCCATCCAAGGGACGGCGCCCTATGAAACCGCCGCTCCTTCCGTAAGGGCAATCGCCAACGGATTGTCGAAAGGGGTTTTCCATGTGGTGACACTGAGGTCCACGGGCATCGAGACCATAGGGGACCTCAAGGGGAAACGGGTTGTTTTGGGACCTGCCGGTGGCGCGGGGATTTCCATGGCCCTGGAAGTCTTTGCCGAGTACGGGATCGGGGCGAACGATTTCAATCCCAGTTATGTCACCTATTCGGACGGGATAACCGCCCTGACGGACGGAACGGTCGATGCGGTGGTCGTACAGTCGGCGGCGCCTGCATCCGCAATCCAGGAACTGAAGGCGACACGCGAAAAAGACATGCTGCTTCTTTCGATTGAAGATGACGTGAGACAAAGCCTGTTGGAGAAATACCCTTATTACAGTGAAGTCGTCCTGGCGGAAGATATCTATGGGACAGGCGGAGAAATCAAGACAATCTTCGTTTCGAACATGATCGTGTGCAGCGCAGACCTTTCGGAAGGTCTGGTTTATGAGATTACAAAAGCCTTTTTCGAGAATGTGGACAAAATCAAGGAATCCCATCCGGCCGCCCTGGGATTGTCGGTGGAGGAAGCGGTAAAAGGATCTCCAATCGATTTTCATCCAGGAGCAATCAAATACTTTAAAGAAGTAGGTGTGATGGATTGATAAAACAATTTGCAAAAGCGGTCCCTGAATACTATACGAAAGTGTCTCTGGTCGCATGCTCGGCGCTGTTCCTGTACTTTGCGGCGTTCGGGTCCACCTCGCTGATTATCCAAAGGTCCCTGCTGCTTACACTCCTGGTCCCGACCGTGTTCATCACCATCCCGCTGACCTTCCGGGGAAAGACGAACGGTTGGACGAAAGCGGTGGACCTGGCCCTGGCAATCAGCCTGATTGCGGCAGGCATCTACATCATCATGGTCTGGGATGCCCGGATAATGAAGACGGGCGCCGTGCCCGCAACGGATGTGGTGATGGGTACGATCATGATCATCCTGGTCCTCATCGCAGCCCAGCGGACCACGGGCAAAATCCTGAGCATCATTTCGGCGGTATTCCTGCTTTATGCGTACTTCGGACCCTACATGCCAGGTTTTCTGGTCCACCGGGGAGAAACCTGGACAAGAATCGTCACATTCATGTATGTGTCCACGGAAGGGATTTTCGGAACGCCGGTGGGGATCGCCGCCACCTACATCATGGTTTTCATCGTGTTCGGTGCGTTCCTGGAGAAGTTCGGAGCGGGGCAATGGTTTGTGGACTTCGCGTTTTCCGTCACCGGCAAGTATCGGGGAGGACCGGCAAAAACGGCTGTGCTGGCCAGTGGACTGATGGGGATGATCTCCGGGAGTCCGGCGGCCAATGTGGTCACTACAGGTTCCTTTACGATACCGCTCATGAAAAAGACGGGATACAAGGATTATGAAGCGGCTGCGGTGGAAGCGGTCGCCTCCACAGGCGGCATGTTCGCCCCTCCAATCATGGGGGCCGGCGCATTCATCATGGCCCAGTACCTGGGACTGCCTTATGCGACGATCGCAAAGGCCGCCATCATGCCCGCGTTGTTGTACTATTTCTCCATCATGCTTTCGGTGGACAGCATCGCCATCATGTCCGGCATCAAGGGGTTGAAGAAAGAAGAGCTTCCTCCCATAAGCTCGGTATTAGGAAAACGGTTGTTGAACGCCATCCCCATCCTCGTCCTGGTCCTCTTGATTGCAAGCGGCCTCAGCCCGGCTAAGGCATCCGTATATTGTGTAGGTTCCATCCTCCTGGTGGCCTTCGCCCAACCGGAGTACCGTCCGACAATCAAGAAGGTCCTGCAGGCGTTGTACGAGGGAGGTTCCGGAGGTGTTGCAATCGCAGCCACTTGCGCTTGCGCGGGTCTGATTGTGGGGGTGCTGTCGATGACGGGAATTGGTGCGAAACTGTCCTATCAGCTGATCAGCATCACAGGAGGCAACATCTACATCGGGGCGATTCTGGTTGCCATCGTGGCCATCATACTGGGTTGCGGGATGCCCCCCACCGCGGTCTACATCATCCTTGCGGCTGTTCTGGCGCCTCCGCTGGCGGATATGGGAGCCACTCCCCTGGCGGCACACATGTTCGTGTTCATCTTCTCCTGTCTGGGAGCGATAACCCCTCCCGTAGCGCTTACTGCCTATACGGCGGCGGCCATCGCGAAAGCCGACCCCAACAAGACGGGGTTCAGGGCATTCCGGTTTGGTATTGTGGCATATATCGTTCCCTTCATCTTCATCACTTCACCGGCCCTGCTGCTGCATGAGACCAGCTCGATTCTTGCGACCACAGTCGCCTGCATCACAGCCGTGCTGGGAATCCTTTCGCTGGTGGCTGCCCTGGAGGGATGTCTGATCGTCCGGATCAACCGGCTTCAGCGTGTTTTGCTCCTGGTGGCCGGATTCGTCCTGATGATGCCGGGTGGCTATACGGACCTGGTTGGAATCGTAATCATGGCGGTCGCCATACTGATTGGAGCCGCAGTCAACAAGAAGGTCAAGGTCGTCCAATTGTAAGGCCGGCCGGCAGAGATGGCACTGTTCGTAACCGGCCGCATGGACAATGCGGTGGGTTCCATATAGAAACCAAAAAGACACAGACCAGTAGGAAAAGGAGAACAACCGATGAGAAAAAAGGCAATCAACTGGAAAACGATTTTCCCGGCAATTTCAATCCCCCTGAACGAGGACTACAGCATCAACGAAGGTGAGCTGCGGAAATACGTGAAGTGGCTGGCGGAGTTCGACGAGATCGGCGGCCTGGTCTGCAACGGCCATACGGGGGAAATCACCTCCCTGACGAGAGCGGAGCGGAAGCGGGTGGTGGAGATCGTTGCGGACGAGGTTGGAGAACAGGTGATGATCATCTCCGGAATCAACTGCGAGAACACCGCGGAATCCATCGAGATGGCCAGGGAAGCCAAGGAAGCGGGCGCGGACGGCATCCTGCTGATGCCCCCCCACATGTGGCTGCGCTTCGGGATGCATCCGGACGCTCCGTTCAAGTATGTCAACGACGTGGCTGAAGGCGCGGACATCGACATCATCATCCACCTGTACCCTGCGTACACGAAGGCCTTCTATCCGGTGGAGACCCTGGTGAAGATGGCGAACGAGATCGAGCATGTGAAGGCGATCAAGATGGGAACCCGTGTGACCCCCCTCTACGAACATGACATCCGTGTGCTCCGTGAAAAGGCGCCGGAGGTGTCCCTGATCACATGCCACGACGAAACGCTGCTGACCTCCATGTTCCCCGGAATGGACGGCGCACTGATCGGATTCGCAGGCTGCATCCCCGAGCTGATCACGGAAGCATGGAAGGCCATGAAGGCGGGAGACTTCAAGGAAATCAGGAGATACGACGACCTGATCTATCCCATCTCCTTCGCCATCTACGGCGGCGGACAGCCCTCCGGGGAAGCCCATGCCAGGATGAAGGAAGCGCTCATGCAGCGGGGACTCTTCTCCTCGGCGCTGATGCGGCTGCCCGTCCTGCCCCTGGATGACGAGGAAAAGGAACTGATCCGGGATGGCCTCAAGAACAGCACCGCAGGCAAGGTGGAGCTGAAGTAAGCGGACACCCCGTATTTTCAGGATAAAACTACAAACGATTGCACATTGCGCAAACCTATAGAAAAGGAGAACAACCGATGAGAAAAAAAGTGATCAACTGGAAAACGATTTTCCCGGCAATTTCAATTCCCCTGAACGAGGACTACAGCATCAATGAAGGAGAGCTGCGGAAATACGTGAAGTGGCTGGCGGAGTTCGACGAGATCGGCGGCCTGGTCTGCAACGGACATACGGGGGAAATCACCTCCCTGACGAGAGCGGAGCGGAAGCAGGTGGTGGAGATCGTTGCGGACGAGGTTGGAGACCAGGTGATGATCATCTCCGGAATCAATTGCGAGAACACCGCGGAATCCATCGAGATGGCAAGGGAAGCCAAGGAAGCGGGCGCGGACGGCATTCTGCTGATGCCCCCCCACATGTGGCTGCGCTTCGGGATGCATCCGGACGCTCCGTTCAAGTATGTCAACGACGTGGCTGAAGGCGCGGACATCGACATCATCATCCACCTGTACCCTGCGTACACGAAGGCCTTCTATCCGGTGGAGACCCTGGTGAAGATGGCGAACGAGATCGAGCATGTGAAGGCGATCAAGATGGGAACCCGTGTGACCCCCCTCTACGAACATGACATCCGTGTGCTCCGTGAAAAGGCGCCGGAGGTGTCCCTGATCACATGCCACGACGAAACGCTGCTGACCTCCATGTTCCCCGGAATGGACGGCGCACTGATCGGATTCGCAGGCTGCATCCCCGAGCTGATCACGGAAGCATGGAAGGCCATGAAGGCGGGAGACTTCAAGGAAATCAGGAGATACGACGACCTGATCTATCCCATCTCCTTCGCCATCTACGGCGGCGGACAGCCCTCCGGGGAAGCCCATGCCAGGATGAAGGAAGCGCTCATGCAGCGGGGACTCTTCTCCTCGGCGCTGATGCGGCTGCCCGTCCTTCCGCTGGACGACGAGGAAAAGGAACTGATTCGGGAAGGGCTCAAGAACAGCACCGCGGGCAAGGTGGAGCTGAAGTAAACGGAAGGCCAGCAGGGAAAGGAGAACGGCATGTGTGTCAAAGCGCATGCCGTTTTGCTGTATTGAACAGGTTCCAGGTGCGGGAACGGCGCGGGAGATTGACAACAGGACGCCCCGGTGCTATATTGATGTCAAAGGGATACAAACGATTGCACAACACCGCAAACGTTTGTGTTGAAAGGAGTTGAGGGAAGATGGCTACTTTGAAGGATGTCGCAAGACTTGCCAATGTGGATGTCAGCACGGTCTCTAGGGCATTGAACAATGTCTCCTATGTCCATCCGGACACAAAGGAGAAAATATTGGATGCGGTCCAACAATTGAGTTACCGTCCCAACTTGCTGGCAAAAGGATTGAGACAGGGGAAAAGCCATACGGTCGGTGTCGTCATTCCCAGCATCAACTTGAGCGTGTTCGGGGAAATCGTGCAGGGGATTGAGATTGAGGCGCGCAGATTCGGCTATGGGGTGATGATCTGCAATACGGAGGACAGTCCGGAATCGGAAGAGGAATGCATCCAGCGATTGAGGAACGGTTTTGTCGACGGGATTGTGATTGCGTCAACCGGCAAGCATAAACGCCTGATTAGGGATGTCAAATGCAATGGGATTCCAGTCGTGCAGCTGGTCAGGAAGCAGGACGAAACCATCAGCAGCATTGTAGCGGATTACTTCAAGTCAGGCTATGAAGGCACGAAGTACCTGATCGGCAAGGGGTGCAAACAGGTTGGTCTGATCAACGGCCCGATGGAAATAGTCCCATACAAGGAAAGGTATCGGGGCTACCGCAAGGCCATCAAGGAGTTCGGGTATGAAGAACATGTGGTCGAGTCCAACGTCCCCAAGGGGGACTATTTCAAAGGGGGCTACCAGGGGGTGGCCAGACTGCTGGAGGACTGCAAGGAGATCGATGGGGTTCTCACATCGGTGGACATGCAAGGGATCGGCGTGATCAGGGCGCTGAAGGAGAGAGGGATACCGGTTCCAGGCAAAATAAAGGTTATGAGTCTCACCGGCCATTCGATTGGAGGCATGCTTGAGACTGCGATGACCTCCATGGAAATACCGGCCGTTGAAATGGGGAGGGGAGTCACGCAAATGGTGATCGAGGAGATTGAAGCGGACCCCCAGCACAAGCCGGCGCTCCAGCATGTCGTCCTGAAGGTTTCCCTGGTTGAAAGGGAAACCACATAGTACAGCCCTCAAACCTCCGGTTCCATGAGGAAAACCCGTTTCATCGGGATGTGCAGCCGCAGCCTGCCGCGGTCCGTTCCGGTCAGGTGGGGGCAGGAAGCCTTTGCGATCTCCAACTGGAACAGCAGGCCGCGGCAATCCACCTGGAGCGTCGTAGAGAATACTCCCTCCACCTTTTCGACGACTTCACATTCGAAAACATTTTCCTTATGGGACACTCCGGAATGCAGCCGAAGGTGGTGGGCCCGGATGCCCGCAACCATATGCCTGGAGACAGGCGTATGGTTTTTTTGCGCCTTGAAGACAAGCTGGCCCGCTTCAAGGAGGACGTGGCCTTCGTGTTCCTCCAGGACGCGCACGTCAAAGAGGTTCTTGCAGCCGGTGATCCTGGCGGCCGTCAGGCTGACGGGGTTGCTGATGATGTCTTCTTTGGCCCCGATCTGGAGGTTCCGGCCCTGGTCCATGACCATGATCCGGTCGCAGATCCGGTAGGCCTCCTCGATGTTGTGGGTCACAAGCAGGACGATGCCGTCGAAATTCTCCTGGATGATCTGGATCAACTCCTTTTCCAGGAGGTGTTTGATGTGGGTGTCCAGAGCCGAGAAGGGTTCGTCCAGCAGAAGCAGGTCGGGCTCGGTGACCAGTGTCCTTGCCAGGGCGCACCGCTGCTGCTGTCCCCCGGAGAGCTGGAAGGGGTAGTGGTGCGCGTGGCCGGAGAGCTGCATCCGTTGGACCATGCTGGCGACTTTCGCCTTGTGCTGCGTCCTGTCCAGATGCCCGAGGCCGTAGGCGATGTTTTGGCTGACTGTCAGATGGGGAAAAAGCGCGTAGTTCTGGAACACGTAGCCGATGTTGCGCTTCCGGGACGGAACATCCAGGTTGGAGCCGGAAGAGAACAAGGGCTTGCCGTTGAGGAGGATGCTGCCGCTGTCGGGCTTCTGGAGGCCGGCGATGCACTTCAGGGTCATGCTCTTGCCGCAGCCGGAGGAGCCCAGGATGCCCAAAACCCCTTTTTCGGCGGTGAAGGAGGTTTGGAGCGTGAATTTACCGAAGGTTTTCCTGATGGATACTTCCAGCATGGTTGTTCACCCCTTTCTCATTTTCCTTTCCAGCAGGTTGATGGTGAACAGGACGGTGACGGCGATGCCGGTCATGATGAGGACCAGCAGGTTGGCCATGGCCTTGTCACCGGCCTGCAGCGCGTCGTAAATGGCGATGGGCATGGTCATCGTCTTGTCGGGGATGCTGCCGCTGACCATCAGGGTGGTGCCGAAGTCGCCTAGAGCCCGGACGAAGGACATGGTGGTTCCTGCAACGATCCCCCGCCATGCGATGGGCATGACAATGGTGACGAATATGTTGAATTCATTGCGGCCCAGCAGTCTGGCGGCGTTCAGGTAATCCTCGTTTATTTCGAGGAAAGCGGTTTTTGCGGCCTTGATCAGGTAGGGGATGGAGACGACGGTGGATGCGATGATGGCCCCCGTGGGGGTGAACACGATCCGCGCGCCCCAGGTGTCTTCCAGGAAGGCCCCCAGGGGGGATTGCCTTCCCAGCAGGACCAGCAGATAGTAGCCGAGGACGGTGGGAGGCAGCACGACGGGGAGATTGGTCAAGGTGTCGAGGAAATCGACGGCCTTCCCGCGCCCTCTGCTTAGGAACCAGGCGACGGGAAGGCCGAACAGGAAACCGACGAGTGTTGCGGTGGAGGCCACACGGAACGAAAGGTAGAGGGGAAAGAGGTTGAGGGTATCCATAGGCTACTCCCCTGGGGCCATGAAACCGTGCCGGCCCATCAATTCCTGGCCTTGGGGGCTGTTCACGTGTTCGGCAAATTTTCTGGCAAGTTCTTCGTTCCCCGTGTTCCCGACGACGGCCATTGCCTGCCTGAGGGGCTCGTGGGCATCCGCATCCACCAGATGGAAGTCCAGCGTTTCCCCGTCGTCGAGGGACAGGGAGATGAAAGCCGCATCCGCGTTCCCGGTGGTCAGGTAGGAGAGGGTCTCTGAAATGTTCTTTCCGTAAACCAACTTGGGTTCCAGGGTCTCCCACAGCCCCGCAGACTCCATTGCCTGCTTTGCGGCCAGACCGTAGGGTGCGTGTTCGGGATTTGCGATGGCGATGACCTTGATGCCCGGGTCCGTCAGGTCTTCCATGGTGGCCGCTTCAAAACCGCCAGCCTTCAATGTCGCTATGCCGAGGCGGCCCATGGCATAAACCTGGACCGTGTCGGACAGGAGGAGTCCTTTTTCGTCAAGGGCGGTGACATCGCTTTCGTTCGCTGCGGCAAACACGTCGAAGGGAGCGCCGTTCGTGACCTGTTCGGAAAGCGTCCCTGTGGAGCCGAAGGAAAAGGTGACGGTGCAGCCGTTGGCGGCTTCGAAGGCTTCGCCCATTTCCGTAAAGGCGTTCGTCAGGCTGGAGGCTGCGGCAATGGTCAGTTCGGCCTTTTCCTGCGCCGCGGTGCCTCCGGTTGACGCGGGAGCGTTTGCGGATGGAGCGCTTGCCTGTTGGGCGGCACATCCGGTGGAGCCGACGACGGCTGCGAGGAGCAATAGTGCGATCAGCTTCTTTTTCATAATGGAATCTCCTTTCGTCTAACAGTTGACATGGTGTAGATAAACGAAAATAAACCAAACGAAGTGTTAAATTGAGTTTTCGTAACGATAGGCACATTATAAGCATGAACCCGTTGAAAGTCAAGCGAAAGCGAACTGAAAGTTGCAAAACATGACGAAACGTGATATAATCCAAACCATCATAACAAATATGTTCTGAAAGGTTGATTCTATGGAAAACCAAAATGCCCTTACCGCGCAGGATGTCGCGGACCTACTGAAGATCGCGAAGAATACGGTGTATGAGCTGATCAAGCGGGGCGAAATCAATTCCTACAAGGTGGGCCGGAAGATCCGCTTCACGCTGGGTGACGTGGAGGATTACATCGCCCGGTCCAAGAACATCCAGCCCGGCGCGCAGGTCCCAAGTGGACAACGCAGCCTTGTCGAACGTCCCCAAGCACAGGAAGCCGACTGGGAGGCCAGACGGCAGCCGAAGTCGAACCAGGAGGCCCCTGCCGGGAATTTCGTCATCTGCGGCCAGGACATCATGTTGGATGTGCTGTCGAATTATGTCGAACACCATCCCTATGGAGGGCCCGCCCTCCGGTCCTACATCGGAAGCTACAACAGCCTTACCGCCTTGTATTTTGGAGACATCCAAGTCGCTTCCGCCCATCTGTGGGACGGGGATACGGGGCAATACAACGTCCCCTATGTGCGGCGGCTGCTTCCCGGAATCCGGGCCGTCATCATCCACCTCACCAACAGGATGCAGGGCTTCTACGTGGCCAAAGGCAACCCCAAGAACATCACCACATGGGCCGACCTGAAACGCCAGGACATCACCATGATCAACCGGGAAAAAGGGGCCGGGTCCAGGGTGCTGCTGGATGAACACCTGCGCTTGTTGGGGATCTATGGGAGTTCGATCAAGGGCTACAGCCGGGAGTCCCAATCGCATTTTACGGCCGCGAGCACGGTCGCTAGGGGAGGGGCGGATGTGGCGGTCGGCAGCGAGAAGGTCGCCCGCCAGGTGGACGGAATCGACTTCATACCCCTGCAGAAGGAGCGGTACGAACTGGTGGTCAGGAAAGAAGACATGGGCATGCCCCAGATCCAGGCGATGCTGGAGATCCTCCGCTCGGAAGCGTTCAGAATGGAATTCATGGGCATCGGTGGGTATGACATCAGTGAAATGGGAAACATCGTGGCGGAAACTTGATGGAGGCAGCAAACCAACGGTCCGACAGTTGGAGGTGTAGAAGGAATGAACTGTAGAGTGGCATATTTGTCCAAAACCGGACATTCAAGGAAAATCGCGGAGTCCATTGCAAGGGAATTGGGGATCCGGGCGGAGGACATCAGATCCAATCCCGTCATTGACGGCGCAGACCTCCTCTTTGTGGTGGGAGGGATCTACGGGGGAAAAGGCGACCCTAGGATGCTGGATTATCTGGAAAAGCTTGACGGAAGTAGGGTGAGGAAGGCGGCACTGGTCACCTCCTGCGCCAGCAGGAGAATGAAGCAGGAGGAGGCAAGGGAAGCGCTGGAAAGGAAGGGCATAGAGGTGGTTTTGGAGGAGTTCCTCTGCCGGGGCGCCTTCCTGTTCCTGGGGTTGGGGCATCCCAACAAGCAGGACCTGGACCGCGCGGCGGCATATGCGAGAACTTTGGTGGCCTCCGTGCAGCAGTCCTTCCCGGGATGAACAGCAAGGAGAAGCTGGCAGGAGCCCTGGAAGCGCTGCTGGCGTGCAAGAACCTGGACGATATTCCGGTCAGTGAAATCGTTGCCTGTGCATCGGTTTCTAGAAAAACCTTCTACCGGAATTTCAAGGACAAGTACGACCTTGCGGCCTGGTATTTCGCCCGGCTGTACGAGGGGAGCTTCGGAAGGATCAAGGAGGGGGTGGGATGGGAAGAGGCTTTGTTGAGCCATCTGGAAATCTATGAAGAAAAGCATCCCGTGCTGAAAAACGCGTATGAAAGCCGTGACGTCAACGGACTGCGTGCCTGCGACATCCTGCTGACGAAAAGGACCTTCGAGGAATATCTTGCCGGAAAGGGCGTGGACACGCAGACGGAAGACATGCGGTTCGCCATCGAAATCGCAGCCCGAGGCGGGACGGACTGCATCATCGAATGGCTTCTGGGGGGCATGAAGATGGACAAGGCACGGTTGGCTTCCCTGCTGAAGCGGACGTTGCCCGGGGACATCCTGCGCCATATCGGCTGACTGGATCAGGGACACACATCCGGCCTTTTGTGACTTGTGTTTGCTGTGGTGTCCGTTATAATTTCTCCTATAATTGATTCTTGGAGGAAGAGGAAAATGGAAATTTACGAGGAATTGAAGTCCAGGGGCCTGGTCGCCCAAGTCACGGACGAAGAGCAAATCAGGGAACTGGTCAACGGAGGGAAGGCGACATTTTACATCGGTTTCGATCCAACAGCGGATTCCCTCCATGTAGGCCACTTCATGGCGCTGTGTCTGATGAAGCGGCTGCAGATGGCTGGCAACAAGCCGGTCGTCCTCCTGGGGGGCGGCACCGGATACATCGGCGACCCGTCGGGCCGGACGGATTTGAGGAACATGATGACGCCGGAAACGATCCGGAACAATTGCAGGCGATTCAAAAGGCAGATGGAGCGGTTCATCGAATTCGGAGAGGACAAGGCCATCCTGGTGGACAATGCGGACTGGCTGCTGGACTTGAACCACATGGAATTCATACGGGAGATCGGCGCCTGTTTCTCCGTCAACAACATGTTGCGTGCGGAATGCTACAGGCATCGGATGGAAACCGGGTTGTCCTTCCTGGAGTTCAATTACATGGTCTTGCAGTCCTACGACTTCCTGCACCTGCACAAGCATTACGGCTGCAACATGCAGTTCGGAGGCGACGACCAGTGGTCCAACATGCTGGGCGGCCGGGAACTGATCCGTAGAAAACTGGGGGAAGATGCCTACGCCATGACGATCACCCTCCTGATGAATGCGGAAGGCAGCAAGATGGGGAAAACGGCAAGGGGGGCGGTCTGGTTGGACCCGGAGAAGACAACGCCCTTCGAATTCTTCCAGTACTGGAGGAATGTGGCGGACGCGGATGTGCTCAAATGCATCCGCATGCTGACTTTCCTGCCCCTTGAACGGATCGAGGAAATGGATGGATGGGAAGGCAGCCGGTTGAACGAGGCCAAGGAAATACTTGCCTATGCGTTGACGGAGCTGGTCCATGGGGAAGAGGAGGCCGGGAAGGCGAGAGCGGCGTCCCATGCGCTTTTTGCGGACGGCACCGACGATTCCCATATCCCAACGACCGAGATTCCGGAGGCACAGCTGAAGGATGGAGCAATCCATGTTGTTGACCTGCTGGTCCTGTGTGAACTGGCCCTGTCCAAGAGCGATGCCAGGCGGCTGGTCCGGCAAGGGGGCGTGTTCATCGGCGAGGAAAGGGTGGCGTCCATCGACAGCCGACTGGAAAGGGGACGGCTGGAAGATGGGGTCAAAATACGCAAGGGCAAGAAGAAATTCCACAAAGCGGTCCTGGCGTCCGGCCGTTGAAGGGCCAGCCGCCAACCCATGGCAAGGAAGGGGTGACGGCATGGAAAGGTTGACAAGGCGCGTGGAGGAAGGTGGCCCTATGCGGTGGAGGAGGCCGGGATAGGGTGAAGTCGGTTTGACATTCCTGTTTTTTGGGTATAAGATGAAGGTAAATCAGGATTATTTCCATCATGCGGATTGCCAAGAAAAGAGGTGCGTCACATGAACAAGAAACAAGTGGAAATCATGGGAACCGGTCCGGGATTCATCGCGGCCCTCGACCAAAGCGGCGGCAGCACGCCGAAAACCCTTGCGGGCTACGGGATACCCAAGGAGCAGTACGGCAGCGAGGACGAGATGTTCGAACTTGTGCATGCCATGCGGTCCAGGGTCATCACCAGCCCGGCCTTCACATCCGAGCATATCCTGGGGGCGATCCTGTTCGAGCAGACCATGGACCGTACGATCGAGGGGATGCCCACGGTGGACTACCTTTGGGAGAAAAAGGGGATCCTTTCCTTCCTCAAGGTGGACAAGGGCCTGGCCGACGAGGAGGAAGGGGTCAGGCTCATGAAGCCCATCACCGACCTGGACGACAAGCTGGACCGGGCGGTGAAGAACAGGGTCTTCGGAACCAAGATGCGCTCCGTCATCAACAAGGCGAATCCGGAAGGCATCCGGAAGATCGTGGACCAGCAGTTCGAATACGGAAAGCGGATCCTGGCAGCCGGCCTGATCCCCATCCTGGAGCCTGAAATCGACATCCACAGCGAGGACAAGGCGGAGTGCGAGCTGTTGATGAAGGCGGCGGTGTTGAAGCACCTGGATGCGCTGCCGGAAGGGGAGCGCGTCATGCTGAAGCTCACCTTGCCCGACCAGGCCGGGCTCTTCTCGGACCTGGTGGCCCATCCCCACGTGTTGCGCGTGGTCGCCCTGTCCGGCGGCTACAGCCGGGAGGAGGCTGTCAGGCTTCTGGCCCTGAATCCCGGGCTCATCGCCAGCTTCTCCCGGGCCTTGCTGGAAGGCTTGACGGTGCAGCAGTCGGACGAGGCGTTCCACAGGATGCTGGGCGGGTCGATCCAGGAGATCTATCAGGCATCGACCACATGACGATTCAAGGAGGCAATTTGCCGGCAGGGGCGCACCCCTGCCGGTTTTTTCGAAGAACAATCCCGAAGGGAGGAACGACCCATGAAACACACACTGATGGCGGCAGGCACCGCATTCCTGAAGGCGGTGGAAGCCATGTACGAAAAGGAGGAACGGATCTTCGACGACAGGTACTCCGTGCTGCTGCTGCCGCCAAGCTTCCGCTTCCTGATCAAGCTGATGGAATCGAAAAGGGTCCTGCGGTACATGGTCGGCGTCCGGGAACGCTCCACCCCCGGCGTGCTGGGAGGCATCCTTTGCCGCAACCGGTACATCGATGACGTCCTGGATGACGCGATTAGAGACGGTTTCAAGACGGTGGTCAATCTCGGCGCCGGCTATGACACCCGGGCGCTGCGGGTCCAGGGGATCCAGGACCTGAAGGTCTATGAGATCGACGCCCGGGAGGTCATCGATGAAAAAAGGCGCCGCATGCGGCAAGCGGGCATCAAGTTCCCGTCCAACCTGCGGTTCGTCCCTATCGATTTCGACCGGCAGAACCTCCGGGAGGAACTGGAAAAAGCAAGGTGCGACCCTTCGGACAAAACCCTCTTCATCATGGAAGGGGTCACACAGTACATCGCCAGGGAAGCCTTTGAAGACACCCTCCGCTTCGTCGGGGCAGCGGCTCCGGGGAGCCGCCTGGTGTTCACTTACGTGCTCCAGGACCTGTTCGACCATCCCGAGCGCCATCCGGAGAACAGGCTGATGATGCGTCAGTTCATGACCGGCTTCAGCCAAACCGGGATGGAAGCCTACCTGTCCGGCTTCGGCCTGGGTCTGAAGGAGGATGTGGGGGCGGAAGTATTCCGGGAACGCTATCTGAAGCCGAAGAACCGAGACCTCGGCCTCATGGAGATCGAGCGGGTGGCGGTGGCGGAGGTGGTATCATGATCCAATGCTTCAACAACCACCGCTTCACATCCCGGTTCGAGGGGGATGCCCCGCCCCGCCTGCTTTATTCCTGCAGGACGGAGGAGCGGCACAGGGGCATGCCCCGGGTGATGCACATGCACGAGGACCGGGCTGAACTGGTCTTCATCACCTCGGGCACCGGCATCCACCATATCGGGGGAAGGCAATTCGAAACCAAGAAGGGGGACCTGCTGCTCTACGATGCGGGGGTCGTCCATGACGAGACTGCCAACCCCAACGAGAGCCTCAACGTCTACGGAATCGCCGTAAGCGGCCTGCGGCTTCCTGGCCGCCCCCTGAACCACTTCACCTTCGAGAACACCACACCCGTCGTGGCCGTGGGGGACCGCTTCGAGGAGTTCGACCAGCTGCTTGGGATGATCCACAGCCATACCGTCTCCGACAACCGGGGGGATGCGGAGTTCGCCAACTACCTGCTCCGGGCGGCCATCGTACTGATCGACGACCTGCTGCACATCCAGGCGGCCGCCATGCAGACGGAACAGAAGGTGATGGTCGAGCGCATCCAGGCCTTCCTGGACAAGCACTACATGGAGGAGGTCACACTTGCCCAAATCGCGGAACACCTGAACATCAACCAGTATTACATGTCCCATCTCTTCAAGGAGGCCATGGGATTCTCCCCCATGCAGTACGTGATCCGACGGAGGATCGGGGAGGCCCAGAACCTGCTCATCAACACCGACGCATCCGTCACCAACATCGCCGTCACGGTGGGCTACAACAACTCCAACCACTTCCATGCGGCCTTCCAGAAGATGGTGGGCATGACACCGGCCAAGTACCGGAAATACTGGACAGACATCAACGCGGAATGACCTGCCATCCGAGAGGCGCCCTTTTTTACGGGCGTCTTTTTGCATGTCCAGAATGCTCTTTGGGCGTGGCCGGAACAAGACGGAGTTGGTCCATTTTGCTTTGGAAAGCAAGAATCCGTAGTTTTTGCTGTGCAGATGTTTGTGAAAACATGGGAAAAGCCGCAATAAATATGGCAACTAATGACAAAATCCTGGAGGTAAACGGAGGGGGGATAGCCTATAATTCAACGTGTAAGCAAACGACGACGAGTTGAAAGGGGAACGGCATTGAGCATGAAAATTTCTGGAGCGCCCTGCTGCTGGGGTGTGGACAATCCAAAGAATCCCTATCTGCCCCCCTGGGAGCGGGTGTTGAAAGAGGCCTCGGAGGCCGGCTACAGCGGCATGGAACTGGGACCCTACGGCTACATCCCCATGGAGCTGGAAAAGGTGGCGGGCGTGCTGGCGGAAAACAAACTGAACATCATCGCGGGAACCATCTTCGATGACCTGGTAAGCGAGGAGAACTTCCAAAACCTGATCGGGCAGACCCATGACATCTGCGGCATGGTGACCAAGCTTCCCCAACCGCCCCAGGAAGAGGGGCAGCGTTTCAAGACACCGTACCTGGTGGTGATCGACTGGGGGCATGACGGCCGGGATTATGCGGCGGGCCATCCGGACCGGGCACCCCGGCTGAACAAGGAGGCCTGGAACAGGATGATGGACCACATCAGGGCAATCGCCAAGCTGGCCTGGGAGACCTATGGCGTGCGCACCGTGGTGCACCCCCATGCGGGAGGCTACATCGAGTTCGCAGACGAGATCGACCAGGTGGCCAAGGACATCCCCCAGGAAGTCGCCGGGCTCTGCCTGGATACGGGGCACCTGTACTATTCCAAGATGGACCCCATCGAATGGCTGCTGAAATACAAGGACCGGATCGACTACCTGCACTTCAAGGACATCGACCGGAAGGTCTACGACGAGGTCATGAACGAAAAGATCCGTTTCTTCGATGCCTGCGCCAAAGGCGTGATGTGCCCCATCGGCAAGGGAGTCCTTCCCTACGAGGACATCCATAGGACGCTGCAGGAGATGGGTTACGCCGGTTACATAACGGTGGAGCAGGAGCGGGATCCAAGGAACGTGGAAACCAGCCTGCGGGACGTGAAGGCAAGCCGGGATTATCTGGCGAGCGTGGGATTCGATTGATCACTGGAGGAACAGACGATGATATATGGAGCAAGCAATTTTGAACAACCCATCCGCTGGGGCATGGTAGGCGGCGGTCTGGGAAGCCAGATCGGCTACATCCACCGCTCCGCAGCCCTGCGGGACTTCAACTTCAACTTGGTGGCGGGAGCCTTCGACATCGATGCCGAGCGGGGCAGGGACTTCGGCCTCCGGCTGCATGTGGCCCCCGAGCGCTGCTACAAGGACTACAAGGAAATGTTCGCCGCCGAGGCGGCCAGGGAGGACGGGATCCAGGCGGTTTCCATAGCGACCCCCAACTTCACCCACTTCGAGATCGCCAAAGCGGCCCTGGAGGCGGGACTGCATGTGGTCTGCGAAAAGCCCCTGTGCTTCACCACAGAGGAGGCGAAGGAGCTGGAGCGGACAGCCGCCGCGCAGAAGAAGATCGTGGGCGTGACCTACGGTTACGCGGGACACCAGCTGATCGACCAGGCCCGCCGGATGATCGCAAACGGAGAGCTGGGAGCGGTCCGCATCGTGAACATGCAGTTCGCCCACGGGTTCCACAATGTGGCGGTGGAAGCTAACACACCCAGCACCAAGTGGCGTGTGGACCCCAAATACGCCGGTCCCAGCTACGTGCTGGGGGACATCGGGACCCACCCCCTGTACCTGGCGGAAGTCATGCTTCCCGACCTGAAGGTCAAGCGGCTGATGTGCAGCCGGCAGAGCTTCGTCAAGAGCCGGGCGCCGCTGGAGGACAACGCCTACACCCTGATGGAGTACGACACCGGTGCGGTGGCCATGGTCTGGTCCTGTGCGGTGAACTGCGGTTCCATGCACGGCCAGAAAATCCGGGTGATCGGCGAGAAGGCCAGCCTGGAGTGGTGGGACGAACAGCCCAACCAGCTGCGTTTCGAAGTCCAGGGTGAACCCGTCAGGATCCTGGAGCGGGGCATGGGCTATCTGCATCCGGAAGCGCTGGCAGAAGACAGGATCGGCGGCGGCCATCCCGAAGGTCTTTTCGAGGCCTGGAGCAACCTCTACAACCGTTTCGCCCTGGCCATGACGGCGGCGGACGAGGGACAGGGAGTGGACTTCTGGTACCCCGACATCCATGCGGGCCTGGAAGGCGTCCGCTGGGTGGAGAACTGTGTACGGTCGGCCGACCAAGGCGCTGTCTGGGTCGACTACAAATAGAGACAGAAATAAAACCATAATATCAAGGAGGGCAAGTTGATGAAAAAAATCATTGCAATGTTGTTGGCGGTGTTGATGCTGGGAGTTACAGGATGTGGGTCTCCGGATCCTGGAACAGGCATGGAAACAGGTGGGGAAGCAGGCACGGGAACAGGCGGAAGCGACGACAAGCTCGTCATCGGCTACGCATCCAAGAACGTGAACGACACGTTCCAGACCTATCTGATCGATGCGGCCAACGCCTACGCACAGGAGAACAACATCGATCTCATCGTGGTCGACGCACAGAACGACGTGGTGAAGCAGCAGGACCAGGTCAACACATTCGTGACACAAGGTGTGGACGCATTGGTGGTGCTTCCCATCGACACAAGCGCTACGGCGCCCATGACAAAAGCGGCACAGGACGCCGGAATCCCTCTGGTCTACTGCAACACGAACCCCCATCCGGACGGGAACTTCCCGGAAGGCACCTACTATGTGGGATCCATCGAAAAGGAAGCCGGAACATTCCAGGCGGAGTACATCGGTGAACTCCTGGGCGGCGTCGGTAACGTAGCCATCCTGCAGGGATCCTTGACACATGAAGGTGCCCTGCAGCGTACGGAAGGTGTTGAAGAGACGCTGGCGTCCAAGTATCCGGACATAAAGGTGGTGGGCGCGCAAACGGCGGAATGGCAAAGGGACATGGCCATGAGCGTGACAGAAAACTGGATGACCGCAAACAACAACGATATCCAGGCCATCTTCGCAAACAACGATGAAATGGCTTTGGGAGCGGTGAATGTGGCCCAGGCGAGAGGAATGGACGTCAAAGTCATCGGAATCGACGGCACCACGGACGCATTGACAGCAATCAAGGCAGGAACCCTTGCCGGCAGCGTGTTCCAGGATGCGGAAGGACAGGCCCGCGGCGCCATGGAGAAGGCTATGAATGTGGCCCAGGGTGAAGAGGTGGAGGTCATCTCCTGGGTTCCCTTCATCCTGATCACTCCAGAGAATGTGGACGAATTCATTCAGTAAGCAGATGTAAAATGTTTGGCAATAGGGGGCAACCCTCTATTGCCAAAAGCATATAAGGAGAACCAAGATGGGACAATCAGAGTATCTGTTGGAAATGTTGGACATCACGAAAGAATTTCCGGGTGTCAAAGCCTTGAAGGGGGTGACACTGCAAATCAGACCCCATGAGATCCATGCCCTGGTGGGGGAAAATGGAGCAGGGAAATCTACGATCTCCAAGTGCCTGATGGGAATCTACACACCCACCTCGGGAAAAATCATTTTTGATGGGGAGGAGCGGACGAACTACACCATCAAGGAAGCGATGGCCTTCGGGGTTTCCATGATCCACCAGGAATTGAGTCCCGTCCGGGACCGTTCCATCATGTCGAACATGTTCCTGGGACGGGAACCCATGACCAAATATGGCACCATCGATTGGAAGAAGATGGTTGAAGAAGCCAAAAAGTGGTTGAAACAGGTGGAGTTGGAGGTGGATCCCAGGACGCGCATGGCGGACCTCTCCGTAGCACAGATGCAGATGGTGGAGATCGCCCGGGCAATCTCCACCAATGCGAAGCTTATCATCATGGACGAGCCCACATCCGCCCTTACGGAACGGGAGGTGGAGCAGCTGTTCAAGATCATGCGCAAACTCCGTTCAGAGGGGACGAGCATGGTCTATATTTCCCACAAGCTGGACGAGATCTATAAGATCACAGACCGGATTTCCGTATTCCGGGATGGAGAATACATCGGGACGGAAGACAGCGACAAGCTGCCCTTGGACCGGATGATCCAGATGATGGTGGGCCGGGAAGTCAAGGACATGTTCCCGAAAGTCCAGTGCAAGATCGGAGAGCCTTTCTTGGAGGTGGAGGATCTTAGCCACAGCAAATTCTTCAAGAACGTGAGCTTCGATGTGCGCCGGGGCGAGATCTTCGGCATCGCCGGATTGGTCGGCGCGGGCAGGACGGAGGTCATCGAGACGATCTTCGGCATCCTGGGCAAGTCCGGCGGCGTGGTGAAGCTGGCGGGCAAGGAAGTGAACATCAGGAACAGCCGGGACGCCATCAAGAGCGGCATGGCACTCCTGACGGAAGAACGCAGGCACAACGGCATCTTCCCGATCCTGGACATCCGCTTCAACACGACCGTTGCGAACCTGCAGGGCTACATCAACAAATTCGGACTGATCGACAAGAAGAAGATCAAGGAAGACACGGATGAATACATCCGGATGATCGGAGTGAAAACGCCTTCGGCTACCCAGCTGATCCAGTACCTGAGCGGAGGCAACCAGCAGAAGGTGCTGGTCGCCCGGTGGCTGTTGACCCAACCGGAAATCATTTTTCTGGACGAACCCACCAGGGGCATAGACGTGGGCGCCAAGTCCGAAATCCACAAGCTGATCGGGAAGTTGGCAAGCCAAGGGAAATGCGTGGTCATGATTTCTTCGGAGCTTCCGGAAATCATGGGCATGAGCGACCGCATCATGGTCATGCGGGAAGGCGAGGTCACCGGTATCCTGGACAATACCACGAATGTGAGCCAGGAAATGCTGATGGAGTATGCGTCCGGAGTGCGCAACGACTATCAGTAAATAACAGAACAGGGCATGGAGGTTTAGTTGTAATGGCGAATTCAAAACAAATCAAACAAACGATTTCAAAATATGGGATTGTATTTGCACTGATCGGAATGATCATCATCATCAGCATCATACGTCCCCAGTTCCTTTCCTACGGGAACATCCTGAACGTGATGACCCAGAGTTCCATCTACGGCATCATGGCCTTGGGGGTCACGCTGATCATCATCGCAAAAGGGATCGACCTTTCCCTTGGATCCATGGTCGCGTTCTCCGGCCTGGTGCTGGCAAGCCTGTCCCAGGTGGGGGGAGCCGCAGGGAAAATGTACCCGAACCTGCCGGAGCTGCCCCTGGTGCTGGCAATCCTGGCCACCCTTGCGGTGGGGGCTTTCATGGGAAGCATCAGCGGCTTCTTCGTGGCAAAGACCCATATCCCCGCATTCATCGCCACCTTGGGCATGACCACCATCGTCCGGGGAGCCGCACTCATCTATTCCGGCGGAAAGCCGATCACCAACCTGAAGCCTTCCCTGCTTGCGCTGGGAGGCAACATCGGCATAATTCCCGTACCCGTCATCATCTATGCGGTGATGATCCTCCTCACCTGGGTGCTGCTCAACTACACCCGCTTCGGTTCGGATGCCTTCGCCATCGGTGGGAACATCCATGCGGCGGAGGTTTCCGGTGTCAACATCGCCAAAGCCCAGATCCTGGTGTTTGCCTTCGGCGGCGTGATGTGCGCCGTGGCGGCTACGGTTTTTGCGGGCCGTGTGCAGAGCGTGCACCCGGGTGCGGCGGTCGGTTATGAGTTGACCGCGATTGCGGCCACCACCATCGGTGGAACCAGCCAGTCCGGTGGAATCGGGACCGTCTGGGGGGCCGTGGTCGGTGCGTTGGTCCTGGGCGTTCTCAGGAACGGCATGACCCTCATGGGAATCGACGCCTACTGGCAGCAGATCGCCGAAGGTGCGATCATCATCGGCGCCGTTGTCATCGACATGCGTAAGCACGCCGGCAAGAAATAGGTAGGGAACGACAAGGAAGAGCGGCCTTAGGCCGCTCTTCCTTGTCGTTCTTTTACCTGTTTCATCACGAAATCCGATGCAATGGCTGTCTGCCGACGGGGTTGGGATTGTAAAAATAGCGGAATTGTCTTATAATTCATCTTGAGACCACGGCGAAAGCCGACATAAAAAGCATTGCCGGAGCATTGCCACGGCGAATGAGGATGGAGGATTGTTTATGAAAAAAAGAATTGCATCAGCCCTGCTGCTTGCGCTTGCACTGCTGGCAGCCTGTGGGAAGCCCGCTGCGCCCCAGGGGGGGACGGAAACACAGGAACCTGCAGCCGGCGCCGAAGCAGCGGCACCGGTGGTGGTGGCCACCATGCTGGATTCGGAAGGGGGGATCCTGGGCAAGATGATGATCCAGATGCTGAACAGCAACGGCATAGAGACGGTGGACAAGGTCAACTTCGGGACACCCGACATCCTGCGCAGGGCCCTGGAGAACAAGGAGGTGGACCTGGTCCTGGACTACACGGGATCCGGGCAGTACTACCATCCCGAGGAGGCGGGGGACCCGTCCATCTGGAACGACCCCCAGCAAGGCTACGAACTGACGGCGCAGCTGGACCTGGAGAAGAACAACATCCTCTGGCTGACACCCGCTTCGGCCAACAACACGGAAATGATCGCCGTCAAGCGGAGCTTTTCGGAGGAGAACGGCATCCGGAGCATGGAAGAGCTTGCCGCATATATCAACGGAGGCAATCCCTTCAAGCTGATCTGCTCGGCCTCCTTCGCCGAGAACATGATGGGGCTCCTGGGCTATGAGGAGGCCTACGGCTTCAAGCTCCGGGACGACCAGCTGATCGTGCTCTCTTCAGGGAACACGGCGGAAATGCTGAAGGCCCTGTCCGAAGGCACCAACGACGTGAACGCCTCCCTGGTCTATGGGACGGACGGCGCATTGGACATCATGAACCTGGTGGTCCTGGAGGACCCCGAACAGGTGCCTCCGGTATACCTGCCGGCTCCGGTCCTCCGGGGAGAGGTCGCGGCGGCCTATCCGGAAATCGAATCGATCCTGAAGCCCGTATTCGAATCCCTGACGCTGGAGACCCTCCAGACGTTGAACGCCCAGGTTGCCTATGAAGGGAAGGATGCCGCCGCCGTAGCGGAAGAGTACCTGAAGGGCGAAGGGTTCCTGCAGTAATGGGTGCCCCGTCGCTCAAGGCGCGCCTGGGGTTCGCCCTGGTGGCCTGGGCGCTGGTCGGGCTGCCCATGGGCACCTTCAGGCCCAACCGTGTCGTCCGGGGCACCCCCCTTGGATGGGACCTTGTCCTGGGAGAATACGCATTCGTCTTGGGGGGGGGCCTGCTCCTGCTGATGGGGGCCTATGCTTTCCTGGGGGTACGGAAACGGTTCCGTGTCCTTGGGGCGGTGCCCTGGCTGTTGCCATTGGTTCCAGCCCTGTTGCTGGTCCGCCTCTCGGCGGCGGTCCCCCTGGGCATGGAGGCCGATCCGGCGGTGCTCCGGGTCTCCCTGGGGGCCGGCTTCTGGGTGTTCCTGGCGGGTGTGCTGCTGGTCCAGAGCGCAGGCAGACGGGGCGGTTGGGCCGCCGGTCTCACGGGGTGCGGCCTGCTGGTGGTGGCCGTCCTGGGCCAAGTTCCCCATCTGGCCCTCTATCGGGAGTTCATGAACGTGCGGGCAAATTTCGCCATGGAGCTGCGGCGGCATCTGGTCCTGGCCTTGGTTTCCGTCCTGGTGGCGGTGGTTCCGGGAATCGCCATCGGCTACTGGTGCTACCGGTACGAACGGGCAAAGGAGTGGCTTCTGGGAGCGGTGAACCTGTTCCAGGTGATCCCCACCCTCTCCCTGTTGGGCCTTGTCATGATCCCGTTGACGATCCTGGCAAGGAACGTGCCCCTGGCGGCGGAGCTGGGAATCAAGGGGATCGGTTTCGCACCGGCCTTCCTTGTCCTGACGCTCTACTGCCTGTTGCCGATCACGGCCAACGCCTATGCGGGGTTCGAGCAGGTGGAGGAGGCGGTCGTCGACAGCGCGGCGGCCATGGGCATGACTCCCCGGCAGATCTTCAGGAGCGTCCTGTTCCCGCTGGCGCTGCCGGTGATCTATTCCGGAATCAGGACGGCCGTGACACAGAACATCGGGAACACCATCCTGGCCGGCCTGATCGGGGGCGGCGGCATGGGGGCCTTGATTTTCCTGGGGTTGTCCCAGTCGGCATCGGACCTGGTGGTCCTGGGGACGATCCCCGTGGTCGCCATGGCGCTGGCCGCGGACGGGCTCCTGAAGCTGGGGGAAGGATATTGGACAAGAAAGGTGGGGGTCGTGGATGATCCAGTTGAAACAGGTCAGTAAGTCGTACGGCAGCCAAAGGGCGCTTGCGGGAATCGACCTGGAGATTCCCCAGGGGGAGTGTGCGGTCCTGATAGGACCTTCCGGCTGCGGCAAGTCCACCCTGCTGAAGACCATCAACCGTATGGTTGCGGTGGACGGGGGAGAGGTGGTCGTGGACGGGAAAAGGAACACGGACTACGCTCCGGAGGTCCTGCGCCGCCAGATCGGGTACTGCATCCAGGGGGTGGGCCTGTTTCCGCACTTCACCGTCCGGGAAAACATCGCAGTCGTACCGCGGCTCTTGGGATGGAAGGAAAGGGAAATCGACGGCCGCATCCGCCGGCTGCTGGATATGAGCGGGCTGCCCTCCTCCTACTTGGGAAAGAAGCCCGGCCAGCTATCCGGAGGGGAATCCCAAAGGGTGGGCGTGTGCAGGGCGCTGGCTGCCGACCCGCCGGTCCTGCTGATGGACGAGCCCTTCGGTGCGGTGGATCCCCTGACCAGGGAAAAGCTGCAGCTGGCCTTCAACCAGATCCAGGAGGAGCTGAAAAAGACGGTGGTCTTCGTCACCCATGATGTGGAGGAGGCCATCCTCCTGGCGGACCGGGTCGTGGTGATGAACCAGGGGAGGATCGTGAGCAACAAGGCGCCGGGCAAGTTCGCGGGCCTTCTGGAGGAGGGTTTCGTGAAGAGCTTCCTGGGGAACGAGTACCCCTTGCGGCTGCTGAAACGGTATTCGGCAAAGGCCCTGCATCTGGAGGACAAGCCCCCTTGGACCAATCCCCTCCAGGGCGGCGCGGGAGAATGCCTGACACAGGAGACGAATCTGAAGGAGGTCCTGTCGGAAATGATGCGCAGGAACGAGCAGGCCCTTCCCTTCCTGCTCCAGGACAACCGGGTGGTGCAGGTGGAGTACATGGACATCGTCCACCACCTGCACGCGGTGTCGAAATGAGGGGCGGGCTAAAGAGCCCCTGGCTGGTGCTGGGGCTGTATCTGGCCGCATTCCTCCTGTGGATCCTGTTTTTCGACCAGGCCGTGGCCCTGTTGGCCCCCTGGCTGCCGAAACGGGCGGCCGTCCAGTCCCGGACCACCCTGGCCATGCTCTCCTGGCAGCACCTGCTGCTGGTGGGCGTCTCGACCTCGGGAGCGGTCCTGACTTCCCTGCTGCTGGGGGGCGCGGTCCATCTGGCCCGGAACGGGGAGCTCAAGTCCATGGTCCTGGCGGCCGGATCCATCGGCGAAACAATTCCCAGCGCCGCGGTGATCGCCCTGGCGGTTCCCGCCCTAGGCTACGGGAACGTGCCCTGCATGCTGGCGCTGTACCTGTATGCGATCCTCCCTGTGGTCAGGAACACCATCGTCGGAATGGAGTCGGTTCCCCGGCCGGTCAGGGAAGCTGCGGAGGGTATGGGCATGACCCGCAGGCAGCAGCTGTGGAAGGTGGAGCTGCCCCTGGCAAGGCCGGTCATCCTGGCGGGGATCCGGACCGCCCTGGTGATCAACATATCGGCCGCCACCATCGGAGCCACGGTGGGGGCGGGAGGATTCGGGGTGCCCATCATCGCCGGAATCCGGGTCTACGATCCGGTCCTGGTGCTTAGGGGATCCGTTCCGGTGGTGCTCATGGCCCTGTTCGCGGACCGGCTGTTTAGGATGCGGGAGCGGGGTTAGAGGTGGATATTCTCCACCAAATGGGGTATACTATAGGTAGATGGCATATGGAGGAGAGGCCCTCGTTCGACGGGGATGGCGGGAGTTTGCCATCCCTGTTCGGACGGGGGCTTTCGCGCATGCGAACAGCAAGAACGAGCGCATCATTGCGAGGAGGGATGCGTCATGGGACTGGGAGCGTTTTCCATCAGTTTGTCGGTCAAAGACATCAAGGCGTCCAAGGAATTCTACGAAAAGCTCGGATTCACCGTTTTTGGGGGAGTGCTGGAGGACAACTGGCTGATCATGAAGAACGACGACTGCGTGGTCGGCCTGTTCCAAGGCATGTTCGAGAAGAACATGCTGACATTCAATCCGGGATGGAACAGCAATGCGGAAGAGACGGATCCGTTCAAGGATGTGCGCACGCTCCAGGAGGAGCTCCGGAAACAGGGGGTGGAATTCCTGCAGGAGGCCGACCCGGCGACGGAAGGCCCCGGCAGCTTCCTCATCCAGGACCCGGACGGCAACCCCATCCTTGTGGACCAGCACAGATAGGAAGGAGGCTCGACCATGGCGGAAATCAAAGTGGACGTGCGGGGGGAAACGTGCCCCGTACCATTGGTGGAAATGCGCAAGGCCTTGCGGAAGGCGGCCCTGGGGGATGTGCTCGAAATCATCGGCACCCATCCCGCATCGAAGAAGGAGATCCCTATGGCCGCCGACGCCCTGTCCGTAAAGGTGCTCGGCGTGGAGCAGGCCGGAGACGAGTGGGTCATCCGGCTGCAGAAGTGAAAGGGAGGTGCGGTCATGGGAGAAAAGGCGACCATCATCGTCCACAGCGGAGATATGGACAAGCTGTACAGTGCGCTGATCGTGGCCAACGGGGCCCTGGCCATGGGCATGGAGGCTTCGCTGTACTTCACGTTCTGGGGGTTGCTGCGACTGAAAAAAGGGGGACTGGAGAAGGGGCCATTGTCGAAGATGCATCTGCTGGGGCTTGGAAAGCGGATGATCAAGGGGCGTATGGACAAGACGAACGTGGCTTCCCTGGAAAGGCTTGTGGCGGACTTCAAGGAGCTCGGCGGCAAGATCATCGCCTGCGAGATGACAATGGAAATCATGGGAATCGCGCCCAAGGACCTGGACGAGGGGATCATCGACGCCTACGGCGCGGTGGGGACCTACATCCAGGAAGCCAGGGACTCCTCGATCACACTGTTCATATAGGGGGTGGAACACATGGCGGGAAAAGAGGTCTATCTGGACAATTCGGCGGCGACACGGTTGGACGAGCGGGTGCTGGAGGCCATGAAACCATGCTTCTTTGAAAACTATGCGGTGGCCACCTCGGAGTTCGGCTATTCCCAGGGCCTTGAGGCAAGGGAGCTCCTGGGGGAGGCCAGGGGAAGGATCGCAGCCTTTCTGGGGGCGGCGCCGGAAGAGTTCATCTTCACCTCTGGAAGCACGGAATCCAGCAACCTGGCCCTGAAGGGGGTTGCGAAGGCGCTGGGTGGGAAGAAGGGAAAACACATCATCGTCTCCCGGATCGAGGACTTTCCGGTGCTGCACAGTGCCCAGGCCCTGGAGAAGCAGGGCTTCGAGGTGGATTATCTGGAGGTGGACGGGCAGGGGTTCGTGCGGCTCGACCGGCTGAAGGAGCTGCTGCGGGAGGACACGATCCTGGTGTCCGTCCAGCACGGCAACCAGGAAATCGGAACGGTCCAGGACATCCAGGCGATTGGTGAGATTTGCAGGGAGAAGGGGGTCCTATTCCACACGGATGCCACCCACACCTTCACCAGGATTCCTCTGGACGTCCGGGACATCCACGTCGACCTGGTCACCGTGTCCGCCCACACCATCCACGGCCCCAAGGGAATAGGAGGGCTATACGTGCGCAAGGGAACCTCCATCGCCAAGGTGACAGACGGCGGGTACCAGGAGTTCGACCTGAGGCCTGGTATCGAGAACATTCCGGGAGCGGTGGGATTTGCGGAAGCCGTGGGGCTGGTATCGGAGGAGGAGAACGGGCGGCTGAAATCCCTGCGAAACGCGATCATCGGAGCGGTTTTCGAGCGGATTCCCCTGGTCACCTTGAACGGGGACGCGGAAAGCAGGCTGCCCCAGAACGCAAACATCACCTTCCACCTTGTGGAGGGGGAGTCCGTCACTTTGCACCTGGACATGTACGGGATTGCGGTAAGCACGGGATCCGCCTGCTTCAGCCGGTCCCTGGAAGCCAGCCATGTGATCATGGCCATCGGGGGGGACCACGAGAGAGCCCACGGGTCCATCCGCTTCACTTTCGGACGCTACAACACCATGGAGGAGGTGGACCGGGTTGTGGACGCCCTGGCCAGGATCATAACGGAGTTGAGAAAAATCAGCCCTCTGGGCAAGACAGGAGGTGTGCAGGATGGCATTTCCCTATAATGAAATCGTGCTGGACCATTTCAGGAATCCCCGCAACGTCGGCAGCATGGCGGATCCCGACGGCAAGGCGACGGAAGGAAGCCCTGCCTGCGGTGACATGGTCACCGTCTACATCAAGGTGGATGCCGGAACGAAGGTCGTCTCGGACATCAAGTTCGAATCCTATGGCTGCGCCTCCAACATCGCAACGGCCTCGATCATCACGGAGCTGGCCAAGGGGAAGACCCTGGAGGAGGCGAAGGGGATCACCTGGAAGGAGGCCGCCGACGCCCTGGGAGGGCTTCCGGCGATCAAGGCCCACTGCTCCGTGCTGGCGGTGGAGGGGCTGCGAAGCGCAATCCAGAACTACGAGGAGAAGCACGGCCTGACGGCCAGCCGGGAGGCCACCACGGAGGAGGTCGTGCGCAGGAAGCTGCGTCGGGTGATGAATCCCATGAAGGGCCTGGACATGGTGGCCACCAACCTGGTCAGAAAGATCGAGGTGAAGGACGGCGTTGTCCGGGTCCTGGTGGACTTGCCGGAAAACCACCAGTTTTCGGCCTCCATCAGGGAAGAGGCGAAGGAAAGGCTGGAGAACCTGTGGGATGTGGAAAAGGTGGTCATCGAATTCACGGAGTGACGGGTTCCATAGAGGATGGATTGGAGGGATGCGATATGATATTTGGAAAAAGCGAGGCGGTGGCGTGGGATGCGAATGACTGCCGCATTCTGATCGAGAACAGCATGGACATGATCTACAGGCTTTCGGAGGCAGGGGTGATCGACTTCATCTCACCGGCCTGCACCTCCCTCCTGGGCCATCTGCCTGAGGAGATGGAAGGAAGGCCCTTTGAATCCTTTGTGCATCCCCAGGACCTGGCGGTCTGGAGGACGGCCTTTGGAAGCCTGGAAGTGGAAAAGGTTCCGGTAGCGGGAGTCCTCTGCAGGCTCCTGCACAAGGACGGTTCCTGGAGCCACTTCACTTCCAACATTGTCCCCCTCATGGACAAGACCGGCCGGGTGACCGGAAGCGCGGGGGTCGCCCGGGACAGTACGGAGCAGGTCCAAAAAGAGAAAGAGCTGCTGCGCCTGAGTTTCCACGACCCGGTGACGGGACTCTACAACCGGCGGTTCTATGAGGAGGAGGTCCGGCGGCTGGACACCTTCAGGAACATGCCCATCACCCTGCTGATGGCGGACATCGACGGACTGAAGCGGGCCAACGACACCTACGGACACGCCATGGGGGACCGGCTGCTGGAGGCCTTTGCGGAAGTACTGCGGCAGGAGTGCCGGGAGGACGACATCATCGCCCGGATCGGCGGGGACGAGTTCGTGGTCCTGCTTCCACAGACGGGAGTGAAAGAGGCGGAAGCCATAGCCTCCAGGGTGGTGGAGACAACGGCGGGGACGGTGGTGGATGGGATTCCGCTGTCGGTGTCCATAGGATGGAAGACAAAGCTCCATGAGAACGAATCCATGGAGAGGATTTTCAAGGAGGCGGAGGACGCCATGTACCGTCAGAAGGCGGAAGTGAGAAGGAGATGAACAGCATGAACGTGATAACCCGGTCGATTTCCCAAGTGTTCAAAGGGGCGGCAAAGGCCTTCCAGACATTTCCCGCGTCCATCGCCAGTGCGCTGGCGTTCGCCATCGTGACCATGGTCAGGATCCAAATGGACTGGCCCCAGCAGGAGGCTTACAACTTCCTGTTCAACTGCCTGCACCTGGCATTCGCGCTGGGCGCCATTTTCAGCTTGGCGGCAGTCACGGCGGCCCAGAGCCGGCGCAACGAGCCCCGGGCGTTCCTGGCCGCCAACCTGTTGGGTGCCGCAGTGGTGGTGGCGACCTTCCTTCTGCTTATCCTGTTCGGCGGGACGGATACGGCCCTGGACGGGACCCGCTATGCCCGGGTGACGGGCCTTGCCGCATCCAGGGTGAGTGCCGCCATGTTCGTCAGTTTGCTGTCCTTCGTCATCCTGGCCGGACATCCCAAAGACCAGTCGGACTTTGCCAGCTCCTTCTTCATGACCCACAAGGCGTTCTTCATCGCCCTGCTCTACGGCCTGGTCATCGTGGGCGGTGCCTCCGGAGTCGCCGGCGCCATCCAGGCTCTGCTGTACAGGGGAATGAGCAGCAAGGTTTACATGTATATCGGGACCGTGGCAGGCTTCCTGGCCTTTACAATCTTCCTCGGGTATTTTCCGGACTTCCGCAAGGGGGAGGTCGACGAAAGGCGGGAGACGGCCCAGAAGCAGCCGCGGTTCATCGAGGTCCTCTTCGGGTACATCATGGTCCCGATCGCCCTGGCCCTGACGGTCGTCCTGCTGATCTGGTCCGGCAGGACCGTCGTGACCGGGGAATGGCCCCCGTTCCTGCGGCTTTCCGGCATCGCGGCAAGCTATGCGGTGGGCGGCATCTGGCTGCACATCATGGTCACACAGCACGAATCGGGATTGGCGAAGTTCTACCGGTTGGCTTATCCGGTTTCCGCACTGGTGATCCTGGTGTTCGAGGCTAGGGCCCTGCTGGTCCAGCTGGGAAGGTCGGGCCTTAAGACGGAAGAGTATTCCTTCGGCCTGATCTGGATCATCGCCGTGCTGGCGGCGGTCCTCCTGCTGCTGCTGAAGGCCAATGCCCATACCCCCATCGCCCTGCTGACCTGTGCGGTTGCCGTGTTCTCGGTCCTTCCGTTGCTGGGCTACCATGCGCTGCCGGTGGCGGCCCAGGTCAACCGTCTGGAAACCCTCCTGGTGGACCAGAGGATGCTGGAGGGCGGCCAACTGCTGCCCGCTGCCGCCGAACCGGAGCTTTCGGTGCGAGAGGCCATCACCGATGCGGTCAATTTCCTTGCCTACATGGAGGATGCGAGACTGCCGGCATGGTTCGACAAGCGCCTGGCTGAGGGCAACGTGTTCCGGGACCGGCTCGGGTTCGAGCAGGCCTGGCCGGAGCGGGATGAATTCTATCCCTCCGATCCGGGAGGATATATGGGAACATCCCTGTACCTGCAGGCGGAGGCCATCGACATCGGCGACTATGGATGGGCGGTCAACCTGCTGCAGGAAAAGGGGGGGACCTCGGCCAGGGTGGACGGCAGGAGGGGCGACTACCGGATCCATTGGACGGTGGACCCTCCGACGGGCATACCCAGCCTGAAGGTCGAACTGGACGGCCGGGTGATCCTGGAGGAGGACCTGAACGACTATATCGACCGGATTACCGGAAAGTACCCTCCGGGCCGGGCGGAACCCTTCCAGGCTACGCTGGAGGACATGAGCCTACGGCTGGAAACGCCGGAGGTGGACATCCTGCTGGTGTTCGGCAATGTGGACATCCATGTGGACACCCGGCAGGATACGATCAACTACTGGATCAACCTGAATGCGCTGTATCTGAGGGAGAAATGACTTCGATGCGCCGGCTCAGGGGCGGGTGGCTGTAGGTCAGCCTGACGACCCAGGGATGGGAATCAATTGGGAGATATCCATGGCAAACCGCCTTTCCAAGACCTGCGTTTTGTGCTAATTGCCGTTTGTTTTCTTCTAGTAGTTGGATTTCGCCTGTGCTATATTCATAAGTAGGAAGCGGCAAACTTACGGGGCCTGCTGCATCTGGTTCCGGAATTCCCGGGGCGAATAGCCTATGATCTTCCGGAAGAGCCGGGAGAAGTAGTTCGCATCATAAATCCCTACGGCGGCGGATACGTCGCTCATGGGCAGGGACTCATCCTTCAGGTATTCGATCGCACGGATGATCCGCAGCCGGTTGATGTATTCCACCGGCGGGAGCCCTGTGGCCGACTTGAAGATTGCCCGGAAGTGGCCGGGACTCACGTTCTGGAGGCGGGCGTATGCCGAGAAGTCGATGTGCTCGGCCAGATGTTCCTCGATGAACTGCTGGGCGGCAGCCACGATTTCCCGCCGGGGGTTCTCCCCACCGGGCAGGAGGGCGAATTGGCTCTGCCTAGCCCGGGAGATGGCGATGAGAATCAGGTTCAGGTAATCCTGCTTGACCTGCTGGAAGCCGAAGCCCTGTTCCGTCTGTTCCAGGAGCATGGTGTCCATCATCGACTGGAGGCGCTCCGCTTCCGGCGGGGACAGGTGGATGATGTGCTGCCGGTTCAGGTCGGCCGGGGAGATGGGGTTTCCGGTCTCCGGTTCGGCCAGGTTGCTGAGCAGGCTGCCGAATTGCGTATCCCACCAACCCGGCATCTGTTCAGGATAGAACTGGCAGTTGTACATGCAGACGGGTGTTTCGATGACATAGGCATGCTCCTGGTGGGGAGGGACGAGAAACACATCCCCAGGAATCAAGGGCATGGAGATGTCCTTGTACTGGTGGATGCAGGAACCCTTTGTGATCAGCACGAACTCCTGGAACGTGTGGCGATGGTCCGGCACGGACTCCATCGTCTGGAACACCTCCACGGTTATGCCGCTTGCGTCGGTTCGGGTACAGTTATAGTATGGGATCATTGCTGACCGCTCCTTTTCTTTTGAGGTTGGCATTATCATTATAAAGCATAATAGGAGGAAATGAAATGAAAATTGGTTTCAATGAAGGATGCAACCGTTTTTGCGAAGGACATTCCGTATTGAAGGATCTGGACCTGTGCGAACAGAACGGATTCGACTACATCGACATCCAGTCCGAGTGCCTGGACAGGGACCTTGCGGCAGGAAAGTACACTTTGGAAGAACTGGGTGAGTGGTTCAAGAACCACAAACTGAAAATGCTCTCCTACAATGCCCTGATCTTCTTCAACATGAAGCAGACCCAGGAGGAAAAGGACGCTGTAATGGCGCAGCTGGATGAAATCATCCGCCGCTGCCTGATCCTGGACTGCAAGATGATCGTCGTGGTTCCCAGCATGGACATCACCGTGGAAGCCACCATTCCTGAAATCCGCAAGGATGCGGTTGCCGTGATCAAGGAAATGCTCAAGAAAGTGGAGCCCCATGGAATCAAATTGTCCATCGAATTCGTGGCACATCCCCAGATGACCATCAACCGTTTCGAAGACGCCTATGCCATCGTGCAGGAAGTGGATTCCCCGCTGGTTGGCGTCACCCTTGACCAGTACCATTTCCATGCAATGGCTTCCGAATGGGCCGCGCTGGAGAAGGCGGACGGCAAGAAGATCTTCGTATGGCATCTGAACGACATGGAAGACGTGCCCTGCGGCGCCAAGTACAACACGGACGAGAAGCGCCTGTGGCCTGGAGACGAAAGAGGCTGCCTGGACCACCAGCGTTTTGCCGACACGTTGAAGAAGATCGGTTTCGAAGGGGATGTCTGCACCATCGAAGTTTTCCGTCCCGACTACTACAAGCTTTCCCAGGAAGAGAATGTCAAGACGGCAGCGGAAGTCACCCGCGCGCATGTTGCGAAATACTGCGGCTGATTGTCAGTCTGGAAAGAAACCATCCCAGGATGGGATGAATAGAGGAAACGAAGCCCGCGGCATATGCCGCGGGTTTTCATTTTCCTGGAAGTCCTGTATAATGGAGGCATTGAACACCTTATTGCGGATGAGAAGGGGAGGGCCATAGGGGCTTGCCCGGTTGCGCATGGGATGGTACAATGAAGTGGTTTTGAACATACTGAAACAATCCGGGAGAAGCGATGGAACCAATTAGAGCTGTACAGACCAAGGACAATATCGCAAGGATTTTGCGGAACGGAATATTTTCAGGGGAACTGGTGGACGGGGAAGAACTGGTCCAGGAGCTCGTCGCCGAAAAGCTGGGCGTGTCCCGGATGCCTGTCCGGGAAGCCCTGCAGATGTTGGAACAGGAGGGATTCCTGGAACGGCTTCCCAACCGCCACATGCGGGTGGTCGAAGTGAAGCATAGGGAGATCCTCCAGAATTTTCGGGTCCTGGCCGCTGTGGAGATGGAAATCGCGTTGCTCCTGTTGCTGGAGAAGAAGGACCTGGCGCCCCTGGCGCACTCCCTGGAGGCCTGCAGGACGGCGGCGGCACAAGGAGAGCCGGAGGAATGCGCAGGGTGCGAGATGGATTTCCATCTGCAGCTCTCCGGACTGCTGGAGAACAAGACCCTTTCCCGGCTGCACCAGCGGTTGCTGGGGGGACAGTTCGCCTATGCCTTGCAGTCGGTACCCCGCAACCCACAAATGGCGCTGAAGGGCTTGGAAGCGGTCCTTTGCGCCATGGAAGGAAAAGGGCAGGAAGGCTTGCGCACGAGCCTTGACAACTATTTCGACGAGATTGCGGCAGGCATGGGCAAGGAGGTCAAACCATGAAGAATCTACATCCCATCAAGATGCTGCCCGCCCGGGAGCAGGTCGCTTCCGCATTGCGGAAGGCGATCCTGTCCCGGGAGCTGCAGGAAGGCGAGGAGATCACCTTGGAGAGCACGGCGCAGCAGCTGGGGGTGTCCAGCACGCCGGTGCGGGAAGCGTTCCAGATCCTGGCCCGGGACGGCCTGATCAAGCTGCGCCCGAACAAGGGGGCGGTGGTGCTGGGTGTGAACGAAAAGACGATCCGGGACCATTATGAGACCCGGGCGATCCTGGAACGGGAAGCGGTGGCACTGGTGTGCCGGAATGGCGCAGACATCTCGGACATCGTACACGCCTACGGGCAGATGGTCCGGAGCCTGGAGGAAAACGACATCGAGGCATACACCCACTACAACCAGATGTTCCATTGGGCAATCTGGACAGCCGCGGGGAACGACAAGATCAAGGCGCTGCTGGCGGCGATCTGGAACGGCCTTCCCTTGGGGAGGAAGTCGACGGAAGCGGACTACGCCAGGATTTCCTGCGATGAGCACAAGTCGATTGTGGAGGCCATCCGGAAGCGGGACGCCGAGAAGGCCAAGGAGCATATGAACGCCCACATCCTTCGGAGCATGGAGAACATATTGGCCCGGTTCGAGTAAATGCCTATTGACAAAAAGCCATCAGAAGAATATGATGGTAACTATAATTGGATACATTATCATAAATCACATATCACATATCGCGAACGATATGGAGCGGCCTTTGGAGGCTAGAACAGGAGGAAGTCGTTGTGGGAAAAGTGAAGGCAAAGGATGGCATGGTTTTTTTACACGCGGACAAAGTCCGTTGGAATCCTACGGTCCAGGAACTGGTGGAGACGGCGGTGGAAAGGGAAGGGTGCCTTGTGGCGGAAAACGGAGCCCTGTGCGTCAACACGGGGGCCTATACGGGAAGGTCTCCAAAGGACCGGTTCATCGTGGACGAGGCCTCCGTCCACGACCACATCGACTGGAACAGCAGCAACCTGCCGATCCGACCGGAGGATTTCGAGCGGCTGTACGAAAAGGCCATGGCCTACATGCAGGATAGGGAGCTGTACGTGTTCGACGGCTATGCGGGCGCCGACGGGAAGTACGGGATGCCCCTGCGGGTGGTGAACGAGCATGCCTTCCAGAACCTGTTCGCCCGGCAGATGTTCTTCAAGACCTCCGAAGGGGCCGCCAAGGCGCGGGAGCCCTACAAGCCCGGCTTCACTGTGGTTTCCCTGCCCGGCCTGAAGGCGGATCCGGAAACCGACGGAACCCGTTCGGAAACCTTCATCGCCATCAGCTTCGAGAAAAGGATGGTGCTCATCGGCGGAACCCTGTACATGGGGGAAATCAAGAAGGCCGTATTCACCGTCATGAACTACCTGCTGCCCTTCCAGGGCGTCCTTCCCATGCACTGCTCGGCCAACGTGGGGGAAAGGGGGGATGTGGCCCTGTTCTTCGGACTCTCGGGGACAGGCAAGACCACCCTGTCCGCAGACGGGGACAGGAGACTGATCGGGGACGACGAGCACGGATGGACAGGGGAAGGCGTGTTCAACTTCGAGCAGGGATGCTATGCGAAGTGCATCAACCTGTCCGAGAAGGGGGAGCCCCAGGTATGGAAGGCCATACGGGAAGGGGCCTTGCTGGAGAACGTGGTGGTGGCCCCCCGCACGGGGCAGCCGGACTACCGGGACAACAGGCATACGGAAAACACCAGGGCCGCGTATCCCATGGAGAATGTGGCCGGGGCCGTGCCGGATGGGAAAGGGGGGGTGCCGGAGACCATCCTGTTCCTGACCTCGGACGCCACAGGGGTGCTTCCGCCCATCTCGAAGCTCACCAGGGAACAGGCTGTCTACCATTTCCTGTCCGGATACACCAGCAAACTGGCCGGGACGGAGCGGGGAATCGTGGAACCCAAGGCGACCTTCTCCACCTGCTTCGGGGAACCCTTCATGATCCTGAAGCCCCAGGTGTATGCGGAGTTGCTGGGAAAGAGAATGGAAGAGCATGGGGTGAAGGCGTTCCTGGTGAACACGGGGTGGACCGGCGGAGCTTACGGAACGGGTACACGGATGAAGCTGGAGCACACCAGGGCGATGGTCCGGGCGGCGATCGGCGGGGACCTGGACAGGGCGGACACCTTCACCCATCCGGTTTTCGGTCTGCGGATTCCCCTGGAGTGCCCGGGAGTGCCGGAGGCGGTCCTGAATCCAGCCAACACTTGGGAAAGCCTCAGTGCCTACCACAGGAAGGCGAAGGAACTGGCCCGGCGGTTCGAGCAGAACTTCCGGAGGTTCCAATAGGACCATGCGTATTGAGGCGGACGCGCCAAAAAGGCTGCAGGAGAGACTCCTGCAGCCTTTTTGGCGCGCGTTCTTCGGTTCGGGGTCCGGATGGACCGGTTGTGTCACTGGGGATCGAAGGTGTAACCGATCCCCCATACGGTCTTCAGATGCCTGGGGGTCTGGGGCTGTTCCTCGATCTTCTTCCGAAGATGGCTGATGTAGACCATGATGGAGTTGTCGTCGATGACGGCGTCGTTCCACACGTTCTCGTACAGCTGGTTCTTGGTGAAGACCTGGTTGGGATGTTCCAGGAAGAACTTCAGGAGCTTCAGCTCCTTGGAGGACAGCTGGAGTTCCCGGTCCTCCTTGTAGACCTTGTAGGATTCCGGATCGAAGGTGAAGACGCCGCAACGCAGCACGCCGCCGCCCTTCCCCGTGCCCATCAGCCGGAGGTTGCGCCTAAGGTGGGCCTTGATCCTGGCGGACAGCTCCACCGGGCTGAAGGGCTTGGTGATGTAGTCATCCGCGCCGATGCCCAAGCCCAGGATCTTGTCGTATTCGGCCCCCCGGCCGGACAGGATCACAATGGGCACCATGGGATCGATCTCGTGGAGCTGGCGCAGGACATCCAAGCCGCTTTCCGTACCCAGCATGACATCCAGCAGGACCAGGTCATAAGAGGTGCCCTGCATCCGCTGCTTCGCCTCCGCTCCGGAGGCGGCTTCCGCCACGGATAGGTTCTCGTATTCCAGAGCGGTCCGGACCATCCTGCGGACAAGGGGGTCGTCGTCGACGATGAGGATTTGGGGTTTTTCCATGGTTCTACACACCTTCTCTAAATTATATATCTTAAAAAACTTTAAGGAACCATACATGATTTGTTAAGACGGCCCATGTACTATGGGTATTACAGACAATAAATGCTGAAAAAAACAAGAACAACTGTCTCTTTTGACTGCTGCGGGATTTTGCAAACACAAGCATCGACATTGTGCTACTATGTAGGTACCAGCCTGCAACCTAGTTTATCAAAAATAAACCAATAGCACAACGTTTTTCAACAGAAAGTTGGAAGGAGCATTTTTATGAAGAGCCAGAAAAATAAAATTGCTGCGATTCTCTTGTTTTGCGTGATGATAGCCGCAGTCGGAAGGGCAAGCCAGGTGGCCTATGTGAACTTCAGGGACACCGTCGTCGAACAGCAGCAGCAGCACCTGCTGACGATCGCCAAATCCATCAGCAACAACATGCGCCTGTACATGGAAGGGAAGTCTACGAGCCTGAAGATCCTCGCTTCCACGCCGCGGGTGGTCAGCTTCATGGCGGACCCTGCTTCCGCACATTACCGGGAAGACATCGGGGAAATCCTCCGGTCGGTTCGGGAGGAGCAGAAGCTGAAGGAGATACTGCTGATCGACACCGACAGGAACATCCGTCTGGAACAGAAGGAGGGAAGGGAAGCATCCGTCGTGCTGCAGAGCTTGCAGGTGCAGCACGACATCGAAAGGGTTTTAGAGTCCGGGGAAGCCGTGGTCGGCAGGGTCTACCGTAACCAGGATGGGGAATTCCTTGTGGATCTGCTGCAGCCGGTGCTGGAGGAGGGCCGGCTGGTGGGCGCCTTCATCGCGGTCATCTCCGCAGGCGACATGTATGAGGAGATCGTAAGGCCTGTCCGTGCCGGGGAACAGGGATACGCCATGGTGAAGGACCAGGAGGGGACGATCATCATGCATCCCGTGGAAGAGCAGGTCGGGTACGATGTGATCGACACCAGAAGGGAAGTGTATCCGGAACTGGATTACATCGCCTTGGAGCAGCTGATCGAACGGCAGCTTGGGGGCGAGGAAGGGACGGCGGTCTACGAATCCTACTGGTGGACCGCAGAGGAGTTGGAGAAGATCACCAAGCTGAGCGCTTTCACGCCGTTTCGGCTGGCGGAGGACAATTTCTGGGTCGTCGCCGTGGTGATGTCCTATTCGGAAATACAGCTGCCGATCATGAAGTATCTGGCGGTGGTCATCCTCATGGCCCTGCTGCTTGTGGCTGTCCTCTCGTGGACGATGTACATGGCGGTCCGCATGAAGAAGAACCAGGAAGACAAGGAGGCTTATGCGCTGGAGATGCAGTACCTGAAGAAAATCAACGAGTCCTCCGAGGAGCTCAGGAGGAAGGACAAGGAGCTGCAGCATTCCAACAAGTTGCGGACCATCGGCACGCTGACAAGCGGAATCTCCCATGAGTTCAACAACCTGTTGACGCCCATCATGGGGCATTCGGAAATCATCCTGCACCACATGGACAAGACGAGCCCCTTCTACGAAGGCATCCGGGACATCCACGACTCCTCGGTCAAGGCAAAGGAACTCATCAGCCAGATCCTCGTTTTCAGCCACAACGAGAACGCCCCTGTGGAGGAAAAGAGCTTCAACCTGAACGCCCTGGCAAGGGAGACGATCAGATTCTTCAAGCCGATCCTGCCATCCAGCATCAGCGTCGTGGAGGACATCGAGGAAGGGGAGGCGCTGATGACGGGAAACGATACGGAAATCAGGCAAGTCCTCATGAACCTGTTCACCAACGCCTTCTACGCCATGAAGGAGAACGGCGGAACATTGACCGTCGAGGTCCGCAAGGAAGCGCAGGAGACGGACGGACAGAAAGCTGGGGAACCCGGCCATGCCCGGATTCTCGTGGCGGACACGGGTTGCGGCATGGACGAGGATACCTTGAGCCAGATGTTCGACCCCTTCTTCACCTCCAAGCCTGTGGGGGAAGGCACCGGCTTGGGGCTGTCCATGGTCCATGGCATCGTGGAGAAGTATGAGGGCAGGATCCATGTGGCCAGCGAGCCCGGCAAGGGAACTTCCTTTGAAATCCTTTTGCCGCTGGGCGGAACGGAGCGGGTCCAGGAGGAGGCTGAGGGCCAGGACGGCTGTCTGGGGAGCGAAAGCGTGCTCCTGGTGGACGACAACCGGCTGATCACCAAGGTCCTGGGGAAGGGGTTGGCCCATTGGGGATACAAGGTCAAAAGCTTCAATGAGAGCGTGGAGGCCTTCCAGCATTTCCATGGAAACAGGGAGCAATACGACATCCTGGTCCTGGACCAGTCCATGCCGCACCTCACGGGACTGAACTTCGCAAGGAAGGCGCGGCAGATCCAGCCGGACATCCGGATCATCCTGATCACCTCCTACAAGGACAAGACGGTGGACAGGGCGGTCAAGGACAGGACGGTGGACAGGATCCTGATCAAACCGTTCCTGACGAAGGAACTGGGCAGGTGCATCCGGCAACTGATGGACGCAACCTAAGGAGGTACCGTGTGGACTATATGAATTACAAGGAAAGGCGTGCCCTGATGCACATGAAAAGCGAAAAGGAGGAGGTCCTCCGTTTCCTGGACGGGCAGGGCATCGGGTTCGAGGAGGATGTGGAGTACACCATGGTCTTGGAGGAAGGGGAGAAGGTCGTAGGAACGGGATCCCTGAACCGCAACGTGCTCAAATGCATCGCCGTGGACGGGGAACACCGGAGCATGGGACTGATGAACAGGATTGTCGGCCATCTCATCCAAGAGGCGTATCAGCGTGGGGAGACCCACCTGTTCGTCTACACCAAACCCTCCAACGAGGTGCTCTTCACCCAGTTGGGATTCCACAAGATCATTTCCCTCCACGACGAGGTGCTCCTCCTGGAAAACAGCGGGGACGGATTTTCCGACTACCTGAAGGCCCTGGGCGGTTGCAAGGTCGAGGGGGAACGGATCGCCTCGATCGTGGTCAACTGCAATCCGTTCACGAAGGGACACCGGCATCTCATCGAAAAGGCCGCGGTGGAAAACGACTGGCTGCATGTCTTCGTCGTCTGGGAAGGGAAATCCCTTTTTCCCTCGGATGTCCGCCATGCCCTGGTGGAGGAGGGGACCAAGGACATCAGAAACGTTACGGTGCACAGGGGGAAAGACTACATCATCTCAGCGGCCACATTCCCGTCCTATTTCCTGAAGGAAGGCCAAGACGCCGTGGAGATCCATGGGAAGTTGGACCTCTGCCTGTTCGCGGCATTCATTGCACCGGCCCTGGGAATCACCCGGAGGTATGTGGGGGAGGAGCCCTACTGTCCGGTGACCAAAAAGTACAACGAAATCATGAAGGAAATCCTGCCGGCATACGGGATCGAGGTGTGCGAAATCCCCCGGTTGTCGGCGGATGGAGATGCGATCAGCGCATCCAAGGTAAGGCGGTTGATCCGAAGGGACGACTACATGTCCCTATGGAGGATCGTTCCGGAAACGACCTACCGGTTCCTATTGTCGGAGGAAGGCAGGAAAATAGCCGCCACCATCAAAGAATCCCAAAGCAGACATTGACAGGAGAGGTGAAGGAATGGACATCGTAAAAACAGGCATTGCCGGCACGCTGGAGTCCAGCGACTTGATGGTGACCATCAAGGAATCCGGGGAGGATGGAATCCATTTGGAATTGAAAAGCACGGTGCAGCAGCAGTTCGGAGAGGAAATCAAGGAGGTGGCCCTGGCCGTCCTGCGTCAGTATGGCGTCAAACGATGCAAGGTGAGCATTGAGGACAAGGGAGCCCTGGACTGTACGGTGATCGCACGGGTGCGAACTGCTGTCAGCAGAGCCTGCGGGAATGTGAAATACAATTGGGAGGTCGGGCGATGATCAGTCGATTGAGGCGTACGATGCTGTATGCGCCGGGCAACAACGCCGGCATGGTGCGGGATGTCCACATCTATGGTTCGGACTCCATCATGTTCGACCTGGAGGATTCGGTTTCTGTACACGAAAAGGACTCGGCCCGTTTCCTGGTCTACCAGACGCTGCGTACCATGGATTATGGAAGGAAGGAAACCGTGGTCCGTGTGAACGGCCTGGACACACCCTATGGCCTGGAGGATTTCAATGCGATTGTCCGGGCGAAGCCGGACATCATCCGGCTTCCCAAGACGGAAACGCCGGAGGATGTCATGGAAGCCGACCGGCTGATCACCGGCATCGAGGAGGAGATCGGCATGGAGGTGGGAACCATCAAGATGTTCGCGGCCATCGAGAGTGCCTTGGGCATCCTGAACGCCTATCCCATCGCCAAAGCCAGCAAACGGCTTGTGGGTATCGCCATCGGCGCGGAAGACTATGTGACGGACCTGAAGACCACCCGGTCGAAGGAGGGCGTGGAGCTGCTGATGGCAAGGAGCCAGATTGTGGTGGCTGCCAGGGCGGCGGGCATCTCCGCCATCGATACCGTTTTTTCGGATGTGGATGACGAGGAAGGCCTGATTCGGGAGACGGCGCTGGTCAAACAGCTGGGATTCGACGGGAAGTCGGTAATCAATCCGCGGCAGATCGATCCGGTGCACAAGATCTTCACTCCTGGCAGCAAGGAGATCCACAACGCACTCAACGTCATCGAAGCCATCAAGGAGGCGGAGGCCAAGGGGTCCGGTGTGATTTCCCTAAACGGGAAGATGATAGACAAACCAATTGTTGACAGGGCAAAAAGGGTTCTTGACCTGGCCGTTGTCGCCAGGGCGTACAATCCGGAAAGTGGTGAAGTGCTATGCTGAATGCAGTCGATCGGGAAATCCCCGAATATCTGGAAGGTTACGGAAAGATGAAGCTGTTCGACAAATTCAAGGAAGGGTCCGTCAAGGATCTGGACAGGTTCCAGGACCGGCTTGTCTATCCGAACCGCAAGAAGATCATCTCTTCCATCAAGAGGGCGGTGGAAGCCGTCGGACTGAAGGACGGGATGACGATCTCCTTCCACCACCATTTCCGCAGTGGCGACCTGACCATAAATCTGGTGTTGAACGAGCTTGCCTCCATGGGGTTCAAGGACCTGATCGTGTCCGCCAGTTCCCTGACGGACGTGCACGCGGCCTTGATCCCCCTGGTGCGGGAGGGGGTCATCCGTAAGTTCGAGACCAGCGGCCTCCGGGGAGGGCTGGCGGAATTCATCTCCAACGGAATGATGGAAATCCCCATCCAGATCCGCTCCCATGGAGGCCGGGCCCGGGCGATCGTAAACGGGGACCTGCACATCGATGTGGCCTTCCTGGGTGTGTCCTCCTGCGATGTCTACGGGAACGCCAACGGATTCACGGGACAGAACGCCTGCGGTTCCCTGGGATATGCGAAGGTGGATGCGGAATACGCCGACCACGTCGTCATGATCACCGACAACCTGGTGGAGTGTCCGAACATCCCCTTCAGCATCCCCCAGAACCAGGTGGACCATGTGGTGGTGGTGGACAAGGTGGGGGATACCGCGGGAATCATGTCCGGGGCGACCCGTTTCACCAAGAACCCCAGGGACCTGCTGATTGCAAGGCATGCGGCGGATGTGGTGGAAGCCTCGGGATACTTCTACGACGGGTTCTCCCTGCAGACCGGTTCCGGAGGGGCCTCCCTTGCGACAACAAGGTTCCTGAGCGAAAAGATGGCCCGGCGGGACATCAAGGCCAGTTTTGCCTTGGGAGGCATCACCGGACAGATCGTCAAGATGCATGAGGAAGGCCTGATCGGCAAGCTGCTGGACGTACAGAGTTTCGACCTGACGGCCGTGCAGTCCTTAAGGAAAAACCCCAACCACTATGAGATCAGCGCCGCATACTATGCCAACCCCGACGACGAGGGAAGCGCGGTCAACCAGCTGGACGTGGTCATCCTGAGCGCCCTGGAGATCGATGTGGATTTCAACGTGAACGTGATGACCGGTTCCGACGGGGTCATCCGGGGAGCCTCGGGAGGCCACTGCGATACGGCTGCGGGGGCCTGCGTCACCATCATCGTGGCCCCCCTGCTGCGGGGAAGGATCCCCACAGTCTGCGACCGGGTCCATACCATCATCACCCCCGGAAAAACGGTGGATGTGCTGGTGACGGACCAGGGAATCGCCGTCAACCCCCTCCGGCCGGAACTGCAGGAGCGCCTGATGAAGTCAGGACTGCCGGTCTGTTCCATAGAGGACCTTAAGGAGCGGGCCTACAAGCTGACAGGGGTTCCCCGGGAGATCCGGGTGGAAGACAGGATTGTGGGCGTCGTCAACTACAGGGACGGCTCGGTCATCGACGTCATCCGACAGGTGGCAAAATAGGATGGGAGCAAAAAAGGATCCCTCCGGCAGGCCGGTCAGTCTGGACGAGCTGCTGGAGGCGAGGGAGCGGAGGAAGCGCAAGCAGGAGGAGCTACTCCTAAGGTATGGGGGCGCCCTGATATCCTTCATGGTCAACATGCCCGGGGCATGCAAGGAGACCCTGCTGTCCAGAAACCTGCACGCCCTGGGGGATGCATGGATCCTGGAAATGGTACGCGGGCAAAACATGCCGCTGCTGCATAGGGAGATCGTTGAAAAGAACACCGGAACGGAAGGGTACTACTGCATCGGGATTCCCCCCATGGAATTGAAAAGGGAAGCGCTGAAGGTGGAGGAAGGCCGGCCGGTGGGAAGGCTCCTGGATATCGACGTCCTGGACCAGGAGGGGAACATCCTGTCAAGGAGCCTGTTCCACCTGGAGAAGCGAAAATGCCTGCTCTGCGGGGAAGAAGCCGCAGTCTGTGCCAGAAGCCGGAAGCATGCCCATAAGGACATCCTGGAGCGCATGGAGGAGATGTACCGGGAAGCGGTGCAGGCAGGCGACACGCAAGCTATTTGAAGCCGCAGATGCGGCTTGCAAGATAGACAAGATACAGAGGAAACCAAACAATACATTGAAAATCGGGAGGATTAGAAAAATGGTGAAGATGAAGAAAATGATGGCGGCGGTTGCGCTGACGGCGGTTGCGGCACTGGCTTTGACGGGATGCGGAGAAAAATCGGGGGAATACCCCACCGGCAAGATCGATTGCGTGGTTCCGGGAGGCGCCGGCGGCGGATGGGACACGGCCATGCGCACCGTGGTGAAGACACTGCAGGACACCGACCTGGTTTCCGTGCCGATGCCTGTGACCAACCTGCCCGGCGGCGGCGGCGGAGTCGCCCTGGCGGACCTCCAGAAGAAGGTGGGAGAGGACCGGGTGCTCACAATCTACTCTCCCCCGCTGCTGCTCATCAACCTGAATGGTTCCTCCGAATACGGCTATGAGGAGCTCACACCCATCGCCCAATTGATGACGGATTACGGCGCCTTCGTCGTCTCCAAGGACTCCAAGTACAAGACGATCAACGAGGTCATGGAGGCCCTGAAGGCCGACCCCACCAGCGTGAAGTTCGGGGGCAACTCCGCCGCGGGCAGCATGGACCATCTGCAATTCCTGGTGGCCGCCAAGGCTGCGGGAATCGAGGACCTGGAGAAACTGAACTACATCAGCTTCCAGAACAATGAGGGGGCGGCCCAGCTCCTGGGAGGACACATCGACATGCTGTCCACCGGTCTTGCCGACGTCTCCGCGCTGATCGAAAACGGCGACCTGGTGGGTCTGGCGTCCACAGCGGAGGAGCGTGCGGGAGAAGGCGTGATCGGAGAGATTCCCACACTGAAGGAGCAGGGAATCGACGCGGTGTTCTACAACTGGAGGGGACTGTTCGGACCCAAGGACATGCCTGCGGAAGCGGTGGCTTTCTGGGAAGAGACCTTGGCGACCATGGTGGAAGCACCGGAGTGGAGCGAGGCCTGCGCAAAAAACGGATGGTCCCAGACCTTTGCGAAATCGGAGGAGTTCAAGACGAACCTGGACCGATACAATGAAGAGTACAAGGTGATCCTGGACGAGATCGGAATGCTGAAGAAGTAAACAAATAACCCCTACGGGGACAATTACGAGGTGAATCGATTGAACAAGCATTTGAAAGCCGGAATCGGCACATCGGTTTTTGGGTTGACCTACACCCTGGGGGCCTGGGGCCTGCCCAGGTCGACCGTGGGCAACCCCATGGGACCTGTCATCTATCCCCTTTTCCTGGGGGGCATACTGACCATCCTGGGACTGCTGTCCATCATCATGGGCATCAGGGAACAGAAGGAAAAGGGTGTTGAAAAGCAGGAAGGCTTCAAGGTGACGCAGACAGGCAAGCTGATCTTCATCAGCTGCGCCGCCGCCGTCCTCTACGCATTGACGTTCCAAGGACTGGGCTACGTTCTGGCCACATCCCTGTTCATGATGATCGTGATGTTCGCATTGAACGGCAGGAAGCACTGGAGGTCCAACATTACCGTATCGGTTGCCTTCAGCATCGGGGTCTATCTGCTCTTCTCCAACCTGCTGTCCATACCGCTGCCCACCATGCCGTTTTTAGACATATAGAAAGGAGGTAGAATCCATGCTTGATATTTTTCAGAATCTGTTGATGGGCTTTCAGGTCGCATTGACACCCGAGATGCTGTTTTGGGTAACCCTGGGAGGCGTGCTGGGCACGATCGTAGGCATGCTGCCTGGACTCGGGCCTGCAACGGGTGTTGCGGTGCTGTTGCCCATGACCTTCACCATGGGTCCCACGGCTGCGCTGATCACCATGTGCGGCATCTACTACGGCGCCATGTTCGGCGGATCCAGAAGCTCCATCCTGATCAACACCCCGGGGGACGGCGCCGCCCTTGCGGCAACCTTCGACGGGTATCCCATGGCAAGGACGGGAAGGGCGGAGGCCGCCCTGGCCATGTCGGGGATCGCCTCCCTGATCGGGGGACTGATCGCTGCGGTGATGATGGTCTTCATCGCAGCCCCCGTGTCCCGCTTCGCCATCAAATTCGGACCGGCGGAATATTTCCTGCTGATGATCGCGGCGCTTTCCATGACGGCGTCCATGTCCAAGAAGAACGTGGTCCGGGGATTCATCTCCATGTTCATCGGGCTGATGATCGCCACGGTGGGACTGGACGCCCAGACGGGCACCAACCGGTTCACCTTCGGGATCATGGAGCTCCAGGGAGGCATCGACTTCCTGATCGTCATCATCGCCATCTATGCCCTGGGGGAAGTGTTCAAGAGCTACAAGAGCATCCAGGAAGGCAAAGTCAAGATGCAGACCAAGTTCGGCAAGATCTGGATCACCAAGGAGGACTGGAAGAAGTGCTGGCGGCCCATCCTTAGGAGCACGCCTCTTGGCTTCATCATCGGGGCCCTGCCCGGTGCCGGCGGCACCATGGCTTCCCTGATGGCCTACAACAATGAAAAACAGCTCTCCAAGAACCCCGACGATTTCGGCAAAGGGGAAATCGTGGGGTTGGCGGCCCCGGAAGCCGCAAACAATGCATCTTCGGTGGGTGCGCTGATCCCCATGCTGACCCTGGGGATTCCCGGCTCGGGAACCACGGCGGTCATGATGGGTGCGCTCCTGATGCTGGGACTGCAGCCCGGTCCCCTGCTCTTCACCAACAATCCGGATGTGGCCTGGGGACTGGTCGCCAGCATGTTCGTCGGAAACCTGATCCTTGGAATCGTGAACATCCCCTTGGCAGGCGTCCTGGTCCGTGTGCTGTCGGTGCCCCCCAGAATCCTGTATCCCATCGTCCTGGGGCTGGCGTTCATCGGCGTCTACGCCATCGGCAACAGCACCCTGGACTTCTACCTGATGATCCTGTTCGGCATGCTGGGACTGGGAATGGAGAAGGTGAAGATCCCCACAGCCCCCATGATCCTGGGCGTCATCGTCGGAGGCACCATGGAAGTCGCCTTCCGGCAGGCGCTGTCCATCTCCAACGGAAGCTATTCGATTTTTGTGAAGTCGCCGATTTCCGTTTCCCTGATTCTGATCATCGCCGTATCCATCCTGTTCCCTGTTGTAAAGGAATGGATCGCATCCAAGAGGAAGCCCCTTGTGGCAAGCTTCATGGATGGAGAGGACGGCGGCGTCTAAAAGGAAAGATGAAAATGAGAGATGTTGGTTTGAGCAAGAGGTTGAGCCAGTATGCGGTGCAGGCGATGCTGTATGAAGTCACCGCGACGCCCAAGCCCGGACTGGTGGACCGGGGGAATTCCGGTGCCCACAGGGACATGGACATCTTCACCTTCATGGGCAGCAGTGCCTCCCTGGCGCATTATTTCTTCCAATGCAGCCACCAGACCCAGTCCTATCTGGATTCCACCGGCCCCGGGGAGGCGGACTGCAGGGAGCTGTTCGGCATCCTGCGGGGGCTGGGCCTGGAGGCGGAGAGGAGCATGTTCGACGCCACGAACGGCGTCAACACCCACAAGGGGCTGATCTTCTCCCTGGGGATCATCGTTTCGGCGGCCGCCTACTCCCTATGCAGGAGTGGATGTCCGGATCCGGACATCCACGACATCTGCAGCGTGGTCTGCGCGTTGACGGAGGGGATTTGCGACAAGGACTTCAAGGGCGTGGAGGGCAAAGCCTTCCATACCGCAGGGGAAAAGCTCTATCTGCAGCATGGCATCAAGGGGATCCGGGGGGAGGCCGAGAAGGGGTATCCCATCGTCCGCGACGTGAGCTATCCGGTCATGAAGGAGCTGATGGAGCGTTCCGGCCATCCGATCAACGATATCTTCGTACAGGTCCTGTTCCATATCATGGCCGTGCTGGAGGACACCAATGTCCTGAACAGGCACGACATGGGGGTTCTGGAGGAGGTGCAGGCCGCGGCACAGGAGGTGCTGGGTCTTGGGGGCGTGTTCACGGAAGCGGGAAGGGAGTCCATCCTGGAACTGGACCGGCTGTTCATCGAGAGGAACATCAGCCCCGGAGGTGCGGCCGACCTCCTTGCCGTCACCATCTTTTTCCACCTGTTGGATGTGCAGACCGCACGGGAAGAAGTATAGGATGTTGCAGTTGGATCAAGCGGTTGCCGTTGGCAACCGCTTGATTTTGTGTTTTTCAAGAAGAGGAGGTGGTTTGCGTGGAGACATACTTGTGGATTGCCGCCACTCTGGCCGTGGGTGCCATGGGAGGGGCCTTGGGCAGGAGGCTGCGGATGCCGGCAGGCGCCATGGTAGGAGCCATCCTGTGTGTTGCGGTGCTGGGCATCCTCTTCCGGCAGGCGGATGTCCCTGCCTTGGCCCGCCCGGTGATGCAGATCATGGGAGGGGCCTACCTGGGGCATTCGTTCCGGAAAAGGGATCTGCTGCTGATCGGTTCCATGTACAAGGTGATGGCCGCCATGGTTGCGTTCATGTTGGGCATGAGCGTACTCATGGGCTATGTATTGGCGGAGGCCTGCGGCATCGACCTGGCAACGGCGCTTTTTTCCGTCGCACCGGGAGGACTTTCGGACATGGCGTTGGTGGCCCACGAACTGGACGCCGACATGGCGACCGTGTCCGTGATGCAACTGTTCCGCCTGTTCAGCATCTACCTCCTGTATCCGCCGTTTTTCCGGATGCTTGGGCGGGGGAGGGAGACGGTGCCGAACCCGGTCCGATTGCCCCCTCCTGTCCGTGGATGCGGTGGCAGCTGGAAAAGGATGGCCGGAACCCTGGCGGCCGCCTCCCTGGGAGGGGTGCTCCTCATGGGGGCGGGGGTTCCGGCGGGCGGCCTGATCGGGGCCGTCCTGGGGAGCGGAGCCTTCAATATGATGACTCCCGGCGGCTGTGTGCCCAGGAACCTGCGGTTTTGGACCCAGGTCGGGGTGGGGGCCATGATCGGGACCAGGATGTCTTCGGACACGCTCCAACAGCTGTCCGGGCTGGCCCTTCCCGTACTCATCCTGACGGTGGGCCTCCTTGTCATGACCCTGTGCCTGGGCCTGGTGATCCGGAGGTTCTCCTCCATGGATCTGGCGACGGCGCTGCTCTGCGCGACGCCGGGCGGAATCCAGGAGATTGCCATGCTGTCCGAGGACATGTCCTGCGACACCGCTTCGGTGCTGATGATGCACACCGTCCGGTTGGTGTCCGTCATCGCTATCTTCCCCACCCTCATCCTGGTGCTGACAGCATGAAAATGATGCAAGGGTGGAACAGGGGGACGGTTCTTCCGTACCATCCGGATGCAGAGGGGGTTGCCTTCTCCCGGTGGGGTCTGTTATACTTCTAACTGGACCAGGCGGCGTGTGCAAGTGCAGGCTGTCCAACGGCATTGGAGAAGAAAGGCGTTGTGAGACATGAATTTGTTCATTGAACTGTTGAAAGCGATCCTGCTGGGGGTGGTGGAGGGCATCACCGAATGGCTGCCGGTGAGCAGCACCGGGCATATGATCCTGGTGGAGGAATTCGTCCGTTTGGACGCCTCGGATGCCTTCAAGGAGATGTTCTTCGTGGTCATCCAGCTGGGGGCCATCCTAGCGGTGGTGCTCCTCTTTTTTGGGAAGCTGAACCCTTTTGCCCCCTCCAAGACCTGGGAGGAGAAGAAGGATACGTTGGGGATCTGGCTGAAGGTCCTGGTGGGTGTGCTGCCCGCGGCGGTCATCGGTCTGCTTTTCGACGACTGGCTGAACGAGCACCTCTACAATTACCAGACGGTGGCGCTGATGCTGGTGGTCTACGGTGTCCTCTTCCTCCTGGTGGAGAACAGGAACCGTGGCCGTGCCCCAAGGATTGAAAGTTTCCATGACCTGGGGTACAAGACAGCCTTCCTGATCGGGGTGTTCCAGGTGCTGGCACTGATTCCGGGGACCTCCCGCTCGGGGGCCACCATCATCGGAGGAATCCTGCTGGGCACCTCCCGGTTCATCGCGGCGGAGTACTCCTTCTTCCTGTCCATCCCGGTGATGTTCGGCGCCAGTGCGCTGAAGCTGGTCAAGTTCGGTTTCTCCTTCACGGGGACGGAGATGGCGGTCCTGGGGGTGGGGATGGTGGTGGCCTTCGGGGTGTCGGTCCTGGCCATCAAGTTCCTGTTGGGGTACATCAAACACCATGACTTCAAGGTCTTCGGTTGGTACCGGATTGCCTTGGGGGTCCTGGTGATGGCCTACTTCCTTCTAGGGGCGTAGGTTTTGGAACCGTCCCCTCGGACCATTTTCCTTCCTTGAAGGGAGTGGTGTACAGGAGTATAATGGACGGAGAGCCAACCGAATGGCATCCAGAAGAATAGGGGGAGACGATGACGCAAGGGTTCAAGCCGTACAGCAGGAAATGCCACTACTACGAGACGGACCAGATGGGGGTGGTCCACCACAGCAACCACATCCGTTGGCTGGAGGAGGCCAGGATCGACCATATGGACCAGATGGGCTTCCCCTACAAGAAGCTGGAGGAGCTGGGGGTCATCAGCCCGGTGCTGGAGGTGGACTGCAGGTATGAGGCCATGGTCCGTTTCGGGGACACGGTGTCCATATCCACCTGGGTGAAGGAGTTCACAGGCGTGAAATATTCCCTGGGTTATGAAATCGTCAATCTGGCCACAGGGGAGCGCTGCGCCGTGGCGAAAACGAAGCACTGCTACCTGGACAGGGAAGGAAGGCCGGTTTCGGTCAAGAAAACCGTTCCGGAGCTGCATGACAGGTTCATGGCCGCAATGGCCAGGGACGAAGTCCGGAAAAAAAGGGCATCCCCGGGGAGGTGATAAAATGTTAGGAAGAAAAATGTTGCAGACGGCCCTGCTTGTCCTGCTCGTCCTGCTGCTGGCCGGTTGCGTTCCGGGGGACGGAAGGAACACCCTGGCGAATCCAGCGGGCTTCTTTTGGGGTGTGTGGCATGGCTGGCTGGCGCCGGTCTCGTTGATCATCGGCTTCTTCGACCGGTCCATCCGGGTCTACGAAGTGCACAACACCGGCTGGTTCTACGACCTGGGGTTCTATATGGCGGTGATCAGCGGCTTTGGCGGCGTGGGGATCTTCAGGAGCAGGAAGAAGAAGGACTGACAGAAAAAGGGCATTCGGCGCTGATCGCCGAATGCCCTTTTTCCTGTCGCACTGTTTCCTATAGGATGACCCCGTCCCTGAAGATGGAGATCTCCCGGTAGCCGTGGATTTCGTTCATGGTCTGCCTGCCCGAGGCGACCTCCAGGATCTGGTCGAAGAGGTCGTTTTCCGCCTCCTCGAAGGTCTTGCCCTCCAGCAGTTCCCCCGCATTGTAGTCGATCCAATGGGGTTTGCGGCGGTACAGGTCGCTGTTGGAGGAAATCTTGATGGTGGGCACGGGAGCGCCGAAGGGGTTCCCCCGCCCGGTGGTGAAGAGGATGATCTGGGCGCCGCTGGCCGTCAGGTTGGTGCAGGAGACCTGGTCGTTTCCGGAACCGTTCAGCAGATGCAGGCCCTGGGTGCGCAGCGGGTCCCCGTAATCCAGCACATCCACAACCGGCGCCAAGCCGCCTTTCTGGATGCAACCCAGGGATTTGTCCTCAAGGGAGGAGATGCCTCCCTTTTTGTTGCCGGGAGAGGGGTTCTCGTAGATGGTCTGGCCGTACTTCTTGAAATAGGCCTTGTAGTCGTTGATCAACCGGACCACCTTGTCGAAGACCTCCGGCGTCACCGCCCGGTCCATGAGCAGGGTCTCGGCCCCGAACATTTCAGGAACTTCCGTCAGTATGGAGCTTCCCCCCTGGCGGACCAGCTTGTCGGTGAGCCGTCCGCACAGGGCGTTGGCGGTGATGCCGGAAAAAGCGTCGGAACCGCCACACTTGAAGCCCAGGACGAGCTTGGAGGCGGGGACCTTCTCCCGCTTCATGGTGGAGGCGCATTCCGCCAGCGCCTGGAGCTGCTCCAGGCCGGCTTCATACTCGTCGTCCACGTTCTGGGTGACCAGGAACCGGACCCGCTCCGGGTCGTATTCCCCAAGCACGGGCAGGAAGCTGTCCAGGTTGTTGTTCTCGCACCCCAGGCTCAGGACGAGAACGCCGGCGGCGTTGGGATGGTTGATGAGGCCTTTCAGGATCTTCTGGGTGGTGGCGTGGTCGTCCCCCAGCTGGCTGCAGCCCATGTTGTGGGGGAAGGTGTGGAAGCCCTCCACCAGATGGCCCCAGCGCTTCTGGGCCTCTTCCACCATGCGGGTGGCGGTGGTGTTGACGCATCCCACCGTGGGGATGATCCAGATTTCGTTCCGGATGCCTACGGAACCGTTGGACCGGACATAGCCGTCGAAAAAACGGTCCGCATGGGCCTGGCTGAAGCGCCCGATCAGGTCCAGGTTGGGAGTGTAGGTATAGGTGAGCAGGTCCTGCAGGTTCGTCTTCAGGTTCTGGGTATGGACGTGCTCCCCTTGGAGGATGTCCGTGCTGGCATGCCCGATGGGCTGGCCGTACTTGAGGATGTCCCGGCCCGCAGGGATGTCCTGCAGGGCGAACTTGTGCCCTGCGGGGATGTCGGACAGGAGGGTCACCTCACCGACCTCCGTCTTGCAGACGGTTCCGGCCGGCAGGTCCTGGAGCGCCACGCCCACGGAGTCGGCGGGGTTGATGAGCAGGAAGAGGTTCTTTTCTTTTTCCATGGAATCAGGCCTCCTGGTCCAATGTCGCGATGACGGATGCTACGGGCATGGACTCCAGTTTCCGGACATATCCGGCAACCTTCGCCGTCAGTCCAGGGAGGAGGTTCAGGTCCTGTCCTCCCCAGAATGCGGGGTTCCCCAGGGTCTGTTCCACCAGGGCGTCGATTTCCAGGTTAACCCAGCCGCTGGCGAAGAACTCCAGTACGGAGGCGTCGTCCCGGATGGGATAGGCCGTGCCGTCCCCACGGCGGCCGCTGCAGGCCCCGTCGGTCAGGGTGCCCTTGTAGAAATGGATCAGCGCCGCCAAAGCGAAGGAAAGATGGGACGGGGGAGTCCCCTTGCGCTTGGCGTATTCCGTCAGGGAAGGCAGGCAGCGGGCATGGAATTTGGAACAGGAGTTCAAGGAAATGTCCAGCAGCCGATGGTGGATGTAGGGGTTGGCGAAACGCTCCTTGACCGCGCCTGCGAAATCCACAAGCTCTTCGTTGGGCATGTCCAGGGTCGGTATGATTTCGTCGAAAATGGTCTCGTCCAGGAATCCGGCGAAGACCGGGTCTTCGATGAAGTCGCGGACGGTCTCGTGGCCGGCAAGGTAGGCCGCAAGGACCGTGGAGGTGTGGGCGCCGTTCAGGATCCGGACCTTCCTTTTCTTGTAGGGGGAAGCGTCTTCCGTCCACAGGACGTTGGCCTCGTTCTTGTGGATGGGAAGGATGTCGGCCCAATCCTGGGCGCCTTCGATGACCCACAGGTTGAAAAGTTCGGAAGTCACGATGAGCTGGTCCTTGTAGCCCAACTTCCCTTCGAAATACGCCACCTGGTCCTTCGGATATCCGGTCACAATCCGGTCAACCAGGGTGTTGGTGAATTTGTTTGCGGTTTCCACCCAGTCGATGAAGGCCTGGCCCAGATTCCATTCCCGGGCATACTGGAGCACGATGCGCTTCAATGCGGTCCCGTTGTTGTCGATCAGCTCCACAGGAAGGAACAGGAGCCCCTTGTCCGCCGCACCGTCGAAGGCCTTGTAGCGCTCGAAGAGGAGGGCGGTGACTTTGGCGGGGAAGGAGGAGGGAGGGGTGTCCTCCAGACGGTCGTCCGGCTGATGGGTGATGCCTGCCTCTGTGGTGTTGGAGAGGACAACCTCCAGATGGGGGCTGCGGGCAACTTCCAGCAATGCCTGGTAATCCTCGTAGGGATTGATGCAGCGGGAGACGGAAGTGACCAACCTGGTTTTTTCCACCGGATTACCGTTCTCCAGTCCTCGCATGGCCAAGGTGTACATGCCGTCCTGCCGGTTCACCAGGTCGCAGAGGCCTTGGGGGACGGGCTGGCAGATGACGATGCTGCCCTGGTAATCTCCGTTTTCGTTGGCGTTGTCCACCATCCAGTCGGCGAAGGCCCGGAGGAAGTTGCCTTCCCCGAATTGAAGGATCTTCTCGGGATAGTTTCCATAGGATTTCTTAACGGTCTCTTGAATCGATAGCATCAATGGTTTACCTCCATGGTTTGATGTTTTGCCGTAGGGTTACGGCAGGTGCTTTTGCTCTAAGCTGATTATACACAAAGTATACATTGTTGTATACAACAAAATTGAAAAAAGCAAATTCCCGCTAAATGGAATAATTGCTTTTCATCAGCACCTGGAAGGCGGCGTCCTTTGCGGCGACCAGATGCTGCCGTAGGACTTCCGCCGCCTGGGTGTAATTCCGTTTGAGGATTTCGTTGTGGAGACGGATGTGTTCCTTCTGGGTTTCCATCAGCCGCTCGGGCAGCTGGTTGCCGCTGAGGATCCGCAGGCGCAGGTTGTGGTCGTAGATGTTCTGGTAGCATTGGATCAGGTACTTGTTCTCGCAAAGGTTGACCAGGATCCGGTGGTACTCGTCGTCCAGCCCGTAGAAGCGGCTGACGTCTTCGGGAGCGCAGGACTCCTTGTCCACGTGCAATCCGTCGATGAGCTTCTGCATCCGGTCCAGCAGCTCCGGGGTGATGCGTGTCCCGTAATTGGCCAGGATGTAGGGTTCCAGGAGGATGCGGGTTTCATAGATGGTGTTGATTTCGTTGATGGTCACAGGGGCCACCATGACCCCTTTCTTCGGAATGATGGTCAACAGGTTCTCCTGCTCCAGCCGGCTCAAGGCATCCCGGACCGGCGTTCGGCTGGCGTTGATTTCCTTGCAGAGGAACTCCTCGTTGATGAACATGTTCGGGGCATACTCGCAGCTGAGGATTTTGGACTTGATCAGGGTGTATGCTTGCTGTTTCAGACTTGGGGCCATGGTCCACACTTCTTTCTTGTTTAGGATAGAGGGTCGATTGTTGAAAACAATGATAGCACAAATGTATACATTTGGAAAGTGGTGGAATCAACTTGTTTGTTGGGGAAGCAACCATAAAAAACGACAATATGTCCGATGAAAAAAAGGAAATGATGTAAAAAATGTCAAAACCCTATTGACAATGGAGGCGAGTGGAATTAATATGGTAGCAGTGATGTATACAACACAGGACACAAGATAAGGATGCTGGTCAGCCAGCGATGCTGTTTGGAGGTATGAAGAAATGAAATCAATCGTAATCGACCAGCCGGGTTCGGTCCGGATCCAGGAAGTGGAGATGCCCAAACCCGGAAAAGGGGAAGCCCTGCTGCGCATCCTCTACGGGGGAATCTGCGGAAGCGATTTGGGGACCTACCGGGGAACCTTCGCCTATGTTTCCTATCCAAGGGTGCCCGGGCACGAATTCTCCGCAGAGATTGTGGAAATAGAACCGAACGACCGCAACCTGGAAAAGGGCATGGTGGTGACCTGCAATCCCTATTTCAACTGCGGAACCTGCTATCCTTGCCGGAAGGGGCATGTGAACTGCTGTACGACCAACCAGACCATGGGCGTGCAGAGGGAAGGGGCCTTCTCCGAATACATCACCATGCCCATCGAGAGGATTTACGACGGGAAAGGGCTTCCGGCAGTAACATTGGCCTTGATTGAACCCTTCTGCATCAGTTATCATGGAGTCTCCAGGGCGAATGTGGAAAAAGGGGACCGGGTTCTGGTGATCGGTGCCGGTACCATCGGCGCATTCGCCGCCATTGCGGCCAAGCAAACGGGTGCGAAGGTCTACATGAGCGACATCGCCCGGGAGAAGCTGGAGTATGCGAAGCGCTTCGGCATCGACGGGGTTTTGCTGAACGACAGTCCCGCCCACTTCGAGGAGCAGGTGCAGCAGATCACCGACGGCGGCGGATTCGACGTGGTCATCGAGGCGGTGGGATTGCCGGGGACCTTCCAGAACAGCATCGACGCCGCAGCTTTCGGAGGGCGGGTCGTCCTGATCGGTGTGGGCAAATCCAACCTGGACTTCAATTTCACGATGATCCAAAAGAAGGAATTGAACGTGTTCGGATCCAGGAACGCGCTGAAGAAGGACTTCGAGGAGCTGATCGAAATTGTGCGCTCGGGAAAAATAAACATCGAGCAGGTCGTAACCAACACCTACAAGATGCAGGATGCTCCAAAGGCCTTTGAGGATTTCGACAAGAACGCCGCTTCCATGCTGAAGGTCATGCTGGAATTCTAAAGGATACGAAATGGAAGCATCCATTTTAGTATAGAGTCAAAACAAAAAAAGAGGAGGATTTAGAAATGAAGAGATTGATTGCATTGGCTGCAACCCTGGCGCTGGTGGTCGGATTGACAGCATGTGGACAAAAGGCTCCGGAAACAGGCGCAAATGGAGCGGCAGGAACGAATGGAGCAGAGGCGCCTGCGGCGCAGGTCAAGGTGCAGATTGGATTCGAGAATTCCATCTCCGAACCCGTAGGTCAGGCGCTGGTCAAATGGCAGGAACTTGTTGCGGAAAAAGGGGACGGATCCATGGTCATCGAGCTCTTTCCCGACAGCCAGCTGGGAAGCAAGAGCGAACTGATCGATTCCATGCTGCTGGGTGAGCCGATCGTCACTCTGGCGGATGGAGCCTTCTATGCCGACTACGGTGTGCCGGATATGGGAATACTGTTCGGCCCCTTCCTGTTCGACAGCTGGGATGAGTGCTGGGAACTGGTCGAAAGCGAATGGTATGCGGAGCAGAGCGGTCTTCTGGAAGAAAAGGGGCTGAAACTGTTGGCTTCCAACTGGAAGTACGGCGAGCGTCACACCATCACCAAGACCCTTGTGGAATCCCCTGAGGACCTGAAGGGGCTTAAAATCCGTGTGCCCAGCAACCAGATCCAGACGGAAGGCTTCAACGCCCTGGGAGCCACAGCGACCGGAATGGCGTTGAACGACGTCTACCAGGCCCTCCAGACGGGAACCATCGACGGCGCGGAAAACCCGCTGGCGACACTCTACGGCCGCAAGCACCACGAAGTGGCCACCTACCTCCTGCTGGACGGTCATGTCAAGAACTTCACCACCTGGGTTACGGGCACCATGTTCTTCGACAGCCTGACGCCGGAACAGCAGGAACTGCTGGTTTCCACCGGAGAAGAGGCCGGATTCCACAACAACGACCTGGTGGACGCGTCCACGGAAGAATACCTGCAGATGATGATCGACGAGGGCGTAACCGTAACCGAAGTGAGCCCGGAGAACCTGGAGAAATTCAAGGCCGCATCCGCATCCTTCTATGAGAAGGGAAGCAGCTTCGGTTGGTCCGAGAACCTGTACGAGACGGTGAAAGCGGCCATGGGTTCCAAATAATCCCAGCCTCTGTGAAAGATATGGTGAAGACTGTTGGAAAGTAAGAATAGGGTACTTGTTGTCTTGAGGAATCTGGACCTTGTTGTCGGAGGCATTGCCCTGGCGGCACTGGTGGTCCTGACATTCTCCGGAGTGATCATGCGCTACGCGTTCTCCCAGCCGTTCACATGGCTGGAGGAGGTCCAGCTGTGGTGCATGGTGTGGATCGTCTACATAACCGCCGGCGCCGCATTCAGGACCGGCAGCCACGTGGCCATCGAAATGGTTGTGGACATGTTTCCTGTCAAGCTGCAGAAGGTGATGGAGGTCCTGATTTCCATTGTGGTGGTCGTGGTCATCGCCTATCTGTTTGTGCAAAGCGTAGGGTTCGTAAACCTCTTCCTTATGAATGGAAGGACAACGAACATGTTGAGCGTCCCCTTCGCCCTGATTTACGGAATCGTGCCGATTTCAGCGATTTCCATGCTGTTCAATTTTTTCTATGCGGCCTGGCATGAATACAAGAGGCTCGGAACGAAAAGGGAGGTGGGAGAATGAATGAAGTGGTATTGCTGTCGGCAGTCGTGCTGCTTGTCCTGCTCTTCCTGAAAGTGCCGGTGTTCATATCCATCCTGGGAGGATCCATCCTCTACTTCGTGTTGACGCCGGGAACCAATCCGATCGTGTTCGCGCAGCAGGCGGTGGGGGGCAGCGAGAAGATTTCCCTGCTGGCCATCCCCTTCTTCGTTGGGGCGGGCGTCCTGATGAACTACACGGGCGTGACGAAAAGGATCATGGACTTCACGGAAGTGCTCACGGGAAGGATGAGCGGCGGACTGGCCCAGGTCAATGTGCTGCTCTCCGCCCTGATGGGCGGTCTCTCCGGTTCCAACATCGCCGATGCGGCCATGCAGTCCAAGATGATCGTGCCGGCCATGGAGCAGAAGGGATTCTCGAAATCCTTCGCATCGGTGGTTACGGCCACTTCCTCCATGATCACCCCCCTGATCCCTCCGGGAATAGCCATGATCATCTATGGGAGCATCGCCAACGTCTCCATCGGAAAGCTTTTCATCTCCGGGGTGGGGATCGGCACACTGCTGACGGTGTCCCTGATGGTCCTGGTGTGGGTAATTTCCAAGAAGCGCGGCTATCTGCCCATCCGGACCGGGAAGCTGGACCGGCACCAGGTGATCAAGGCCACCCGGCCTGCGTTGCTCCCGATGCTGCTGCCCGTCATCATCATCGGGGGAATCCGTCTGGGGGTCTTCACCGCAACGGAAGCGGGCTCGGTGGCAATCCTGTACGCCCTGTTCCTGGGGATCATGTACAAGGAGCTGCGGATGAAGGATTTCATCCAGTCGATCAAGGAAACGCTGACAACGACCTCCTCCATCATGCTGATAGTGGCGGCCGCGACGGTGTTCTCCTGGATCCTGACGAAGGAAAGGATTCCCCAGCAGCTGACGGAGTGGATTGTGGGAACGGTCAGCAACAAGTATGTGTTCCTTCTAATCGTGAACGTCTTCCTGCTGGTAGTGGGCATGTTCATCGAAGGGAATGCGTCCATGATCATCCTGGTTCCCCTATTGGCGCCCATCGCCCGGGAATTCGGCATCAACGAAATCCACTTCGCCATGACCTACATCTTCAACAACGCCATCGGTGCGATTTCGCCCCCCATGGGGACGCTGATGTTCGTCACCTGCGGCATCACCAAATGCAAGACCAAGGACTTCATCAGGGAAGCGGTTCCCTTCTACCTGCTTCTGCTGATCGTGATGCTGCTGATCACCTACGTGCCGTTCTTTTCCACGGTGCTGGTGGACCTGCTCTACTAGAAGGAAAGACCCCCTTCTCCGGAAATATTGGAGAAGGGGGCCTTTTTATTGACTTTTCCGGTGGAAGGAGTAGAATTAAGTTATCACATCGCAGTGTTCCAACGATGGACACCGGCATCAACGCAACATGGCCACAGGAGGATGGAGGTAGATTTCTATGAAAAAGATCATCGTACCCATCGACGGCTCCAAGTATGCGGACCTTGCCGTCGGGAAGGCCAGGGAGTTCGCCGAGACATTCGACTGCAAGGTCGTCCTGCTCCATGTCTATGACCTGCAAGGCTTGTACATGAAGTTCCAACTCACGCCCAGAAGCCGCCCGGCCGATCTGGACAAGCCCCAAAAGGACTCCCGTGCCCTGTTGGAGGCCGCCCGCCAATCCCTGGAAGAGTTGGGGGACCGGGTGGAGACGGTATCCCTGGAGGGGGACCCGGCCGACACGATACTCGAGTATATCGAACATAGGGAAATGGACATGGTGATCATGGGGTCCCATGGGGTGAAGGGGATGAAGCGGGTCCTCATCGGAAGTGTGACGAACAAGGTGATCCACCACACCGACAAGCCGGTGTTGATTGTCCGGTGAGGTGGCCCTCCTGCCCTTGACTTTTGCTGTGGAAGGAGTAAAATTAAAGTAGGCGTATCAAACGGTTGCATTAATAACTGCCATCTATGCTTAGTTGTACCGGGAAGGACGGTGATAGCCGTATGAAAAAAATCATTGTACCTATCGACGGGTCCAAACATGCGAACCTTGCCATCGAGAAGGCCAAGGAATTCGCCCAGAGTTTCGACTGCAAAATCGTGTTGCTGAACTCCTATGATGTGCATAATCTGTACATGGACCTGCAGGTCGCCAACAGGATCAAATCCATCGACTTGGACAAGCCCCAAGAGGATTCGAAAGCCCTGCTGGAGACGGCCAAGCAATCCCTGAAGGACTTCGGGGAGCGGGTGGAGATGGTTTCCGTGGAAGGGGACCCGGCCAATGAGATCATCAAATATGTCGAGGGCAGTGATGCGGACATGGTGATCATGGGATCCCATGGCCTGAAGGGTGTGCAACGGTTCCTCATCGGCAGTGTTACGAACAAGGTCCTCCATCACATTGAAAAGCCCATACTGATTGTAAGGTGAAAGGGCTATCGGAAAAATCCGCAGTCGTCTAGTGGAAGCACGGGAAAGGAACAATTCCTATGCTTCCACTTTTTGTATGAAATAAGTTTCATGAATGAGCAGCATGGGTTTGAAATTGTTTGACAAATACATGTCGGTATACTATCATAAATTGTGAGAGGATTAGGCTTTTGTCTGGTAGTGTGGGTTTAAGGTACCTCATATGTAGACAGTGAAACTGAAATGGGTTTTGAGGTTATTGGGCAAAATGCCGAAAAAATGAAATAGTTGTGAAATATCCGCCGCTTTTTGGAACGGACGGACCGGGGTGGCGAAATGAGTTTGTTGGTAATTTAACATATATGGGAGAGAGCGAGGGGAATTTGTATGAATGAGAACGTGATTGCGTTGGCAAGGATTAGGCAGCACTACAGTGTGCTGAGCCAGTCGGAAAAAAGGATAGCCTCCTACATCCTGGAGAACCATGAGAAGCTGACGGAGAGCACCACCGCGGACCTGGCGGAAAGGACGGGCACCAGTCCGGCCACCATCGTGAGGTTCTGCAGGTCGCTGGGTTTCAAAGGGTTTTCGGACTTCAAGCTTTACCTGAGTCAGGACTACTTCTCTTCCTCGGGCAAATCCATCCGCGTCGAACAGGATGAAAACATGGCCGAAATCAAACAGAAGACATTCCGTTTCAACCAGAACAGCGTTGAAGACACCATGTCCCTCTTGAGCAACGAGAGTCTGGAACGGGCGGTCAAGGCCATCGGGGAGAGTTCCCAGGTGCTGATTGTGGGGGAAGGGGGGTCTGCCAGTTCGGCCCGGATCGGATTCGAGGCGTTTCTCCAGATAGGGATACACAGCATGTACCTGGAGGATCCTTTTTTTCAGGTGATGGCAATATCCAGAATGCCTGAGGATGGGGTGGTCATAGGAATCACCCATAGCGGCAGGGCGAGGAATGTCATCGATTCCATGAAAGTCGCAAAGGAAAAGGGGTTGACGACAATCGGTCTGGTCGGGATTGTGGGGTCCCCCGTGATGAAGTATACGGATATCCCCCTCTTCAACGGGGTAACGGAACACCTGTATTTCAGCGATACGATAGCGGCAAGGATCTGTGAGTTGAATGTTTTTTCGACGCTCCATGCCGCCCTTTCCCTGCAGCGGAAGGAGATCCTTGGGGATTACAGGCAGGAAATCAGCAGGCTTTTGAACATCAAAAGGGTGAAAAAATGAACCGTTTGCATCGGAAATGCAGAGCGGGGGCGTCCAATGCCATTGTTGGACGCCCCCTGTTTTTTGTATTACAGGAAATTGCTGCGCAAACGCGGCGGAGCCGAGAAATGTTTCATGAGAATTAGAAACTAAAATCTGCATATCCCTAAAAAATGAAAGAATGAACAGAGTGTGTCTAAAATATAACGAACTAAAACCCTTTAAATACTGCTTTTGCAAAGAAAACGGAGAAAACCCGCATCTGAAAAAAATTCAACGTTTCTTAAAATATGAAACAGATAACACTAAAAAGTGAAATATTGGTATTGACAATTGCTGCTTGGCGGGTCTATAATAAGCGCAAAGAGTGGCAGATGCGACAACGGGATGCATGAAAGAACCACCTTGGTTGTGAGAAGTGTCTAAAAAGGAGGATGCAATGAACAAGCGGAAACAAGAGGTTGTCTTGCGCAAATCAAGTATTAGGAGGAACGACGTATGAAGAGGAAACTGGTGGCCATTGCGGCAAGTGCGCTGATCCTGATGTCTGCATTGACAGGATGCGGCGGTACGGGTGGAGGCGCAGGGACGGGAGATGAATCGATCTATCCCAAAATGAAGCTTAGGATGACGGTCAATGGAACGGATATCGCTACGGACACAAAGGTGGCGCACCGGTTTTCGGAATTGGTCGGCGAGGCTTCTGGTGGGAATATTGAAATCAAGGTGTTCTCCAATGACCAGCTGTCCGGAGGCAACGCTACAAAAGCGGTGGAAATGGTCGCCCAAGGGGCTACGGAAATCTCCGCCTATGCGAGCAGTGTCATGGGGGTGCTGGACCAGAGGCTTCGGGTCGGGACCATCCCCTGGATTTTCGACAACTACCAGGAGGCCAGGGCAACCATCGATTCAACCGGCGGGGCGTACTATTCCAAGCTTCTGGCGGAGAAGGGGCTGACCTACATGGGGTCGTTCCACAACGGGTTCCGGCAGATTACGAACAGCAAGAGGCCGGTCAGGACCCCGGAAGATGTGAAGGGCCTGAAGATCCGGGTTCCTGGCGGGGATGTCTACATCAGTTTCTGGAAGGCGCTTGGAGCGGATCCGGTGGCCATGAGTTGGAGTGAGGTGTTCACGGCCATCCAACAGGGGACCATCGACGGGCAGGAAAACGGATTCAGTGTCACCAATTCCGCGAACATGTACGAGATACAGGACTACATGACCGTGTGGAACTATACGTATGAAAACTACCTTTTCATCATGAATTCTGACAGGTTCGACAGCATGACCCCTGAAACGCAGTCTTTGCTCCGTGAGAAGGCGCTGGAGGCCTCCGAATGGGGGAGGGACCTGGTTGAGGACGAAGAGAAGGTGTTGATGGAAAAATTCAGGGAAGCCGGCATGGAAGTTACGGAACTTGCGTCGGAGGAACTTGTTCCTTTCAAGGAGCTGATCAAGGACCTGCAGGTGCGTTTCATTGAAACATATGGAACGGAAGCGGCAGAAGCCTTCGGATTGCAATAGGAAGAAAAGGGGGTAAAAAATGAAAAGCAAATTCGACATGATTGAAGAGGTCATTGCGGTCCTCGCTTTGAGCATCATGACCTTCCTGGCGTTCATCAATGTGGTCGCCAGATACATATTCAGCGCATCGCTCTCCTTTACGGATGAGATGACGACGAGCCTGTTCGTCCTGCTGACGCTGGTGGGGGCGTCCATTGCCGCAAAGCGTGGCGCGCACCTGGGATTGAGCATCTTTGTGGAGAGAATGGGCGTATCGGCACAAAAGAAATTGAAGGTGACGGCTAATCTTCTTGGCATCCTGTTCACTGTTGTGCTCTTCTATTATGGGGTTGTCATGGCCTACAATGAATTCAAGCTGGAGCAGCTGACGGCGGGGATGCAGCTGCCGGAATGGATTTTCGGATCCTTCGTCCCTCTGGGCGCTGCCCTCCTGTTGGTGCGTTTCATCCAGCAGACAAAAAACGCATTGAAAGAAGAGGTGAACTAGTATGACGACAGCGGTATTGTTTCTGACCTTCCTTGTGCTCCTGCTCATGAATGTCCCTATTGCCATAACGCTGGGGCTTGCGTCCCTTGCGGCCCTTCTGGCGGAGAACATCGACCCCATCATTGTTCCCATGAATGTATACGCGGCCACGAGCAAGTTCGTGCTGCTGGCGATCCCCTTCTTCATCCTGGGCGGAAATGTCATGGAAAAGGTTGGGATTTCGGGAAAGCTCATCGTGCTGGCGGAGAAGTTTGTCGGACATATGAAGGGTGGCATGGCCATTGTGTGCGTGTTGGTCGCGACTTTCTTTGCGGCGATTTCCGGCTCGGGGCCGGCGACGGTGGCCGCATTGGGCATGATCATCATTCCTGCCATGGTAAAAACGGGTTATTCGAAGGATTTCTCGTCGGCGCTGATGGCGTCCTCGGGAGCCATAGGGGTCATCATACCTCCCTCCATCACATTCGTGGTCTATGGTTCCATAGCGGGTGTTTCCATCGGGACCCTTTTCATTGGAGGGATTATCCCGGGCATCCTGATGGCCCTTGGACTCGTGACGGTTGCCCTCCTTGCGGGCAGGAAGCTGGACATCGTCACCATGCCCAAGTCCAGCTGGAAGGAAAGGATGGTGGCTTTCAAAGATGCGATCTGGGGACTGATGATGCCTGTGATCATCTTGGGAGGAATCTATGGAGGGATCTTCACTCCGACGGAAGCTGCGGCGGTGTCGGCGGTCTACGGTCTTTTTGTGGGTCTGTTCATCTATAAAAGCATCAACCTGAAGGACCTGTACAAGCTGCTGGTGGACTCCACCGCCCAAACCTCGGTCGTCATGCTGATTACGGCAACGGCCAGCCTCTTTGCCTGGGTCATTACCGTATCCGGCATCGGGGAAGCCATCAGCTCCATGTTCATCAATGTCACCGGCGGGAATGTGATCATATTCTTCATCATCGTGAATATCATCCTGCTCATTGCGGGTGCGTTCCTGGATTCGACATCGGCCCTTTTCATCTTCACTCCCTTGTTCCTGCCGGTGGCCATCGCTCTGGGAGTCAACCTTGTCCACCTGGGTGTGGTCATGATCGTGAACTTGGCGATTGGCTTGATTACGCCTCCTGTAGGGGTCAACCTCTATGTGGCCTGCGGCATTGGGGATATCAACTTGCATAAGATTTCGGTGGCGGTCGTTCCTTTGGTCGTTACGGCCCTGCTTGTCCTGCTGCTTGTCACCTATGTTCCGGGAGTTTCCATGTTCCTGACCGGGTTCATGGGCTAGATGAAAAGGAGAAAAAGCCTCTGGAGATTGATACGGAATCGAATCTTGGAGGCTTTTTCTGCACAGCAAGCGTTTCATAAATATAAAATAAAAAAGAAAAATACAATCAAAATAAAAAGAATAAAAATCGATAGCATGCCATAATAATAGCAAATAACCCCTAATAAAAAGGAAGTAATCCCTGATTGCAAGATTGGCATGCTAAAATTAAATGAAATGCATTTTATTAAAAAATGAAAAATAAAGTTGACAAGGCACTTCGTCGGGTTTATCATGAAAACATGAAATGGCAAACGATGCGGCAGTGCCTAAAACAAGGAGGAGTATGAAAATGTTGGATTTTAAAGATCAAGTGGTTATCGTAACGGGTTCGGGTTCGCCCAAAGGAATTGGAAAAACGATTGCAGCCAAATTTGCCAGGCAAGGGGCGACGGTAATCATTGCGGACATGAACGAAGAGGGAATCAAGGATGCGGTGCAATCCATCGAATCCGAGGGCGGCAAAGCGTTCGGTGTGAACTTGAATGTCACCGACAAGGAATCCGTCGACAAGATGGTGGAAACGGTCATGGACAAGTTCGGAAGAATCGACGTGCTGGTCAACAATGCGGGGATTTCCCAGAAGGTCACCGTCGAGGACATGACTTATGATGACATGTACCGGATTTTCAATGTGAACGTGTTTGGATTGATCCTTTGCACACAAGCAGTGCTGCGGCCCATGAAGAAGGCTGGGTACGGTAGGATCGTATCCCTTTCCTCCGTGTCCGGCAAGCGCGGAGGCGGTGTGTTCGGGGGAGCCCATTATTCCGCTTCGAAAGCTGCGGTCCTCGGATTCTCCAAGAATCTTGCCAGGGAAGTTTCTGAATTCGGAATCACAACCAACTGTGTCTGCCCTGGTCTGATCAACACGGAAATATGGAAATCCCTTCCCAAAGAGTTGGCCGACAAGGTCATCGATGGAATCCCCATGGGACGCCCCGGCGAGACGGACGAAGTGGCAAGCGCCATCGTGTTCCTGGCTTCGAAGGAAGCTTCCTATATAACGGGGGAGGAAATCGACATCAACGGCGGCTCCCACATGGACTGACAAGGTCTTGCCGGTGACGAAATCGTTTGGTTTGAGCATACAAGGAGGATGGAAATGAAAAGCATGGAAAAAAGAGTGGCTTATTTGCGGGAACGCGCAAAAGAACTCAGGAAGTCGGCGTTGACAATGATCTACGAGGCACAATCCGGACATCCGGGAGGGGCCTTTTCCATAGCGGATATTGTTGCGGCATTGTATTTTGACGAAATGAACATCCGGCCCGAAGATCCCCAGTGGGCGGACCGTGACCGTTTTGTGCTCTCCAAAGGGCATGTGTGTCCCATCGTATATGCGGCTCTGGGGCATAAGGGATATTTTGGGCAAGAGCATCTGCACACATTGCGGCAGGAGGGGGCCATCCTCCAGGGGCATCCCTGCATGAAGAAGTGCCCCGGCATCGACATCTCCACAGGTTCCCTGGGTCAAGGCCTTTCCTGTGCGGTGGGTATGGCCATTGCGGGCAAGCGGGACAAGAAGGATTACCGTGTCTTTGCGGTAGTGGGCGACGGGGAGTGCAACGAGGGCCAAATCTGGGAAGCGATCATGAGCGCCTACACCTACAAGCTGGACAACCTGGTCCTGGTCATCGACAACAACCGTCTCCAGATAGATGGAACCTGTGACGAGATCATGCCCAACATCGACCTGACCCGGAAGCTGGAAGCCTTTGGGTTCGAGACTTTCGACATCGACGGACATGACATGGAAGAGATTCTGGCGACCCTGGCGAAGTGCAAGGCCTCCAAAAACGGAAGGCCGAAGTGCATCAACGCCCACACCATCAAGGGCAAAGGGGTGTCCTTCATGGAAGACGAGTTGGCATGGCACGGCATCGCCCCCAATCAGGAGCAGTACGAGCAGGGGATGAAAGAGCTTCGTGAAGCGTGGTGCAGTGAAGAAAATGAAGAAGAGGATCCCACGACGGTGGAAGAGTACCTGGAGGGAATGAAGGAATTGGAAGGAGGCGCGAAATGATGGCGGGCAAACTGATTGCGACAAGAGAAGGTTTCGGCGAAGAGATCGTAACCATGGGCAAACAGAACAAGGACGTCTATGTGGTGGACATCGATATCGGAAAGTCCTGCAAGACTGTGAAATTCAGATGTGAGCTTCCGGAGCAGTACATCAACGTAGGGATTGCGGAGCAAAACGGCGCCGGCGTGGCGGCGGGCTTGGCGACTACGGGAAAAATCCCCTTTGTTGTGACCTATGCGGTGTTCGGATCCCTGCGGATGGTGGAGCAGATCAGGCAAGAAATCTGCTACCCGAACCTGAACGTGAAGATCGCCTGCTCCCACGGCGGTCTGACTCCGGCCAACGACGGTGCGAGCCACCAGGCCATCGAGGACATGGGCGTGCTGCGCACGATCCCCAACATGACGGTGATCATGCCTGCGGACTATGTCGCCACAAAGAAGCTGGTGAAGGCGGCGGCTGAAACCTACGGCCCCATGTTCCTGCGTTTCACCAGGGATGCGGTTCCTGTGATCTATGACGAGGACCAGGAGTTCGAAATCGGCAAGGCGGTCAAGATTTCCGAAGGTAAGGACATCGCCATCATAGCCAACGGGGACACGGTCCGGCTTGGACTTGAAGCCAAAAACCTGCTGGAGGCGGAAGGGGTCGGCGTTACGCTTCTGGACATGCATACAATCAAGCCTCTGGATGTGGATGCGGTGTTGGAAGCGGCGGCGAAAACCGGAAGGATCATCACGGTGGAAGACCACAACATCATCAACGGTCTGGGAAGCGCAGTGTGCGAGGTCGTTTCCGAGGAAGCCAACGCGAAGGTGAAGCGGATTGGAGTGCAGGACCAGTTCGGAATGTCCGCTCCCTACGAAAGGCTGCTGGCCATGAATGGAATCACAGTGGAGAACATTGTGGCGACAGCGAAAGAGATGCTTGGAAGATAAGGAAATAGACGGAAAAGGGAGTGTTGGGCGCTGCGTAGATTGGTGCCCTACTCCCCTTTTTCTTATGTACCGATGGAAAGGAGTAAAACATGTCGGAATCAGCGGTCATTTTTGATTTCAATGGAACGCTATTGTGGGATACGGAAGTCCAGAACAAGGCGTGGGATGTGTTCCTTGCCGGGCATGGCATCTGGATGTCGGATAAGGCGAAATGCCGCCGTATCTATGGGAAGACCAACAGGGAAATCATGAGTGATATTTTTAAAGGAAAATGTGACGAAGGGCAGCTCCTGCAGCGGGCTCAGGAGAAGGAGGCGGTGTATCGGGAACTCCTTGGGAAGGCGGACCTGCAGCTTGCGGAGGGGGTGGTGGAGCTTTTCGACCGGCTGAAGGCGGAGGGGATTCCGTTTGCCATAGCCACCGCATCGGGCTGGGAGAATGTGTCGTTCTATATCGAGCGGTACGGTTTGCACCGGTGGTTCGCGCCGGAGAGGATCGTCTACAACGACGGGACGCTGAGAGGGAAGCCCCATCCCGACCTCTTCCTGCGGGGGATGGAGCGTTTGGGGGTGCGAGCGCGCAAGAATGTGGTCGTATTCGAGGATTCCATGGCGGGGATCCAGGCTGCGGAGGCGGCGGGGGCCGGCGCCGTGGTGGTGGTGGACAGCGGTGGCGTCGACTGCGGCCTGTGGGAAGGTAAACGCCATGTGATCAGGAGCTTTCTGGAGTTGCGGGGAATTGTCCTGTGACCGCTGGAAGCACAAACGAAAGGGCTGTCGCACTGGTTGATTGGCGCGACAGCCCTTTTGTTTGCGGTTGTTCCAAATGGTGGGAAGCCCTCAATGGCATTCCGTCGGATGCAGAGACTTTGCATATTCGTAAGGAGAGGTTTTGAAAATCTTCTTGAAGCATACTGCGAAATACCTGGGATCCTTGTAACCGACCAGCCTGGCCACATCGTTCACCTTGATGTCCTGCTTTCCGAGCAGGATTCGCGCGTGTTCCAGGCGGGCCTTTGTGAGGTGGTCGATGAATGTCGTTCCGGTTTCCTTCTTGAAGAGTTTGCGGAGATAGTTCGGGCTGATGAACAGCTGGCTTGCCACATCGTCCAGGGTGAATTCCGGGTTGGAAATGTTCTGGCTGATGACCGCGCACACCTTTGTGGAAATTGTGGGGTGGGGGGCGGAAGCCTCTCTCGAACGCTCCAAAAGCAGACGGGCGAACTCCATGAAATGGTTTTCCATGGCGTCGAGACAGCTGGTGGATTCCAGGGACTGTTCCAGGGCGTACAGTTCCTGGTAGGAAATCTGCCCGGCGAAGGCGTCCTGGTCGCTTGTGATTGCCTGACAGGTAAAGAGGATGGCTTTGCGCACGAAATAGGCGTTGTCTTTGTGCTTGTCGCGGAAAAAGGAAAAGAGTTCCGCGGACAGCATCTTGAAAGCGGCGATGTTGCCTACTTGGACGGACAGGACCATTTGCTTCCACAACTTGGAGGGGGGATATGCGCAAGCCTGGCTGGCGACGGCGTGGGCCTCCTCGTAGTTGCAGACTGCAGGCGCCTCTTCCGTGAAGCGATACCGGCAAGCTTCCAGTGCCTGGCGATAGGATTGGTTCAAATTCCGGATGTCGCTGGTGGTGTTCCCTGTGAAGAAGTGCAATGTTCCCAGGTTCTCCTTTTGGAAGTGCTCGGCGATTGTTGTCAGGACGGAGTTGATGTCCATGAAGTTGCGCAAATGTTTTGGGCCCGTCAGGTTCAAAGCGATTGCGCAGGTGTCCGCCGCGATGGGGAGACAGACGGGTATGGCGATGCCGTTGAAGTGTTTTTCCAGGTACTTCTGTAGGAGCCGGGGGTCCGCAATGCCTTTGCTTAGGACGCAGCAGTATCCGTGGTAGTTGGAGGCGAGGGGGGCGAATCCGTGAAAACGGTCGGCGGCATCCCCCTCCGCGAGGAGGGCCCGGTAGATTTCTTCCGGGTGGGTCAGCCTTGTGGGTGTGTTTTGCTTGTGGTCTGCGTGCGTGATGGGGTGCATGTTCGTTCGCCTCCATATGCGTAATGGTGGAATGGTTATGCTGGAAACAGGGGGATCAAAGGCGCCTTTGGTGTTTGGGTGCTGTGAGAAATGCGTTTCACAATCATGTAATAAATTCTGAAGGTGTTTGTTTGTTTTATAGTAGAATAATACCATAAAAACAGGGAATAGACAATAATGTTTTAAATAATAATGAAACAATATTCCAATATAAAATAGCTATATATGAAATGCATTCATATGCTATGGTAGATAACGGTAAAGAAGATGCTGAAAAGCGATGATGCATATGGAGCTGCTGGATTTCGTGGAGAAAGAGTTGGGAATCGACCGGATCATCAATCCGGACCTCGCCACGGCCAATGCCATGGTCAAATACCTGTGGGAAGACCTGGCCTATTTTTCCGGAGAGTTTGCAAACGGGAAAATAAAAGAGGGGATCCTCTGATTCACATATGATAATGTCCTATTGTAACGCAAATGATTATGTCCCACTTCCGGTCATGGTGTACAATGAACCTCATGCGACAAAATACAATACATCGAGGTGGCCGCTATCAGAAAGGTAGA
>NZ_JAAEEH010000070.1 GCF_010179735.1 Anaerotalea alkaliphila
AAAAGCATCATAGGCAACAAACAGACATGAAAAACCCACCATGACCTGAAAACGTTTCAGGTCATGGTGGGTTTTTGTTTGGTTAAATTTGCGGCTACGAAAAACTATGATGTTTTTCAGTGGCCTCCTTGGGCAGCGCTTTTTTTTTGCCCAAAATCCATGCACAGCAATCCGGGATAAAGGCAGAACAATTTTGTGCAAAGGCCATGGCTGTGATGTGCTTCAATGACACAAACCGGCAATAGTGTGCACAAAGAACGCAATCTGAAGCATTTGTTTGGGCATTATTATGGGATAGAATGAACGCATACAACAACAGAGAAAAAATGCATAAAGAATGAAAGGAGGAGCGATGGATGGCGGACAATACAATCAAATTGCGGGTATCCGGTATCGAGAAGCATTTCCCTGGAGTCAAGGCGCTGGATGGAATCAACTTCACGGTTAGAAAAGGAACCGTACATGTCATTTGCGGAGAGAACGGTGCAGGCAAATCGACCCTGATGAAAGTAATCAATGGAATCTACAAGCAGGATGCGGGAGAAATCCTTATCGATGAAAAGCCGGTGGAAGTGAAGAATCCCATTGAAGCCAGGAATTTGGGAATTTCCATGATCTTCCAAGAACTGAACTATATGCCGGAGATGACGATCGAGGAAATGCTGGTGGTGGGGAATTGGCCCAGGGACCGCTTCGGCAAAGTGGACTGGAAGGAAATAAGGAGAAGGACTTTGGAGGTGCTGGAAAAGGAAAAACTCCTATATGCGCCGGAGACCAAGCTCAAAGACCTCTCCGTATCGGATATCCAGATGCTGGAAATCCTGAAGGCGGTTTCCTACAATTCGGACATCATCATCATGGACGAGCCGACATCCGCCATCACACAAACGGAGGTTGAGGTCCTTTTTCGGAAAATAAACGAATTGAAGGAACGCGGTGCATGCATCATCTACATTTCCCATAAGATGGATGAGATCTTCAGGATTGCGGACGACATAACGGTTTTCAGGGACGGGACCGTAGTCGATTCCAGACGGAAAGAAGAATACGACCTGGATACGGTCATCACACAAATGGTAGGAAGGGAGATCAAAAACAACTTCCCGAAAGAAATGATCCCCATAGGGGAGAAGATTCTGGAAGTGGAGGGACTCACCAATGAAGGGAATTTCAAGGACGTGGATTTTCATGTCAAGGAAGGTGAAATCGTGGGTTTCGCAGGTCTGATGGGAGCGGGGAGGACGGAGGTGATGCGTTCGATTTTCGGACTGGATCCCTATCAGTCAGGGAAAATATCCATACGCGACAAAGAGGTCAGAATAAAAAATGTCAGGCACAGCATTGACCTGAAAATGGTCATGCTGTCTGAAGACAGAAGGCGTTATGGGATCATCCCCATGCGCAGCGTAAGGGAAAATGTGTCCCTGTCCAACTTGAAAAAAATAATCTACAAGGGAGCGCTCCATTCCAAAGAAGAAAGAGAAATCGCCGCAGAATATTGTGAAAAGATGAATGTGAAGACCCCCACCTTCGAAACACCCATCGCGGCACTGAGTGGCGGGAACCAGCAAAAGGTGATCCTTGCCAAATGGCTCCTGACGGATCCGGATGTCCTGATCTTGGATGAGCCGACGAGGGGAATCGACGTGGGTGCCAAGTATGAAATCTACAAATTGATTACGGACTTGGCAAAGGAAAGGAAAGCGGTCGTCATGGTCTCTTCGGAATTGCCGGAACTCATTGGGATGTGTGACCGCATCTATGTGATGGCCAAAGGGAGAATAATGGGTATGCTGAAAAAGGATGAGTTCTCACAGGAAAACATCATGCGCTATGCAACGGCAACGAAAGTCCAGGAGGTGAAAGAATGAGGACATTGGACAAGCAAAAAATATGGTCGGACATCAAAAGCAAGTACAGCATCTACCTGGTGTTGATTGTGCTGGTGCTCGTCAGTTGGATGGCCAACAGGAACTTTTTTTCCGTAGGGAACTTGAGCAACATTTCAACACAAATTGCGGTGGGAACCATCCTGGCATTCGGGCAGACCATACTCATCATCTCAGGCATGCTGGACCTGTCATCCGGTTCCGTGCTGGCATTCTCCGGTGTGCTTTCGGTATCCACCTATGTGGCCACAGGATCCCTGACGCTCGCCTTCATTGTGGGCGTTGCGGCCAGTGTGGGATGCAATATGCTCAACGGGCTGATGGTCACCAAATTCAAGACCCCCCCCTTCATAGCGACCTTGGCGATGATGGCCATGGCCAGAGGGGCGGCGCTGCTGTATACAAACGGACAGAACATCTATCAGATCGGGGATTATGTCATCTTCGGACAGGGAAAGATCCTTGGGGTTTCTTCTCCCATCGTATTCATGGTCCTCACGTTGTTCATAACCTGGTACATCCTGAAACATACCATATTCGGGCGTTCCATTTATGCAATCGGGGGAAATGAAGAAGCCGCCAACGCGTCGGGCATCAATGTCAACAGAATCAAAATGGTGGCCTTCGCCATCAACGGGGTGCTCGTAGGTTTGGCGGGAATCCTGTTCATGTCCCGTGTCAACGGAGGGATGCCCAACGGTGCGATCGGATATGAATTCAAGGCGCTGACGGCCGCAGTCATCGGCGGGACCAGTTTTTCAGGAGGGATAGGAACCGCATCCGGCACCTTGGCCGGTGCCTTCATCGTTGGGGTGCTGGACAACATCATGGTCCTCATGGGGGTGAACTCCTATCTCCAGCAGATCGTACGTGGGGCCATCATCGCACTGGCGGTCATCTACGACATCTGGTCCAAATCGAGACGCACAAAGCCTAAAGTGGTCAATGTGGAAGCCAAATGATCTGCATAGGGAGAAATCCAATCCAGATAAATAAAAAACGAATTCAGGAGGAAGAAAATGAAAAAAATCATGGTCATTGCACTCGTAGTCGCTCTCTTGACATCCATTTTTACCGGATGCAGCAAACCTGAAGAAACGCCGGTGGTTGGACAAAGCACAGAAGCTGCCGGGTCTGCACAAGGAGAGGGATCGGAAAAGGTGTACAGGGTAGCCTACATCGCAAGAGCCCAGGCGGACGCGTTCGCCGCCTGGTTGGCAAACGCGGTCATGGAAGAAGCGGGCAAATACGACAACATCAAACTGGATGTGTTCGACGGCCAGGCCGCGGACGACACGGTAAACGGCCTCATCGAAAATGCGATCGCCAACAAATACGATGCGATCATCGTACAACCCAACAACGGTGAGGCACAAAGGCCTTACGTGGAGAAAGCGGTTGCCGCAGGAATCGTCACCATCACCACCAATGCACGGATCAGCGGCATCGAAGGGGCATCTTCGGTAGACGCGGACCCGTACGCCCAGGCAGCTGTCAATGCCCAGGCAGCGATCGAACAGATTCCCCAGGATGCAAATGTGGTTGTGCTTCTTGGCCCTCCAGGAAATTTCCATGCGGATGCAAGACGTGAAAGCTGGCAGAAAGAGTTCTTTGAAAAACGTCCCGATGTCAAGATCGTCGGAGAAGAAATCGCAAACTGGAACAAGGATGAAGCCATGAACTTCATGGAAACATGGGTGCAGGCAAACAGCAAAATCGACGCCATCATTGCCATGAACGACAACATGGCGGCCGGCGCAATCGAAGTCGTCAAAGGAAATCCTGCATTTGCTGAGATTCTGGCCTATGGTGTCGACGGGACTGCGGAAGCCTGCCTGCTGATAAAAGACGGTCTGATGACATCCACAAGTCTGCAAAGCGCTTATGATTTGGCCTCTTCCCTGTTGGTCACCGTCGACAAGTTGGTGACCGGCCAAGAAACGCAGATCGACACGGACATCGACTGCCCTCTGATCAACCAGGACAATGTCGACCAATACATTGAAATGCATAAAAAAGCAGGGGCCTTGCAGTAGTTGGCTTCATCAGCTTAAAACAACGGGTACGTGGACATGCATATTGTCCACGTACCATAAATTGTAGAATGGAGGCAAATGGAAATGACAAATAAAGCGGTATTCATGCATGGCACCAACGACATGATATGGAAGGAAATCCCCGTACCGGTTCCCGAAGACAACGAAGTGCTGATAAAAGTGGATGTGGTCGGCATCTGTGGATCGGACGTACACTATTACCAGCATGGCAGGATAGGGGATTATGTAGTTGAGGGCGATTTCATTTTGGGGCACGAATGCGCAGGCGAAGTGGTGGAGGTCGGTTCCGCAGTCACGTCGCTGAAGGTTGGAGACCGGGTTGCGCTGGAACCAGGGAAGACTTGCGGCAAATGTGAATTCTGCAAATCCGGCAAATACAACTTGTGTCCGGATGTGGAGTTCTTCGCGACACCACCCTATCATGGGGTGTTCGCCAATTATGTCACACATCCGGAAGACATGTGCTTCAAATTGCCGGAAAACGTCTCCAACATGGAAGGGGCTTTGGTTGAACCGCTTTCTGTTGGGCTGCATGCAACCGGCATGGGCGAGGTCAAGCTTGGGGATACGGTTTTGATCTTCGGGACAGGCTGCATCGGATTGGCAAGCCTTTTGTCCGCCAAGGCAAGGGGGGCATCGAATGTGATTGTGGTCGATGTGCTGGAGAATCGGCTGGAAACCGCCAAGAAGCTGGGAGCAACCCATACGGTCAATCCCAAGGAACGGGATGTTGTCAAAACGGTGGAGGAGCTGACGGGCGGAAGAGGCGCCGATGTTGTGATTGAAACAGCGGGGGTGGCGATTACGGTCAAACAGACAGCGGACGTAGTCAAACGGGGAGGAACGATCGTGCTTGTGGGAATGACAGCGGAAGACGAGACTTCCTTCAACTTCATGAAGCTGATGGGCAAAGAAGGGCAAATCAAGACGATTTTCCGATACAGGAATCTGTATCCGACTGCAATCAACGCCATTGCAAGCGGCTCCATTCCAATTAAGGATGTGGTCAGCCATGAATTCGACTTCAAGGACGTCAAGGAAGCGTTTGATTTCGTTGTAAACAATGCAAAAGATGTGGTAAAGGCAGTGATCAGAATCAATTGATCCGACATCCCATGATAGGAATACGAGGTGCAGTATGGTCTATTTAGGCATAGATTTGGGGACATCCTCCGTGAAGGTGCTGGCGCTGGACGAAAGCCACGCCATCGTGGGGGATGTGTCAAAGGAATATCCCGTCTCCTTTCCCCAGGAGAAGTGGGCGGAGCAGGACCCGGAAGACTGGTGGGACAGTACGGTGGAAGCCGTCCGGGAGTTGGTGGAAACCTGCGGGATCCCCAGGGACGGCATCGGCGCCATCGGCTTCAGCGGCCAGATGCACGGGC
>NZ_JAAEEH010000071.1 GCF_010179735.1 Anaerotalea alkaliphila
AAGCATCATAGGCAACAAACAGACATGAAAAACCCACCATGACCTGAAAACGTTTCAGGTCATGGTGGGTTTTTGTTTGGTTAAATTTGCGGCTACGAAAAACTATGATGTTTTTCAGTGGCCTCGCAGGAATCCCTGCCTTATGGTTACGCTGTGGTGAACTCGACAACCTGGTTTTCGAGCGTCTGTCCATGGATATCCTTGACTTCCGTCATGATGAGGATATATCCTGTAGCTGCCGCCAGATTCGATTCCGGATTGATGGTGATGATCTTGCCAGTGGTGTCCTTGGTCAATGTTGCTGCCACAGGTGCGAATGCTTCCGTAAACAGCGTGATGCTCTGGCTCAGGATTTTGTTGTTGAACGTAAGGACGATGTTGCTTCCAACATCAACTCCTGTCGCCTCGTCCACCGGGCTGCTGGAAGACAGCGCCAGTGCCTCAGGCGCATCTGCCGTATCCGGTGTCTGCACCTGGCCAAACCAGCCGGTCGGGTCGAAGGCTGCATCCACGGTATCCGCAAATATGCGCTTCAAAGGTTTTGTTTCCCCGTCGATTGTCCATTTGTGTGTGGTCGCCACAGCTGTGAATGTCATCTGGTACGTCTTTTCTTCAATTCCATCACCCTTTTTGGACGATGCTTCCTCTGATCCGCCGCTGAAGGTGCCCTTGAGGTATTGGTAATACCTGTATCCGTCTCTTCCCTTGTTGAACCGGAAGGAAACGGCCACATCCGGGGGATTGGGTTCCCCAACATCGTATACCCTTCCCGTTGCCGAATCATAGTACTTCCCAAGGTATTTTGCGGCTACCTGTGCCGGCACACCGGACACGGTCATGTTCAGCGTTGTCACTCCCTCCGAAACATAGTTGTTTGCAGGAATGTTGTCGTAGTAGGTTGTTTTGCTCTCTGTTTCCGTGTCACCTACGATTTCGGCTACCGGGGCAAAATATTCAGGCGTGTCCGCCAGGTAGCTTGCCTCGGAATCCTCCAAGATGACCGCAGCATGGACACTGTCCACACCAACGAATTCGGCATATTTCTGATCCATTTTCACATCTCCTTATAAGCTGTAGATTTTGAGTTGTTCATCCAGTTCCTTGCCCATGGCATCAACTGCGATGCCTTTCGTCTTCTTAACCGCAGGTCTAACAAACGGCCTCTTCTTGAGGGTACTGGTGCCTGATTCCATGGCTCTGGCCTTCAACGCTTGGGGTACGCCTTTGCTGTCATATCCTCCAAAACCAATCTTTACGTTTGTATTCCCATTTTTGTCCACCATCGGCCGCGTTACGCCGAAAGAATCCAGCAGTTCTCCTGTTGGCCTGTTCCTCTTGCCACCAAACAAGCCGCCATCCCCTTTGCCCGCATATGCCGGGTCGTTCAGGTTGGCCACAAGATTCTTGCGTATTTCATCCGCTACCGGGTTTGCTCCAGCTCTGACAACCTTCTTTGCGATTTCCGGAGCGTCTTTTCCAAACTTGTCCAGCTTTCGGGCATATTCATCACCGGCATTGAATTTCATCTTTGCCATCAAATCATCTCCCATAACCACTCATAGTGGATGAATCCAGTCTCTTCCTCATGCTGGACTGAATTCAGTTTCCAGGCAATGTCAGATGTGTTGAGCTTCTCCTGGATCAGGTCGAAATTGGAATCGTACTCGGTCTTCGTGAAGTAGTCGATTGTACCCTGCAGGATCTGTGTCGTCTTCCTGTTGTCCGCATGTCCTGAGTTCCCTTCCGAATCTTCGGCCCAGATGATGTATTTGTCAGCTTCCGCATGGGTGAAATAATGATAGACCGGCAATCCTGTCTCCAGGAGCCTGTCCCTCAAATCAAGCAAAGTCATAAGCCGCATCAATCCTTTCCAGCGAAAGGTCCATAGAAGGCGGGGCAACATCTTTGGGATACTGCACCTGCAGAATCCTGTACTGCTCACCATCAACCGGTACAACCACATCCTGGCTGGACACTTCCTTGATGAGCTGCACCCTTAGCAGCCTTTCGACCTTCACCTGTGACTGGAAGGCATTCCAGTACCGGTTCATGCCTACAATCCTTTCCTCATACCGCAGATTCTCTACTTTTAGGGTAAGTCCTTCCTTCGGCATGTCCCCCTCAGCTGAGATGTTCCCAACGGCGTAGATGTTCAAGGTCCCATCATTGTACGTCTGTTTCTGCCGCTTCATACGCTTCCACCTCTTTTGAGATTTGCAGGGCCAGCAGCTCATGAAGGAAATTCTTCTGGAAGTCCTCCAGCGCATTCGACCTTGCGTATCTGCAGTAATCGAACAGCAATTCCCTGGCCTTGTCCTCCAGCTGGTAGTCCTGTGCAGATCCCGCAATCCCATCTATGTAGTTCACCCCACGGTCAATGATGCCGGAGAGTTTCAGGTCTCCGGCATCGTCTTCCCATGTGATGTCAAGGTAGTTGCGGACATCGGCCAATAGTGTGCTGTCCGCCATCTAGTTCACCTGCTTATTCGCTCTTGGTCACAACAACTGTGTAGGTTTCGGTTTCACTTCCGCTGGTTACGTTGACAACCACGGTATTCTCACCGGCATCCCATGTGGCAGCTGTTCCGTTTACGTGTGCTACATCGTTCACCAGGATTTCAACTGTAGCTTCCCCGTCCATGGCCACCGCTGTGATTGTGTTGGTCGCATTGACTGTTGCTGCCGTGTAGCTCATGGTGGATTTGTTGAATGTCGGAGACAGTTCAAGGGATCCGATTGTCAGGCCGGCCAGCCTTGCGTCATACAGGGGATAGTAGGTCGGCACCGGACTGTCGATGTCGTTCGCCACAAATACGCGGTGGGTCGCAGGCTTCATGTTGGAGATGTCCGCATAGATGAATGCGTTGTTGTCCAAGGGCTCCCCATGGCCATACAGCTTCACCAGGTACACCCTTTCGTCCTCCAGGAACCTGTACTCGTCGCTGTACTCGATTTTTCCGGATTTTGCGGTTCCGATTCCCATGAAGTACCGCTTCCCGATACCGATGACGGCTTTTCCTACCGGCACTTCGATGGACGGGATCACCTTTGTGGGGAAGGGGAACACATTGTTGACGTAGGTGCCGTTCGCACTCCTGATTGTGGTTGCAGGCATGACCTTCTGGAGATAGTCTACGGGGTTGCAGATGAACAGCACCTCGTTGACCACTCTGGATTTCCCGTTTGGGGATACAGCCAGGGCAGCCAGCAAACCTCCATAGGTTGTGGGATCCAGGCTACTCACAACAACGGCTTCCTTCAGGGGGTAGACACCGTCTGTCACGACTACGCCGCTTCCGACCTGCCGGTTCATCCCGATGGGCATTTCCTTGCCGGTTCCGTTAACGATCGCTTCTTCCAGCCCAAGGGAAGCAGCTTCGCCAAGGACTGCCCTGGTGTATCTGTCCAGCCATGCCGGTCCAAGATCCAGCATTGCCTTGCAGATGGGCAGGAATGCGGACAGTTTGTTGTGGGTCATGTTGACTTTCTTGAATCCGCTTGTGAGTTCCTTTACAATTTCGCTGCAAAGGGTGCCCCATGTTGCAAGTTCGGATTCATCCGTGTTGACCAAGTACTCGATCAGGCCGCTTGTGTTCTGGAAGTCGATGGCATCCAGCAGGGGATGGCTCGTCTTCAGGTCCTCGAAGGTGGCATCCACTACTGTCTTGGGCATGACCACGTCCAAATCCGTCAGCGCCTGTTTGGGGTTGGAGGATCTCATGGCATCGATGACAGCCTGGAAGTAGCTGCCCTCTTCGGATGTGAGCTGCCTCACACCTCTACCCGTTAGGATGTTCGTGTCCGCTTGCTGCACAAGCCCTCTTGCTTCAGCCAATACGGCTTCCTGGATGTTTTCCGTGAATTCCCCGAATGCCTGCGCAAACACTTCTTCATCCCCAGATTTCAGGGCCTGGTTGAGCCTGCTCAGGATTTCGTTCTTTTGTTGTCTCAAAAGGTCCAGATTCTTCATGTGATTTCTCCTCTACTGGCGGAAAAGTGCCGCCATCAGTTTTTTTGCCTTGTTTTCGGGTTCCGATTCTGGGGATGGTGCTGGGGATGGTTCAGGTTCCGACGCCTGGGGTTTCGGCTCTTGTACGGAAGGCTCTTGCATCGCCCTGATTTGTGCTGCCAGCGCCTTGTTGTAGTTGATCTTCTGCTCCAGTGTCTTGTTCCTTTGCTCAAGCATGGCCTTTGCGTTTGTGAGGTCCACTTCGCCCAGCGTCACCTCGTCTGCCAGTCCATACTCAAGGCATTCCGCAGCTGTCAGCCAGCTTTCGCTGTCCAGCAGCTCCATCAGCTTTTCTTCCGTGATCTTTCCTGCTGATTTCTCCAGATAAGCCTGACGGTTCCCCTCCATGATCTTTTCAAGGTCATCCGCAGCCTTCCTGAGCTCCTTCGCGTTTCCCGCAACATAGTTCCATGCGTTGTGGATCATCTGCATCGTATTGGACGGCATCACTACTTTGTCGCATGCCGTCAACACAAATGATGCGGCGCTGCATGCAAACCCGTCCACATATCCTGTGACCGTTGCCGCATGCCGTTTGAGCTGGCTCCTGATGGCCATGGCCTCAAACACGGATCCTCCGAAGCTGTTCACATACAGGTTGATCTGATTCACGTCCGGATATTTTCCAAGCTCGCTCCGGAAGTGGTCGGCGGACGTTTCGCTTTCAACCTGCATTCCCGGATTTTTATACCAATGATTATACGAAAACCATTGAAAACACTGGGTTTTGAGGCGGTTTTGCATTGACTTTTGACCCATTCATTGGTATAATTATACCAATGAATGGAGGTGC
>NZ_JAAEEH010000072.1 GCF_010179735.1 Anaerotalea alkaliphila
GGCTTATTATGGAAAGTAAGTGATAATGTTGAGTTGATCATAATTTGAATATGAGTACTCTATAAACCACTTACATTTCGCCACTATTTTTAATGATAAAATTTAGTTTGTTGAAAAGAACTTAACATAATATTTTATACTGTTCTTAGGAGGTGAACCATATGAACAGTAAATGTGTTGAGTTTCTTGAATTAATGCAAGCAGCCAGAAATCACATGGAGGAACAAGGTTTCACGTATACTTCTGTGACTTGCTGCATGCGAACGTGGCGCAGTGTTTACAACTTCGCAATTAGTAAAGGTATTGAACATTACAGCGCCGAATTAGCCGAGCAATATATGCTCGAAAAATACCAAATATCTATTGGAGAAAACTGCATTAACGAGTCTAGACTTTCGCCCTACTTGACACAAAGAGTACGTGCACTTCGAGCATTGACTGACTTCAAACTTCATGGTTTTGTGCCAAAATTGAAACCAGGTGAAGTAGTAGAATGGCCCGAAGCATACAGAGATGTATCAGAAAAATTTGTACATGAATACGAGGCCAATGGATACGCCAAATCAACTTGCCGGGCACATGAGTTGAATCTGTACCGATTCGTTTGTTTCTTGGATTCGAAGGGTGTAGAACCTAGTATGATCGAAGCAAATCATATCTATGACTATTTCAAGACTTTGTCCCATTTTTCTAGATCACATTTGGTGAATTTGCGGTTTACAACCATTCATGCTCTTCAGTATTTTTATGAAAAAGGACTCTGTCCTAAAGATATCTCAACCTATGTGCCCAAAATTTACTATTATGCCAAGGCAAAACTAGATAAGACGTGGAGTGAAGATGAAATTAGTCAGATGCTTAGTGCAATTGATCGCTCCAATCCACTAGGAAAAAGAGACTATGCAATTATGGCAATTGCAGCAAATTTAGGTCTCCGCACTGGTGATATTTTATGCTTGAAGATTGATGATTTTGATTGGAAAGCAGGAGTTCTAAACATCATACAACAAAAAACTGGAGAGCCACTGAGCTTACCACTATCTGAACAGATAGGAAAGGCAGTTATTGACTATTGGATGAATGGTCGTCCTGATACAATTGCATCTGAAATATTTGTTCAGCACACCTTGCCCTACCAGAAGTTATCTCAAGGGATCGTTTACCATATGTTCAATAAGTACTACGGTTCCAGTGGATTCCAATTCCCTAGTGGTAGAAAACATGGACTACACTCCTTCCGTCATAGTCTTGCAAGTAGATTATTAGAAAAAGATACTCCTGTGAATGTGATAGGAAATATTCTAGGACATGTGGATTCCAATTCTGCCTCATCATACTTACGGATTGATATCGAACAACTTCGTAAATGTGCTTTGGAGGTGCAAGATTATGAGTAATCAATATTTAAAGCCAATCCACTCGTCAGAAGTAAATAAGTTGTGCCTTGACTTCTTGGAGTTAAAACGCGCTACAGGACTGAAATACGAAACGGAAGCTAAGACATTACGTCAGTTTTCTAGGTACTGCGAGCAAAACTTTCTAGATTGTGAATTACCAGAAGATGTGGTCTATAACTGGATAAGCAATGCTACTAATCAAAGTCTGAAAACTCGGTCTAACAAAGCTAGTACCCTCATTCAATGGGCTCAGTATTTGTTCTCAATTGGATATATGCAACTGAAACTTCCTTGGATCAGACATTCTGCTAATACAGCCTTTGTGCCGCATGTTTTCACAGCTGATGAAATGAAAGCTATTTGGAATACAGTAGACAACATTCAACCATCAAAAACTTATCCGAATCGACATCTTTGCATTCCTGTTCTTTTTCGCCTCTTGTATGCCAGTGGATTACGAATTTATGAAGCCTTACAAATTACTTTGAGAGACATTGATTTTGAATCCAATGTAATTACGCTCCGACATACTAAGTTGGATAGAGAACGCTTAATACCAATATCAAAATCTATGGCTCAAATTATGAGATCATATGCAGTTGAACATAAACAAGAACTTGACGTTGATTCGCCTTTTTTCTATTACAGACGTGGAGTGCCTCTAGTACCAGGCTCTATCTATGGACGCTTCAGAATCACACTTCATAAAAGTGGTATTCCTTACGAGGGAAAGCTTAGGGGCCCAAGACTTCATGATCTGAGACACACATTTGCAGTAAATGCCATGAATCGTTTGACTGAAGAAGGTTATGATCTCTACGTAATATTGCCGATTTTATCCACTTATCTTGGGCATTCAAGTATAAAATCAACAGAACGATATTTGCGCCTAACGGAAGAACGTCTATCAACCATAGTTGACAGTGTCCAAACCAATATACCTGATGTATTTCCGGAGGTGATTGAAGATGCGGAATTTTGACACTTTCGGATATTACCTCAATAAATATCTTACGGTGTATTTGCCTGGACAACGAGGATTGTCAGTCAATAGCATTCTTTCTTATAGGGATGCTTTTACACTTATGATTATATTTTTGAAAACTGAAAAACAAATAGTACCTGAGAGACTACCGATGTCATTCCTTACAAAAGATCTTATACTTGAGTTCATGGGCTGGTTAGAAAACACACGCGGATGTAGCATATCTTCACGTAATCAACGATTTGTAGTTCTCCGCACCTTTTGTAGATGGCTTGCTACCGAGAATCCTGAATTCCTAAAATTGTCTGAGGATATTTTTAGTATGAAAGTGAAAAAAGCGCCAAAACCTGCTATGACATATTTATCTGCAGAAGCTATGAGGTGTCTCCTGTCTCAGCCTGATTCATCCACAACAGACGGTTTGAGAGACCTAGTTATGTTAGCTCTAACTTATGACACAGGTGCAAGAGTGAGCGAAATAACCGAGTTGAAGTTCAAAGACATACGTTTTGCAACTCCGCCTATAGCAACATTAACTGGCAAAGGCAATAAGACAAGAATTGTTCCACTACTCCCGCAAACGGTAAAATATCTTACTGAATATGCTGCAAGATGCCAACTAGACATATCCTCTGTACAGGAGCGATACATTTTTACCAATAGATCCAGTGAAAAGCTTTCACGTGCAGGAGTGAAGTACATTTTAGATAAATACGTCAACGCTGGTCGAGCCAGCAACCCGGTTCTGTTTCCAGATAAAATATCTCCTCATACATTGCGGCACAGCAAGGCAATGCATATGCTACAATCGGGAGTCAATATCGTATACATCCGGGATATCTTGGGGCATTCTGACTTAAACACAACAGAACGCTATGCTAGAGCTGATACAGTAATGAAGAGAGATGCTTTAGCTAAAGCTGAAATCACAATGCCAGAACCTGTTATTTCTATTCCAGAGAATCCTCTTGCTTTTACAGATCACTGTATTGAAGATGACATGGCTGAGTGGTTAAGAAATTTTAGCACTAAAAAATAATGTGAAGTAAGTGACTCTGTAAAGATTGAAAAGCATCGATTTTTAACGGTGCTTTTCTTTTTACTCAACATTATCACTTACTTTCCATAAAACGC
>NZ_JAAEEH010000073.1 GCF_010179735.1 Anaerotalea alkaliphila
TTCCGGCGGGGATGTCAAAAATGACCAGTGAATGTGAATTTTTTACTCTATGCCCTTGGCGTTGTGCCCTATATAATGAAGGCATAGAGATGAACAACCCACATATTCACCAAGAAAAGGAGCGATTGTTGTTATGAAGAAATTCCTTATCCTGTTGGCCGTACTGGCCACGATCCTCGGCACCCTGGCAGCCTGCGGCGGCTCCAAGCCCGCGGAAACCCCGGCGACGGGAGAGCCCGCTGGGGGCACGGCAACCGGAACATCCAAGGACACCATCGTCCTGCGACTGGGCGAGAACCAGCCGGCGGACTACCCCACCACCCTGGGGGACCTGGAGTTCGCCCGTCTGGTGGAAGAACGCACCGACGGCCGGATCAAGATTGAAGTCTACTACGGCGGCCAGCTGGGGGACGAGAAGTCCGTCATCGAGCAGGTGCAGTTCGGCGCCATCGACTTCGTGCGGACCAGCATCTCCCCCCTCTCGGAATTCGCCAAGGAACTGAACGTGCTCCAGCTGCCCTACATCTACAGGGATGAGGAGCACCAGTGGGCTGTATTGAACGGGGAGATTGGGGACCAGCTGCTGGAAAGCGTGGACCAGGCCAACATGGTGGGCCTGACCTGGTACGACTCCGGATCCAGGAACTTCTACAACACGAAGAAGGAAGTCAAGTCCATGGCCGACCTCCAGGGCATGAAGATCCGCGTCCAGGAGAGCAAGCTGATGATGGGGCTTGTCCAGGCGGTGGGCGCTTCCCCCACACCCATGCCTTACGGCGAGGTCTACAGCGCGCTGCAGACAGGGGTCATCGACGGTGCGGAGAACAACCTTCCCAGCTACGTCTCCTCCAGCCACTACGAGGTGGCCAAGTACATCACCATGGACGGCCACACGAGGGTCCCTGAGATCGTGGTGGCCAGCAAGGACACCATGAACAAGCTTTCCGCCGAGGACCAGGAGATCATCCGGCAGGCGGCCAAGGATTCCCAGGCCCTGCAGAGGGAAGAATGGGCAAAGTACACGGAAGAGAGCCGGCAGACGGCCATCGACGCAGGATGCGTCATCACCGAGCTGGACGCAGGGCTGCTTTCCGAATTCCAGGCGGCCGTCCAGCCCCTCTATGCGGACTATGCGGAATATGCGGAACTGATCCAGAAGATCCAGGACACGAAGTAAGCAACACCACAATGTTGGGGTCGGTAGCACGGCTCCAACATTTTGCATGAAAGGAGTGAAAGCATGTCTGCAATACGGAAACTTTTGCATCCGGCCTATGTCTTCCTGACCTGGCTGGGCATCCTCCAGCTGGTGGCCATGATCCTCATCGTCAGCGTCAACGTGTTCTACCGCTACGTGATGGGCAGGACCTTCGGATGGGTGGACGAGGTGGCCATCCTGCTGGTGGTCTGGTTCAGCATGATCGCCCTGGCCCTGGGGGTCAAGATGAAGCTGCACATCGCCATCGAGCTGTTCACCAACGGGCTACCCGCCCACTTCCGGGAGCAGGTGCTGAGTCGCCTCTCCTACGGGGTCACCCTGGTGTTCGGGCTGGTCCTGTTCTTCTACGGCATCCAGCTGGCCAAGAACGGCATGTCCTCCACCCTGCCGGCCACGGGCCTGCCGTCCACCGTGGAATACATCTTTGTACCCGTTTCCGGCTTCTTCATCGCGCTGGAAAGCCTGCTTGACCTGGCCGACGGCGGCAAGGGCGAGCATTTCGAGAACGAATTCCTGGGAGGTGGAACGAATGCCTGACATGAACCTGGCCATACTGATCCTGTTCGGAACCTTCATCCTGCTGCTGGTGCTGCGGGTGCCCGTGGCCATCACCCTGGGCGTCTCCTCCATCGCCGCAGCCCTGTACCTGGGCATCCCCCTGCTGCTGATTTCCCAGCGGATGGTCAAGGGCATCGGCTCCTTCTCCCTGCTGGCGATCCCGTTCTTCATCATCTCCGGTGAGATCATGGCCGCCGGAGGGATCTCCCGGAAGCTGATCGAGTTCTCCAACATCTTCGTGGGACGGATCCCCGGAGGCCTGGCCCAGGTCAACGTGCTGACCAGCATGTTCTTCGGGGGGATCTCCGGCTCCGCGGTGGCGGACGTCTCCTCCAACGGGACCATCCTGATGCCCGCCATGAAGCAGGCGGGCTACGACGATGACTTCTCCGTGGCCGTGACCGTGGCCAGCTCCTGCCAGGGGGTCATCATCCCCCCCAGCCACAACATGATCATCTACTCCATGGCCGCAGGGGGGGTCTCCGTAGGCTCCCTGTTCCTGGCCGGCGTGGTCCCCGGGGTGTTCCTGGGCCTGGCCCTGATGGTTCTCAGCTACTTCATGGCCGTCAAGCGGAAGTACCCCCGGGAAGGCAAGCCCGCCCTGAAGGACGCCCTCCGGATCATCCGGGACTCCGTCCTGGGCCTGTTCACCATCGTCATCATCATGGGCGGGGTCCTTTCCGGCGTCTTCACCGCCACGGAATCGGCGGCCATCGCCTCCGTGTACGCCTTCCTGGTCACCTTCTTTGTCTACAGGGAAATCCCCCTGTCCCGGATGAAGGGGATCCTGTTCAACACCATGAAGACCCTGGCCATGGTCATGAGCGTCATCGCCACGGCCTCCGCCTTCGGCTACATCATGTCCTACCTGAAGATCCCCTCCATGGTGGCCCAGGCCCTGCTTTCCGTCAGCGACAACAAGTTCGTGCTCCTGCTGCTGATCAACGTCATGCTGCTGGTCCTGGGGGCCGTCATGGACATGGCGCCGATCATCATCATCGTCACCCCCATCCTGATGCCCATCATCACCGCCCTGGGCATCGACCCCGTGCACTTCGGCATCGTGTTCATCCTGAACCTGGCCGTGGGCCTCTGCACCCCGCCGGTGGGCTCCGCCCTCTTCGTGGGCTGCTCCATCGGCAAGATCTCCATCGAGAAGGCCACCAAGGCCCTGCTCCCCTTCTA
>NZ_JAAEEH010000074.1 GCF_010179735.1 Anaerotalea alkaliphila
ACACATATTCAAAAGCAGCTACTACTTTTTTGTTCTAAATCAAAAAAACATGGCTACGGGAAAGACTAAAGGCTTGAAAAACGATGTGCCTTGCCTAGCCATCGCGCCAGCGATTTGGTACAATTGAAACAAGACGGGAGGTGGTATTCATGAAGCGGTCCTTATCGGCATTTCTGTTCGTGCTGGTGCTCTATCTATTGGGAAATGAACTCTTCCGGCAGTCGGAGGTCGAACGGCAGCGGCAGGCGCTGGAAGAGTTGCGGCAACTTTACGGCGCCGGGGAGGAAATGGAGTCTCCCGAGGAGTTTTTAAAGGAGGTTTCCCCACCGCCCGTCCGGGAGAGCTACCAGGTGCGGGGAAATCCCCAGCAGCCGCTGTTCGACAGGAACAGCGGCTATGTGGGGTGGGTCCGTATTCCAGGCACAAAGGTCGACCATCCGGTGGTCCGGGGAGTGGACAACGAATTCTACCTGGACCACAATTTCGACAAGGAAAAAGACAAGGCGGGTTCCATCTTCATGGATTACCGGAATGTGGGGAACGGATACGACAAGCATATGATCCTTTACGGACACAACCTGAAGGATGACAGGATGTTCGGGGAGCTGGGGAAGTATGCGGATCCGCTTTTCCTGGAGGCGAATCCGCTCCTGGAGTTCGAGGGCCTGTTCGGAACCCGCAGGTTCGCCGTGTTCGCCGCATACTTCACGGATGCCGACTTCTACTTCATCGAGACCCGGTTCGAAGGGGAGGAATACGGGAAGTTCCTGGAAACCATCCAGGACAAGTCCGTCCATGCAAAGATCCTGGAGGTGGGACCTGAGGACAAGATCCTCACCCTGGCCACCTGCAGCTATGAAGTCGACAACGGAAGGTTCGTGGTCCATGGAGTGGAAATAAAATGATGAAAACATATTGACAAATGGATTCATAAGGGGTATTATGGTATTCATAATAAGAAACACGCAAGAACATGTAAAGGTGCATGTCGGCAACGTAGGCAAAGTGGCCTACACATTTCCCTGGTGGAAATGTGTAGGCCTTTTTTGAGTTCATCCAGCAAATCATCAGCAGAAGTGGAGGAGAAAAAATGGACAAGATGACGAAAATCGACATCATTACCAGGCCGGAGAAGGCGGAAGATCTGAAGGAGGCCTTGAACCAGATCGGCATCACGGGGATGACGTTCTCCCATGTGCTGGGTTGCGGGCTGCAAAAAGGAAAAAGCGAGTACTACAGGGGCAGCCAGTACAAGATAGATCTGCTTCCCAAAATCAAAATTGAAGTTGTCGTGTGCGAGGTTCCTGTGGACCTGGTGGTCAGCACGGCCACCCAAGTGCTCCGGACGGGGGAAGTGGGGGATGGAAAGATTTTTGTCTACGCCACCCAAGACGTGGTCAAGGTACGCACAGGCGAGCAAGGGGTAAAGGCCCTTTAGCAGATTCGAAAGAAGGAGGAATACGGTATGGAAGATTTGAAATTTGTCATGGACACGATTTGGGTTTTGGTTGCTGCGGCGCTGGTGTTTTTCATGCAGGCGGGATTCGCCATGGTGGAGACCGGATTCACCCGATCAAAAAATGCGGGCAACATCATCATGAAGAACCTGATGGACTTCTCCGTGGGATCCGTCATCTACTGGGCGGTGGGTTATGGATTGATGTATGGAACGGACCTGGGAGGCTTCCTGGGGATGCCGTCGTTTTTCTTCAGCGGCGACTATACGGCATTGATATTCCAAACCGTCTTCTGCGCGACGGCGGCAACCATCGTTTCGGGCGCGATGGCGGAAAGGACGAAATTCTCCTCCTATCTGATTTACAGCTTCTTCATATCCCTGCTGGTCTATCCCATCTCCGGGCACTGGATCTGGGGCGGCGGCTGGTTGTCCCAGTTGGGCTTCCATGACTTCGCCGGCTCCACGGCGGTCCACATGCTGGGCGGCGCAGCAGCCTTGGTGGGAGCCTACGTGCTGGGCCCCAGGCTGGGCAAGTACACGAAAGACGGCCGTTCCATGGCCATCCCCGGCCACAGCGTGACCTTGGGTGCACTGGGGGTCTTCATCCTCTGGTTCGGATGGTTCGGCTTCAATGGCGGTTCCCAGTTGGCAGCCAGTTCCGTGGAAGACGCTTTGGCCATCGGACGTATCTTCGTAACCACAAACCTGGCCGCAGCCATGGCGGCCATCGCAGCAATGACAGTGACGTGGATCCGATACAAGAAGCCTGATGTCTCCATGACATTGAACGGTGCGTTGGCCGGTCTGGTGGCCATCACCGCCGGATGCGATGTGGTCACTCCGGTGGGGGCTGCGGTCATCGGCCTCCTGGGTGGCGTGACGGTGGTGTTCGCCATCGAATTCGTAGACAAGGTGATGAAGGTGGACGACCCGGTAGGTGCCGTAGGGGTGCACATGGTGAACGGAGCCCTGGGAACGGTGATGGTTGGCGTATTCGCAGTGGACGGCGGCGTCCTTTACGGAGGCGGATTCGGGCTTCTGGGTGTCCAGGCTCTGGGAGTTGTGGCGGTTCTGGCCTGGACCCTGCTGACAACCTACATCATCTTCAATGTCATCAACCTAACCGTAGGCCTGCGGGTCAGTGAAAAGGAAGAAATGGTGGGACTGGACCTGGAAGAACACGGAATGGAATCCTATGCGGACTTCCAGGTGCGGACATAGGCCACAGACACGGGAACACAGGAGAAGGCAGCCTTTGGCCAATGTCATTAAGTTAATGGCAGCAAAAAAGAATTCTGAGAAGAAGCATATGCGTTTTTTCTTCAGGATTCTTTTTTATGACTCGGAATATAATTCATAAGTGAAGTATCACATTTGGAGCAATCAAAAAAGAGCAACTAGAGACGAACTCCAGTTGCTCCAAATGTGGTTCTTCACGATTGTACCAACTCGCGGATGTTAGCCGGTGATCCGG
>NZ_JAAEEH010000075.1 GCF_010179735.1 Anaerotalea alkaliphila
CTAGGTCAAGCCCTCGACCGATTAGTATTGGTCAGCTGAACATGTTGCCATGCGTACACCTCCAACCTATCAACCTGGTAGTCTTCCAGGGGTCTTACTCCTTACGGATGGGATATCTTATCTTGAGGGGGGCTTCACGCTTAGATGCCTTCAGCGTTTATCCCTTCCCAACATGGCTACTCTGCTATGCCATTGGTATGACAACAGATACACCAGAGGTCAGTCCATCCCGGTCCTCTCGTACTAAGGACAGCTCCTCTCAAATATCCTGCGCCCACGACGGATAGGGACCGAACTGTCTCACGACGTTCTGAACCCAGCTCGCGTACCGCTTTAATGGGCGAACAGCCCAACCCTTGGGACCTAATACAGCCCCAGGATGCGATGAGCCGACATCGAGGTGCCAAACCACTCCGTCGATGTGAACTCTTGGGAGTGATAAGCCTGTTATCCCCAGGGTAGCTTTTATCCGTTGAGCGATGGCAATCCCACTTTCATACCACCGGATCACTAAGTCCTACTTTCGTACCTGCTCCACCCGTCGGTGTCGCAGTCAAGCCACCTTCTGCCTTTGCGCTCTGCGAATGGTTTCCAACCATTCTGAGGTGACCTTTGAGCGCCTCCGATACTCTTTCGGAGGCGACCGCCCCAGTCAAACTCCCCACCTGACATTGTCCCCGATCCAGTTCATGGACCTGGGTTAGAAACCCAATACTACAAGAGAGGTATCCCAACGGCGACTCCACACAGACTGGCGTCCATGCTTCAACGTCTCCCTCCTATCCTGTACATGTAATATCGAATCCCAGTATCAAGCTAGAGTAAAGCTCCATGGGGTCTTTCCGTCCTATCGCGGGTAACCGGCATCTTCACCGGTACTACAATTTCACCGGGCGCGTTGTCGAGACAGTGCCCAAATCGTTACGCCTTTCGTGCGGGTCGGAACTTACCCGACAAGGAATTTCGCTACCTTAGGACCGTTATAGTTACGGCCGCCGTTTACTGGGGCTTAAGTTCAAAGCTTCGACTTGCGTCTAACCTCTCCCCTTAACCTTCCAGCACCGGGCAGGCGTCAGCCCCTATACTTCACCTTTCGGTTTTGCAGAGACCTGTGTTTTTGCTAAACAGTCGCTTGGGCCTATTCTCTGCGGCCTGCTCTCGCAGGCACCCCTTCTCCCGAAGTTACGGGGTCATTTTGCCGAGTTCCTTAACAACGCTTCTCCCGTCGGCCTTAGGATTCTCTCCTCATCCACCTGTGTCGGTTTACGGTACGGGCTCGTATGAAGCAATAGCGGCTTTTCTCGACAGCTTGGATTCAGAAGCTTCGCTACTTGACTTCGCTCCACATCACACTTCAGAATCAACCCCCGGATTTGCCTGAGGGCCTGTCCTTTGTGCTTGTACTGGTTTTTCCATTCCCAGCTCTTCCTATCCTTCTGTGTCCCCACAGTTCTGTTCATACGAGGTACAGGAATTTCAACCTGTTGTCCATCGGCTACGGCTTTCGCCCTCACCTTAGGTCCCGACTTACCCAAAGAAGATCAGCTTTACTTTGGAAACCTTGGATATTCGGCCGAGAAGATTCTCACTTCTCTCTCGCTACTCATTCCGGCATTCTCTCTTCCCAGGACTCCACCGCTTCTTCCGATACGGCTTCGTTGCCCTGGCAATGCTCCTCTACCCCTGGCATTACTTGTAATGCCAAGCCGCAGCTTCGGTGTTGTGTTTTAGCCCCGGACATTTTCGGCGCAGGACCTCTCGACTAGTGAGCTATTACGCACTCTTTCAATGCGTGGCTGCTTCTAAGCCAACATCCTAGTTGTCTTCGAAATCCCACATCCTTTTCCACTTAACACACACTTTGGGACCTTAGCTGGCGGTCTGGGCTCTTTCCCTTTTGACTACCCAACTTATCTCGCGTAGTCTGACTCCTGATGAGCATCTTTATGGCATTCGGAGTTTGATATGCTTCGGTAAGCTGTGAGGCCCCCTAGGCAATTCAGTGCTCTACCTCCATTAGACTCCATCAAGGCTAGCCCTAAAGCTATTTCGAGGAGAACCAGCTATCTCCGGGTTCGATTGGAATTTCTCCGCTACCCACAGTTCATCGCCACGTTTTTCAACACATGTGCGTTCGGTCCTCCATTACCTTTTACGGTAACTTCAACCTGACCATGGGTAGGTCACCCGGTTTCGGGTCTGCGTACCCTGACTTGACGCCCTATTCAGACTTGGTTTCCCTTCGGCTCCGCACCTTGAGTGCTTAACCTCGCCAACATACGCAACTCGCCGGACCGTTCTACAAAAAGTACGCCGTCGCACCTTAACGTGCTTCGACTGCTTGTAAACATAGGGTTTCAGGTTCTTTTTCACTCCCCTCCCGGGGTTCTTTTCACCTTTCCTTCACAGTACTATGCGCTATCGGTCACTAGGTAGTATTTAGGCTTGGGGGGTGGTCCCCCCTGCTTCACGCAAGGTTTCTCGTGTCTCGCGCTACTCTGGATCCTGCCCGCTTGCTCGTCTTTTCGCCTACGGGGTTTTCACCCTCTGCGACTGGCTTTCCCAAAACCATTCGGCTAAAACTCGCAAATGCTTTACGCAGTCCGCAACCCCGAAGAACCAGGTTCTTCGGTTTGGCCTCTTTCCCTTTCGCTCGCCGCTACTTAGGAAATCGATGTTTCTTTCTCTTCCTCCGGGTACTTAGATGTTTCAGTTCCCCGGGTTCCCTCTGCATGCCTATGTATTCAACATGCAGTGACTGAGGTTCTCTCAGCCGGGTTTCCCCATTCGGTGACCTCTGGATCAATGGCTATTTGCGCCTCCCCAAAGCTTTTCGCAGCTTATCGCGACCTTCTTCGGCTCCTAGTGCCAAGGCATCCACCCTACGCTCTTATTAGCTTGACC
>NZ_JAAEEH010000076.1 GCF_010179735.1 Anaerotalea alkaliphila
AATCGCTCCTTTTCTTGGTGAATATGTGGGTTGTTCATCTCTATGCCTTCATTATATAGGGCACAACGCCAAGGGCATAGAGTAAAAAATTCACATTCACTGGTCATTTTTGACATCCCCGCCGGAAAGGAGCTCCCGGTACCGGGTCGGTGTCTGTCCTGTCTTTTTCTTGAAAAGCTTGACGAAATAATTGGGGTCCGCATAGCCGATGCATTCCCCAATCTCCCGGACGCTTAGGGAAGGGTCCGACAACAGTTCCTTGGCGGCTCCAATCCGCAGGGAGGTCAGGTGGTCGATGAAGTTCTGGCCCCAGTAGGCCTTGAAAAGGCGGCTGAAGTAGGCGGGGTTCAGATGGACCGTTTCCGCCACCGTTTCCAGGGAAAGGTTGTGCATGTAGTTCTTGGCCAGATACCGTTCCACCTCGCGCATCAGCAGGCTGGTCTTGTCGGCGGGGGCGTCCGGATCAGGAGTTCCCTGGGGAACCACATCCTGGAAGAGCCCCAGCTTCTCCCCCACCACGCCGATTACGTCCTCGTCCGAGACGGGCTTCAGCAGGTAGGCGGCGGCACCGATCTGTATGGCCTGCAAGGCGTATTCGAACAGGTTGTAGGCGGTCAGGTAGATGACGATGCAGTCGGGAAGGTGCGCCTTGATCTTTTTGGCGGCATCGACGCCCAGCATGCCCGGCATCTCGATGTCCATCAGGACAAGGTCCGCCTTCCAGAGGCAGGCGGTTTCCACGGCGGACTGTCCGTTGTAGGCGGTGCGCACCTGGAGCATGGTCCCCAGGTTCCGCTCCAGGATTTCCTTGATCGCATGGCATTCCAGGCGTTCGTCGTCCACAACCAGCACCTTATGCATAATGCTCCACTCCTTCCATATGCAGGTGGATCCTGACCACCGTCCCCATTCCGGGACGGCTTGCTACCGTCAATCGGCTTCCGCCCCCCAGCATCTCCACCCTCCTTCGGATGTTCGTGAGGCCGATGCCGGTGCCGAGGCCGGAATCCCCATCGACACCGGCATGCCGGGGCGCTTCCAGCGCCTCCAATGCATTCCGTTCCATTCCGATCCCGTTGTCCGCCACGGAAATGATCAGCCCTTCCTTGCATTCATGGATCCGTATGCGGATGCACCCCCCTTCCGGTTTGGGTGCCAACCCGTGGCCCAGGGAATTCTCCACCAGAGGTTGGAGAAGGAAGGTGGGGACCAAAGTGTGGTCCAAGTCCACAAAGGGGCTGATGCGCCAGCGCATGGAAATCCGGTCCCCGAAGCGGCTTTGCTGGAGGTTCATGTAATGGCGGACCAGGGAAATCTCCCGTTCCAAGGGAACCATGCTGTCTTCCGTCTGCATGATATAGCGGAAGAATTGGGACAGGCTCATGAGCAGGGCTTCCGTCTTGGGGGATTCCTCCAGGCGGGCGGTCCGGGAGATGGTGTTCAGGGTGTTGTAGAGGAAATGGGGTTTGATCTGGGCCTGGAGACGGAAGGCCTTCTCCTGGATCAGCAGCTTCTCCATGGTCAGCCCATGCAGTTCCTGTGCGTGGAGCTGCTGGGTGATCTGCAGGTTCTCCCGCATGCTTTGCTTCATCCGGTGGAACACACGGGCCAAACGGCCGATCTCGTCCGTATTCCGGACAACCACCTCCGGGCTGTCCAGGTCTCCATTGGCGATTGCGGCGGCCTCGGTAGCCAGGCCATGCAAGGGGGAGAGCACATCCCGCTTGAGCAGCCGGTGGAACAGCAGGTGGGAAAGGAGGAAGAAGAACAGGAAGCCGGTCCCCATGGCGGTGGCCTGGAACAGCATGTGCCGCTCCATGTCCACGTAGGCCTCCTGGCTGTTCCGCAAGGAAGCGTTCAGGAGTTGCTCGCAGTACGCCTGGATGTATTTTTCCAGGACGGTTATTTCGTTGTAGTATAGGATGTAGCCGGAGGCTTCCCGCTGATGGGGAAGAAGCCTTTGGATCCGGGTGTCGTAATGGGCGTACATGTTCAGGATGGCCCGCCCCAGGACCTGTTCTCCCGTGGAGGCGCTCCGGGTCCCGGAAGCGATGGTTCCAACCCGCACATCCATGGCTGCCTTGAACTTCCGGTATTCCTCCAGATCCTCTTCGGAAAGGGATACCATATGGTTCTCCAGGTGCTGGGACGCCAGGTTGAAATGGTGACGGAAGGTGGCGATCTCATAATGGATGTTGGTCTGTTCGTGGTACTGTTCCAGGAACATCCTCTCCCGCAGGAAGGTCAGGACCATGAACAGGTCGGCGACGAGCAGCAGGGACAGGATGTAGAGCAGGATTTTCGTCCGGATGGACGAAGAGGACCAAAAGGAAACGAGCATGGCTTCACCTCCAGGGTGTGGATTCCGCAGTTTCCTTGATTATATCAACAGAAGCGGATGGACACAATGGGGACGCCGGATATCTTGCGGTTTTTAACGGGAAGGCATATAATTCATAAGTGAAGTATCACATTTGGAGCAATCAAAAAAGAGCAACTAGAGACGAACTCCAGTTGCTCCAAATGTGGTTCTTCACGATTGTACCAACTCGCGGATGTTAGCCGGTGATCCGGA
>NZ_JAAEEH010000077.1 GCF_010179735.1 Anaerotalea alkaliphila
TGGGCGGAGCAGGACCCGGAAGACTGGTGGGACAGTACGGTGGAAGCCGTCCGGGAGTTGGTGGAAACCTGCGGGATCCCCAGGGACGGCATCGGCGCCATCGGCTTCAGCGGCCAGATGCACGGGCTGGTGGCCCTGGACGGGGAGGGACAGGTGCTGTTCCCCTCCATCCTCTGGTGCGACCAGAGGACGGAGGAGGAGTGCGCCCGGATCACGGAGCATTTCGGCAGGGACCGGCTCCGGGAACTTACGGGGAACAAGGCCCTCACCGGCTTCACGGCCCCCAAGGTGCTGTGGATCAAAAAGCATAGGCCGGAACTGTTCGCGCGGATCCGCCACATCCTCCTGCCCAAGGACTATGTGCGCTTTAGGCTGACGGGGGATTTCGCCACGGACATGTCCGACGCATCCGGGACCCTGCTGCTGGACGTGGAGAACCGGTGCTGGTCCGAACCCATGTGCAGCTTCCTGGGAGTCGGCAAGGAGGTACTGCCCAAGCTCTACGAATCCTATGAAGTCACCGGCAGGGTCAGCGAAGGGGCCAAGGCGGCCCTGGGGCTTTCCGGGGACATCCTGGTGGTGGGAGGCGCAGGCGACCAGGCGGCGGGTGCCGTGGGCACGGGCACCGTCAGGGAAGGCACGGTTTCGGTCACCCTGGGGACCTCCGGGGTGGTCTTCGCGGCCCACGGCAGCTATGCGGTGGACGACGACTGCAGGCTCCATGCCTTTTGCCACGCCAACGGGGGCTACCACTCCATGGGCGTCATGCTTTCCGCGGCCAACTGCCTGAAATGGTGGTCGGACTCCGTCCAGGACGCCGTCGGGCTGGAGGTGCTCCTGGAGGAGGCGGAAGCGGTGGGCACCGGGTCCAAGGTGGTGTTCCTTCCCTATCTGATGGGGGAGCGGACGCCCCATGCGGATCCCGACGCCAAGGGATGCTTCCTGGGCATGGACATGAACACCACCCGGGGGCACCTGACCCGGGCGGTGCTGGAAGGGGTGGCCTTCGGCCTCCGGGACTCCCTGGAGATCCTGCGGGAACTGGAGGTCCCCATGGAACAGGTCCGGGTCATCGGCGGGGGCGCCAGAAGCGCCCTCTGGAAGCAGATCCTGGCGGACGTCTTCGGTATGGAGCTGGAGGAAATCAACACCAGCCAGGGGGGCGCCCTGGGGGCGGCCATCCTGGCCGGGGTGGGCGGCGGCCTGTTCGCCACGGTGGACGAAGGCTGCGACAGGATGATCCGGGTGACGGGGCGGATCGCCCCGGTACCGGAGAACGTGGCCCACTACGAACAGGTCTATCCCTCCTACAGGGATGCCTACGGGAGCCTGAAGGACTGGTTTGCAGGGAGGGGCAGATGATGGAGAAGGATCTGATTTCAACCGTGCGGGTGCTTTCCGCAGAAGGGGTGGAGAAGGCGTGCTCGGGCCACCCGGGACTTCCCCTGGGGGCCGCCCCCATGGCCTGCACCCTGTGGGCCGGGGAGATGAAGCACAACCCCAGGAACCCCTCCTGGTTCGACCGGGACAGGTTCATCCTTTCCGCGGGCCATGGCTCCATGCTGCTCTACTCCCTGCTGCACCTGTTCGGGTACGGGGTGGATATGGAGGACCTGCAGAACTTCCGGCAGACCGGTTCCAAGACCCCGGGACATCCGGAATACGGCCACACCCCCGGGGTGGAGATGACCACCGGGCCCCTGGGGCAGGGATTCGCCTCCGCCGTGGGGATGGCCCTGGCGGAAGCCTATCTGGCCAAGCGTTTCAACAAGGAAGGCCTGGCCCTGGTGGACCACCACACCTATGTGCTTGCCGGGGACGGCTGCATGATGGAGGGCGTTTCCTCGGAGGCGGCTTCCTTGGCGGGAACCCTGGGATTGGGGAAGCTGGTCGTCCTCTACGACTCCAACGGCATCACCATCGAAGGCACCACGGACACCGCATTCCGGGAGGACGTCTCCAAGCGGTTCGAGGCCTACGGATGGCAGACCCTGGAGGTGGAGGACGGGGAGGACACGGAAGCCATCCGCCAGGCCATCCGCCGGGCCAAGGCGGACACCGCCAGGCCCAGCCTGGTCAAGGTGAACACCCGGATCGGAGCCGGCTGCCCGCCCAAGGAAGGGAAGGCCTCCGCCCATGGGGAACCCCTGGGGGAGGAGAACATCCGGCTGCTGAAGGAGAACCTGGACCATACGGGAGCGCCCTTCACGGTTTCCCCGAAGGTCCGGGAGGGGATGCGGTTCCTGACGGAGGGCCTGGCCCGGGAAGAGGCCCGATGGAACGGGCTGCTGGAAAGGTACAGGCAGGCCCATCCGGAGGACGCCGCCGCCTTCGGCCGCTGGCTGGAGAAGGCCGACAGCCTGGGCCTGGACAGGGAACTGGAGGGAGCCTGCCCTGCAGGCGCCCAGGCCACCCGGGTTTCCTCCCATGGGGTGCTGAACAGGCTGGCGGAAAAGGTCCCCAACCTGATCGGCGGGGCCGCGGAC
>NZ_JAAEEH010000078.1 GCF_010179735.1 Anaerotalea alkaliphila
TTGATCGCCGCCTGGGCCGCCGCAAGCCGTGCGATGGGAACCCTGAAGGGCGAGCAGGACACGTAGTCCAGTCCGATGTTGTGGCAGAACTCGATGGTGCTGGGGTCTCCGCCATGCTCCCCGCAGATGCCCAGCTTGATGCCGGGCCTTGTGGCCTTGCCCTTGGTGCAGGCCATCTCCACCAGCTGCCCCACGCCTTCCACGTCCAGCCGGGCGAAGGGGTCCGACTCGAAGATGGCCTTCTTGTAGTAGTCGTCCAGGAAGGCCCCTGCGTCGTCCCTGGAGAAGCCGAAGGTCATCTGGGTCAGGTCGTTGGTGCCGAAGGAGAAGAACTCCGCCTCCTTGGCGATGGCGTCCGCGGTGAGGGCCGCCCGGGGAACCTCGATCATGGTCCCCACCATGTACTTCATCTCCACGCCGGCGGCGGCGATTTCCGCTTCCACCGTGTCCACCACGAACTTCTTCACATAGGCCAGCTCCTTGATCTCGCCCACCAGGGGGATCATGATCTCAGGCACCACGTCGTAGCCCTTTTCCTGCTTCACCTCGATGGCGGCCTGGATGATGGCTTTGGCCTGCATTTCGGCGATTTCGGGATAGGTCACCGCCAGACGGCAGCCCCTGTGCCCCAGCATGGGGTTGAACTCGTGGAGGCTTTCCACCGTGGACTTGAGCTCGTCGAACCCCAGGCCCATTTCCTTGGCCAAAGCCGCGATCTCCACGTCGGTGTGGGGGAGGAACTCATGCAGCGGGGGGTCCAGCAGGCGCACGGTCATGGGCCGGCCCGCCAGCACCTCGTACATGCCCTTGAAGTCCGCCTTCTGGTAGGGGATCAGCCCGTCCAGGGCCTTCTTGCGCTCCTCCACCGTCTTGGAGACGATCATCTGCCGGATCTTGGGAATCCTGTCCTCCTCGAAGAACATGTGCTCCGTCCGGCACAGGCCCACGCCTTCGGCGCCGAAGTCCACCGCCTTCTGGGTGTCCTTGGGGTTGTCGGCGTTGGTCCGGACCTTCAGCACCCTGTGGGTGTCCGTCCATCCCATGAACTGGGCGAAGTAGCCGCTGATTTCCGGCTCGATGGTCCTCACGTCCTCGATGTAGATGTTGCCGGTGGTCCCGTCCAGGGAGATGAAGTCCCCTTCCGCCACCACATGGCCTGCGATGGTGCACTGCCTGTTCACGTAGTCCAGCTTCAGCTCTCCGCAGCCGGACACGCAGCAGGTGCCCATGCCCCGGGCCACCACAGCGGCGTGGGAGGTCATGCCCCCCCGGGCCGTGAGGATCCCCTCGGCGGCGGCCATCCCCTCGATGTCCTCGGGGGAAGTCTCCAGCCGCACCAGGACCACCCGCTCACCGCGTCTGGCTGCTTCCACCGCATGCTCGGCGGTGAAGTAGACCTGTCCCGCTCCGGCTCCCGGAGAGGCGGGAAGGCCGGTCGCCACCACGGTGGCCGCCGCCAGGGCGGCCGGGTCGAAGTTGGGGTGCAGCAGCTGGTCCAGCTGCTTGGGGTCCACCTTCATCAGGGCCTCTTCCTCGGTGCAGAGCCCTTCCTCCACCAGCTCCACGGCTACCCGCAGGGCCGCATGGGCCGTCCGCTTGCCGCTCCGGGTCTGGAGGAAATAGAGCTTCTCCTCCTCGATGGTGAACTCCATGTCCTGCATGTCCTTGTAGTGGTTCTCCAGCTTGTCCGCGATCTCCATGAACTGCCTGTAGACGGCGGGCATGTCCTGCTCCAGCCTGCTGATGGGCTCGGGCGTCCGGATGCCGGCCACCACGTCCTCCCCCTGGGCGTTGAGCAGGTACTCCCCGTAGATCTTCTTCTCCCCCGTGGCGGGGTTCCTGGTGAAGGCCACCCCGGTTCCGGAGGTGTCCCCCATGTTCCCGAAGACCATGGACTGGACGTTCACCGCCGTCCCCCAGCTTCCGGGGATGTCGTGCATCCTGCGGTAGACGATGGCCCGCTCGTTGTTCCAGGAATCGAACACCGCGGTCACGCAGTCCATCAGCTGCAGCTCGGGGTCCTGGGGGAACTCCTCGCCTTTTTCCTCTTTATAGAAAGCCTTGTAGGCCTTTATCACTTCCTGCAGGTCCTCGGCCGTCAGCTCCAGGTCGCTCTTGTATCCCTTGGCTTCCTTGATCTCGTCCAGCACCACCTCGAACTTGTGCTTGGAGAGGCCCATGACCACGTCCGAGAACATCTGGATGAACCGCCGGTAGGAGTCGTAGGCGAAACGGGGGTTTCCGGTCTTCCTCGCGAAGCCTTCCACGGAAACGTCGTTGAGGCCCAGGTTCAGGACCGTGTCCATCATGCCGGGCATGGAGGCCCGGGCGCCGGAGCGTACGGAAAGGAGCAGGGGTTCGTTCTCGTCCCCGAATTTCTTGCCTGTCATTTCCTCCA
>NZ_JAAEEH010000079.1 GCF_010179735.1 Anaerotalea alkaliphila
CATCACATCGCCGAACAGCTCTTCATCGGAAGGGATGACGGGGGTGATGGGCGAGGAGACCCAGGTCACGTTGATGAAATGCTTGTAGGTGATGTTCTCGGAGGCGATGTTCCCGCCCCAGGTTCCGCAGCCCAGGGTCAGGGTGAAGGGCATCCCGTTGTCCCAGTTTCCGCTGTTGGCGTAGCATTGGGGCTGGCGCACCATGATCCGGCTGACCTTCACGCTGTTGCCCAGGACCTCGATCCGCTCGTCGCTGGTGGTGTGGATTCCGCAGGAGTGGCCGGTTCCCTGGTAGCCGGTGATCTTGTTCACCTGGTCCACGGCTGCCGCGAAGTCGGGCACCTTGAACAGGGTCATGACCACGGACATCTTCTCTCCGGAGAAGGGCGCCTGGGGTCCCACTTCGGTCTCCTGCACCATGATGAACTTCTTGTCCTCGGGGATGCTGATCCCCGCCAGCTCGGCGATCTTGGATGCTGGCTGGGCCACGATGAAGCGGCTCAGGTGTCCCTCGTCGTCCCACATGGTCTTCTGCAGCGCGGCCTTCTGCTCCGCCGTGGCCAGGTGTCCGCCTTCCGCCTGGAGCTTCTCCAGCAGGGCGTCGTACACGCTCTCCACGATCACCAGGGAGTTCTCCGCGGAGCAGCTGGTGGCGTAGTCGAAGGTCTTGCTCAGCATGATCTTGTGGGCCGCGTCGTCCAGGTCCGCCGTCTCGTCCACGATGATGACCGCGTTCCCCGCGCCCACGCCGTAGGCCGGCGTTCCGGAGGAATAGGCCGCCTGCACCATGCCGGCGCCTCCTGTAGCCACCACCAGGTCGCACTGCTTCATCAGCTCGCTTGTGGATTCGATGCTGGGCTCCTCGATGCCGATGATCAGGTCTTCCGGCGCGCCGTACTTCTTCAGGGCCGCGCGCATGGTGTTCACGATGAAGGTGTTGGTCTTCTTCGCACGGGGATGGGGGGCGATGACGATGGCGTTCCTTCCCTTCACCGCGTCCATGGATTTGATCACGGGAGTGGCTTCCGGGTTGGTGGTGGGCACCAGGGCTCCGATGACGCCCACGGGCTTGGCGAACTTGATCAGGCCTTTGGCTTCGTCACGCTCGATGACACCCACCGTCTTGGCTCCCTTCATGTCCCGCAGGGCTCCCCGGACCTTCTTGGTGATCTTGGCGTACTTGCCGTCGTAGTTCCCCAGCTGGGTCTCTTCCACCGCCATCCGGGCGATCTGCTTGGCCGTCTCCTCGTTGGACACGGACCACGCGATGGCCGCCACCAGCTCGTCCACCTGCTCCTGGGTGTAGCCCTCCGCTACCGCCTGGGCTTTTCTTGCTCTTTCAATCAATTGGGCGATCATTTCTTTTGCTTCCATGTTCTTTTCCTCCTCATGTCTTCCTATTGTTTGGGATAGTTGGCGATGAATTCCCGTATTTGCTCCAGTGTGGGCATGGCTTCCGACGAGCTGTGGCTCTGCACCACGATGGCCGCCGAGCCTGCCCCGATCTCCATGGCTTCCGCCACGTCCATGCCGTTCATCAGGCCGTAGATGAAGCCTCCCGCATAGGAGTCCCCCGCCCCGAAGGTCTTCACCGGGGTCACCGGGAACACCGCCCCGGTGATCTTCTCCCCTTCCTTCGTGTAGGCGTAAGACCCTTCCTTGCCGTGCTTCACCACCACGATCCTGGCGTTGAAGTCGAACCACTTCCTGGCCGTAACGCCGTCATCCGTGTTCCCCTTCATGGTGATCATCTCCATCATGTCGAACTCTTCCCGGGTGCCGATGATCACGTCGCATTTCTCCGCCGCCAGGTTGTAGTAGACCGAAGTCTCCTCCACCGAATGCCAGGTGTAGGGCCTGTAGTCCACATCGAAGAACACCACCGTGCCATGCTTCCGGGCATATTCCAGGGCCACGAAGACCGCTTCCCTGGAGGGGCTGGCCGCCAGGGCCGTCCCGGAGATCAGCAGCGCCTTGGCGCTTGCGATGTACTCCTCGCTGATGTCGTGGACGTTCAGGCGCAGGTCCACCGCATCCTCCCGGTACATCAGGATGCTGCAGTCCTTCGGGGACTTGATCTCCGTGAAGGCCAGTCCCGTCTTGGCGCCGGATTTGTCCACCACGATGTTGCTCCTATCCACCCCCGTCTTCTTCAGGTAGTTGGTGATGAACCGGCCGAACTGGTCGTCCGCCACCCGGCCGATGAAGCCCACCTTCATCCCCAGCTTGGCCAGGGCCACGCTGATGTTCGCCGGCGATCCTCCCAGGTACTTCTTGAATGCGGTGGTCTCCTCCATGGGGATGTTCACCTCCACCGTGTTCAGGTCGATGGCAAGCCTCCCCGTCGCTACCAGGTCCAGTTCCCTTCCTTCTTGAAATACCAATTTGTTCATC
>NZ_JAAEEH010000007.1 GCF_010179735.1 Anaerotalea alkaliphila
CGCTGTAAACAGGTCCGTGGAATAAATGCCGCTCCCTTGCATCACGCCCAAGACCAAAAAAGCACCAGCAATAGCTGGTGCCTATGTTATAAGTTTTTCGGGACATTTTCAAAAACGCTTGACAGGGCTATTTTTCAAACAGCGCCTCCACGAAGGAAACGGGGTCGAATTTCTGCAGGTCCTCCAACCCTTCCCCCACGCCGATGAATTTCACGGGGATTTCATGTTCCGCCTGGATGGCGATGGCGATGCCCCCCTTTGCCGTGCCGTCCAGCTTGGTCAGCACAATGCCGGTGATGTCTGCGATTTCCTTGAATTGCTTGGCTTGCTGCAGTGCGTTCTGCCCCGTCGTGCTGTCCAGCACCAGCAGGACCTCCTTATAGGCGTCCGGATATTCCCGCTCGATGATCCTGTTCACCTTGCGCAATTCCTCCATCAGGTTCTTCTTGTTGTGCAGCCGGCCGGCGGTGTCGCAGATCAGGATGTCCGCCTTCCGGGCCTTGGCCGCCTGGACGGCATCGTACACCACGGCTCCGGGATCCGCGTTTTCCCCCTGGGCGATGATTTCCACCGACGCCCTGTTCGCCCATTCCACCAGCTGGTCGATGGCCGCCGCACGGAAGGTGTCCGCCGCGGCAAGGACCACCTTTTTCCCTTGGGACTTGTACTGGTGTGCCAGTTTTCCTATGGTCGTGGTCTTTCCCACCCCGTTCACGCCGATGACCAGCAGGACGGAGCGCTCCCGCTCGAAGATGTAGGGGTCCTGGTCGGTGCGCATGATTTCCACCAGCTCCTCCTGCAGGAGACCCCGCACATCCTGCACATCCCGGAGCTTCCGCTCCTTGATCTTCACGCGCAGGTCCTCCATGATCCGTATGGTGGTTCCGACACCCAGGTCCGCAACGATCAGTGCCTCCTCCAATTCTTCCAGAAAATCCTCATCGATGGCCTTGAAGTTGTGGATGACCTGTTCCACTCCCCCCAGGATGTTGTTTCTTGTTTTCGACAGGCCTTCCACCAGCTTGCCGAAAAAGCCTTTTTTCTTTTCTTCCGTCATTTCAATCCCCTTCCTCTGTTCTGCGGGAGGGTTCTCCCGCATCTTCCATATCCTTCAGGAACTTCACGGACACCTGGGTAGAAATCCCCTTTTCCTGCATGGTGATGCCGTACAGGCTGTCCGCCGCCTCCATGGTGCCTTTTCTGTGTGTGATGATGATGAACTGCGTTTCCCGGGACAGCTTCTGCAGGTAGGCGGCGAAGCGGTCCACGTTGGAGTCGTCCAGCGCCGCTTCGATTTCGTCCAGCACGCAGAAGGGGGAAGGCTTCAGGCTTTGGATGGCGAAAAGCAGGGCGATGGCCGTCAGGGCCCTCTCCCCTCCCGAAAGCAGCAGCATGTTCTGGAGTTTTTTCCCCGGGGGCTGGGCGTGGATCAGAATGCCCGATTCCAGCACATCCTCCTCCCCCGCCAGCTCCAGCAGGGCTTTGCCGCCGCCGAACAGCTCCTGGAAGACCTCCTGGAACTGCCGGTTGATTTGCCGGAAGGTTTCCTTGAAGCGGTCCCGCATCTTCTGGTCCAGGTCCCGGATGATCCCCTGCAGGATTCCCACAGCCTCCACCAGGTCGTTGCGCTGGTTCTGGAGGAAGCCGAACCGTTCCTGGACGTCCTGGAACTCCTGGATGGCGTTCACGTTCACATCCCCCAGCTGTTTGATCCGGGACTTGAACCTGTCGGCCCGCCTCCTGGCCTCCTCCCTGGAAACCGGAGGCCTTCCCCCCCGCTGCTGCTTCACCTGGTGATGGACCAGGCCGTATTCCTCCCAGTAATGGCTGGCGACGTTTTCCTTTTGCATGCGCGTTCGTTCCAGGATGCCTTCCAGGCGCATGCCTTCCTTCGCCAGGTTCCCTTCCCGCTCCCGCAGGGTTTCCATCTCTTCCCGCATTCCCCTGGCTTCCAGTTCCAGCCGGGATTTCTCCTCCCCCTGTTCCAGGGTGGATTTCTGCAGCTCCCGGATGGAAACCTCCAGGCCCGCCTTTTCCTCTTCCAGCGATTTTTCGGACAGCATCCTGGACTCCCGTTGGCGGACGTTGTCCTCCAGCGCCCGGCTTTCGGCCTGGGCCCTGTCCCGGGACCGGGACAGCTCCCCTTCCAGACGTTCCAGTGTCTCTTCCAGATGCACCAGCTCCTGGCTGGCTGCGGAATTTTCCACACGCTGCAGGGTCATGGCTTCCTGGAGGTCCCCCATGTTCCTGCGGAGTTCCTCCAACTCCTGGGCAAGTTGCCGCACGGAGGATTCCGCCATCTCCTGGTCCTGGGTTCCGTCCTGTATTTGGGCCTCCAGGGCCGCGCGGGAAAGCTCGTGGGCTGCGAGCTGCTCCCGGATGGAGACCGCTTCCGCTTCCAGGTCCGCCAGTTGTTCCCTGTTCCTTTCCAGGGCGGACGAAAGCTGCTTCAGCAGCAGGGACTGGGTGTTGGTCGCAAGGTTCAGCTCCTGCTCCTCCCGCTTCAGGGACTCCAGGGCGGCCTTGTCTCCGGCTTCCTTCTCCAGCAGGTATTCTTGCTTTTCTTCCAATCCCCGGATTTCCGCCTGCAACCCCTGCATGGCCGCCGCAAGGTCCGCCAGCTCCCGCTTCCTTCCCAGGAATTGGCTCTGGTTGTTCTTGTAGGCCCCTCCCGTCATGGCACCTCCAGGATTGACGATTTCCCCGTCCAAGGTGATGATCCGCAAGGACTGGGGACAGCCGCGTCCGATCCGGACCGCGTTGTCCAAGGTGTCCACCACAAGGATCCGCCCCAGCAGGAAACGGACCACCGCCCCATAGGCCGGATCGTGGGAAACAAGGGCATCCCCGTATCCGATGAACCCCGGTTCCCTTTCCATTCCTGGGGGCCGGGGGGAATCCTTGGGACGGATGGTGGCCATGGGCAGGAAGGTCGCCCTTCCGTACTGCTGGTGCTTCAGGAATCCGATCCACGCCTTGGCCGTCTCCTCGTTGTCCGTGACGATGTTCTGGATGTTTCCTCCCAGGGCGGTTTCGATGGCCCTTTCGTGACCCGGCCGCACCTGGAGCAGGTCCGCCACAACCCCCCGGATTCCAGGCCCGTGCAACGGATCCCGGTCCTTCTGCTGCATGATCTTCTTGATGCTGAAATGGTAGCCGTCGTAGTGCTCCATCAGGTCGCCCAGGACCTTCGCCTTGGATTCCAGCCCCTGCAGTTCCCGGTTTTTTGCGTTCAGGAGTCCTCCCAGGACCTTGTTCCGGTTCTCCCATTCACTGATGGCCCTGAACAGCTTCAGCTTGCGGTTGGAGCAGTCTTTCTGCCGCTGTTCCACGGACTCCAGCAGGGCCTCCTGCCCCTTTTGCTCCTCCTCTTGGGAATGGAGGGTTTCCGCAAGGATCGTGTGTTTTTGAAGGACCAGGTCAAGATGGTCCCGGAGGTTCCCCTGTTGCATCCCGATCCGTCCGATGGCCCCTTGGACCTCCGTAAGGGCCTTCAGCCCCTCGATCAGGTCCCCCTTGATCCTTTCGGTCTCCCGTTCCTTCTCCTCCAGGGAAACGGCGGCGGCCCCGTAGGCCTGCGCCTTTTCATCCAGCAGCCCTTTTTTCTCCTGGAAATCCTTATGGGACCGGTCCCTTTTCTCCTTGGCGGCCTCCCAAGCCCCCTCCAGCTCTTCCGCTTGCCGGCGGTGTTCGGCCAGATTCCTTTCCAGATGGACCCCCTGCTGTTCCAGGGATTTGATCTGCTCCCGGACGAGCACGATGGCCCCATCCGCCTTTTCCAATCCGATGCGTGCGGCCGTCAGGGCCTCCCTGTCCCCTTCATGGGACAGGCGGACCGACGCCAGCTTTTCCTCCAGCACTTCCAGCCGCAGGGCCAGGGAAGCCTTGTCCCTGCCCACAGCATCCACGTCGGCCTGCAGGATATCCGCCTTCTCCTTGGCCTGGGACAAGGCTTCTTCCATGGCGTCCATCTCCTGAAGGAACAGCTCCGTCTCCTCTTCCTGGAGCTGCTGCCGCAGGGCCAAGAACTCCTTCGCCTTGGCGGCTTGGCCCTCCAGGGAAACCCTCTGCCCCTCCAGCGTCCGGAGGATGTCCTCCACCCGGAGCAGGTCCTGCCTTGCCGTCTCCAGCTTCTTTTCCGCCTCCAGCCTGCGTGTCTTGAACTTCACGATTCCGGCGGCCTCGTCGAAGAGTGCCCGGCGGTCGTCCGGTTTGGTGGAGAGGATCTTGTCGATCTGCCCCTGGCCGATGATGGAGTACCCCTCCTTGCCCACACCCGTATCCATGAAAAGTTCGTGCACATCCCGCAGGCGGCAGCTGCTCCCGTTGATGAAGTACTCGCCTTCCCCGGACCGGTATACACGCCTGGAGACGGTTACTTCCTTGAAATCGATGGCCATTTTCCCGTCCTGGTTGTCCAGTGTCAGGTCCACCTGGCAATAGCCCAAGGGCTTCCGGGTGTCCGTGCCGGCGAAGATCACATCCTCCATCTTGCTTCCCCTAAGTTGCTTGGCGCTCTGTTCCCCCAGCACCCACCGGACCGCATCCGCGACGTTGCTTTTGCCGCTGCCGTTGGGACCTACGATTCCCGTGATCCCCTTGTCGAATTTGAACGCCATCTTGTTGGCGAAGGATTTGAAACCGTATAGGTCGATGTTCTTCAGATACATGGGCCGTCCGCTCCGCTTTCCTGGAATTTTTCCAAGGCGTCGGCCGCCGCCTGCTGCTCCGCGCTTTTCTTGTTGCGCCCCAGGCCTGCGCCGATCACCTTGCCGCCGTGGAGCACCTCCACGGCAAAACTCTTCTCATGGTCCGGCCCCGTTTCCAGGACCACCCGGTATTCCAGGGGAACGTCGCTGCTGGCCTGCAGAAGCTCCTGCAACTGGGTCTTGCTGTCCACCAGCCTGCTCTGGCCCACCTTCTTATCCAGGAGGTGCCGGTGGACGAACCTCCGGGCCTCCTCCAATCCCCCGTCCAGATACACGGCACCGATCAGCGCCTCCATGGCGTCGGACAAGATGGAATTCCTTTCCCTGCCGCCGGATGCGTCCTCCCCCTTCCCCAGCAGAAGTGAACTTCCCAGGCCGATCTCGCGGGCGAAGGCGGCGAGGGTCGGCTCGCATACAATTCCCGCCCTGCGCTTTGTCAACTCCCCTTCAGAGAGTTCAGGATGGCTTGCGTACAGATGGTCGCTGGTCACCAGCTCCAGGACGGCGTCTCCCAGGAACTCCAGGCGTTCGTTGCTTTCCGTCTTCTTCAGCTTCTTCTCGTTGGCATAGGAGCTGTGGATCATCGCGGTGGCCATCAGCGTCCTGTCGTTGAACGCGTATCCTATTTTGTTTTCCAGCTGGGTGTTCCGTCTTTTCGTCAAAAAAACCTTCCTTTCCTATCTAAAAAAAAGGATAAGGTTTCCCTTATCCTGTGTCCGTCAGTCTTCCAGGTCCTCAACCTTTTCCTTCAGCAACGCATAGGCATCGCCCACCGTTTCGATGTTGAAATCCAAGTCCTCCCCAAGGTCCAGGTCGAACTCCGACTCGACGCTTAGGATGATCTGGGCCAAGTCCAGGGAATCGATGCCCAAGTCATCCACAAAATGCATCCGGTCCTCAATGTCCTCTGCCGGATAGGTGGTGAATTCAGCGATGATCGACAAAAACTTCCTCTTACCCTTGTCCATACTCCTACTCCTTTTCAACGATGTCCAGGTTTTCCTTGATTTGGGCGTTCACCTGTTCCTGGCTGAATTTCTTGCACTGGAGGATGGCGTTCTTGAACGCCTTGGCATCCGAACTTCCGTGGGCCTTCACCACAAGCCCTTCCAGGCCCAGCAGGGGGGCCCCGCCATATTCGGTGTAGTCGAACTTCGTCAGCATCTCCTTCATGGAGCCTTTCAGGAGAAGGGCTCCCATTTTGGACTTCATGTTGGAAAGGAAGGTTTCCTTCAGCATCCCGAACAGGGAGGTCGCAAACCCTTCCGTGTATTTGAGGATCACATTGCCCACGAAACCGTCGCATACCACCACATCCGCGGCACCTGCGGGAATCTCCCGGCCTTCGATGTTCCCGATGAAGTTGAGTCCGGTGTCGCCCGCCAACAATTTGTAGGCCTCCTTGCTCAGCTGGTTGCCCTTGCTTTCCTCTTCACCGATGTTGACCAGGCCCACGCTGGGGTTCTCCTTGTTCATGAAGGTCTTGTAATAGATCGATCCCATCTTGGCGAACTGGTACAGGTATTCCGGCTTGCTGTCCACATTGGCGCCGCAGTCCAGAAGAAGGGTGAACCCGACGCTGTTGGGTATGAAGGAACCCAACGCAGGCCTCTCGATCCCTTTGATCCGTCCAAGGATCAGTGTTCCTCCTGCAAGGATGGCTCCCGTGCTGCCGGCGGACACGAAGGCGTCCGTCCTTTTTTCCCGCACCAGGCGAATCCCCTTCACCAGGGAGGAGTCCTTCTTGGTGCGGATGGCGTTTACGGGCGGCTCGTCCACCTCGATGACTTCGGTCGTGTGGAGCACCACCACCTGCTCCTGGGGGTAGGTGTTCCTGTCCAGTGCGGCTTGGATCGATTCGGAATCTCCGCAAAGGACCACGCGGATGTCCGGATCCTCCAGGACCGCCTGCACACAGCCGTCCACTACAGCCTCCGGCGCGTTGTCTCCACCCATGGCATCCACGGATATGCTTACTTTCTTCATGATAGCCCCCCTGACTTCTTCCGTTTTTCCGCAATATATTCCTAATATACTCGATTTCCCTGGGGATTTCAATTGTTTTTTCCCCTGGAACAGGAAAAGGAACTGCTCTGCAACAGTTCCTTCCTTCTTTGGCTTACTTTACTTCTACTACCGCTTTGTTTTTATAAGTGCCACATGCCCTGCACGCTCTGTGTGGCATTGCAGGCTCGCCGCATTTGCTGCAAACGGTAAGATTGGGCGCTGTCAGCTTGTAATTGGCTTTGCGCTTGTCTCTTCTTGCCGCGGAATGTTTTCTCTTTGGTACTGCCATGGTCTACACCTCCTTAAACTTGCTATTCAATAAATCCTTCAGACCAGATAGCCTCGGATCGATGGCCTCTTGCCCGCATTGACAATCCGTCTCGTTCAGGTCTGCACCGCAATGGTTGCATATGCCCTTGCAATCTTCACCACAAAGCACCTTCATGGGAAAATTCATGAAGATTTCATGCAATGCAAAGTTCTCCAAGTTCAAATGGTGTCCCACGATATCTTCCTCGTAGTCATCCTCCACACCTTCCGCCGAAGCTTCCTCCAGATAAAGGGCTTTGGAAAAATCCGATTCCAACCGATAGGCTACCGGCTTCATGCATCTACCGCAAGGGATCTCCAGACTCGTCCGGACCTTCCCCTCGGCCAGCATCTTCTCCGGTCCGACCCGCTTCAATACGGCTTCGATTTCCACAGGCTCCAGGAATGGATAGGTGACCCCATCGACCACAACCGTACCCAGGTCGAGCTTCTCTTTCAGATGGGCTTTTCCTGTGTCCGATGCAAATATTTCTGTCAAATGGATCAACATTTCAATCTCCTTTGAACTGTCCTATGCCAAAAAATATTATACATAGGCCATCCCTGTTTGTCAACTGTTTTATGCCACATCCGGCAGGTTTTCTCGGGGAAGGGTCCTACAGGTTGTCCACCAGGTCCTTCGTGTCCCTTGCGATCATCAGTTCCTCGTTGGTGGGAATCACCAGGGATTTGCAGTGTGCCCACTCCGCGGAGAAGTCCTGTTCGATGCCTCTGCATTTGTTCTTGTCCTTGTCCACCTTGACACCCAGGAAGTTCAGGTATTTGCAGACGTCCTCACGGACCACGCCGCTGTTTTCCCCAAGGCCTGCGGTGAACACCACAGCGTCGATGCCGTTCATGGCCGCAGCGTAGGCGCCCACATACTTGGCCACCCTGTAGGCGAACAGGTCCATGGTCACCATGGCCCTTTCGTTTCCCGCATCGCAGGCGTCTTCCAGGTCGCGGAAGTCGCTGGAGATTTCGGAAACACCCAGGACACCGGACTGTTTGTTCAGCACCTCAATGACCTGCTTCAAGGTAAGGTGCTCCTTGTCCGCGATGAACTGCACGATGGCGGGATCCAGGTCCCCACTCCGGGTTCCCATGGCAAGACCTTCCAAGGGAGTGAGTCCCATGGTCGTGTCGATGGATTTCCCTCCGTCGATGGCGCAGACGGAAGCCCCGTTGCCCAGGTGGCAGATGACCAGCTTCAGGTCTTCCACTTTCTTGCCCAGGAACTCGGCGGTGCGCAGGCTCACATACTTGTGGGAGGTGCCATGGAATCCGTATTTGCGCAGCTTGTATTTTCTGTAGTATTCGTAGGGAACCGCATACAGGTACGCCTTTTCCGGCATGGTCTGGTGGAATGCGGTGTCGAAGACGGCAACCTGGGGAGTTCCCGGCATCAGCGCCTGGCAGGCTTCGATTCCCACGATGTTGGCCGGGTTGTGCAGGGGAGCCAGGTCGATGCAGTCGCGGATGGCATTCATGACGGTCGCGTCGATGATGGTGGAACTGGAGAAGTTCTCCCCCCCATGTACGACCCTGTGGCCCACGGCTGTGATTTCGTCTACGGACTTGATCACACCGGTTTCCGGGGAAACCAGGGCATCGATCACGAATTTGATGGCCGCCTTGTGGTCGGGCATGTATCCGTTGATGATGACCGCGTCCTTGTCGGCGGCGGTGTGCTTGATCCTGGAACCTTCGATTCCAATCCGTTCGCACAGTCCTTTTGCGATGACCCTTTCATCCCGCATGTCGATGAGCTGGTATTTCAAAGAAGAGCTTCCGCAATTGATTACCAATACATTCATTTTCATTCCCCCTATTTCATGTTCTGCGCTTGAACCGCAGTGATTACTGCTACCCCTACGATATCTTCCGCGGTGCATCCCCTGGACAGGTCGTTCACCGGCTTGGCGATCCCCTGGGTGATGGGACCGTAGGCTTCCGCCTTGGCAAGCCTCTGCACCAGCTTGTAGCCGATGTTGCCCGCATCCAGGTCCGGGAAGATCAGCACGTTCACGTTGCCGGCAACCGGACTCCCCGGCGCCTTGGATTGTCCGACGGAAGGAACGATGGCCGCATCCAGCTGGAACTCGCCGTCGATCTTGAACTCGGGGTACTGCTCCTGGGCCAGTTTTGTGGCCTCAACCACCTTGTCCACGTCCGGATGGGTGGCGCTTCCCTTCGTAGAATGGGAGAGCATGCCCACGATGGGCTCGTCCCCCACCAGCGCCTTGAAGGATTTGGCCGAGCTGCCTGCGATGGAGGCCAGCTCTTCCGCGGACGGATTCTGCACCAGACCCGCATCGGAAAAGATGAATGTTCCGTTGGAGCCGTAGGTGCAGTCGGGAACCACCATGACAAAGAAAGAGGACACCAGCTTCGTCCCGGGGGCGGTCTTGAGGATCTGGAGGGATGGGCGGAGCACGTTTGCTGTGGAGTTGACGGCACCGGCCACCATGCCGTCCGCATCCCCTTGTTTTACCATCATGACGCCGAAAAACAGCGGGTCTGTGGAAAGGATCTTTCTAGCGCTCTCCGGGGTCATTCCTTTCTTTTCCCTCAACTTCACAAGCTCTGCCACATACTGGTCCATTCCCTCGAATGTGGCCGGATCCACGATCTTCGCCTTGCCCAAGTCAAGCCCTTCGCCGGCTTTCAGGATCGCCTCCCGCTCGCCGACCAGTACCACATCCACCAGCTCCTCCGACAAGAGGGTGCAGGCGGCGTCCAGTGTCCGTCTTTCCAGGGACTCAGGCAATACGATGGTTTGCTTGTTCTGTTTTGCCCTTTCTTTGATTGCATCGATAAATTTCACGACAATAAGCTCCTTTCAAATACATTTTTTCTCAATCCTTGCTTTTGGTGCGCGCAGACTGCATGTCTCCATTATAAACAAACCGCCCCGTGTATACAATATAATTTATGGTATTTTAAAAAAACATTGCATATTCAATGGGACGGTTTGGTTATTTTCACCTATTATACCATAAGGCCCATCCCTTATCCAAGCCAGAATCTACTCAAAAAGTACAAAAAAACGGTTCAAATCCAGGTACTGGCTAAAGGACGACCAGGGATTGGGTAAAGTCGTTCCGTCCCCGGATCCCCAAGCGGGTGGCCAGCGCCAGATTGTACACCTCCGTGGACGCGGTCTCCTCAAGAAGCTGGGACCGTGCCGGGCCTTTCAAAGCCCCCATGGAATCGGCCACATTGGACACCAGGGGAAGGGAGGCGTTCCTCTTCATCCTGTGCAGAAGGCCTCCCGCCTCTTTCCGGAAGCCCAGGATCCGCAGATACCTGCACCCGCCTCCTTCCATCTGCTCCCGCAGCCGGTCTTCCTTCAGGTCCAGCAGGATGTGCAGCAGCGCCCTGGACAGGGCCGTGGCGGGATACCGCTTCGTCTGGAGGGCCCCCAGGAGCCCCTCCCAGCTGGTGGCTTCCCTGGCCTTCTCCTTGATCCTATGCTCCAGCCCTTCCCGGATGCCTTGGATGCCGGCCATGGTGCCCGGATCCATCTGCAGGATCCGGTATTGGAGGAAGGGGAAGAACATGTCCGGATGGACCCGGGCCCCTTTCCATGCGTCCATATGCGCCAGCATCAGCCGGTAGCTGGTGTCGGGGAGCATGGGCTCCAGGGAGTGGTCCATCCCGTGCTCCCTAAGGTGTTTCCGGATGGCCGTAGCGGACGGGAACGGAAGCCCCGGGTCCTCTGCATGGTACCCGGCTCCCTTTCGCCTGATGGTGACCGCCTCCAGGGGCAGGCGGTATTTCCGCAGGGCTTTCAGGTACTCGATTCCCAGGATGTTGTTCGGGCTATGCAGGAGGGGTTCCAGGGCTTCCCTTTGGGCCTGCAGCACCTCCCTGGCCGCCTCCGCCCTGGCCTTCGGGAAGGCCAGCCCTTCCTGGAGGTGCCGCCCCAGGGCTTCCCGGTAGGCGGGCGGCTCTTCCAGGAACAGGGCCGCCAGGTCATCCAGGGGGCCCAGCTCCCCGCCCTCGCTCCCGAAACACAGGCCGTCCACCACGCCGGTCGCCGCAAGTCCACGGACAGCTCCGGCAGCGAACCCCTCCGCGCTGGAGGTGGCTATGGCCACCGGCAATTCCAGCACAAGGTCTACCCCTGCCGCCAGGGCCATCTCCGTCCGGATCCACTTGTTGAACATGGCCGGTTCCCCCCGCTGCACATAGTTGCCGCTCATGATCGCCACCACATGCTCCGCGCCGGTGGTCTCCCGGACCATCCGGACCTGATGGGCATGGCCCTTGTGGAATGGATTGTATTCCGCTACGATCCCAATGGTCTTCATCGCTTCCCCCATACGTCGAAAAGGCGGCTGAGGGGCCGCCCTTTTCTCGTCACTTCTTGTTCTGCAGTTGTTGGCGGTTCTCTTCCAAGACACCGATCTGGTTCTTCGCATACTCCTCGAACTGCCGATAACGGCTGTTGCAGCTGTTCAGCGTTTCCGCGATGACGTCCTGGAAGTTCGCAAGGACCTCGTCCACATAACCGTAGGTGCCCTTTTGGATCTCATAGGCCGTCTGCTGCGCGTCCTCGATGATGGCGCGGGCCTGTTCCTCCGCCATTTTCTTGATTTCGTTCTCATCGATCAGTTGCCGCACCATGACCTCCGCCTCTTTGGTCATCTTTCTGGCCGCCTCCCTGGCATCTGCGAGGATCTTTTCCTCCTCGTCGAGAAGCTTGGCGGCCCTGCGGACCTCTTCCGGGAGCTTCACGCGGAAATCGGAGAGGAATTCGTAGACGATCTCCATGTTCACCATCGCCTTGCTGGAAAAGGGAATGCTTTTGCACTCTTCCAGATAAGCCTCCATGTCGTCCAAAAGTCCGTTGAGTGTGTTCATCCTTCGTTACCTCCTGCCTGTTCTTTGAACTTGTCCATCAAGATGTCCTGCACCTGCCTCGGCACCATGTTGCCTACATTCCCATGATATCTGGCCACCTCCTTGACGATGGTGGAGCTCAGATAGGAAAATTCGTTTCTGGAAACCAGGAAAATCGTCTCTGTGTTCGGACAGAGGCTGTAATTCGTCTGCGCAAGCTGCAGCTCGTACTCGAAATCGGAAATGGCGCGGAACCCCCGGATGATGATGTTCGCGTTCTTTTTGGACACGAAATCGACCAGCAACCCGGAAAAGGAGTCGACGCTCACATTCCCCAGGTCGGCCGTCAGCTCCCGGAGCAGCCCCACCCGCTCCTCCAAGTCAAGCAACGGATTCTTCTGGCTGTTGTTCAGCACCCCCACGATCAGATGGTCCACCAACTGGGCGGACCGCCGGATGATGTCCATGTGACCGTTGGTGGCCGGATCGAAACTGCCCGGATATACCCCTGTTCTCATCCCTTGTCCCTCTTTCCCTTCACCCACGTGAATTTATTTGTCTTGAACCTCTTCTCCCTCTCCACTTCCCAGGGAGGAAAGGCCTCCAGAAAGGAAAAGCCGGTGTCCTCGGCGCTTTCACAGACCAGCGTCCCCTCCGGTGCCAGCAGGCCGTTGCCCAAGATCCTTCCGATGGCCTGTTCTTCCAGTCCTTTCCCGTAGGGAGGGTCCAGGAACACCAGGTCCGCCTGGACCTGACGCCCTTTCAGAATGTCCAGGGCCCTGGCGAAATCATACGGGAGGATTTCTCCCTGGGCTTCCAGGCCGGTCCGGGAGAGGTTCTCCCGGATGCAGGCCTGGGCCTCCGGATCGTTTTCTATGAAATAGGCCTTCTTCGCCCCTCTGCTCAGGGCTTCGATCCCGATGGCCCCGCTTCCGCTGAAGACATCCAGGACGATGCTGTCCCGGAGGAGGGGAGCCAGGATGTTGAAGAGTGTTTCTTTGGTTCGGTCCGTGGTGGGACGCACCTTGTCTCCCTTTGGCGCCACCAGGGCCAGCCGTCTGGCTTTACCCGCGATTACCCGCATATCGTCAACCCTTGTAAACCTTTCTCGAATGGGATTCTACTCTTACATTGTAACGGATTCCGCCCATTTGTCAATGCTTCTCTTCCCCGTCCCAGACCCTAGAGGACGATTTGGCGCATGTTCCTTTCCATGTAGGCCAGCATTTCCCGCTTCAGTTCCTGGTGTGCGGGTGCCTCCAGAAGGGGGTCCCTCTCCAGAAGGGAACGGACCAGGCGGTTGGTCTCCCGCATCAGGGGGGCATCCGCCCACAGGTCCCCCGCACGGAATTCCAGGATTCCGTGCTGCCTGTTGCCGAACGCCTCTCCTGGCCCCCTCCTTTCCAGGTCGTACTCGGCGATCTTGAAGCCGTCGGCCGTACGGGCCAGCATGTTCAGCTTTTCCCGGACAAGGGGATTCCTCGTGTCGGAAAACAGGATGCAATAGGACTGGTGGGATCCCCGTCCCACCCGACCCCGGAGCTGGTGAAGCTGAGCCAGGCCGAAGCGTTCGGCGTTCTCCACCAGCATCAGGGTCGCGTTGGACACGTCCACACCCACTTCGATGACCGTGGTGGAAACCAGCACCTGGATTTCCCCCTTCTTGAACCGCTCCATCACGGCCTGCTTCTCCTTCGGACGCATCTTCCCGTGGAGGAGTCCCACCTGGATTCCCGGTGCCAACCTCTCCTGGAGCTCCCGGGCCCGGGTCGTGGCGTCCGTGACCTCCGGCGCCTCCCCTTCCTCCTCCCCGTCCCCTTCCACCAGGGGGCAGACCACATAGGCCTGCCGGCCTGTTTCCACTTCCTTCTCCAGGAACGCGAGGACCCGCTCCTCCATGGAGCCGTCCACCAGGAAGCTCTTGATTTCCTGTCTGCCGGGAGGCATCGTTTTGATGGCGGAGATGTCCATGTCCCCGTAGAGGATCCATGCAAGGGTCCGGGGGATGGGTGTGGCGCTCATGACCAGCATGTGGGGGCACTCCCCTTTGCCCCCCAGGACCTCCCGTTGCCGCACACCGAACCGATGCTGTTCGTCCGTCACCACCAGACCCAGGCTTGCGAATTCCACCCCATCCTGGACCAGGGCGTGGGTGCCCACCGCCGCCAGCCACTTCCCTTCTGACAGCCGGGTCCTCGCCTCCTTTTTTTCCTTGGCCGTCATGGACCCCGCAAGCAGGCCCACCTCCAGTCCGAACGGTCCGAACAGGGAGGAGAGGCTTGCATGGTGCTGCCTGGCCAGGACCTCCGTGGGAGCCATGACCACCGCCTGCCGTCCCGCCTCCATCATGGCAAGCATGGCGCAGGCGGCAACCACCGTCTTCCCCGACCCCACATCCCCCTGGACCAGCCGGTTCATGGCATGGGGGCCCTCCATATCCCCCAGGATCTCCTCCAGGACCGTCTTCTGGTCCGGAGTGAGGGGAAAGGGCAGCCCCTCCTGGAAGCGCGTCACCCAGTTTCTGGACTCCAGGGGATGCAGGTTCCTCACCTGCCGGGCCAGTCCCCGCTCGAACTGGGCACCCAGCTGGAAGAAGAAGAACTCCTCGAAGGCCAGCCTTTGCCGGGCGGCTTCCGCGGCTTCCAGGCTGTCCGGGCGGTGGATGGTCCGCAAGGCGTCGCTCCGGGACATCAGCCCCTCCTGGGCCAGCAGTTCCCGGGGGATCGTTTCCCGGGCCAATCCCTCCAGGCCTTCCAGAACCTGGGACAGGAGTCCCCGGAGGAAAGTCTGGGTGATCCCCTTCCCCAAAGGGTAGACCGGTGTCAGCCCGGGATACTCCAGTGGCTCCGAAGCGCCCAGGATCCGTGGGGCCAGAAACACCAGGCCTCCCCCCCCTTCCTCCAGCCTTCCCAGGATACGGATGGTCTGGCCCTTCCGCCACCGCTGTTTCAGGAAGGGCATGTGGAACCAGACTGCGGTGCAGCTGCCCGTGCCGTCCCCCAGACGGGCCCTTGTCCTGGGAACCCTGCCGTTTCCGTCCACCTCCATGTCCCCAAGAAGCCGCAATTCCAGAGCCAACGGTTCCTTGGGCCTCTTCCTGCGAACCTCTTCCAGGGAGAGGCCGCTTCCGATCCGCACATATTCCCTTGGCAGATGGGTAAGCAGGTCCTCCAGGGTCCGGATGCCAATGGCCTCCAGGGTCCGGGCCTTCTTGGGGCCCACTCCTTTCAGGACCTGTATGCTTGTTGCTTTCAACTCGGCCACCTCCTACGGCTTCAAAAGGCCGGCAGCCCTTCCAGTGGCTGCCGGCCTTCCTTGATTCTACTCTACGGAAAAAAGATAATAGTACAGCGGTTGGCCGCCATACTGCACATCCACCTCGCAAGCGGGACGCCTGCTTTCAAGGTAGGCGGCGATGTCCTTGGCCGCCTCCTCCTCCACGTCCTTCCCGTAGTAGATGGTGACCAGCTCGCTGTCATCGTCCACCAGCTTGTCCAGCAGGGTGCGGGCGGTTTCCTCCAGGTCCTTGGATACGGCCAGGATCTTGTCCTCACCGATTCCCAAATAGTCTCCCGCCTGGATTGCATGGTCGTCCACCATGGTGTCCCGTACGGCGAAGGTCAGCTGGCCGGTCTTCACAGCCTCCAGGGATCCGGCCATGTTCGCCGCATTCTCCCGGGCGTCCGCGGAAGGCTCGAAGGCAAGCATGGCGGTGATCCCCTGGGGGATGGAGCGGGTGCCCACCACCCGCACCTCCCTGTCCGTCACCAGTTCCCCGGCCTGCTCGGCGGCCAGTATGATGTTCTTGTTGTTGGGGAGCACGAAAACCGTATCGGCATGGACCTTTTCTATGGCGTGGACCAGGTCCTGGGTGCTGGGGTTCATGGTCTGCCCGCCTTCCACCAAGGTGTCGGCGCCCAGTCCCGTAAAGATGGCCGACAGGCCCTCTCCGATGGACACCACGACGAAGCCCTGTGCCTTCCTGGGCGTTCCCTGCAGGGAATCCTGTGGTCCGTGCAGGATGTTGGAATGCTGCACCCGCATGTTCTCCACCTTGATGTTGGTCAGCGCCCCCAGGGACAAGGCCTTCTGCATGACCTCCCCGGGGTCGTTGGTGTGCACATGGATCTTGATGATCTCCTCGTCCGCCACCGACACGATGGAGTCACCGACGGTCTCCAGATAACGCCGCAGGTCGTCAGCCTTCCCCTGTACGCCTTCCGGTTCGGACAGGTTCACGATGAACTCCGTGCAGTAACCGAAGAGGATTTCCTCGGATGACCCAGCCGCCTTGGCCTGGGGGGACATCCGGTGTCCTTCCGGACCCTCCTCCCGGGCTTCCCCGGTGCCGAAATCCAAAACCTTTCCCTCCCGCAGGGAGAGGAGCGCACCCTCCAGAATGAAAAGCAGCCCTTGTGCCCCCGCGTCCACCACGCCCGCCTGCTTCAAGACCGGCAGCATCTCGGGGGTCCTTGCCAGGACCGCCTCCCCATAGGCCAGGATTTCCTCCAGTGCGGTGACCATATCGTCCGTCTTCACCGCCATCTCCGCGGCTCTGTCCGCCAGAGCCTGCGCCACCGTGAGGATGGTCCCTTCCTTGGGGCGCATGACCGCCTTGTAGGCGGTCTCTGCCCCATGGTTCAGGGCATCCGCCAGAAGCACCACGTCCACTTCCCTTTTGCCGGAAATCTCCTTTGTGAAGCCCCGGAAGATTTGGGACAGGATCACGCCTGAATTCCCCCTGGCGCCCCGGAGGGATCCGGAAGAGATGGCTTTTGCGACCGGATCCATCCCGGCCTCCGGCCCCAGGCCTTCCAGCTCCCGTACGGCGGAAAGGATCGTCAGCGTCATGTTCGTACCCGTATCCCCGTCGGGAACGGGGAACACGTTCATGTCATCCACCAGCTGCTTTTTGGACTCCAGGAATTTTGCTCCGGATATGAACATGTCCTTCAGGATTGCGTCGTCGACCCGTCTCCTGCCTTGCTCCATCGCCCTACTCATCTACCCGCACACCTTCCACGAACACATCGACGGCGGCCACCTTCAACCCCGAAAAGGTCTCCAACTCATATCGAACGGTGCTGATCAGGTTGTCCGTCACCGCCCGGATGTTCACGCCGTATTCGACGATCACATGCAGGTCGATGGAAATCGCGTTTTCCTCCACACGGACCAGGATGCCCTTGGTCAGGCTCTCCCTCTTCAGAAGCTTGGCGATGCCGCCGGTCACGTTCACCATCGCCATGCCTACAATGCCGTAGCACTCCACGGCTTTGAGGCCCGCCACCTTCGCAAGCACCTCGTTCTCTATGGTGATTTCGCCCAATTCGTTTCCCATGATTCCAGTCATACGTCTTCCTCCTCTGCCTTTGCACATGTCCGAATGGAAAAAAGGATTATTTTGAAATAATTATAAACTAACTCTTGCAAAGTGTCCACTTTTTTGTTAAACTTGTTTTGTTGTGTAGATATGTGGATAATAAGGAGGTGTAGCAATGGCTAAATGTGTCGTATGTGAAAAAGGTGTGCACTTTGGAATTCAAGTCAGCCATTCCCATAGAAGATCCAATAAGCAATGGAAGCCCAACATCAGAAATGTGAAGGCGTTGGTCGGCGGGAATGTACAATCCATCCCCGTTTGTTCCAAATGCCTGCGTTCTGGCAAAGTGGAAAGAGCTTAATCTTCTTGGAACACCGAAACATGGGAAAAGCCTCCAGCAAATCCGGCGGAACAGCCGTTGGATTTGCTGGAGGCTTTTTTTTAATCCTTGCTGCGGAACACCAGCACCTTCCCTTCCCCCAGGCGCAGGGTCGCCTTTGTCCCCAGGACTTCGTTGCTGATTCCCAGGGAGTCCGACCTCTCCAGAAGCCGTTCGCCCAAAGGATACCGGACACCGCTGACTTCCAGCACCCTTGCCGTGTCGCTGACCGGCAGGATCGACAGATAGGGGAATTCGGATGCCTCGAATTGGAAGGTGCCGGGACCCTCCAACGGGTGCACCTCGTTCCAGGGATCCCTGAACACACAGGTGAAATCCTTCCGGTACCGAAACCCCAGGAAAAGGTTGGCGAACATATGGTCCAGCCGGTTCCCCGTTGCCCCCAGTACCAGCACCTCCGTGGCTCCCATGTCCCTGCAATGCTCCAGGGCCAGATGGGTGTCCGTGAGGTCCTTCTCCGGAGGGAACCGGAGGAATTCCAGACCCTTTTCTTCCAGCGCGCGGACGGCGGACGGCTCCGCCGAGTCCAGGTCCCCCAGCACCAGGTCCGGCCACAAGCCCAGTTCCGCCAGGAACTGGGCTCCCCGGTCCACACCCAGAATCCTGTCCCACCGGTTTTTCAGGTCCAGGGACAGCAGCAGGTCCCTGTCCAACGCCCCGCCGGTGACCACGCAGACCCTCATCGGCCGGCTTTTACGCCGCGTTCCTTGAACTGGCGGATGGCTTCGGACACATCTGGGGCGTTGAAGATCGCCGAGCCGGCAACCACCACGTCCACCCCGGCGGCAACCACTTCCTCCACATTCCCCAGGGTGATGCCTCCATCCACCTGGATCAGGAAGTCCAGACCCCTTTCCTTCCTCATCTCCGCCAGCATCCGGATCCGCTCCAGGCTGTAGGGGATGAACTTCTGGCCGCCGAAGCCCGGATTCACGGTCATCAGAAGGACCATGTCCACATCCCCCAGGACAGGTTCCACCATGCTCAGGGGCGTGCCGGGATTCAGGGAAACGGCGGGCCTTACGCCCAGGGCCCGGATCTGCTGGAGCGTGCCGTGCAGGTGCTTGGCCGCCTCCACATGAACGGTCAGGATATCCGCTCCCGCATCGGCGAACGCCTCCAGAAACCGGCTGGGTTCCTCAATCATCAGGTGCACGTCGAAAACCTTTTCCGTTTCGTTCCGGATGGCCTTGACGACCACGGGACCCAGGGTGATGTTGGGAACATACATCCCGTCCATCACGTCGATGTGGATGTAGTCGCAGCCTCCCTTGTCGATGGCCCGTATCTCTTCCCCCAATTTTGCGAAATCTGCTGATAAGATCGATGGTGCAATGAGCATGGTTTCATCTCCTGTTCTTGTCGGTTTTTCTTGGGTACTGGTTCTTCTGCAGTTCCTGCATTTCCTCATAGATGGCCTTGTAGTTCTCGTACCGGGACGGATGGATCTTCCCGTCCCTTACGGCCTCCTTCACGCCACAAACCGGTTCCTTCAGGTGCATGCAGCCTTTGAAGCGGCAGGCGTCCAGGAAAGGATGGAAATCGATGAACTGGTCCTTCAGGTCCTGGCTGGAGAAATCGTCCAGCTGGAGGGAACTGAACCCCGGCGTGTCCACCAGGTAGCTGTCCTTGTCCAGCGCGATCAGCTCCACATGCCTGGTCGTATGGCGTCCCCGGCCGATCTTCCGGCTGACGCTTCCCGTTTCAAAGCTTACGGCTTCCTGCAGCAGGTTGAGCAGGGAGCTTTTCCCCACGCCCGAAGGTCCGGCAAAAACGGTGGTCTTGTGGTGGAGCACCTTCTTCAGAGGCTCCAGCCCCCGGTCTTCCAAGGCGCTGGTCACAAGGACATGGTAGCCCACCCTGCGGTACATCTCCTCCAGCGCTTCGCCTTCGCTCCCCTGCTCCGTGTCCGCCTTGTTGAAGCAGAGCACCACATCGATCCCCGCGTTCTCCACCATGGCCAGGAAACGGTCCAGCAGCTGCAGGTTGGGTTCCGGCTGGTGCAGGGCGAACACCAGCAGCGCCTGGTCGATGTTGGCCACGCTGGGGCGCAGGAGCTCGCTCCTCCTCTCCAAGATCTTTTCGATGTTCCCCTTTTTCCTTGCCGGATCCACCACCTGGATCTCCACATCGTCCCCGATCATGGGGGTGAGCGCCTCCTTCCGGAAGATTCCACGGGCCTTGCACTCGAACACCCCGTGTTCCGGCACATGCACATAGTAGAATCCTGCGATTCCCTTGACGATTTTGCCGCGCATCATCGGCCCTCCGTGGAGAAATCGATTTCGACCTGGTATTGGGCCACGTCGTCCAGGTAGACTTCCACCGAGCCTTTTCCTGTGCCTCTTGCCTCGATGCGCAGGGGGAATTCCTCCGCCAGGACCACCCGGTTCAGGAGGATGGTCTCCTGGCCGTCGGCTTCCAGGACCACCTTTACGGTCCCCTGGGTCTGCTCCCCATCAAAAATGTCGTTGATGGTGATGGGGATGCTCAGCACCTTCACTTCCTTCCCCCTGCTTATGGTCAGGTCGATTTCGAAGCCTTCCTCCACTTCCCTCCCGGCGGAGGTGCTCATGCCGATCACCCTGCCCTCCTCCACCGTGTCATGGAAGGCATGGGATACGTTCCCAACCTTCAGGCCGCTGCCGTTTAGTGCGGAGACCGCATCGGCCTCCTTCATTCCCTGCACGTCCGGCACCTTTATCTTCTTCACTTCCCTGCCCTGGCTCACCTTCAGGACCACTTCCGTCTGGAAGGGTATGGACCTGCCGGGTCCGGGATATTGCTCGATGACGATTCCCACCGGCACCGTGTCATGATGGATGTTCTGCAGGGAGGTCCGAAGCCCCAGGTCTTCCAGCTGTTGCCGGGCATCCTGGTAGTTGACCCTCTGCACGTCCGGCACCTGGATCATCTGCTGGCCCTTGCTCAACACCAGCTGCACCTGGACCGGCTCTTCCAGGACGGTCAGCCCCTTGGGCAGCTGTGAAATGACGCTGTTGCTGGGGACCGTTCCGGAATATTCCGTGGAAGTGACCAGATAAGGAAGCCCTTGGGCCTGCAGCAGGCTCTTGGCCTCTTCCAGTTCCAACCCTTCCACCGCGGGTACGGTGATTTCCTTGGCGATCAGGTCCTGGTTCACGTAGCGCAGGACGAAGAACATGATGACCGAAACGATCAGCAGGGCGGCAACCGCACCCGCCGCCATGATGGCGGTCTCCGCTTTTTTGTTCCTGCCTTCCGCATGTTCCATGACCTCGTTCTCATCCCAGATGTGGCGCATCTGCCCTGTGGACAGCATCACCGTCTCATAGGTTTCCCCATCCGCCTTGCTGCGGATGAAGGTGTCGGGAAAATCCTTTGCCCGTTTCAGGTCCTCCAGCAGCGCGATGGCGGTGGGGTACCTGTTCATGGGCTTCTTCTCCATGGATTTTTGGATGATGGATTCCAAAGCGCAGCTGATTTCGGGGTTCAACTCCCTGGGGGACGGGGGCGTCTCGTTCAGATGCTTTATGGCCACCGTCACCGCCGTGTCGGCATCGAAGGGAGGATGGCCGACGGCCATCTCGTACAGCAGGACACCCAGGGAATAGATGTCGCTCTTCTCGTCGCAGTACCCCCCCCGGACCTGTTCGGGCGCCATGTAATGGACGCTGCCGCTGGTCACCTCGCTGACCGCGATGGTTGCGTCGCTGGAGACCCGGGCGATTCCGAAATCCGCCACTTTGGCCTTTCCGTCGTTGGTGATGATGATGTTCTGGGGTTTGATGTCCCTGTGGATGATGTGGTTGGCATGGGCGTGGCTGAGGGCCGAGGCGATGGCCGCCCCGACCCGGAGGATTTCCCCTTCCTCCAGGACCCCCTTCTCCAGGATCTTCTCCTTCAACGTCTTCCCTTCCAGATATTCCATGACGATGAAGTGGAGGCTGCCTTCGTTTCCCACATCGTAGATGTTGACTATGTTTCCGTGGGATAGGCTCGCGGCGGACTGGGCTTCCACCTTGAAGCGCTTCACGAACTCCAGGTCCTGGGCATATTCCTCGCGCAGAACCTTGACGGCCACAAAACGCTGCAGCTTGGTGCATTTTGCCTTATAGACCACCGACATTCCGCCGGATCCTATCTTTTCCATGATTTCATATCGGTTGTTGAGCATTGTGCCCGGTTGTAGCAGCATACGATCACCTCTTTTCCTGATCTGATGTGGCCATGGCAACGATGGTGACATTGTCGCATCCGCCGTTTTCCAATGCTTCCTCCAACAGGTCGCGCACCCTCTGTTCCAGGCTACCGCCGTTCCCTAGGATTTCCTGGATTCTGCCGTCGCCCACCATGTTGGTGAGTCCGTCCGTGCAGAGGAGCACCACGCTGCCCGCTGCCAGCGTCTGCACATAAAGGTCGCAGAGGACGAACGCACCCGTTCCGATGGCCCGGGTGATCTTGTTCCTGTCCGGATGGACCAGACTTTCTTCCCGGGTGATTTCGCCCGCCTGGACCATCTCCTCCACAAGGGAATGGTCCAGGGAAATCTGCCGCAGGGTTCCGTCATAGATGTAGATCCTGCTGTCCCCAACATTCACGGCGTACAGCCGGTTGCCCTCCGTCACGACGCAAGCGGCCAGGGTCGTTCCCATGCCGAACAGATAGCCCCGCTCCTTGGCCAGCCGGAACACCTGCCTGTTGGCCGCCTGGACACCTCCCCGGAGGATGTCGTCGACCCCTTCCTCCTGGCTCTGACCGCAATTTTCCACGAGGACTTCCACCGCCATCCTGGAGGCCACTTCCCCTGCCGAATGTCCGCCCATTCCGTCGGCGATGACCGCCAGATTGGGGAGCCTGCCAACCGGTTTGTCCGAATGGTAGAAATGGTCCTCGTTCATCAGACGGGTCTTTCCTTGGTCGGTTATGCCGTAAATCTCCATAGTGCCTCCATTGGTGTCAGGGCTTGTGTTTGCGCCGCAGTTGTCCGCATGCCGCATCGATGTCCTCTCCCAGGGACCTTCTGACGGTCGCCGTCATTCCAGACTGGTCCAGGACCTTCTTGAATCTTGCCGCCGCTTCGGGCTTCGATTTCCGGTAGGCCCGTTCCTCCACCGCATTCACCGGAATCAGGTTGATATGGCAATGGATGCCTTTCAGAATCCGAACAAGGGCCCGGGCATGGGCTTCCGTATCGTTGACGCCGTCCAGGAGGCTGTATTCGAAGGTGATTCTCCTGTTGGTCTTCTTCACATAATAACGGCATGCATCCAGCAGATTCTTGAGGGGGTACCGCATGTTCACCGGCATGAGCCGGGTGCGCAGTTCGTCCGAAGGGGCATGGAGGGAGACCGCCAGGTTCACCTGCATCTGGAGGTCGGCGAACTCCCGGATCTTGTCCGAGAGGCCGCAGGTGGATACGGTCACATGCCTCTGCCCCAGGTTCCTTCCCTCCGGATGGTTGAGGAGGACCAGGAAGCGGATCAGTTCCTGGAAGTTGTCGAAAGGTTCCCCCGTTCCCATAACCACCACCGAGGAAACCGGTTCTTTGGTCATCCTTTCCACCTGGTATACCTGCTCCAGCATTTCCGCCGCATCCAGGTTCCGCGCCAGGCCTCCGATGGTGGAGGCGCAGAAGGCGCATCCCATCCTGCATCCGGCTTGGGAGGAGATGCACAAGGAGTTCCCGTGCTTGTAGCGCATCCAGACGGTTTCCAGGACTTGGCCGTCTTTGCACCGGAACAGGTGCTTTACCGTTTCCCCGTCCCCGGAGGGATGGGATTCCACCAGCTCCAGGCCCAGGAAGGGATGCCTTTCCTCCAGCGAATTCCTTAGCTCCTTGGGGATGTTCCCCAGGGCGCCGTATCCCGCCGCTTTTTTCTTGTGGAACCATTGGTAGATCTGGAGCGCCCTGAACCTGGGGCTTCCCATGGCCTTCAGCTGGTCCTCCAGCTCCTCCAATGTCATGCTGTTGATCGCTCTTCCGTCCTTGATTTCACCCATTCCGTTGTCCCTTCTCCTTCTCCAGGAGGGCGATGAAGAATCCGTCCGCCCCTCCTTCTTTCGGCATCAATTTCACAAAGCCCTCTTCCAAAAAAGGGTCCAACGCCCCGAAGGGCAAGTGGATCGGACGTTGCTTGAATTCCTTGTGTTCCTCCAGGAACCGCATGACCTGGTCTTCGTTTTCCTCCCGGTTCACCGTGCAGGTGCTGTAGACCAGGAAGCCTCCCGGCTTCACCGCCGCACCGGAGGCCTCCAGGATCTCCTTCTGCAGTCTCCCCAGGCTTTCCAGGGAATCGGGGGTCAGCCGGTACTTGATGTCCGGTTTCCTCCGCAGGATCCCCAGCCCGGAGCAAGGCGCGTCCGCCAGCACCACATCCGCCGACTCCCGGTCTTCCCCGTAGGCCCTGGAGGCGTCTTTCTCCTCCATCCGGATGTTTGGATGACCCAGACGTTCCACGTTCTCACCGATCCGCTCCAGCTTCCATGGGGATATGTCCCTGGCGACCACCCGGCCTCCACTGGGTCCCAGCAGTCCGGCCACATGGGTGCTCTTCCCTCCCGGGGCGGCGCAGACGTCCAGCACCAGGGGGCTTCCACCAAGCTCCAGGGAGCGGACGACCTCCCCCACCAGCTGGGAGCTCTGGTCCTGGACCTGGAACAGGCCCTTCCGGAAGCTTTCCAGCTTGGCCAGGGCCTCCACCTTGTCCAGGAAGAGGGCGTAAGGAAGCAGCCCCCCCGGCCGGTGGGCAACCCCTTCCCTGTCCAAAGCGGCCTCCAGTTCCTTAAGGCCCACCTTGGGCAGATTGGGTCGCACGCACAGGGGGGCGCTGCCCAGGGATTGGAGGCAGAATTCCTTCAGAGGTTCAAACCCCATCTGCCCCTGGAGCTTCTCCAGCAGCCACAAGGGCATGGAAAAGGCCAGGGACAGCTCCTCCAGACTCTCCGTGCCCGGATGGACAAGGGAGTCCTTCTCCCTTGCCACGGTGCGCAGGACCGCGTTCACGTAACCCGCCAGCGCGCCCATCTTCCTTTTTTTGATGATCTTCACCGCCTCGTCGCAGACGGCCGCGTCCCGGATCCCGTCCATGAACAGGATCTGGTAGACGCCCGTGCGCAGGACCCAGCGGACGACCTTCTTCATTTTGGCAGAGGGCACTTTGGAATAACGGTCCAGCACATGGTCCAGATAGAGCATCCGCTCCACGGTTCCGTACACCAGACGGCTGACGAATTTCCGGTCCTCCCTGTCCAGGTCATGGACATGGAGATGGTCGTCCATGGCCCGGTTCACATAGAGGTCTTCCTTTTCCATCCGCTCCAGGATCCTGACCGCCGCCATGCGGCCGTTCTCAGTCATTCCGTCTTCCTCCGGAGAACAGCATCAGGAGCCGGAGCAGGTTCAGGAGCGCCACGGCCGCTGCCGCTATGTAGGTCAGGGCCGCCGCGTTCAGCACCTTGCGGGCGGGCTTGATTTCCTCCTCGTTCAGGAACCGGCTGGTTTCCAGGATGTGGATGGCCCGGTTGGAGGCGTTCAGCTCCACCGGCAGGGTCACCACCTGGAAGGCCACCACGGCCGTGAACAGGAGAATCCCCAACTGGACCATGGACTGTCCGAAGCTTCCGGGATAGGACCCCCCCAGCACCAGGCCCAGCATGACCAATGGCATGGCCATCTTGCTGCTGAAATTCACCACGGGGAACATGGCGTTGCGCAGGGAAAGGAACGCATAGCTTTGGTTGTGCTGGATGGCATGCCCGCACTCATGGGCGGCAACCCCTACGGCGGCGATGCTGCTGCTGCCGTAGACGCTGTCCGAAAGCCGGAGCACCCGGTTTCTGGGATCGTAATGGTCGGAAAGCTTTCCCCGGACATGTTCCACCCGCACGTCGTAGATGCCGGCATCCCGAAGGATCCTCTCGGCGACTTCCCTGCCGGTGTATCCCATCCGGTTCCCCTGCCGGCTGTATTTGGAAAAAGTCGATGAAACCTTAGCCTGCGCGTACAGGCTCAACAGGATTGCGGGAATCAGCAGCACCATGCTGCCGTACCAACTGTTCAACATATGCGGCCTCCTATCCTCGGGGCGGAAGCGTCATGCCTGCCGGCAGGCGCACCCCCCGTAAAAAAACATCGCAGGGCATGCGTTTCTTGCCCTGCAGTTGCACTTCCTTCACCCAAAGGGTTGTGTTGTTTCCGCAGGCGACCTGGAACCCCTTTTTGGGGTCCACCGCCACGACGGTGCCGGGATCTTGGTCAAAGCCTTCCTCCGAAACCTCCACGTCCCAAACCTTCAGGAGCTTGCCTTCCAGCCAGGTGTAGGCTCCGGGCCACGGATCCAGGCCACGCACCAGCCAATCGATCCGCTCCCCTTCCAGGGACCAGTCGATGGCCCCCATGTCTTTGGTCAGCAAGGGGGCGTAGGTGGCATCCGCCGGATTCTGGGGTGTCCCTGCAAGGGTGCCCTCCTCCAGGCGGCGGATGGTTTCCAGCAGCAGGTCTCCTCCAAGTCCGCTCAAGCGGTCGTGGAGGCTCCCTCCCGTTTCCTTCTCCCGGATGGGAACCGACACCTTCAGCAGCATGTCCCCCGTGTCCAGGCCTTCATCCATGCGCATGGTCGTCAGTCCCGTCTCCTTCTCCCCGTTGAGCAGGCACCATTGGATGGGCCCGGCCCCACGGTACTTGGGGAGGAGGGAGGCATGGACGTTGACGCATCCGTAGGGGGGCATCTCCAGGAGCTCCTTGGGCAGGATCTGCCCGAAAGCGACCACCACCACCAGGTCCGGGGCAAGCGCACGGACCTGGTCCAGCGCCTCCCGGTTCCTGATCCGCACCGGCTGGAATACAGGGATTCCGGCTTCCAGCGCGGCGGCCTTCACAGGGGTCGGCTGGAGCTTCTGGCCCCTCCCTTTCTGCTTGTCGGGCTGGGTGAACACACCCACCACCTGGTGTTCCGATCGGACCAGCGCCTCCAGCGTGGGGACGGAAAAGTCCGGTGTTCCCATGAATACGATCCTCATGCCAGCTCCTCGTCCTCGTCGGTGATCATGTCCGTGGCGATGTCCACGTACAGCTTCCCTTCCAGATGGTCCAGCTCATGGCAAAGGGCCCGGGCAAGGAAGCCTTCCCCCTCCACCTGGGTCCTGGTCCCGGTCAGGTCCAAGGATTCCACAACCACATGGTTGGGACGGACAACCGTCCCGGCCTTCCCGGGGACGCTCAGGCATCCCTCCGGACCGACCTGTTCCCCGTCCTGCCGGACGATCACCGGATTCACCAGGACCATGGGCCCGTCGCCGATGTCCACCACCACTACCCTTTTCAGGATCCCCACCTGGGGAGCCGCCAGGCCTACCCCCTGTGCATGGTACATGGTATCCAGCATGTCCTGGGCCAGGTCTTTGACCTTGTCGCTTACGGCGTCCACTTCCTTGGCCCGCTTCCGCAGGATGGGGTCGCCTTCTATCCTTATTTTCCTCAGTGCCATCGGTTCTCCTTTATGCTCCTTAGGCCCCTCATTGGGAAACCATGGGGTTGATGTCAAACGCCACCCGCAGGGGCTTGTATTTTTCGTCTGCCTGCATCCTATTATAAAATTCCTTGATCAGATAAGTCAAGAACTTATATGTCCTCGCCTTCACCATCAGCCTTTGGCGGTACATGTCACGGACCTTCGACAGGTTGGCGGGGGCTGGGCCGATCATCTGGACCTCCTGTTCCCGAAGGAGTTTAGGGTCCAGGGATTCCAGGAGGGCCTCCATCTCTCCAGCCAGGCTGCGGCTCCCCTGGACCAGCGCCTTTTCGTCGGTGGAGGAGAAGAGCAGGACCAGCAGGTTGGAAAACGGCGGGTATCCCATCATCTTCCGGTAGAGGACCTCCTGCCTGTAGAACTTTCCGTAGTCCTGTTCCCGGGCGGCCTGGATGCTGAAATGCCCGGGACTGTAGGTCTGTATGAACGCCCTCCCGCCCTTGGCCCCCCTGCCGGTCCTTCCGGTCACCTGGGTGACCAGCTGGAAGGTCCGCTCGCTGTTCCTAAAGTCGTTCATGAAAAGGGACATGTCTGCGGCCACAACCCCAACAACCGTCACGTTTTCGAAATGATGGCCTTTGGCCACCATTTGGGTGCCCACCAGGATGTCCGCCCTGCCTTGGGAGAACTCCCCCAGGATCCTCGCATGTCCGTCCTTGGTGGAGGTGGTGTCCAGGTCCATCCGGACCACACGGGCCTGGGGGAACATTTTCTGCACCTGTTTTTCCACTTTCTGCGTGCCGATCCCGAACGCCTTGATGTAGACGGAACCGCAGGAAGGGCAGCTTTCCGGGGACTTGACTGAACTTCCGCAATGGTGGCAGAGCAGCCGCCGGCCTTCCGCATGGTAGGTGTAAGGGAGGTCGCAGGACGGGCACTTCATCACATGGCCGCACTGGCGGCAGGAAACCGCTTGGGCATACCCTCTCCTGTTCAGGAAAAGGAGGACCTGTTCCTTCCGTTCCAGAGCGCCGGCCATGGCCTCCTGGAGGGGCTTGCTTAAGATCCCCTTGTTCCCCTCCAGGAGCTCCTGGCGCATGTCCACCACCTCCACCTCCAGGTCCGGTCCCGAGACCGCCTTGTCTTCCAGTGTCAGGAGGGTGTATTGCCCCTCCAGCGCCTTGTGGTAGCTTTCCACCAAGGGGGTGGCAGACCCCAGAACGACCGGGAAGCCGCCCATCAGGGACCGTTTGATGGCAACCTCCCTGGCATGGTATTTGGGGACCTGTTCGGACTTGTAGCTCATCTCGTGCTCCTCGTCCAGCACGATCATCCCCAGATGGGGAAAAGGGGTGAAGACTGCGGAACGGGGGCCCACCATCACCCTGACCTCCCCGCTCCTCGCCTTCTGCCATTGGTCCATCTTCTCCCTGGGGGAAAGGCGGCTGTGCATCACCCCCACCACGTTCCCGAAGCGCTCCACGAACCTCCCGATGGTCTGGGGGGTCAGGGCAATTTCCGGTATGAGCACGATGGCTTCCTTTCCCAGTTCCAGCACACGGCCGATGGCTTGCAGGTAGACCTCCGTCTTCCCGCTGCCGGTGATGCCGTGGAGCAGGAAGGTGTCCGGCCTTCCTGCCTCCACGGCGTCCAGGATCCTGTGCAGCCCCGCTTCCTGGGCGGGATGGAGGGGAAGCGGCCTTTCCACGGGCGCCTCCCTGGGAGGCACCGGCATTTCGCCGGTGTCCACCTGCGAGAGCGCCAGCACCCCCGCCTTCACAAGGCCCTGGAGGACCCCCTGGGTCGTCCGTGCCTGGGCAAGGAACCTGCGGGAGGGCACCCCCTCTGGCGGAATCCGCACCTCCCCTTCCAGCAGCATCTCCAAAACCCCGGCCCTTTTGGCCAGGGTGGCGTTTCCGCGGACGGAAGCCAGGGCTTCTGTAAGGGCCTCCGGATCCAGGAGAAGGCGGACCCGGCTTTCCTTCCTGGCGGAAACGTCCGTCCTGGCGGGAAGGATTGCGTTGAAGGCGGCCTGGAGGGAGCAGACGTACCGCTCCTTCATCCAGTGCCCCAACAGGATCAGCTGGGACTCCAGGTCCACTTTGTCATGGACGTCCTGGATATCCTTGACTTTCTCCAGGGGAATGTCGGCATGCTCCTCCATGGCCACCACGGTCCCGCGGATGGTCCTGTTCCCGGCGCCGAAAGGGATGGCCACCACGCTGCCGGTCCTGACCTTGTGCTCCAAGGCTCCGGGGACCCGGTAGGTGTAGGGCCTCTCCAGGGAGGCTGCTGTAAGCTCCACAATCACTTTGGCGTAGGCCATGGTCCTCCTCCTTCCCCTCCATTAGGAATGACCAGCACCTGCAAGGGGCTGGTCATGACGTTCTACACGATATCGATTTTGCCTTCGTACAGTTCGTTCACTGCGTTGGACAAGGGTTTGGGAGAAACGGTTTTCGTCAGGGTCATCTCTCCGTCGATGAGTTGCCGGGCCCTTTTTGCCGTGGCGATCACTACGGAGTAGCGGCTCCGCACCTTCACCTCGTCCTCCAGGCTTCTGTCGTTGACCACGTTTATCAAATCTGTATAAGAAGGATGCAGCATGTCAATTGTCTCCTTTCAAAATGAGCGCAAACTCGTCGATGAATTTCTGTTGCAGCCGCCGGCTCCTGAATCCCCTTTGCCGTTCCGCCTCCACGATATGGACGATGGCTTCGATGCACGGCTCCAACTGGTCGTTCACCACGATGTAATCGTACTGGTCCATGGACCTGGCCTCTTCCGAGGAACGCTTGAGGCGGCGCATGATCACGTCCATCTCCTCCGTCCCCCGGTGCATCAGCCTCTCTTTCAGGACCGTGACCGTGGGGGGCACGATGAAGATCAAGACGGCCTCGGGAAACATCTTCTTCACCTGGAGCGCGCCCTGCATCTCGATCTCCAGGATCACGTCCCTCCCCTGGGCCATCTGCTTGTCCACATACTCCCTGGGCGTGCCGTAATGGTTTCCGCAGTAGGTGGCATATTCGTACAGGGCCGCCTCCCGGATCATGGTTTCAAACTCCTGGTGGCTGATGAAGAAGTAGTCCCTTCCATCCACCTCCCCTTCCCGGGGACTCCGGGTGGTGGCGGATATGGACAGGGCGAATTGCCCCTGTTTCATCAGGCCTTTGACGACCGTGCCCTTGCCCGCGCCCGAGAATCCGGACAATATGAGCAGCATACCTCTTTTTTCCATGACCTTCTCCTAGCTCTATTCCTTGTTCTTGTCTTCAAAGCGGTTGATGATGGTCTCCACCTGGATGCCCGAGATGACGACGTGTCCGTCGTTCATCACCAGGACGGCCCTGGTCCTCCGGCCGGCGGTGGCGTCCACAAGCATCTGGGTCTCCTTGGCATGCTGCACCATCCTTTTGATGGGCGCAGCCTCCGGTTTTACGATGGATACGATCTTGTCCGTTGCCACGAAGCTTCCGAAGCCGATGTTCACAAATTGGTTCTTCATAGTCACACTCTTATTCTATGTTTTGGATTTGCTCCCTGATCTTTTCGATGAGGGTCTTCAGTTCGATTCCCAGGTTGCTGGTCTGGATGTGGTTGGCCTTGGACAGGATGGTGTTCGCCTCCCTGTGCATTTCCTGGGTCAGGAAGTCCAGCTTCCTGCCAACGGGCCCTTCCTCCTGGAACACGCCCCGCATATGGGAAAGGTGGCTTTCCAGGCGGACGATTTCCTCGTCCACACAGGACTTGTCCGCAAATACGGCCACTTCCATGGCCAACCTGGTTTCGTCCACGGGAACCTGGGCCAGAAGCTCCCGGATCCTGCTCTCCAGCTTGTCCCTGTATTCCCGGACCACCAGGGGAGCATGGGCCCTCACCTGGTCCACCAGGACCTCCATTTGCCCGACCTTCTCCAGGAGGTCTTCCTGGAGCATGGCCCCTTCGGTGCGGCGGGAGGCAAGGAGCCCCTCCACCGCCAGTTCCAGCGCTTCCGCCACCAGGCGGGAAAGAAGCCCTTCGTCTTCTTCCTGCTCCTCCAGGACCAGGACGTCGGGGCACCGGCCAAGATGGGAGACCCCCACGTCTTGCTTCAGACCGAAAAGGGCCCCCATCCGCTGGAAATGCTCCATGTATTCCCTGGCCAGGTCGGTGTTGAACACCAGCCGTTCCCGTTTTTGCCCATGGTCCTCATAGGACACGAAGGCGTCGACCTTCCCCCTGGAGAGGCGCCGCTTCAGTATCGATTTCAGGTCCCCTTCCATGTAGCCGAGGACCTTCGGCAACTTCACCCCCAACTCGCAGTAACGGTGGTTCACCGAACGGACTTCCACGACAATGGTCTTCCCTGCGGATTCGGCCTTCCCTCTGCCGAATCCTGTCATGCTGTTGATCATGGGCACCTCCCTTGATTGCCATGCTTGCTGTTTAAGTATTATACAGGAGCCGGAGCCGTTCGTCAACGATTGCCGGCCTTCTTGTGGATGTTGCGGATGGTCTTCTTCTTCGGCCTGCGCTTCTCCTTCTCCTGCGCCTGGGCGCACTTTTGCTGTCTGGCCCCCTGGCTTCCCTTCAACGGACGGAGCAGGCACTTTTCCCCGAAGCCCACCAGGTCTTCCCTTCCGGCTAGGGCAAGGGCTTCCCGGACCAGCTTTTCGTTCTGGGGATAGCGGTATTGCATCAGCGCCCTCTGCATGGCCTTTTCCTTCTGGGTCTTCGGCACATATACCGGCCGCATGGTCATGGGGTCCAGCCCCGTATGGTACATGCAGGTGGAAAGGGTGGACGGGGTGGGATAGAAATCCTGGACCTGCTGGGGGGTATGCCGGATGTCCCGCAGGTATTCCGCCAGTTCCACCGCTTCCTTCAGCCCGCAGCCGGGATGGCTGGACATCAGATAGGGCACCAGGAATTGCTTCTTGCCCAGCCGCTCGTTGACCTGCTTGTATTTTTCCACGAACCGGTCGTATACGGCATGCCTGGTCTTGCCCATCTTCTCCAGGACCTTGTCCGAAACATGCTCGGGGGCCACCTTCAGCTGCCCGCTGATGTGGTGTTCGCAAAGCTCGTTGAAGAAGCTGTCGTCCTTGTCCAGCATCAGGTAGTCGAACCGGATTCCGGAACGGATGAACACCTTCTTCACCTTGGGAATCTCCCTAAGGGCCCGCAGGATGTCCAGATACTCCTTGTGCTCCACCTGGAGCTGACTGCAAGGTTCCGGTGTCATGCACTGCTTGTCCTTGCAGACCCCGTGCTTGGCCTGCTTCTGGCAGGACATGTTCCTGAAGTTGGCCGTAGGGCCTCCCACATCGTGGATGTATCCCTTGAAGTCCGGATCGTGGGTAAAGGCTTCCGCCTCCGCCACCAGGGATTTCTTGCTTCTCTTCTGCATGATCCTTCCCTGATGGAAGGTCAGGGCGCAGAAGTGGCATCCGCCGAAGCAGCCCCGGTTGGCGATGAGGCTGAATTTCACCTCCTCGATGGCGGGGATCCCCCCTACCTCCGCATACATGGGGTGGGGGGCGCGTTCGTAAGGCAAGGAATATACCCGGTCGAATTCCCCTGTGGTCAGGGGAGGCTGGGGAGCGTTCTGGACCACATGGGAGTTGTCCCCGTAGGTCTCCGCCAGCACCCGGCCCTGGGCGAAGTCGTTGTTACGGTTCTGCAACAGGAAGCTTTCCGCATATTTCCGCTTGTCCGTGATTATCTCACTGTAGCTGGGCAGAAGGATGGGGTCCACCAGGGAATCCAGGGACTTGGCGTGGTAGACCGTGCCCCGCACGAAGGTGATCTCCCGGACCGGGATGCCGGCGTCCAAGGCCTCCGCAATCTCCACGATGCTCCTCTCCGCCATGCCGTAGGCCAGCAGGTCCGCCTGTGCGTCCAGCAGGATGGAGCGGTTCACCTTGTCCCGCCAGTAATCGTAATGGGCCATCCTGCGCAGGCTGGCCTCCACTCCGCCGATGATGATGGGGACATCCTTGTAGGCCCGCTTGACCAGCTGGGAATAGACCACCGTGGCCCGGTCGGGCCGCTTGCCCATGACCCCGCCAGGGGAATAGGCGTCCGTGGTCCGCCTCTTTTTGGCGACGGTGTAATGGTTGACCATGGAATCGATGTTCCCGCCGGTGACCAGGAACCCCAGACGGGGGCGTCCCAGCTTCTGGATGTCCACCGTGTCCTTCCAGTCCGGCTGTGCCAGGACAGCCACACGGAAGCCATGGGACTGCAGCAGCCTCCCGATGATGGCGGTACCGAAGGAAGGGTGGTCCACATAAGCGTCTCCCGAAACCAGGATGAAATCCGCCTCTTCCATCCCTTGTGCTTGCATTTCCTCACGACTTGCAGGTAAAAACATAGAATCTCCTAACTTTGCTGTTGCAATTGGATGACCTCTTCCGGGGTCAGGGGTCTGTAGCTTCCGGGTGGGAGGTTGGGATCCAGCCGCAGTCCTCCCATGGAGACCCGCTGCAGATGGAGGACCTGCATCCCCACGGCCTCGAACATCCGCTTGATCTGGTGGTATTTCCCTTCCACCACAACCACGTGGATTTCGGAGACCGGCCCGCTCGCAAGGACCGTCAATTCGGCCGGCAGGGTCTTGTAGCCGTCTTCCAGCACCACGCCGGCCTTGAATTTCTCCACGGTCTCCTGGGTGGGCTGGCCCTGGATCCTGGCCCTGTAACCCTTGGGCACATGGTGCCGGGGGGACAGGAGCGCATGGCCCAGGGGACCGTCGTTGGTCAGCACCAGCAGGCCTTCCGTATCCTTGTCCAGCCTTCCCACCGGAAAAAGGTCCTTCTTCCGGATTTCCTTGACCAGATCCAGGACCGTCTGTTCCTTGTCGTCCGCGGTGGCGCTGATCACCCCTTGGGGCTTGTTCATCATCAGATAGATGTTTTTCTCATAGGGGATGACCTCCCTTTTGTAGGCCACCTGGTCCGCATGGGGGTTCACCTTGTGCTCCGGTTGGCGGACCACTTTGCCGTTCACGGTGATCCGTCCCCAACCGATGTATTTTTTCACTTCGCTCCGTGTGCCCACACCCATGTTGCTCAAGAATTTGTCCAACCGCATGCTATCGCTCATTGCCATCTCCAACCTTTATTGTATTTGTTCTTCAGGATCCTTCCGTCGCTTTTGGCCCACCCCAGGGGGTACCCTTCCACAGCCACCAGCACATACCCCTTCTCCATCTCACGGGAAAGGGTTTCTCCTTTCAGATAGCGGACCAGGTCCGGATCCCCCCGGTCGAAATCCAAGACCCGTTTCCCCTGGCCGGGCTGCAGATGGGACGCAAGGGACTGGGAAGGCTCGAACCTTCCATAGGCCACGTCCCCCAGAAGAAGCCCTGCCCGCAGCACGCGGATGCCCTTCAGGTCGCCCAGCCGTTCCAGCTTTCCAGGCTCCAGGTAAAGCTTCTCCTGGTGCACATGGAGCCTGTCCTGGGGCAGGAAAAACCCGAGGCTCTTCCTCTCGAACTCCCTGTACGCCTCCAGGATCTTGGGCTCCACACGCCGCGGGCCTTTCGGTTTCAACGGCCCGCGGCTCTCCGGAAGGGCTTCCAGGACATCCTTGGCCAGGAGGGCAACGAAATGCCCCTCTCCCCGAAACCTGTGGGGATAGGCCCGGACCGCCCTGTCCAGCTGGAATTCCCGGGGGAACCCTTCCGTTACCCCTGGTACCAGACCCTCCCTCTTTTCCAGTTCCACCAGGGAGAACTCCGGATGCTCCCCAAGGAACGCCGCCAGGGTGGCTTCGTTCTCCCTGGTGGAAAACGTGCAGGTGGAATAGACCATCCGTCCGCCGGGTTTCAGGAGCCGGGCCGCCTGCCGCAGGATCCGGACCTGCTCCCCATGGTACTCCTCCGGAATCTCTTCCTTCCAATGTTTCGCCATCTCCGGATCCCGCCGGAGCATCCCCTCTCCGGAACAGGGTGCGTCCACCAGGATCTTGTCGAAAGCGGGACCGAAGGCCTTTGCCAGCTTCTCCGGCTTCTCGCTGGTGACCAGCATGTTGTCCACGCCGGCGGCTTCCAGGTTCTTCAGCAGCGCCTTGCAGCGGGACGGACTGATGTCGTTGCATACCAGCAGCCCCGTCCCCCCCAGCTTGGAGGCCAGCTGGGTGCTCTTGCCCCCCGGAGCCGCACACATGTCCAGCACCAGGTCTCCCGTCTCCACCGGCAGCATGGCTGCCGGCAACATGGCGGAAGGCTCCTGGATGTAATACAGCCCTGCGGCGTAGAAGGGATGCTTGGCGGGCCTGTGTCCCGGACGGTAGAAGCGCCCCTCCTCCACAACCGGCGTCCGCTCCAACCCGAAATCCAGGCCGTCCACCATCGCTTCCGCACCCCTCTTGAGGGTGTTCACCCGCAGCCCCCGCAGGGGCTGGAATTCCAGCGATGCCAGGAATTCCCCGAAGGTATCCCCCAGCAGCCTTTCCATGTTCCTAATGAATCCATCCTTCAAGTTGACCGAATTCCCCATAGCCTTCCAACCCCTCAGTTGTCTCCCAGGGATTGCACCCTGTAGTTTTCTGCGATCACATCCAGCTGCCGCCGGAACACGCCCAGTTTTTCCAGATTCCCCTCTTCCCAAAGGCGGTAGAATTCCTCCTGGATCTTCTCCACCTCCCGGTCATTCTCTGAGGCGCTGCGGATGTTCTGGATATTGTTCAGGATGTCCGCAATCACGCCGGACTTGTATTGGAAGGTGTTTTGCGCCTCCATGATCTCGCTGCGGATAGTGGAAAGCTCCTCGTCCAGCACATGGGCTGCTTCCGCCGCCTTCATAAGGCGCTCCCGTATCTCCGCCGGGATGTTGTGCTTGTACTTGTATTGGAGGGAATGCTCTATGGTGGCCCAGAAGTTCATGGCCAAGGTGCGGATCTGTATCTCCGCCTGGATCCTTTTCTTCCCAAGCGCCGTATGCACATCGTAATATATGATGATGTGGTAGCTCTTGTAACCGCTCTGCTTCATGTTGGAAATGTAGTCCTTCTCGTACTTGATTTCCATGTCGCTCCTGGAGCGGATGATTTCCACCACCTTGTCGATGTCTTCCACGAACTGGCAGATGATCCTGAGGCCGGCGATGTCCTCGATCTCCTCCTCCATGCTGTCCAACGGAATCTGCTTCTTCCTGGCCTTGTCCAAAATGCTTGATATCTTCTTTACCCTTCCGTCCACCAGTTCCACGGGGGAATATTTCCCCAACTTGTTGTTTTCCGTCCGGATGGACGTGAACTTGATGACAAGTTCCTGCACCGCCTGCTGGTAGGGGATGAGGATTTCCCTCCACATCTGTATTTCCATGACAACACTCCTGTCCCTTTTCTATCTGCTCTTTTTCCATTGATTCCTTTTAGATTGTAGCACAAGCACTTCGCCTCGTCCACAGGGGGCTCCCTGTCGCACAAGAAAAGCGTATCCTTGCCGGATACGCTTCAAGGCCTTCCTTATATGACGTCAGCCTACTCAGCCGCCATCTTGTTAACTGCTTTTGTCAAGCGCGCCACTCTTCTGGCGGCGGTGTTCTTGTGGAAAATCCCTTTGGATTTAGCCTTATCTATTTCAGAAACCGCAACAAGCAATTGTGCCTGGGCGGCTGCTTGATCGTTGGCTGCGATTGCGCCCAAGACCTTCTTGATCTCAGTCTTTACGCGGGATTTGATCATTTTGTTTCTCATTGTCTTCGTCTGTGTGACGAGGATTCTCTTTTTTGCAGACTTGATGTTTGCCATGTTCTCACCTCCGTTGGTAGAATGCTTGTGCATCCATCTTGTTCCAGCCGTTCCGCAAATAGAGGGTGAGCTTCCAGGATGGGATGGATGTCATTGCCGTTCCAAAGTGGGGTTTGTACCGGCAACAGGCCTTGAAATATCGCACTAAAACATACTGTTACATTCTACCGGAGTCCGGTCTTTTTGTCAATAGCCTATTTCCCGTTTCCGCTGTTTTCTATGAGGATCATCTGGACGCCGATCTCCAGGTCCATCCGTCCCTGCTTGAAGAGCAGTTCCACCTCCAGACACTTGTTCAGCGCCAGCAGCAGGCGCTCCTTGGAAAACCGCCCCGCCTGGCGCAGGTTCTTGTTTGCGACGAAGGGCGGCAGCTTGATTTTGGATGCGATGGCGCCGGGGCTGTGGCCGGCTTCGGCCATCAGCTTCACCTGCAGCAGGATCCGCAACTGTCTGGACAGGAGGAAGAGGATCCGTGTGGGCGGTTCCTTCAGGGCCATCAGGTCCTGGAAGAGGCCCAATGCCTCCTCCCTTTTTTCTGTCCCCAGGCACTCCACCATGGCGAACACCTTGTTCTCCAGATTCTTCGAACAGATCCTGTCGATGTGGTCCCGGGTGACCACCGGTTCCTCCCATGCGTAGTCCACCAGCTTCTCCAGCTCGTTCTCCACCCGCTCCAGTTCGAACCCCACCGTTTCGATGAAATGTCGGGCGGTTCCCCGTTCGATGTTCTTTCCATGGCGGGCCAGCCTCCGGGCCAGATGCTTCACCAGCTCCTCTTCCCCCAGGTGCTTGAACTCCACCACTTCCCCGTGCTTGGAGGCTTGTTTGAACAGGCGGCTGCGCTTGTCCACCTCCTTCTCCAGGAGGAAAAGCGTGGCTGTGTCCGGAATCCTTTCCAGATGGGAGGCCAGCTTTTCCACCTTCTTGGCGTTCTTGGGAAGGAACAGGTCCATGCCGTTCAGGACCACCACCCGCCGTTCCGCAAGGAAAGGCAGTGTTTCCAGCGCATCCAGGATCCGCTCCTCCTGGATGGCCCCGTCGAACTGTTCATAGTTCATGGAGTCCTCTTTGGAACCCACCAGCCTTTTCACCATGGAATCCAGGTAGGAATGGGCAAGATAGGTCTCCGGTCCGTAAAAAAGATATAGTCTTCCGAAGTTTCCGGTCTTCAGTTGGTCTTTCAATGTCTTCATTCCATCTTCTCCTTGTCGGTCCCCTTCACCACAGTCCCCTTTCCTTGATTGCAAGGGACTGTCCCCTGGGATTCTGCACTTCCAGGCGGAAACCGCCCTTTCCGTCGGTCGTCGCCGCAACCGCTCCCTGGAGGGCCGTGTGCAAGCCCAGGGCTCCCGCCTCTTCATACCGGAGCAGCACCTCCGGGGACGGGTGTCCGTAGGGATTGTTCCGGCCATAGGAAAACACCGCCGCCTTGGGGCCGATCCGGTCCAGCCATCCCTGGCCGGAGGAGGTGCCCGCCCCGTGGTGGGGCACCTTCAGCAGGTCCACCCCCGCCAGGGCCCCATCCGCCATCCTGTTTTCGGCCAGGGATTCCACATCCCCTGTGAACCCCAGGGAGAATTCCCCCAGGTCCAGCCGGAGGACCAGGGAGCGGTCGTTGTTCTTCACCACCTCCCCCGCTTCCAGGGGGGGAGAGACGTCGGTGACCGCCAGGGCGCCCACCTGGATTCCATCTCCCGGATGCAGGTGGTGGAGGGCCACCCCCATCTCTTCCGCCTTCACCAGCAGCGGTTCCAGCTGGAGGTCCCTTTGGTCCGCATAGAGCCGGCTGACGGCCAGAAAGCCCACTTCCATGTCCTCCAGAAGCTCCAGGACCCCTTGGCTGTGGTCGTAGTCGCTGTGGGACAGGAACACCCCCGATAGCCTGCCGATCCCCTTGGACTCCAGGGCCTTGGCGACGACCCTGCGGCCCGTATTCGTCTCCTCCAGATGGCGTAAGCCCCCTCCGTCCACCAGGAAGGTCTCCCCTCCATGGGAGAAGAAGGCCGCATCGCCCTGTCCCACGTCCAAGAAGACCACTTCCAGCCTTCCCTCCCTCCAGGTCTGGTGGCAGGAGAGCGCAACCAGGAATCCCAAAAGGACCAGCAGATGGAGCCGCCGGGTGTGCGTCCAGGACCAGCGGGAGAGGAGGAGCAGATGCCCTCCCAGCCACAGCACATAGAACACCATCCCCCATCCCTGGAGCACCCCCGGCACCCAGGTTCCCCCGGGCAGGTTCCCGAAGAAATCCCCCACACCCACAAGGTAGTCCAGCAGGTGCACCAGGGAGGCGCTGAAAAACACGGCAAGCGGCGTCCATGTCCATGCAAGGCACAGGACCAGAACGCAAAGCAGGACCACGCCTCCGAAAACCGGCACGGCCAGGAGGTTGGCCAGGATTCCGTACAGGGGTATCCTGTGGAAGTACAGGACGAGTACGGGAAGCGTGCACAAGGTGGCGGAAAGGGAAACCAGAAGCCCCTGGGCCAGGGGCCTCCTGTCCGGATTGAAGGAATCCTCCAGCACCGGCAGCACCACCAGGATTCCCAGTACCGCAGAAACCGAAAGCAGGAATCCCGCATCCCGCAGGATCCATGGATTGTAGGCCGTCCAAACCAGGCAGACAAGGGAAAGGGCGGACAACCCGTCATACCGCTCCCCCTGGAAGGGCGCCAGAAGGAAGAGGAACAGCATGGCCCCCGCCCTCTGGATGGAGAAGCCCCCGCCTGCCAAAAAGGAGTAGGCGAGGAGGAAGAAAAAGGCAAGGACGGTGCCGAGCACCCTGCTGCCCGTAAGGCGGCGTGCCATCCAGTGGAAGCCCAGGACCAGGATGCCCGTGTGAAGGCCCGAAACGGCCAGGAGATGGGAAAGCCCCCCCACCCGGAAGCTCTCCAGGTCCTCCTCTTCCAGCAGGTCCTTCCGGGCCAGCAGGATCGTCTCCAGCATGCCCAGGTGCCTGGGTTCCAGAACCTTCTCCAGCGCGGCCCGCTCCAAACGGTGGAAGCCATGCCGCCATGCCAGGGGCCCCCTGCCTGTCCCAGGGAGAAGGAAAGCCCCTTCCATATCCCCCTGGATGTACGTGGAGCGGGCGAACCGATAGGTCCTCTGGTTGAAGGCTCCCGGGTTGGAGGGGGCAGGGATGAGCTGGGGACGGCTCCGGAAACGCACCAGGTCCCCCGGCGCCGCCTCCAGGTCCCCTTCCTGGAAGAACCTTCCCCGTACCGCCTGCCAGGACGGATAGCGCCGATTCCCCACATCCAGGATCCGGACGGTCCAGACGCTTCCCCTGTCGGTTTTTCCCACTTCTTCCACGCGCCCGTAGAAGGAACGCTCCCCTTCCCCCAGCAGCTCCATCTCCTCCAGGAAAAGGGCCATGGCGTGGAAGCGGAGGAAACCGAAAAGGCACATGGCCAGAAGGATGGGAATCCATTTCCGGTCATGTGCCTTGCCCAAGCGGAACAGGGCCAGCGCCCCAACCCCCGCCGGTACCGCCACGGACCCGTACGGTCCGTACAGGAGCGTCCCCGCCACAAAAGCGGCGGCCAGCAGAAAAGCCGGCCGTCTTGTTGCGTGGGAAAGAAGGGGCACGGTTCGGCTGGATGTCATGGCGGCCCTTCCTTTCATGCCCTAGTGGGCCAGGATGTCCTCGTCCCTGGAGAACAGGTTGTCGAAGGGCAGTGTCCCCTTGTAGGAGGCGATGATCTCCCCCTCCACCAGGAACTGCACCCGGGTAATCCCCTTCAGGTCCGTCAGCGTATTCACGATTCCATAGATGACGGTCTTTTCCGTCATCGATTTCTCCAGCGGACGGGAGAGGAAATCTTCCGCCAGGTCCACGTAGCAGATGCCCTCATTGACATAGACGTTCTTCAGCTGCGTCTTCGAGGAGACCGGTTTCGTCAGAGGCTCCCCCTTGTCCGTCTTTGCCGCCTCGTCCGCCTGGATGTAGGCTCCCAGTACATTGGCTTCAAGGGTCTTGCTCGTGTCCAGGACGATGGTCTTCTGTAGGGGCACCAGATGCTGCCCATCCTTTGCGGCGTAGTAGAAGGTCACTTCCTTGGAGACGGTCTCTTTCATCTCTGCGTGCAGGTCGATGATCACGTCGCTCTGGGTCATCTTGCCATAAGCGATTCCATCCTGGTTGGTGAGGGGGATGCCTTTCACATAGAACTCCACATCCCTGACGAAATCCAGGGCTGTGACCGACCGTACGACGGAGGAACGGCACAGCAGTTCGTCAATGGGGCTCATGGTGGCATACCATGCAGGCCAGTCCAGAACCAAAGTGTCGCCCTTCAGTTCCACCTTCACCAGGGTAAGCTCCTTCGGTACAGTGGGATATCCCCCCTTTTCCAGCTTTCCGTTCTGCAGCACGGAAAGGGATTCCCGGATGACCTCCTCCACCCCCTCCTCCTCCAGCTCCACGACCACAGGCACCAGATTGGTCCTGTCGGCGTTTGCCAGATAGAAGACCGGGGACTCTTTCGTTCTTGTGATATATTCCTCTTTCTGTCCGGAACCGCAAGCCGCCGCAAGCAAGACAAGCAGCAGACCTCCAGTTATGATCCATTTTCTCAATTCAGGTCCTCCAAATTCAACCGACATCTTACAACATAATAGCAAAAAATCATTTAAATAGCTTTACCAAGTTGTTACAATTATATGAAGTTCGCTGTCGCTACCCCTGGGTGACCTGATTCAGTGGAAGCTTGATGCTGAAAGTGGTTCCTTCATGGAGCTGGCTTTCACATTTGATTGTGCCCTTGTGCATGAGGATGGTCTTCTGGACGATGGAAAGCCCCAAACCCGTCCCTCCCGTATCCCTGGAGCGGGTCTTGTCCACCCGGTAAAAGCGTTGGAACACCTTGTCGATGCTTTCTTCGGGGATTCCTTCCCCCGTATCCTGGACGGTGATGTAGAGGTTCTTGTGGTCCGCATCCAGGGTTACCCTGATTTCCCCGTCCTCGTTGTTGTACTTGATGGCATTTTCCACCACGTTGGTGAGGGCAAGGCTCAGCTTCGTCTCGTCCCCCTGGCAGCGGACCTGCCGGAAGCTTTCGAACACGATCTGGATGGACTTCTGGTCCGCCAAGGGTTTCAGCCGTTTCAGGACGCTCTCCACCAGCTGGTTCATGTCCACTTCCTCGAAGGAGAGCTGCTGCTCCTTCTTGTCCATGGTCACCAGGACCAGCAGGTCGTTGATGATCTTGTTCTCCCGGTCCACTTCGTTCCGGATATCCTCCAGGAATTCCCGGTATAGCTCCACCGGCATCCCCTCCTGGGAAAGCAGGGACTCGGCCAGCACCTTCATGGAACTGAGCGGCGTCTTCAACTCATGGGACACGTTGGCCACAAACTGCTGCCGGTTCTCCTCCTGTTCCGCCAGCCGGTTCACCATGTGGTTGAAGGTTGTGGCGATCTCCTGGACCTCGTAGTTCCCCCGGACGCCGAACTGCTCGTCGATGTGTCCCTCCGTGACCCGGTTCATGTGCTGGATCAGCTCCTGGAAGGGCTTTGTGAATACACCGGAAAAATAATAGCTGAGTCCCAGTATCAGGAATCCCAGCACCACTGCGGTCATGTAGGTGATGTTCTTCATCCGGGCGATGGCGCTGGTGACGCTCTCATAGGAGCTGGTCAGCACGATCACCCCGCTGACCTTGGTCCTGTCCGCATTGTTGACAGGCACCACCACCTGCCCCACGCTCCTCTCCTTGACATGGATATAGCTGCTTTTCCCTCCCAAGCCACCGATGATTTCCCTGGTGGCATAGGTTTTCCCCGTCTCCAAGTCGTTGGTGTCGTACAGGATGGTGCCGGCCTCATCGGCCACCATCACCCTTCCGTCCGTCACCGCCTTGATGTGTTTGAGGAAATCCCCGTAAGCGGCCTCATCGAAGAAGCCGCTGCTGGAAAGGTTGATGGACAGGGTGTTGGCAAGCCGGAAGAGCTCGCTTTTCTTTTCGTTCTCGTAATAGTTCCGCATGGATTGGATCAACGCCACGGACAGGACCAGTGTGGCGACCAGACCTACGGCTGCGAAGGCCAGCAACAGCTTGACCCGGATGCTGTTGACCTTTTTCGACTCAATGCTGATAATAATAACCCACTCCCCACTTGGTATGAATATAGGCCGGTGCGCTGGGATTCGACTCGATCTTCTCCCGCAGCCGCCGCACATGGACATCCACCGTGCGGACATCGCCGGGATACTCGTAGCCCCAGACCATGTTGAGCAGGTTTTCCCTGCTGTAGACCTTTCCCGGATGCTTGATGAACAGTTCCAGCAGGTCGAACTCCTTGGCCGTGAGGTTCACCTCCTTGTCCAGAACGAAAACCCTGCGGCTTTCAAAGTTCATGCGGATCTGGTCGGAGGTCAGCTCCTTCACGGAAACCTGTTCGCTTTCCGGCGCCGGACTGTTGGTCCTGCGGATGATGGCCTTGATCCTCGCCTTCAGCTCCAGGATGTTGAACGGTTTGGTCATGTAGTCGTCTGCCCCGAATTCCAGCCCGAGGATCTTGTCCATGTCCTCCCCTTTTGCGGTCAGCATGATGATCGGGACATTGCTGAATCCCCGAATCTGCTGGCACACTTCCATGCCGTCGTATTTGGGAAGCATCACGTCCAGTATCACCAGGTCGTATTCGTTGGCTTTCGCCAGATTCAAAGCCTCTTCCCCGTCGTAAGCCGTATCGATGTCGTACCCTTCCTGTTCCAGGCTGAAACGGATGCCCTTCACGATCAGCTTCTCATCGTCTACGATCAATATCTTTTTCATAAAACCTCCATGCCTCTATTCCAAAGTAATCATACTCTCGATTTGCTTGAACAGCGTTTCCTTGATTCCACCCACCAGCATCAGGTCCTCCAGCCGGGCGAAGGCGCCGTGCTGTTCCCTGTACGCGATGATGCCCGCAGCCTTGGCTTCCCCGATTCCGGGAAGGGTCATGAGCGCCTTCTTGTCCCCCCGGTTGATGTCCACCAGGCCCCCAGCTGCCGCCCCGGCCTCCTGGACCGTCCGGGCATGCTCCTCCCGGGTGGGGACCCGGATCATTTCCCCGTCTTTCAAAAGGCGGGCCTGGTTGACCCCTTCCATGGCCGCCTCCGGCAGGAGGCCGCCTGCCGCTTCCACTGCTTCAAACACCCGGACTCCCTGGGGAAGGACGTAGACCCCTTCCTTGACCACGGCGCCGCAAACCTGCACATACAAGGATTCCTGGGCCAGCGGCTCCCCGCCTGCATCCGAATGGATTTCCGTCTCCGCGCCCTCCCGCTCCCCAAGTTCCAATTGGAAGCCCGTCCTTCCCTGCAGGTTGCCCTGGTTGTGGAACAGGACCAGACCGCTGGCCAGGACGAAAACCGCAAATGCTCCAGCCAGGGCCATTTTCCTTTTGTCGCACATGGCCTCCCCCTTCTTGTTCCTAAATCTCTATCTTCCTATTGAGGATGGACTGGGCGTCAAAGGTATGCCGCACATAATCCTTGTCCATCAGCAGGGAGGTGAAAAGAAAGTCCGCGGTGGCTTCATTCAGGGCCACGGGGATGTCGTAGAGCGTCGCGATCCTGAGCAGGGCCTTCACATCCGGGTCATGGGGTTGGGCCTCCATGGGATCCCAGAAGAAGATCAGGAAGTTGATTTCATCCTCTATGATCCTTGTTCCGATCTGCTGGTCCCCGCCCAGGGGGCCGCTGTTGTAGGTCCGCACAGGCAGTCCTGTCTTCGCGGACACCAGCCGTCCGGTGGTGCCGGTCCCGTAGAGGAAATGGGTGGAGAGGATTTCTTTGTTCCTGCCCACCCATTCGAGCAATTCCTTCTTTTTATTGTCGTGGGCCACTAGGGCGATTCTCTTTTGCTTTCCAATGGTTTGGTTGACTTCCATGCGTAACCTCCTGTGTCGTTTCCGGTGTTTGGCCGGTCCTCCGTCCATTTTACATAATATTCGCAATAATTACAATGCCCAACCGCTGAAAAGGCTTGCAAATTGTGCGAAACGATTGGGTTGTGCGGACGGCCGCTTCTATGATAAGATGTTGGATATGCTTACAACCCGTTGCAGGAAGGAGAATCCCCATGGGATATGATTTGATCCGGGTGGCCTGCGCGTCACCCAAGCTTTATTTGGCGGATCCCGAAAGGAACGCCCGGGAAGCCGTTGCACTGATGGAGAAGGCCGCCACGGCGGAGGCTTCCGTGCTGGTTTTTCCCGAACTCTCCCTGACCGGCTACACCTGCCAGGACCTTTTTTTCCAACCTTCCCTTCTGGAGAAGGCAAAGGAGGCCTTGGTCCGCATCAAGGAGGCCAGCAGATGGTTCCCTTGCCTGGTGGTGGCCGGCATCCCCCTGGCCGTGGAAGGCGCCCTCTACAACTGCGCCGCCGTAGTCTGCGGCGGGTCGGTCCTGGGGTTCGTCCCCAAGACCTACCTTCCCAACTACCACGAGTTCTACGAGAAGCGCTGGTTTGCCGGGGCGCTCCAGTGCGGCACCCGGGAGGTGCTTTTCGACGGGGAGTCCGTCCCATTGGGCACGGACCTGCTCTTTTCCGACCGCAATTTCCCCGACTTCAAGCTTGCGGTGGAGATCTGCGAGGACCTTTGGGCACCCGTCCCCCCAAGTTCCCTGTCCGCCCTGGCCGGAGCCACCGCCATCGCCAACCTGTCCGCCAGCAACGACCTGGTGGGCAAGCTTCCCTACCGCAAGCAGCTGGTTTCCCAGCAATCCGCCCGGTCCATGACCGCCTATCTGTACGCCTCCTCCGGTTTCGGGGAATCCACCACGGACCTGGTTTTCGGGGGCCACTGCATGGTTTATGAGAACGGGGTCTGCGTCGGTGAAAACGAACGTTTCCAGCTGGATTCCTCCCTCCTGGTGACCGAAGTGGACATGCAGAAGCTGCTTTTCGACCGCAGGCAGCAGCCCGGCATCGCAGAGGGTGCCGTCCTCCACGCCTTCCCTTCCGGCCGTCCCAGGGTGGTCTCCTACGGGGGGCCCGTTTACGACGTCCGCTACACCCGTCCGGTTGACCCCTATCCCTTCGTTCCCGGGAACCTTTCCGAACGGCACGAACGTTGCCAGGAGATTTTCCAGATCCAGATGACCGGCCTGGCCCGCCGCCTGGAACAGGTCCGCAGCAGCCATGTGGTCATCGGCATTTCCGGCGGACTGGACTCCACCTTGGCCTTCCTTGTCTGTGCCAAGACCTTCCAGCAGATGGGCTACGACCTGCAGCATCTCCATGCGGTGACCATGCCTGGTTTCGGGACCACCGACAGGACCTACAACAACGCGGTCGCCCTGATCAAGGCCCTGGGGGCGGACTTCCTGGAGATTCCCATCGGTCCCGCCACACTGCTGCACTTCCAGGACATCGGCCATGACCCCCAGGTCCACGATGTGACCTATGAGAACTCCCAGGCCCGGGAACGGACCCAGGTCCTCATGGATCTGGGCAACAAGCTGGGGGGCATCGTGGTGGGCACGGGTGACCTTTCCGAGCTGGCGCTGGGATGGGCCACCTACAACGGGGACCACATGTCCATGTATGGGGTGAACGCCAGCATCCCCAAGACCTTGGTCCGCTATCTTGTGGATTGGGTGGCCTCCACCCAGGTCCCCCCGGAAGTGGGCCGCATCCTCCTGGACATTCTGGATACCCCGGTGAGTCCGGAGCTGCTTCCCCCCGACGAGAGCGGAAACATCCGCCAAAAGACGGAAGAACTGGTGGGACCCTATGAGCTCCACGACTTCTTCCTCTACCATTTCCTGCGGCATGGATTCCCTCCAGCGAAGATCGCCTATCTTGCGGAAACCGCCTTCAAGGGGACCTATGACGGCCCCTTCATCCATAAATGGCTGAAGGTATTCTACCGCAGGTTTTTCGCACAGCAGTTCAAGCGCTCCTGCCTGCCGGACGGACCCAAAGTGGGTTCCGTCTGCCTCTCCCCCCGTGGGGACTGGCGCATGCCCAGCGACGCATCCGCCGCCGCCTGGCTGGAGGGGCTCTCCTAGCCCGTCCTCCTTCTGCGGGGCGCACCCAAAAAAAGACAGGGATCCAAGAATGGATCCCTGTCTTTTTTACCCTTATTATTCCTGGGTTTGCTGGGTCAACTTCGCATGGATGGCTTCCGCCGCTTTCTTTCCCGCTCCCATGGCCAGGATTACGGTGGCCGCTCCCGTGACCACGTCCCCGCCTGCATACACGTTCTCCAAGCTGGTTTCCATGGATTCCTCGTCCACCACAATGCAGCCTTTGCGGTTCACGGAAAGCCCTACGGTGGTGTTCTTGATCAGGGGATTGGGGGTCTGGCCGATGGCGATCACCACCGTGTCCATGGGCATGGAGAATTCGCTGCCGGGGTCTTCCACCGGGCTTCTCCTGCCGCTCTCGTCGGGTTCCCCCAGCTTCATGCGAATGCAGGTCATCCCCGCCACATGGCCGTTCTCCCCCTGGATGGATACTGGATTCGTCAGCAGGTCGAAGAGGATCCCCTCCTCCTTGGCGTGGTGCACTTCCTCCAGACGGGCCGGCAATTCCTCTTCGCTCCTCCGGTAGACGATATGCACTTCGGATGCGCCCAGGCGCTTCGCCGTCCTGGCGGCGTCCATGGCCACGTTGCCGCCGCCCACCACCGCCACCTTGTCTCCGGCGTTGACCGGTGTGTTGGTGTAGGGGAACTGGTAGGCCTTCATCAGGTTGACCCTTGTCAGGAACTCGTTGGCGGAGTAGACGCCGTTCAGGTTCTCCCCTTCGATGTTCATGAACCGGGGAAGTCCGGCACCGCTGCCGATGAAGATGGACTTGAATCCGTCCTCCACCAGGTCCTCCACCGTGATGGATTTGCCCACGATCACGTTCTTGTGGACCTGCACGCCCAGGTCCAGGACCTTCTGGATTTCCTTCTTCACCAGGTCCTTGGGGAGGCGGAACTCGGGGATTCCGTACACCAGCACGCCACCCAATTCATGCAGCGCTTCGAACATGGTCACCTCATACCCTTTGGCCGCCAGTTCGCCGGCACAGGTGATGCTGGCCGGGCCGCTTCCCACCACCGCCACCTTGATGCCGTTGGTGGTCGCTTTTTCCTGCTTTCCGTTGAAATGCTCCATGTAGTAGTCCGCCACGAAACGCTCCAGACGGCCCACACCTACCGGTTCCCCCTTGATGGCGCGGACGCACCGCTCCTCGCATTGTTTTTCCTGGGGACAGACCCGGCCGCAGATGGCTGGCAATTTGTTTTCGCTGGTAAGCACCTGGTAGGCGGTTTCGATGTCCCCCGCAGCCAGGGCCTCGATGAATTCCGGGATCCGCACGTTCACCGGGCAACCGGACACGCAAGGCTTGTGCTTGCATTGGAGGCATCTTGTCGCCTCCTCCATGGCCTCCTCCAGGGTGTAGCCCATGGCCACTTCCTCAAAGTTCCCGCTTCGGACGACTGGGTCCACTTCCTTCATCTTCACTTTATGAAGACTCATATTTGCCATTTCGATTACTCCTCGCATCTTCTTTTGTTATTCAGGTTTCTGCTGGTCCAGACGGCATGCATGGGCTTCCTTTTCCTTGTAGAAGGTCTGGCGGAGCATGCACTCGTCGAAGTCCACCTGGAAGCCGTCGAAATCCGGACCGTCCACACATGCGAATTTGGTCTCTCCCCCGACGGTCACGCGGCAGCCGCCGCACATGCCCGTCCCGTCGATCATGATGGGGTTCAGGGACACGGCGGTCTTTATGCCCAGAGGTTTCGTGATTTCCACGACGGCCTTCATCATGATCAGGGGACCGATGGCGATCACCTCATCGTATGTGTTACCCTCCACAAGCAGGGTCTTGAGGACATCCGTCACGAATCCCTGGATTCCCTTGGATCCGTCGTTTGTGGCGAAATACACGTTGTCGCTGACTTCCTTGAACATGTCCTCCAGGATCACATACTCGGCGCTGCGTCCCCCCAGAATCATGTCCACGGCCACACCCATCTCATGCAGCTTCTTGATCTGCGGATACAGGGGCGCCGCACCCACGCCCCCGCCGATGCCCAGCACCCGCTTGTGGGGTTTCAGGTCGCTGGCCTTTCCCAAAGGCCCCACGAAATCCAGAAGGCTCTCGCCCGCCTCCATCCCGCTGAGCATTTGGGTCGTCTTCCCCACGACCTGGTAGATGATGCTGACGGTTTCCTTCTCTCTATCATAATCCGCAATCGTCAGGGGAATCCTCTCCCCGGTCTCTGTCACGCGGAGGATGACGAATTGTCCTGGTTCGCACCTTCTGGCTACGAAGGGAGCCTTGATTTCCATCATCTCCACTTGTTCATTGATCTTTTTTTTGCTGACAATTTCGTACATTTCCAATCCTTTCCTCGGCTTGTCGTTCACGGCCACAACAATTGCCTGGTCTGCACCATTGCAAACCAGGCTTGATTTTTTTCTTTACCATTATAACAGCCCTGTCCGGACTGCACAAGAAAATTTACAAATAAGTTGCGATGGGTTCATAATCCATGGGTTCCCGCTTCTGGTGCGTCTCCATGGCCATGCAATAGGCTGCCAAGGTGTCGAAACAGGTGAAGCTGGGCACCTTCAGCTGTTCAGCCAGGTTCCGCAGCTTGAAGCCGAACCTGGTTGGATCCTTGCCTCGGGTGGGGCTGTTCACCAGCAGGACGATTTCCCTTTTCTTCATCATCTCCTGCAGTTGCGTCAGGTTGTCCTTGGGGACGGTCCGGCAGGGGATGCCTTTCAACCCCAGATAGGTGGCGGTTCCGGGCGTGGCCAGGATCTCGAATCCCCGCTCCGCAAGATGGCGGGCGTGTGCCGCCCCTTCCTCCTTGCCCCTGTTGTCCAGGGCGAACAGGACCTTCCCTTCCTCCCGGAAGCTGTAGCCCGCTCCCTGGAAAGCCTTGAGCATGGCCTTTTCATAGCAGCTGTCCACACCCAGGACTTCCCCGGTGGATTTCATCTCCGGTGTGAGGGCGGCGTCCACATCCACCAGCTTGACGAAGGAGAACACCGGAGCCTTCACCGCCACCAGGTTGGTGGAGGGCAGCAGGCCGGTGCCGTATTCCAAGTCCGCAAGCCGGTCTCCCAGGATCACCTGCATGGCGATCTTCACCATGGGCACCCGGGTCACCTTGCTCAGGATGGGGACGGTTCTGGAAGCCCTTGGATTCACCTCGATGATATAGACCTGCTCGTCGCGGACCACGAACTGGATGTTCATCAGTCCGATGACCTGGAGGGCCTTGGCGATTTTTTCCGTGTAGTCCAGTACTGTTTCCACCGTTTTTTCGGAAATGGTCTGGGGCGGATAGACCGTGAAGCTGTCTCCCGAATGGACGCCGGTCCGTTCGATGTGCTCCATGATCCCGGGCACCAGGATGGACTCCCGGTCCGCGATGGCGTCCACTTCCACTTCCGTGCCGTTGATGTACTCGTCCACCAGGATGGGGTACTCGTCCGACAGGGCCGCAGCCTCTTCCACATAGCCCACCAGCTCCTGTTCGCTGTGGACTACCATCATGCCCCTTCCTCCGATGACATAGGAGGGCCGCACAAGCACAGGATATCCGATCTCGTCGGCCGCGTCCACAGCCTCCTGGATGCTGGTCACCGCATAGCCCTTGGGCTGGGGGATGCCCAGCTCCCGCAGGAGCCGCTCGAAACGCTTCCGGTCTTCGGCCACGTCTATGGAATCCACAGAGGTGCCCAGCACCTGCACGCCCCGGCTGACCAACTTGGGCGCCAGGTTGATGGCCGTCTGGCCACCGAATTGGACGATGACCCCCTTGGGCATCTCCTTGCGGATCACGTTGAACACGTCTTCGATGAACAGGGGCTCGAAGTAGAGCTTGTCCGAGATGTCGAAATCCGTGCTGACGGTTTCCGGATTGTTGTTGATGATGATGGACTCGATGCCCAGTTCCTGGATGGCCCAGACCGCATGGACGGAGCAGTAGTCGAACTCGATCCCCTGCCCGATCCGTATGGGACCGCTGCCGATGACGATGATCTTTTCCCGCTTGCTGATGACGTTCTCTTCCTCCGTCTCGAAGGTGGAATAGTAGTAGGGCGTCTGTGATTCGAATTCCGCCGCGCAGGTGTCCACCATCTTGTAGACGGGATACATCCCGTGGGCCCGCCGGATGGTGTCCACGATTTCATTGCTGTTTTCGGACAATGCCTCGATTTCCACGTCCGTAAATCCCATCCGCTCCGCCTTGTTCAGCAGCTCTCCGGAGAGGGGCTCGGCCGCCAGCCTGTGCTCCACCTCCACGATGTTGTTGATCTTTTCCAGGAACCAGGGGTCGATCCTGGTGATTCCATGGATCTCCTCCACGGAAATCCCCTTCCGCAGGGATTCCGCCAGCGTGAAAATCCTTTGGTCGTCCACAATCTGGAGCATGTCCAGCATTTCCTCCCTGGTCTTCTCCTCCAGATTGGCCTTGCGCAGTCCCGTTTCCTTCCCTTCCAGGGAAATGACAGCCTTGAGCAGGGAACTCTCGAAGGTCCGGTCTATGGCCATGACCTCCCCGGTGGCCTTCATCTGGGTTCCCAGAGTCCTGTTGGCGTAGTCGAACTTGTCGAAGGGCCATTTGGGGATTTTGGTGACCACGTAGTCCAAGGCCGGTTCGAAGGAAGCCTTCGTCCTCTTTGTCACCGCGTTGGGGATTTCATGGAGGCACAGGCCTACGGCGATCTTGGCCGCAATCTTGGCGATGGGGTACCCCGCGGCCTTGGAGGCCAGGGCGGAGGAGCGGCTCACCCGGGGGTTTACCTCGATGACGATGTATTCCCTGCTGCTGGGGTTCAGGGCCAGCTGCACATTGCATCCACCTTCGATCTTCAGTGCCTTGATGATCTTCAGGGAGGAGGTCCGGAGCATATGGTACTCCTCGTCGGAAAGGGTCTGGGAAGGGGCCACGACGATGCTGTCCCCCGTATGGACCCCCACGGGGTCCAGGTTCTCCATGTTGCAGATGATGATGGCGGTGTCGTTCTTGTCCCGCATGACCTCGTATTCGATTTCCTTCCAACCGGCCACGGACTGCTCCAACAGGACCTGGTTGATCCTGCTGTGCATCAGGCCGGCGTGGAGGATCTCCTCCAGGCTCTCCCGGTCCTTGGCGATTCCGCCGCCCAGCCCCCCCAGGGTGTAGGCGGGGCGGACGATGATGGGATAGCCTATCCTTTCGGCGGCGGCCATCCCCTCCTGGATGGAGTTGACGATTTCACTTAGGGGGATGGGTTCCCCAATCTCCATCATCAGCTGCCGGAAACTGTCCCTATCCTCCGCCTGTTTGATGGCTTCCAGGGATGTCCCCAGCAGCCGGACATTGAATTCCTCCAGGATGCCGGCTTCATTCAGCTCCACCGCCATATTCAACCCTGTCTGGCCTCCCAGGGTGGGCAGAAGTCCTTCCGGACGCTCCTTGTCTATGATGTAGCGCAGCGCCTCCACGGTCAGTGGCTGGATGTACACCCTGTCTGCGATGTTGTCGTCCGTCATGATGGTGGCCGGATTGCTGTTCACCAGCACGACCTCCAGACCTTCCTCCCGCAGGGATTTGCAGGCCTGGGTCCCGGCATAGTCGAATTCAGCCGCTTGTCCAATGATGATGGGTCCCGAACCGATGACCAGGACCTTCTTGATGCTTGGATCTATGGGCATGTGGATACCTCTCCTTCTTTCACGTTGTCAGCGCCTCCCCAGGGACCCCACCCAGTGGCTGAAAATATGGTGCGCGTCATGGGGGCCTGGCCCCTCTTCCGGATGGAACTGCACGCAGCGCATTCCAAGCGCCGGACAGGACAGGCCTTCCACAGTCTCGTCGTTCACGTTCCAATGGGTGACCCTGAGACCTTCCAAGGGGCCGCCGGTTGCGGCCAAGGCTTCCACGGAAGCCCCATCCACCGCATAGCCGTGGTTCTGGGAGGAGATGAACACATTGCCCGTCTCCATATCGATCACCGGATGGTTGCTTCCCCGGTGTCCGAACTTCAGCTTGTAGGTGTCGGCCCCCAGGGCCAGGGCGATGATCTGGTGCCCCAGGCAGATGCCCCAGACCGGCATCTTGCCCAGGAATGCGCCCGCCAGCGCGATGGCGTTTCGGGCATCCTTGGGGTCCCCCGGTCCGTTGGAAAAGAGCAGGGCATCCAAAGCCGCTTCCTCTATTTCCCTGGCCTGTACGTCATGGGGGAATACGACCACCCTGCAGGAATGGGCCAGGAGCTGCTCCAGGATTCCCCGCTTCAGTCCAAGGTCCACCAGCCCCACCGCCCAGGGGGCATCCGGGGGGCCGTAGGTCCTGGTCTCCCTGGCGGACACCCTGGCCACGATGTCTTTGGGGAAGCTGTACGCCTCCAGCATCTTCCTGTGCCTCTCCTCCAGGGGTTCCGTGGTGAGGATGCAATTCATGGTCCCCTTGTTCCTGATTCTTTTCGTAAGCATCCGGGTATCCACACCGTCCATTCCCAGGATGTTGTTCCTCTTCAGATATTGGTCCAGCGTCTCCGTGCATTCCCAATGGCTGGGCACCCTGGCCAACTCCTTTACCACAAAACCGCTGACCTGCACCCGGTCCGATTCCATGTCCTTCCCATTGATCCCATAGTTCCCCACCAGCGGATAGGTCATGGTCACGACCTGCCCCGCATAGGAGGGGTCGGTCAGGATTTCCTGGTAACCCGTCATGCCGGTATTGAATACGACCTCACCCAGGACCGTTCCTTCTGCTCCAAAAGCCTGGCCCTCCAGCCGGGTTCCATCCTCCAACAACATAGTCGCCTTCATAATGCCTCCTTCAAAGGGGGTCCCCCTGCAGTTCCTTCAGGCTTTCTTCCACGATGGCCAGCGCCTTGTCCAGGTCTTCGCAACCGACCACCAGCGGGGGCACGAAACGGACGACATTGCTGCCGGCGCCCACCAGCAGCAGGCCTTTTTCCATCGCTTTCCCCACCACTTCGCCAGGCGCCCTGTCCAGTACAAGCCCCTGCATCAGTCCGTTGCCCCGGACTCCCTGGATCATGGGGAATTTTTCCGCCAGGGCCCGGAGCCCCTTCTGCAGATGTTCCCCTTTTCTGGACACCTCCTCCAGGAAGCCGTCCTCCAGGAGCACATCCAGGGTCACCTTCGCGGCGGTGGTGGACAGGGGATTCCCGCCGAAGGTGGCCGCATGGTCTCCAGGCTCGAACCCCTTGGCCGCCTCTTCCGTGGCGATGCACGCACCGATGGGGATTCCGGAACCCAGCCCCTTGGCCAAAGCCAGGATGTCCGGTTTGATGCCGTAATGCTGGTGGGCGAACACCTTGCCCGTCCGACCCATGCCCGTCTGGACCTCGTCCAGGATCATCAGGAGGCCTCTCTCGTCACACAGCTGGCGGACGCCTTGGAGGAACTCCCTGCTGGCCGGAATGATGCCGCCTTCCCCTTGGATGGGCTCCAGCAGGATGGCGCAGGTGTTCTCCCCCACCGCCTCCCGCACGCTCTCCAGGTCGTTGTAGACCGCATGGCGGATGCCCGGCAGAAGGGGATCCAGGTCCTTCTGGTACTTCAGCTGCCCTGTGGCGCTGATGGCCCCGTAGGTCCTTCCATGGAAGGATTCCCGCATGGCCACGATTTCGAACCTTTTTCCGTCCATGTGTTTCTTGGCGTACTTCCTTGCCAGCTTCAGGGATGCCTCGATGGCTTCGGTTCCGGAATTGCAGAAGAACACCCTGCCCATGCCGCTCTGGGTCACCAGGATTTCCGCGGCTTGGATGGAGGGGATGTTGTAGTACAGGTTGGAGCAATGGGTGAACTTGTCCAGCTGTTCCTTCAAGGCTTTGTTCAGCCGCTCGTTCCCGTACCCCAGGGCGTTCACCGCGATGCCGGACACGAAATCCAAGTAGGATTTCCCCTGGTCGTCCACCAGCGTGCATCCGTGCCCTGTCTCGAAGATGACAGGAAAGGGTTTGTAGTTGTTCATCAGATAGGTCTTCGCCTTCTGCAGCAGTTCGTCATGCATGGTTCATTCTCCTTCGTATTCCGTAATGTCGAAGCTCTTTCCGAACATGGTCCCCACACCGCTGGTGGTGAACACTTCCAGGAGGAGGCTGTGCTCCACACGGCCGTCCAGGATGTGCACGTTCTTCACGCCCTTGTTGATTCCCTCCACGCAGCAGTCCACCTTGGGAAGCATGCCCCCGGAAATCACTCCCGAAGCGATCAGGCCATCTACCTCGTCCAGGCGGATTTTGGAAATCAGGCTTTCCTTGTCCTTCACATCCCGCAGGACCCCTTCCACATCCGTGAGGAAGATCAGCTTCTCGGAATCCAGGGCCCCCGCTATTGCGGAGGCCGCATAGTCGGCGTTGATGTTGTAGGTCTGCCCCTTCTCGTCCGTCCCGATGGGGGCGATGACGGGGATGAAGTCGTTCTCCAGAAGCGTGTTGATCAGCTTGGTGTCCACATGGGTGATTTCCCCCACGAAACCGATGTCCGCCCCCTCGCTGTAAACCTTCCGCACCTTCAGCGTCTTCCCGTCCTTGCCGGTGATGCCCACCGCATTCAGGTCATGGTTCTGGATCATCTGGACGACGTCCTTGTTCACCTTGCCGGCCAGGACCATCTCCACCACTTCCATGGTCTCTTCGTCCGTCACCCGCAAGCCGTTGACGAACCGGGCCTTCTTGCCGACCTTGTCCAGGAGTGCGTTGATTTCCTTTCCGCCGCCGTGGACGATGACCACCTTGAATCCCACCAGTTTCATCAGGACCAGGTCCTCGATGACCGTTTCCTTGACCTTGTCGTCCACCATGGCGCTTCCGCCGTATTTCACGACCACGATCTTCCCGTTGAACTGCTTGATATAGGGAAGCGCTTCCACCAGCACCTTCGCCTTGTCGATGTATTTCTGCATGTCTCCTCCCTTTCCCGCCTGTCCTGCCGGCATCAGGTCCTGTACTCCCCGTTGATTTTCACATATTCGTAGCTGAGGTCGCATCCCCAGGCGGTGGCCGTCTCCTCGCCGTCCGCAAGTTCCACAAGGACCTGGATGTTCCTCTCGTGGAGCAGTTCCAGCGCCTCCTCCTCGTTGAAGGGGACAGGCATGCCCTCTTCCATCAGCACGATGGTTCCACCCGTGCTCTTGTAGGTCAGCTTCACATGGGAAGGGTCGAAATGGGCGCCGGAATACCCCATGGCGCATAGGATCCGGCCCCAGTTCGCGTCCTCACCGAAAAAAGCGGTTTTCACCAGGTTGGAGGTGATGATGGACTTGCCCATGAGCTTGGCGTCCTTCTTGGTTTTGGCTCCCTGGATGACCACCTCGATGAACTTGGTGACCCCTTCCCCGTCGTTGACGATCATCTTCGCAAGATGGGAATTCAGCTTGTGCAGGGCCTTCCTGAACTCCCAGTAATCCGCATCCTCGTCCTGGATGGGTTTGTTGCCCGCCGCTCCGTTGGCCAGGAGGAGGAGCATGTCGTTGGTGCTTGTGTCCCCGTCCACCGAAATCATGTTGTAGGTGTCCTCCACGTCCTCGGACAGGGCCTTCTGCAGCAGTTCGGGTGCAATTGCCAAATCCGTGGTGATGAAGGCCAGCATGGTGGCCATGTTGGGATGGATCATCCCGGATCCTTTGGCCATGCCTCCCATGGTGACGGTCTTTCCCCCCGCTTCAAAGGAAACCGCGGCGTGTTTGGTGTAGGTGTCGGTGGTCATGATGGCCTCCGCAGCCGCCAGACCGCCCTCGTCCGAGGCTTCCACCTTGGCCGCCACCTTTTCGATCCCGGACAGGACAGTGTCGATGGGCAACGGAACGCCGATGACGCCTGTCGAGGCAACCAGCACGGCGTCCGTCTCCAGTCCGAATTGCTCCGCCGTCTTCCTGGCCATCTGCTCCGTATGCAGGACGCCCGCCTCTCCGGTACAGGCGTTGGCGTTTCCGCTGTTCACCACGATTGCCTGGACGCTTCCGCCCTCCTGCAGCAGCTTGTGGTTCCAGAGGACCGGAGCCGCCTTGACCACGTTCTTCGTGAAGACACCCGCATAGGAGGCCTGCGCTTCGCTGAACACAATGGCCAGGTCCTTGCGCTTCCGCTTGATCCCCACAAACTCTCCATATGCTTTGAACCCCTTTGGCGTAGTGACGCTGCCTTTGATCAATTCCATAGTCTAGCCCCTTTCTTGTCCTGCGCTTCTTGTTTCAATGTTACATAATTATACATTCTATTTTATAAAGATGCAACCTTTTTTCTTTATGGACGAAAGTCCGGCCACCGCCGCAGTTCCATCTTTTAAAGCGGTTGCTTCTATGATAGAATGGTTTCGGAGGTACACCGCATGATCCCATATCCTTACATCCAATTCCTTCCAATAAACTACCTTGCCTTCTTCATGCTCAACCTGCTGTTCTCCACCATCGTCATCCTGCTGGAGAGGAAGGATCCCCTGGCGGCCTTGGCCTGGCTGTTCTTCATGACGCTTTTTCCGGGAGTCGGCTTCTTCTTCTACCTCCTGCTGGCCCAGAACATCTCAAAAAGGAAGATCTTCAAATACACCGCGGAAGAATCCAGGTTGTACGCCTCCGTGCTGGAAAGCCAGCGCAGGGCCCTGGAGGGGGCGAACTACCCCTTCCTGCATCCGGAAACCAGGGATTACGAGGACCTGATCCTCTTCCACAACCGGTTGAGCGACTCCTTATTCTCCCAGAACAACCGGGTTTCCTTCTTTTTCGACGGCACGGAGAAGTTCGACCGCCTGTTCCAGGACATCCGGGAGGCCAAGCACCATGTCCATATGCTTTATTATATCATCCAAGGGGACAGCTTGGGACAAAAACTTTTCGAATTGCTGGGCGAAAAGGCATCCCAGGGGGTGGAGGTCCGTCTCCTGGTGGACCACGTGGGAGGGCGGCACCTTCCCCGCTCCAGAGTTGCTGCGCTCCGGGCCCAGGGAGCGGAAGTCTGCTTCTTCTTCCCTTCCTGGCTGCGGTACTTCAATCTGAAGGGCAACTACAGGAACCACCGGAAGATCACCGTAATCGACGGGGAAGTGGGGTATGTGGGCGGCTTCAATGTGGGCAACGAGTATCTGGGGCTGAAGAGGAAATTCGGCTATTGGCGGGATACCCATCTGCGCATCGAAGGGGACGCGGTCATCGCCATGCAGCTGCGCTTCTTCCTGGATTGGCGCAACGCTTCCAGGAAGGGTCTGACCCTGTCCCCCGCCTATCTGGGGTCGGACCGTTCCACGGGGGATGTGGCGGTCCAGATCGTCTCCTCCGGTCCGGACAACATCAACCAGCAGATCAAGCAGGGGTACCTGAAGATGGTCCACCGGGCGGTGGAAAGCATCGACATCCAGACCCCCTACTTCATCCCCGACGAAAGCATTCTGGAGGCCTTGCGGATTGCCGCCTCCTCCGGCGTGCGGGTCCGTCTGATGATCCCCCGGATGCCGGACCACATCTTCATCTACTGGGCCACCTATTCCTATGCGGCGGACCTGCTCCCCTACGGAGTGGAGGTCTACATCTACGAAAAGGGCTTCCTCCATGCGAAAGCCATCCTTGTGGACCGGAAGGCCTGCTCCATCGGCAGCTGCAACTTCGACATCCGCAGCTTCAAGCTGAACTTCGAGGCCAACGCCTTCATTTACGACCGGCAGGCCAGCATGGCCCAGGCCCTGCAGTTCGAAAAGGACCTGCTTTCCTGCCGGCGGCTGACCCTGGAGGATTACGGCAACAGGCCTTTCGTGGTGAAAGTGAAGGAGGCCGTATCCAGACTCTTTTCCCCCCTGCTGTAGTTTTCGGAAACAGGTATTGCATATTTATTAAGCTTAATGTATAATTATACCCAATCAACATCAATTGGATAGAAAATGGAGGAATTCGTATGAGTAAGAAGGTTGTTTTGGCGTATTCTGGAGGATTGGACACGACCGTGATCATCCCTTGGTTGAAGGAGAACTACGATTGCGAGGTCATCGCAGTATGCGTGGACGTCGGTCAAGGCAAGGAAATGGAGGGCCTCGAGGAACGCGCCCTTTCCACCGGCGCCAGCAAACTCTACATCGAGAATGTGACCGACGAGTTCGTGGACGAATATGTGGTCCCCACCATGCAGGCGGGTGCCGTTTATGAGGGCAAATACCTTCTCGGCACCTCCATGGCAAGACCCGTCATCGCAAAGCGCCTTGTGGAGATCGCCCTCCAGGAGGAAGCCATGGCCATCTGCCACGGCGCCACCGGCAAGGGCAACGACCAGGTCCGTTTCGAGCTGACCGTCAAGGCATTGGCACCCCAACTGGAAATCATCGCCCCCTGGAGGATCTGGGACCTGAAATCCAGGGAAGACGAAATCCAGTATTGCGAGGACAGGGGCATCGAAGTGCCCATGAAAAAGGACGACAGCTACAGCCGGGACCGCAACCTCTGGCATTTGAGCCATGAAGGACTGGAACTGGAGGATCCGGCCAACGAACCCGACTACAAGAAGATCCTGCAGATGGGTGTCACTCCGGAAGAGGCTCCCGACACCCCCACCTATGTGGAACTGGAATTCGAGAAGGGCTTCCCCGTGAAGCTGGACGGCCAGGCGATGAAAGCATCCGCCATCATCGAGAAGCTTAATGCGGTCGGCGGGGCCAACGGCGTGGGGATCATCGACATCGTGGAAAACCGCGTGGTCGGCATGAAGTCCCGGGGCGTCTACGAGACCCCCGGCGGAACCATCCTCTATGCGGCCCACCAGGAGCTGGAATACCTCTGCCTGGACAAGCAGACCATGGCGGTGAAGAACCAGCTTGCGGTCAAATTCGCGGAGCTGGTCTACAGCGGCGAATGGTTCACCCCCTTGCGGGAGGCCCTGACCGCATTCATGGATTCCACCCAAGCCACCGTCACCGGCAAGGTCCGCCTGAAGCTATACAAGGGCAATGTCATCCCGGCCGGAGCCACTTCCCCCTACTCCCTCTATGATGAGGACATCGCAAGCTTCACCACCGGCGAACTGTACGACCACAAGGATGCGGAAGGATTCATCAACCTCTTCGGCCTGCCCCTGAAGGTGCGCGCCATGAAGATGCAACAGCAGGGCAAGCAATAGAAAGGAGACCGCTATGAAATTGTGGGGAGGCCGCTTTTCAAAAAGCACCGATGCCATGGTGGACGACTTCAACTCCTCCATCCGCTTCGACCAGAGGCTGTACCGTCAGGACATCGCAGGCAGCATGGCCCACGTCACCATGTTGGGACAGCAGGGCATCATCAGCCAGGAGGAGGCGCAGGCCATCCGGTCGGGCCTTGAGGCCATCTTGGGGTCCATCGAAAACGGGGATGCCGCATTCGACATCGATGCGGAAGACATCCACATGAACATTGAGAAGATGCTGATCCAGCGGATCGGGGATGTGGGCAAGAAGCTCCACACCGGACGCAGCCGGAACGACCAGGTGGCCCTGGACATGCGGATGTATGTCCGGGAGGAAATCCGCGTCCTCCAGTCCATGGTGGCCGACCTGCACCGGGTCCTGCTGGACCAATCGGCGGAGCATCTGGACACCATCATGCCCGGATACACCCATCTCCAGAAGGCCCAGCCCATCACCTTCGCCCATCACCTGATGGCCTATTTCGAAATGCTCAAGCGGGACACCCAGCGGCTTTCGGACGTGTGGAAGCGCACCAATGTGCTTCCACTGGGAGCGGGAGCCCTGGCCACCACCACCTATCCCCTGGACCGGGAAGCGGTGGCCGGACTCCTGGACTTCGACGGCATCTGCCTCAACAGTCTGGACGCGGTTTCAGACAGGGACTTCTGTCTGGAGCTCCTGGGGGCCTTGTCCATCCTGATGATGCATCTGAGCCGGTTCAGCGAGGAAATCATCCTCTGGTGCACCAACGAGTTCCAGTTCATCGAGCTGGACGACGCCTACAGCACCGGCAGCAGCATCATGCCCCAGAAGAAGAACCCGGACATCGCGGAACTGGTGCGCGGCAAGACCGGCCGTGTCTATGGCGACATGGTGGCCCTTCTTGCCACCATGAAATCCCTGCCCCTGGCCTACAACAAGGACATGCAGGAGGACAAGGAGGCGACTTTCGACGCCATCGACACGGTGAAGATGTGTCTTCCCATCTTCACCGACATGCTCCGCACCATGAAGGTGAACAGGAACCGGATGCGCCAGGGAGCCTCCGGCGGCTTCACCAACGCCACCGACGCTGCGGACTATCTTGTCAAGAAGGGCGTCCCCTTCCGGGACGCCCACGAGATCGTGGGCAAGCTGGTCTACCGCTGCATCCAGACGGACCAGACCCTGGAAGGCCTCAGCCTGGAAGAGTACAAGGCCCTGTCCCCAGTGTTCGGGCCGGACATCTACGATGCCATTTCCCTGGAGACCTGCGTCAACAAGCGGCAGGTCATCGGCGGCCCCTCCAGGGCCATGATGGAAAAGGTCATCGCATTGAACGAGGCGTTCCTGCAGCAGGAACCTATCCGATAAGAAGTACCTGGAGGGAAATTCCAGGCACATGAAAAGGCCGGCCCCATGGGGCCGGCCTTTTCATGTCTTATCCCAGATATTTCAACACGGTGATCCCCAGCGGCGGAACCTTCAGGGACAGGCTGTGGTCCCTGCCGTCCCATTCGATTTTTTCCGTCAGGATTGCATCCGCATTCACGGTTCCGCTTCCGCCGTACTTCTCTTCATCGCTGTTCATGATCTCCAGATAGCTTCCCTTGTAGGGAACCCCAACCCTGTGCATGGTCCGGGGAACGGGCGTGTAGTTGGCCACGAAGACCAAGGTGTCCGTCTTGTGCTCGCCCTTGCGCACGAAGGATACGATGCTGGCCTCGTAGTCGGAACAGTTGATCCACTCGAAGCCCGCTTCGGTGAAGTCGTCATACCAGCAGGCGGGCTCGTTCACATACAGGTAGTTCAGGTCCTTGACGAACTGTTGCATTTCCCTGTGCTTCTCGAACTCCAGAAGGTGCCAATCCAGGCTCTTGGTTTCTGTCCATTCGTCGAACTGGGCGAACTCCCCTCCCATGAAGAGCAGCTTCTTGCCCGGATGTCCGTACATGTAGCCATAGGCAAGCCGCAGGTTGGCGAACTTCTGCCAGTAATCCCCTGGCATCTTGTTGATCATGGACCCCTTGCCATGGACCACCTCGTCATGGGAAAGCACCAGGACGAAATTCTCCGTATAGGCATAGATCATGCCGAAGGTCAGGTCGTTGTGGTGGTATTTCCTATGGATGGGGTCCTTGGAGACGTAGCGGAGGAAATCGTTCATCCAGCCCATGTTCCACTTCAGGCCGAATCCCAGGCCACCGATGTTGGAAGGCCGGGAAACCCCAGGCCAGGAGGTGGATTCCTCCGCGACCATCAGTGCCCCCTTGTATCTGCCGTAGATGACCGAATTCAAGTGCCGGAAAAACTCCACAGCCTCCAGATTCTCCCTGCCCCCGTGGGGATTGGGAATCCACTGGCCGTCGTCCTTGCCGTAGTCCAGATACAGCATGGAAGCCACCGCATCCACCCGCAGTCCGTCCAGATGGAACTTCTCCAGCCAGAAGATGGCGTTGCCGATCAGGAAATTCTTGACCTCGTTCCTACCGTAATTGAAGATCTTGGTGCCCCAGTGGGGATGCTCCCCCTGCCTGGGGTCTCCATGCTCGTACAGGGCCGTTCCGTCGAAGTTTGCCAGCGCGAAGTCGTCTTTGGGGAAATGGGCGGGCACCCAGTCCAGGATCACGCCGATGCCGCTCATATGGCAGTAGTCCACGAAATACATGAAGTCTTCCGGCTTGCCGAAACGGCTTGTGGGCGCATAGTAACCGGACACCTGGTACCCCCAGGAACCGTCGAAGGGATGTTCGGATACGGGCATCAGTTCGATGTGGGTGTATCCCATTTCTTTCACGTAATTCACCAGGTCATGTGCCAGGTCCCTGTAGTTCATGAAGCCCGTCTCGGAGCCGTTCCGCTTCCAGGATCCCAGATGGACCTCATAGATGGCGATGGGCACATCCAGGTTTCCCACGTTCTTCTTCTCTTCCTGCCAGTGCCTGTCCCTCCACTCGTAGCTGTTCAGGTCTGCCACCACGGAAGCCGTATTGGGCCTAAGTTCCGAATAGTTGGCGTAGGGGTCCGATTTCTTCAGGAGATAGCCTTCCTGCGTCTTGATCTCGTATTTGTAACGCTCCCCCAAACCGATGCCGGGAATGAAAAGCTCGAAAATTCCCGATTGTCCCAGTGTGCGCATGGGATGGATCCTGCCGTCCCAGCCGTTGAAATCACCGATGACGCTCACGCGCTTGGCGTTGGGTGCCCATACGCTGAAGCAGACGCCCTGCGCCCCTTCATGTTCCATTGCGTGGGCCCCCATCTTCTCGTAGATCTCGTAATGGGTTCCTTGCCCGAAGAGATAGAGGTCCAACTCCCCAAGCACGGGACCGAACTTGTAGGGGTCTTCCGTCTCCCAGCCGTTCCCATACCCGTCTTCCAGGAGCACCTTGTATTCCAGCTGTCCCGGCAACTCCACGGTGAAGAAGCCGTCCTCATGGACCTTCTCCATGGGATGCGCTTCCCCGCTGTTCTTGTCCACGACCACAGCCTTCACCGCGGCGGGTTGGAACACGTTCACGTGCCAGCCTCCGCCCTCCTCTTGGTGGATCCCCAGCAAATGGTGCGGATCCCTATGTTCCGAAGCCAGCAAGGCATCCAATTCATCTTTGTTGATGTACGCTCTCATCATACCCCTCCTTTTCCATTCTTATGCTTATTCTACACGCAAACCCGGGAAACCACAAGTAGAAGATGCCTGCCGGCCGTTCCACGCTTTTTGTTTGTTTTTAGGGATTGACTCCCTGGAAATAGTCGAAGATGCCGTTGCTGGAATCCATGAACACCGTGTTGTCGCGCATCTCCCGGTAGATCTTCATCCTCTGCATGAAGCGGTAGAATTCCAGATCCTTGGATAGGGAAAGCTGGTAGATTTCCATCGCCTCCGCATCGGCGCCCGCTTTCACGATGGCTGCCTCCGCCACTGCCTTGGCCAGGATTTCCTCCCTTTGCCTGTCTGTGGTGGCCTGGGCCTGGACATAAGCGGCATCCCCTTCCGCGATGAGCTTCTCACTCTCCTTGGCGATCTGCTTCGTCATCTTGTCTTCGATGGTGTCGATGTTGGAAGGCGGAAAATTCTTCCTGTTGATTCCGATGTCGGAGATGTACAGGCCGAAATCCCCCACCAGGGACCGGTTCAGCCGCAGCCGCTGCTCCGCAAGCATTCCCTGCAGCTTGTTCTCCTGGAAGAACTCGTTGAACGTCAGGGCGTTGGCCGACTGGATCACCGACTTGTATACCAGTTCGTCCATCCGCCGGTTGGCCTGGTCCCTGGAAAAAACGGTCATGGAAAAGGTGTAGGGGTCCACAATCCTGTACTGGGCATACATCTGGACCTCCAGCCGTCTCCCGTCCCTGGTGTTCAAGAGCTCCGGGGAGGACCGGTAGGTCAGGTATTTGGAGGAATGGACGGACACCTCGTCCGCGAACGGAAGCTTGAATCGCAACCCCTTCCTGTAGGTCTTCTGGATGGTCTGGTAGGGCTCCTGGGCGAAATTCCCTTCCAGGATATCCAGGTCCCGGCTGTCCACGACCACCTTGACCACCCTTCCCAGCCTCCGCACCACGGCGACCTCGTCTTCCCGGACGACGTATGCGGTTGTGGAGAGCAGGAACAGGAACAGGCCGGCCACAAGCAGTAAAAACATCGATTTCTTCATAAGCACGCCTCCTAGTTCTCCACCAATCCGGCCTTCACCGGGGTGTCCTGGGTCATGTTCAGGAACTTGTAGAGGTTCCCGCTTTCCGTAGCATCCACCACGATGGTGTTGTTCTCCAGGAAGCTCTGGATGGCCTCCACATAGTAGCGCTCCTTCAGGATGGCGGGGTTTTTCCTGTACTCCTCGTAGAGCGCATCATAGGATGCCATGGCAGCCTTGGCTTCCGCCACCGTCTTGGCCTTGTATCCGCTGGCTTCCTCCAACAGCTTGGTGGCCTCGGCGGTCGCCCGGGGAATCACCATGTTGTTGTATTTCTCCGCATCCTCCATCTTGCCGTTCTTGTACTGGTTGGCATTTTCCTTCTGCTGGTAGGCTTCCTCCACCGAAGGCAGGAACTGCATGTTCTGCGTGCCCACCAGGAGGATTTCGATGCCGGCCCCGTAGTCGTCCATTTTCTTCTGCAGGAGAGGCATGACCTTCATGTCCAGCAACTCCTTCTGGGTTTTGGCCTCGTCCAAGGTCAGGGTCTGGACGGTGCTCCGGATGGTGTCCTCCAGCGCCAGCCGCAAGGTGCCTTCCACATCATCCACCTTGAAGAGGTAGTCCGTCGGATTGTAGATCCTGTACTGGATAATCAGTTCCAGCAAGGCGATGGACGCGTTGTTCGCTGCGGCATCCACGATCACGGTCGCTTCCTGGGGATTGTCCTCGTAGACGGGATCGGACTGTTCCGTGCCCGCACGCAGGATGCGGAAGCCGTATTCCATGTTGTACACGTTCCGCACGTTCACTTTCGTCACTTCCTCTATAAAGGGCAGCTTGAAATGGGGACCCGGTTGCCGTTCCACGGTCCGCAATTGCCCCAGACGCAGGACGACCCCGTTCTCGTTGTCCTGCAGTACGAAAAAAGATTGGAAAAATAGGAATGCCGCCCCCAAAACGAGCAAGAACATGAAGCCCCAGCGGAAACCGTGGGTCTTCATGTTCTTGAATTTCGGATGGACGTCTTTGATTTCCTCTTCCCCTCTGCGGGGGCTGTTGTTCATTTCCATAAGACGTACCTCCCAGCTGTCAATGGGCGGCGCTTCAAGCCAACAGGTGGATGAAGAGTCCGCTCCGCAATTTGGGTTCAAACCATGTGGATTTGGGAGGCATCAGCGCTCCCGCGTCCGCTATGGACATCAGTTCGTCGATTCCTGTTGGGACCATGGCGAAGGCGACCGCCATATCCTTGCGGACCCTGCGTTCCAGTTCCTCCAGGCCCCGGATGCCGCCTACGAAATCGATCCGCTCGTCCGTCCTGGGGTCCTGGATGCCCAGCACCGGAGCCAGCAGGTGGTTCTGCAGGATGGAGACATCCAGCGCCTCCACGGGATTCTCCGACCTGGCGATCCCTTCCTTTGCGCGGAGGAGATACCAGGTGCCGTCCAGGAACATTCCGAAGGTGGCCTTTTCCACCGGACGGATGGCCTGGCCGCTTTCCTTCTCCACCAGGAACTTCCCTTTCACGGCTTCCAGGAAAGCTCCCTTGTCCATTCCGTTCAGGTCCTTCACCACACGGTTGTAGTCCAGGATCTTCAACTGGTTGTCCGGGAATAGGACGGAGAGGAAATAGTTGAACTCCTCCTTGCCTGTGTATCCGGGATTCTCCAGGCGGCGCTTCTGCCCCACCTTCACCGCCGAAGCGGCACGATGGTGTCCGTCGGCGATGTAGAGGGAAGGGACGGCGGCGAAAAGTTCCACCAGCCGGCTGTTGGTTTCCCTGTCGCCGATCCTCCATACCTGGTGCCGCACCCCGTCCTCCGTGGTGATGTCGTATTCCGCGCCGTGCGCCCCCATCCAGCCTTCCACCAGGCCGTCCACCGCATCCTTCGCCTGGTAGGCCAGGAAGATAGGACCGGTGTTGGCGTTGCAAGCGTCCACATGGCGAATCCTGTCTTGCTCCTTGCTTTCCCGGGTCAGCTCATGCTTCTTGATCCTGCCCTCCAGATAGTCGTCGATGCTTGTGCATGCCACCAGCCCCGTCTGGGGTCGGCCGTCCATGGTCAGGCGGTAGATGTAGAAGCTGTCCTCGGAGTCCTGGATGAACTCCCCACTTTCCAGCATCCCGTACAGGGCTTCCCTGGCCTTCCCGTAGACCTCGTCCGCATACATGTCCTGGTCGGGCGGGAAAAAGGTTTCCGCACGGTCGATCCGCAGGAAGGAGAGGGGCTTGTCCTTCACTTCCTCCCTGGCTTCCTCCCGGCTGTACACGTCATAGGGCAGGGCCGCAATCGCGGCCGCCAGGTCTTTCCTGGGCCGCACTCCTTGAAATGGCTTCAGGATGGCCATCCGGTCACCTCCCGCATTCTTCGATCAGACGGACCCGCACCACACCCTCGATGGCTTCCAGTTCGCCGACGATCTCCTCGTTGAGGTCGTTCTCCACGTCCAGAACCGTGTAGGCCCAATCTTTCCTGCTCTTGTTGATCATGTCCTCGATGTTGATGTTGTGCTTGGCGAAAACGGAGGCGATCTGGCTCACCATGTTGGGGACGTTCCGGTGATGGAGGGTGACCCTGTGGTTGCTGCAGCAGGGGCCGGCTTCGCAGTCCGGATAGTTCACCGAATTCTTGATGCTGCCGTGCTCCAGATAGTTTTTCAGTTCCTGTGCCGCCATGATGGCGCAGTTCACTTCCGATTCCGGCGTGGACGCTCCCAGATGGGGGATGGCGATCACATTCTGCATGCCGATGGTCTTCTCGTTGGGGAAATCCGTTACATAGTAGGAGACTTTGCCGGAGGCGGTGGCCTCTTCCATGGCCTCGTCGTCCACCAGGGCATCCCTGGAGAAGTTCAGGATCCGGACGCCGTCCTTCATCGATCCAAGACTCTCCTTGTTGATCATCTTCCTGGTCCCCTCCATCAGGGGCACATGGACGGTGACGTAGTCTGCTTTGGCCAGGACTTCCTCCATGCTGGGCGCCTTGTGCACGGCCCGGCTGAGTCCCCATGCCGCATCCACGGAAATGAAGGGGTCGTATCCATAGACTTCCATGCCCAGGGAAGCGGCCGCGTTGGCCACCAGGACGCCGATGGCTCCCAGGCCGATGACGCCGAGCACCTTGCCCTCGATTTCAGGTCCCGTGAAAGCCCCCTTGCCGCTTTCCACCTGCTTGGCCACATCCTCCTGTCCTTTCAGGGTCTGGGCCCACTGGATGCCGCCGACGATGTTCCTGGAGGAAAGGAGGATTCCCGCAATCACCAGTTCCTTCACCGCATTGGCGTTGGCTCCCGGCGTGTTGAAGACCACGACGCCCTTTTCCGCGCACTGGTCCACCGGAATGTTGTTCACGCCGGCGCCCGCCCGGCCGATGGCCAGCAGGGACTTGGGCATGACATAATCATGCATCTTGGCGCTGCGCACCAGGATCGCGTCCTCCTCCCCTTCTCCGTTGATCTCATATCTTCTATCAAAAAGGGCCAGGCCCCGCTCGTCGATCTTGTTCAATGTCTTGATTGTAAACATCCTTGCCTCCTGTATGTGCTTTGTTTTTTGCCTCTATGCGTTCCGGGCTTCGAAATCCTTCATCAGCGCCACAAGCTTCTCCACGCCTTCCACCGGCATGGCGTTGTAGATGCTGGCGCGCATGCCGCCGACGATCCTGTGTCCCTTCAGGTTCACGAAGCCTTGGGCTTCCGCTTCCTTGATGAACTTGGCATCCAGTTCCGCAGAGGGTGTCACGAAGGGTATGTTCATGATGGAGCGGTCCTCCTTGACCACGGTGCCTTTGAACAGCTTGCTCTGGTCCAGGTAGTCGTACAGCAGGTTGGCCTTGCGGACGTTGATCTTTTCCATCTCCACCAATCCGCCCTTGGCCAGCACCCAGTCGAACACCATGCCCGCGATGTACACCGCGAAGGTGGGGGGCGTATTGAACATGGAGCCTGCATCCGCATGGGTCTTGTAGTTCAGCATGGTGGGCGTGGTGTCGGGGGCGTGGCCGACCAGGTCCTCACGGACGATGACCACGGTCAGGCCGGCCGGTCCCATGTTCTTCTGGGCTCCCGCATAGATCAGGCCGTATTTGGTGACATCCACCGGACAGGACAGGATGTCCGAGGACATGTCCGCCACCAAGGGCACATCGCCTGTGTCCGGAAGGTTCTTGAACTTTGTTCCGAAAATGGTGTTGTTGGAGGTGATGTGGAAATAGTCCGCTTCCTTGTCGAAATCGGCGGGGTTCAGGGAAGGGATGTGGTTGTAGGTTTCCTCCTCGGAAGACCCCACCACCCGCACTTCTCCGTAGCGTTTGGCTTCCTTGATCGCCTTCTTGGCCCATTCGCCGGTGTTCACATAGTCCGCACGCTTGGATTTCCGCATCAGGTTCAGGGGCACCATGGCAAACTGGAGGGACGCACCACCCTGCAGGAAAAGCACCTTGTAATTCTCCGGGATTCCCATCAGCTTGCGCAGGGATGCTTCCGCATTGTGGATGATTTCTTCGTATACTTTGGAGCGATGGCTCATTTCCATGACAGACATGCCGCAACCTTTGTAGTCCAGCATTTCGTCCGCCGCTTGTTTGAGAACTTCTTCTGGCAATGTGGAAGGTCCCGCTGAAAAATTGTACACTCGATTCATCGTATCTCTCCTATTATTGTTAATTTTTTAAAAATCCAAAAGAACATATTCAAACTATACTATATACCAATTCCTTTACCGCGTCAACATCCCAAAGAGACGGAAGAATCCAAAAAAAGCAGGGCCGAAAGGCCCTGCGATGCGTTTTTCCCTTTGGGGTAGAAGCCGCCTGAAGAAATACCGTGGTTGTTGTGGTCGGGAAAAACACCCGGGCAGACTATGACTGTCTGCTCCCTATTCCGTTAAAAATTAATCAATCCTCCCTTTCCTTTGTTGCATGGTTCCATTATACACAAATTTCCGCAACCGTTGGTGTGCCGACGACACACATTCCCTTCTTTTTTTCCCCCTTTCTGCTATACTGGTCGAAAAGGAGGTTCCCATGACAAAAGAAGAAGAAAAAAAAACGCCCGGCTTCCTTCCCTGCAAAACAGAAAGGCTCCTGGGCGAGTTGAAGGAATCCGCCAGCATCTTCAGCTACATCACAAGGAACGAGCCCGTGCTGGAGGCCCTGCCGCTGACAGAGTATCTGGAGTTCCTGGGGGACTGGAAGAAGTTGAAGAAGTCCCAAGCCATCCGCCTGTCGGGCCTGAACCGGAACTATGCCTACCAGATCTACTCCGGCCTCAAGCATCCCTCCAGGGACAAGCTGGTTCTCCTCTCCTTCGGTTACAGCCTGGACCTTGAGGAGACCCAGAAGCTTCTGGCTGTGGGAGGCTTTTGCCTCCTGTCCCCCAGAAGCAAACGGGATTCCGTAGTCATCTTCGTCAAGCACAAGGGGATGTCCCTGGACCGTCTGGACACGCTCCTGGACCAGCTTGACCTGGCTCCCTTCGTCTAGTTTTGTATGTGCTTGTGGTCGAAGAGATGGTCCGAACAGTACTCGTGGTAGCCGTCGCATTTGGAACAGAAGCGGAATTCCAGGGACGGGTCGTCCTCTTCCGTCCGTCCGCACACTTCGCACCGGTGGAAACTTCCCTTCTCTTTCGGCATTTCCCTTGTGTAGCTTTGCCGCCTCTGCCTCACGCGGACTTCCTGCTTCCTGCGCAGGACGATGTCCTTGCCGAAGAACAGGAGGTAGTTCACCAGGGCCCCGGCGATGGCGATCTTGCTGGATGTGCCTCCTGCAAGGAATTGGAAAGCCAGGATCCCCCAACTGAACCAGGCCAGATATTTTATCCGGACAGGCAGCACCAGGAACAGCAGGAGCTGCATGTCCGGAACCAGCCTGGCGAAGGCGAAGAAAAGGGTCAGGTTGATATAGTAGCCCGTCACGGGAACTCCGGACAGCATGGATCCCGCGATGGTCCCCAGCATGCCGGTGAAATAGTAGAGGTTGAACCGGTAGCTGCCCCACTGGTTCTCCAGGGTCGTGCCGATCATGTAGTAGAAGTAGAGGGCGAACAGGATCCAGAGGAGGCTGCTGCTGGGCGGAATCATCACGAAGGTGAGCAGGCGCCAGACCTCCCCGGCCAGCACACGCTCCGGCACCAGCACCAGCCGTCCCAGCAGGCTCCTGTCCGCCATGCTGCCCAGGAAGACCAGAGCGTTGGCGGCGATGATGTACAGCATCAGGTGGGGGATGGCCAGCCCCTGCAGTTTCCGTTCCATCTTGTCGAATAGCTTCATCCGTTCTCCTTCCAGGGGTCTTGGCAGCATTCGCTTTCCTCCGCATCTATTTCCATGCTGGAAGCCGTCAGATGGTAGTGGATGTGGAGGATTTCCCTCTTCTGGGCCTCCTCCAGCTCCATGCGCACCTTCGAGAACTTGCAGCTCCCTTCCAGCACCACCTCCACATGGCTGGGGATCAGGATCTTCACCCTGCTTGCCACCGCCTGAAGGTCCAGGTACATCTCTTCCTCAAAGAAATTGGTGTTCGTCAGGTCGATTTCAATGTCGGAACAAAGCATGGACATGGAATCCCCGTCGAATTCATCATCGTATACGATCCGTTCGCTCTTCCCGAAAATGAAATGGTTGTAAACGCTCCTGAGTTCTTCGAAATTGTGGTAGACCTTTTTCCCCACCAGTCCGAAAACCGCACCCAGGGCCAGATATTTCAACATCTTCCTTTTGTTTCGCATAGGACATCCTTTCTTGGTCTTGTCGGCGGCAAGCCCCTAGACGGTGGCTCTTCCCGTCCAGACGTCTTGGATGATCTTGTCCAGCATCTCGCCGAAACCATAGCCGCCCTCGCTGGCGCTCTTGGGCAGCAGGCTGTAGGGGGTCATCCCCGGCAGGGTGTTGATCTCGATCACATACACTTGTTTGTTCCGGATCATCATGTCGATCCTTGCATAGTTTTTCAGGGAGAAGAGTTTCCAGATCTTCTGGGCAATCCGTTGGACCTCTTCCATGACCTCCCCGGGGACATCCCGGACCGTTTCCGTCAATGCCCCCGTGGTCTCCTTGTACTTGGAGTCGTAGTCGAAAAACCGGAGGGTGGGGCTCACCTTCAGGATGGGGATGACCTCCCCTTTCAGAAGGCTGCAGGTGATTTCCGTTCCCTGGATGAACTCTTCCACCAGGACCCGGTCGTCGAACCCGAACGCTGTCCGGATTCCCTCCTCCAGGGCCCCAGGATCCTCCACCACGGTGATGCCCATGCTGGATCCCCCCTGGTTCGGCTTCACGATCAAAGGGTAGACAAGGGAACCCGTGGAGCTTCTCCAGGAACCCTCTTCCCAATCCTGTTTGCTTACGGCTGCGAAGGGCGGTGTCAGGATTCCCATGCCGCCCATGGCCATCTTGCTCATGGTCTTGTCCATGCACAAGGCGCTGCTGGCGATTCCGCTTCCGGAATAGGGGATTTCAAGCGCCTCCAGCAGCGCCTGGACCTTGCCGTCCTCCCCATTCTTACCGTGCAGGGCAATCAGCGCCACGTCGATCTCGTCCGCGTAGGCCAGGATCTCCTTGGGACGACGGATGAAAATGGGAACCGGCAGGTACTTGTCCCGGTTCATATGTCGCAGGAATTCATTTCCTGTAAGGATGGAGACTTCCCTTTCCAAGGAATCGCCACCCATGATCACGCCTACCCGAAGCATGGGACACCTCCTGTCGTTTTTGTCCATTATAGCACGAACCTGCAAAAAATCTCAATACCGTTGCACCAAGAAACAATGGAAGCGCGCCCCTTGCGGGTGCGCGCTTCCATTGTTTCTTGTGGATCAAGCCATGAACAGGGCGATGTCGTCTTCCACCTTGCCGATTCCGGCGATTCCGAATGTTTCCACGAGGACCTTCGCCACATTCGGGGAAAGGAACGCGGGCAACGTGGGTCCGAGATGGATGTTCTTCACGCCCAGATACAGCAGGGCCAGGAGGACGATGACAGCCTTCTGCTCGTACCATGCGATGTTGTAGGCGATGGGAAGTTCGTTGATGTCGTTCAGCTCGAAGACTTCCTTCAGTTTCAGTGCGATGACCGCCAAGGAATAGGAGTCGTTGCACTGGCCGGCGTCCAGGACCCGGGGGATGCCGCCGATGTCGCCCAGAGGCAGCTTGTTGTATCTGTATTTGGCACATCCCGCTGTGAGGATGACGGTGCCTTCCGGCAACTTCTCAGCGAATTCCGTATAGTATTCCCTGGATTTCATCCGGCCGTCGCATCCGGCCATGACGAAGAATTTCTTGATGGCTCCGGATTTGACCGCATCCACCACTTTGTCTGCCAGCGCGAACACCTGCGCATGGGCGAATCCGCCCACGATGCTGCCGGTCTCGATTTCCGTAGGGGCAGCCAGCGTCTTGGCCTGGGCGATGATGGCGGAGAAATCCTTCTTGCCGTTCTCGTCCGCTACGATATGGGTGCATCCCGGATATCCGGCTGCGCCTGTGGTGTAGATTCTGGAGATGTGCTCCGGCCTGGGGGGGACGATGCAGTTGGTCGTGAAGAGGACCGGTCCGTTGAAGCTTTCGAACTCCTCCTTTTGTTTCCACCAGGAGTTTCCATAGTTGCCCACCAGGTTGTCGTATTTCTTGAATGCGGGGTAATAGTTGGCGGGAAGCATCTCGCTGTGGGTGTAGACATCCACGCCCGTTCCCTTTGTCTGTTCCATCAGCTGCTCCATGTCCGTCAGGTCATGTCCAGAAATCAGGATGGCGGGGTTGTTGCGCACGCCGATGTTGACTTCGGAGAGCTCGGGGTTGCCGTATTTCCCTGTGTTGGCGCCATCCAGCAACGCCATGGCTTCCACACCGTATTTGCCGGTTTCCATCACCAGGGCCACCAGTTCGTCTGCGGTCAGGCTGTCGTCCAGGGTTGCGGCCAGGGCTTTGGAAATGAAAGCGTAGATCTCTTCCTTCTCGGCGCCGATGTTGTACGCATGGTGGGCGTAGGCCGCCATGCCCTTCAATCCGTAGATGACAAGCTCGCGCAGGGAACGCACGTCTTCGTTCTCCGTGGCCAGGACGCCCACCCCTGCCTTCAGGTCTGTGGACTTCGCTTCGATCTGCTCGTCCGTGGAGACGCTGAAGGTCGCACAGTCATGCAGGTCTCCCAGTTCCACGCCCTTTGCGGCCAAGGAGGCCTTCAAGGCTTCACGGACAGCCAATCCCTCTTTGATCGTTTTGGCGATGGCCGCGTCGTCGAAGTTGGCGTTGGTGATGGTCATGAACAGGGAATGCATGATGTGGAAGTCCGCTTCGGGTGACTTTACGCCTGCAGCCTTGCCTTTTTCATTCAATACCGCAATCCCTTTCAGGGTGTAGATCAAAAGGTCCTGAAGGTTCGCCACATGGTTGGTCTTGCCGCAAACACCTTGGATTGTGCATCCCGTTCCTTTGGCCGCTTCTTGACATTGATAACAAAACATTGAGTTCACACTTACCCTTTCTGGATGGTTGTTGTTTTATGGAAGCTGCCGGTTTCATCCGGCTGACTTGTTTGTAGTATAGCATAACAGGGAATAAAAGTTTGTTGCTGTAGCTACGCCTTGGAAAGTTTTTCCCCCTGCCGCAGCCGGGTGCGCATGTCCGCGATGTAGCTGTCCATTTCCGCAAGCTCCGCCAGTATTTCCCTTTCGGCGTCCCCGGTGGGAAGCACCTTGTGGATCCCTCCGTTGCGGATTACGATGCGCTGGTCCGCCATCAGCGCCAGGGATGGGTCGTGGGTGGCCATCAGTACGATCTTTTCCTCCCCCACCAGCAGCGCCAGCGCCTTTTTCCGGTCGATGCCCGCGTTCTCGATCTCGTCGATGAGGACGATGGGGGACGTGCTCAGGATGGCGGTGTCCGCAATCATCAGTGCCCTGGACTGGCCACCGCTAAGGCTGGTGACGGGCGTGTCCGGGTCGAACCGCTCCCCGGCCAGATGGTTGGCCTCCCGGATGATTTTTCCGATGATGGCCTCCTCGTCCTCCACCATCCGGCTCCTGGCATGGAGCTCCAGGAATTCCCGGACGGTCAGGTCCATTACGAAGTTCATGTTCTGGGAAAGCTGGGCCACCAGCCTGTTTCCCGAAGAGAAGCGCCATTTCTTGTCCGGCGTCTCCCCATTGATCAGAATCCTTCTGCCGGTAGGGGTGTCCCCGTCCGCGGTCCATTCGATGTCCGCCAGAAGCCTGCTTTTTCCGGAACCGGTGGGCCCTACGATGGATACGATGTCGCTCCTCCGGATGGTGATCTCGTCAAACCCTTCCGGATTCCCGGACTTGTCCCTCCCCGCCAGGATGGTCAGTTCCCAAACCCCCTCCTCCCTGTCCAGCCCCAGGAAGGAGAGCATCTGTTCCACATAGGTGACCAGGCCCTCCTCCAGGGATTCCAGGTCCATGGCGTTCTCTTCCACCGCTTCCCTGTCGAAGCCCTGCAGGAACTCCGGAAAGGTCAGGTGTCCGGACCCTTCCACCTCCAGCTTGTTGTCCTCGAAAAAGGCTCCCAGAAAGGGGTATTTCTCCAGCAGGGCCTCGATGCTTTCCTTCAACAGATGCCTATTTTTCATGGCCGTCCCCCATTTCCATTTTCCGCACGTTCCCCATCTGGTAGTCGTCCCCGATCCTGGTCTCTCCAAGACAGTAGGAGCAAAGCGCCGACGGCATGGGATACCGAAGCTGTTTTCCCTTCACGGTGTCCAGGTTCTCCTTGCCGTCGTGCAGCAGGGTGGAAAGCTCGTAGGCCCCCTGGCCCGTCAGCCCGTTGATGTGCATGGTGATGGACCTGGGATTCACCGAATGGACCTTGGAGGCGAAAACCTCCCGTTCCGCCTGGGATACGATATCCCCCTTGGTGATGACCACGATGTCTGCTGACTTCAGCATGGGACCGATTTTCTTCGGGGTGTTGATGCCGCTCAGGTTGTCGATGACGCACACCGCCTTCACCTCCTTGATGTAGGGCGAGCATCGGTTGCATAGGCCGGCGCTTTCAGTGACCAGCACATCCAGCTCCATCTTCCTGCCCCACTGGACCACCTCCTCGATGTTGCTTACGAAGTAATGGTCCGGACACAGGGAACCCGAAAGGCCCTTCTTGACCGGGATGCCCGCCTTCTCGTACAGTATGTCGTCGTCGGTGTAAAGGCAATCGAACTTCACCACCCCCACCTTCAGTTTCCGGCTCTGGAGGGCCTGGATGGACTTGAGGATCACCGAAGTCTTCCCTGAAGACGGTGGTCCGGATACGGTTACAAGCTGCATGGTTTCCCTCCTTTAGCTGCCGGTGTGTGCATGGAACAACGCTTCGCAATGTTTAAGCAGGGGGCCCAGGTCGTTCTGCCTGATGAAGTCCCAGCCCACCCACAGGTAGGTGTTCCCTTCCGGGACACGGTTGTCCACCTCCGGGTGTACGCTGGGAAACCTTCCGTTGTGCGCCAGGATTTCCCCCACTTCCTTCGAGGCGAAGAATTCCACCAGCGGCTTGAGCATTTCCCGCTTGCTCTTCTTCGCAAGCAGGAAGATGGGGCTGGCGATGGCACCTTCCTCCGGCCATACGGCGACCATGGGCCCCCCCTCCTTCACCATGTGCGTGAAGAAGTACGGCATGATGGTCACCGCAGGGCGCTTGCTCCTCTTCTGGTGGGATTTGACCATCTCGGAGGGATGCATGCTCCGCAGCAGGCTCCTTCCCAGCCTTTCCACTCCCTCCTCCCCGAAGTTCTTGTAGATGTTCAACAGTATGGCGTTGAAAAGGTCGAAGTCCCCGATGGGGAGGCTGACCGCGCCCTCGAACGCCTCGCCCAGCAGGTCCCCCCAGCCCTTCGGCATGGGTCTGTCCCCCAGCTCCTCCCTGTTCACCAGGAAAATGGCGGGAACCACGCCCAACACCGCATACTGCCGGTCCGGATCCCGCAGCTCCAGCCGGCTGTTGGAGAAATCGCTGTTGTAGCGCTCCAGTCCGGTCAGGTCCTCGAAGACCCCCTGGGCCTTGAACTTCCCCATGAGCTTCTCGTCGAAGAAGATGTCGAAGCCCGCGCTGATGAACAGGTCCGCCAGAGCCTCCTCCGAGGTCGCCTGGGCCAGGTCCTCCACCATCCAATCCAATCCCATGGAAGCGGATTTCAGGTCATGCTCCAGGGTGAAGCCCAGCTGTTCCCTGTTCTTCTCCCAGAAGCCCGTAAAGGATTCCATCAGGGGCACCTTCACCGGACAGGGCAGCACGCCTGCCACCTTCACGTCCGGTTCCGGTTGGACCATGTCCGCCTGGTCCCTGTTCTGACGGATGGCTTCCTGCAGGTTCCCCATGAATGTCCCGGGATTCACCTTCTTCAGGCGCAAGGCGGCCTCCATGGTGATGTTCTTACCCAGGACCTTCCGTTTCTGCGGATCCTGCATGTTCTCCAAGCCGATGGCCACCAGAAGGGGAATGGCCTCCGGGTACTTTTCTGTAACAGTGTACAGGCTTTCCTGCATATCGAAAATCTCGTTCTGTTCCACAACGCTTCCTCCTGTCGTCCCTCGTGTTCATTTGATTCGCTCTCCCCTGCATTATACGGCAGACCCGGATTTCCCGCCGTATCCATGGCTACAACCTCTTCCTTTCCTCCTGCAGCTCTCCGATCAGCTCCCCCAGCCGCCAGCCGGCGGAAACGGGGGTCACCATGGCGAACAGGGGCCTTTCCATCCCCAGCAGGGAGAACTGCCGGATGAACCGGTGCAGCTCCTCCTGGGACACCGCATGGAAGACCACCGCCTTCCGCTCCGCCGGTTCGGGAGCGGGTGTCCCCGTGCCGGCCAGGGGGTCCTCCAGGATCTCCAGCAGCCGCATCCCGTCGCTCCTGCCGTCCAGCAGGATCGTTTCCCAGATGCCTATCCCGACTGCATGGGCCGCCAACTTGGTCCCCTCCTCAGGAGAAAATCCGTAGGCCAGGATGCAGTTCCTTCCCTCCGGCCGCGTCTGGTCCTGCATGTCCATTTTCCTGAATGTCATGATTTCGTCCTCCCTTTGTTTGAATGATCTGAATATCCGTTGAATCCACTGTTTTCATTATACCACCGGAAAAATTGGCTGCCAAGGAGCTTCCAATACAGCAACTATCGCAAGCAACTAAGCAACCATCGCATGGAAACTGCACCGGTTCCTGGTATACTGGTAGACAGGATATGAAACCACCCCCAAGAAGGAGAAGAACCTTGAAGAATGATTTCATGCTGCAGGGGCCTACTGCGGAACGGCTGTATGCCGCCCATGCCAAAAACGCCCCCATCTACGACTACCATTGCCACCTTTCGGCCCAGGAAATCCATGAGGACCGGATATTCGACAACATTTCCTCCATGTGGTTGAAGCACGACCACTACAAGTGGAGGACCATGCGCTTTGCCGGCGTTCCGGAGAGATACGTCACCGGCGACGGAAGCGACGCGGACAAGTTCCGGCACTTCGCCAAAACGGCCGGCCGGCTGGTCGGGTCGCCCATCTACCATTGGTCCAACATGGAACTTTCCACCTACTTCGGTGTGGAGGAAGCCCTGACGGAAAAGAACTGGGAGGCGGTCTACGACCGCTGCAACAGGAAAATCAGGGAGGAATCCCTTTCCCCGGTGAAGATCATCCTGAACTCCAATGTAAAACTGATCTGCACCACCGACGATCCTACGGACAGCCTGGAGCACCACATCCTTTTGAAGGAAAAGGGGCATCCCTTCCAGGTCCTTCCCACCTTCCGCCCGGATAAGGCGCTTGCCATCCGCAAGCCCGGCTGGACGGAATACCTGAAGGAGCTGGAGAAGGCTTCCGGCATCAGCATCGGAAACTTCCGCGACCTGGCGGATGCCCTGGTTGACCGGATCGGCTTCTTCCATTCCCAGGGGTGCGTGCTCGCAGACCATTCCCTGGAAAGCCTGCTGGAGACTTCCGGCACCCTGGAGGATGCGGAAGCGGTGTTCCAGAAGGCCGTCCTGGGGATGGAGGTCGACTTCCTGGAGGGGGAGATCTTCAGAAACCAGCTCCTGGTCCTTCTGGCCGGCGCATACGCAAAAAACAACTGGGCCATGCAGCTCCACATCGGCGCCCTGCGGAACAACAACAGCCGTTGGGCTGCCGTCTTGGGCCCCGATGCCGGCTTCGACGTCATGAACGATTTTCCCGTGGCCAGACCTTTGGCCGCTTTGTTGGATGCCATGGATGGAAACGGCGGACTGCCCAATACGATCCTCTACACTTTGAACGACAAGGACAATCTGGTCCTGTCCACCTTGCCCCACTGCTTCTCCATCGACAGTGTGCCGGGCAAAGTGCAGTTCGGTTCCGCCTGGTGGTTCAACGACCACAAGCAAGGGATGCTCGACCATTTCACAACGCTGGCGAACCAAGGGATGCTGGCCGACTTCGTGGGCATGCTTACGGACTCCCGCAGCTTCCTCTCCTATGCCAGGCACGACTATTTCCGCAGGATCCTCTGCAGCTTCCTGGGAACCCTTGTGGACGAAGGCGAATTCCACGGCGATCCGGAAATCCTGGGCGGGATCGTGGAGGACATCTGCAGCAACAACATCCGGAACTATCTGGGACTCTGAACACGGTTTGGAAATTGGGGACATGCAAAAAGAAGCTTGCACGGCAGTCGATTAGGAACTGCCGTGCAAGCTTCTTTTCATTCATTGGGTCATTCTGCAAACGCCTCCGCAACGACGGCCTTCTGCTTCTTCTCCCAGATGTCCTCCTTGATCTCCACCATCCTCTTCTCATCCAACTCGTAGAACTTCATGGCGACCAGGGATGCCACATGCCCGATCAGCGGAAGACCGAAAACGATGAACAGGATGACCATCTCGAATTTGGAATTCACTGCGGTATTGGGTTCGATGACCTGCCCCCCATATCCGGCAAAAGCGATCCCCACGCCGATGATGAAGGTGGCCAGGGAGGAGATCATCTTGTCGACAAAGGAGAACAGGGTGCCCAGCAGTCCCGGCATGAAGCGTCCGCTCCGGTAGGTCTCGTAGTCGCTGCAGTCGGCGATCATGGGGATGACGATGTTGCCGGCCAGCTGGCTCACGGAGACCTGGACAGCCATGAGCACCAGCAGGATGATGACGCTGACTGGCGTTCCCTGGCTGGAATCGGCCCGCAGCACAGGGGTCAGCGCCAGCATGACGACCAGCATGATTGTGCCCATCCACGTGAAACGCACGAAGGATTTCTTGATGCCCCCTTTGGAAGCCATCCGCACGCCCACAAAGGCCGCCAGCAGGGTGGGGACGATCACCCAAAGGGAATACTTCCCTTGCAGCGCCGTGCTGTAGAGGATGTTGGAGAAGAGGTACACCATGGCGCCGCGTACGGCTACGTTGGCCAGCTTGTCCGTGGAGGCCGCCACCACCAGCATCTGAAGGGGACGGTTGTTCCTGATCACCTCCAAAGAATCGGAAATCTTGACCTTGGGTGCATGTGCGCCCATGCCGAAGAATTCGGTCCTGTCTTTCTGCCAAATGCCGATGACGGCCAGGATGGTCATCCCCAGGGAGATGACGACGAAGACCAGGGAGACGTCATGCCACAGGATCGGATCGATGACGTTCTTCTCATAGCGGGGACCCATGAAGGTGAAGATGAACCAGGTTCCCACATTGAAGAGGATGGCATTGTAGATGGCGTCGAAGAATGTGAACACGGGCCTTTGGGCGGGGTCGTTCGTCAGTACCGCCTGGGCCCCCTTGGTGACCGCTGTCTGGAGCGTATACCCCAGGATATAGACCACATAAAGGATGGTCGTGTACAGGTACTTGTAGTTCTCCCCTGCTTCCACATTCGTCCTGAAGAGCAGGAAAACCGAACCGAAAAGGATGATGTTCCCGACCAACATGAACGGCCTGAACTTGCCGAACTTTCCGTCCGTCCTGTCGATCAGGAACCCGATGATGGGGTCCGTGACGCCGTCGAATATCCGCATGCCCATGGCGATGGTTCCTACGATGGCGGCCGAAAGCCCCAATACGTTCTGTGTGTAAAACGCGTAGAACATCATGGCAAGCATGGCGATGTTGGTTGCGGTGTTGTTCAGTGTGAAAAGTCCGATCTGCCAAAGCTTGGCGCGGTGGTATCTGGACCGTTGTGCTGCGGTTGTATTCTCCATCGTTCTATCCCTCCTATTGTTCCTGTCCTTTCCGGATGGCGGAAAGCTCCTTGTTCAACAGGTACATCACTTTTTCCGTGAACGTTTCCTCGGCCATGCCGGCCAACATGTCGATGCTCATTCCTTCAAGCATGCCGTACATGGGCTGGCTTTCCACATCCCCCAAGTATTTCCGGATCACGGCCTTGGCTTCCATGTTTTCCATCATTGCGCCCAGGCTGTCCTTGGTGGAGAAGCAGTCCTCGGACATCACCAGCTCTTCCACCACAACATCCTCCAGGTCCTCCGGCATGGTGAACCAGTTGTCCACCACTCCGCCCTTGGCTTCCGGGGCCCCATAGCTGGGATTTTCTTCCCGAACCCGCTGGAAATGGGCCGTATCCCGGGCTTCCAAGCTGCCGTCTGCCATAAGCCCTTCCACCTGCAGGGTATTTTCCCCCATCTGCAGGGGAACCTGCCGAAAGACCACCACATGTCCGTCGCCGTCCTTTTCCTCCATTGTGGTCCCGTTCACCTGTAGGCGGACCTTGCCGCAGGTGGTGTACACCTTCAAGTCGATTTCCCCGGTGGCCCGTTCAACAAAGCGTTTGCCGGTGATGTGGACGAACTTCTCCTTGGACCAGTGGGCTTTGTACATGTAGAAGGCGTCCTTCTTGATTTTCCGGTCATAGGTCACCAGCCCCTTGTTGTTCCTGCCTTGCACGCCACCCTCGTCCCGGATGTTGGCCCCGAAGTCGAACATGTTCCAGACATAGGTGCCCCACAGGTAGGGACGGGCCTCGAAAATCTTCCAAACGGTCTCGTGGTACAGGGCATGGTACTCTTCCGTGTAGTCCTTCACTTTCGGGGTCTCGCTGTGGTATTGGATGATGCCTTCCGCCCCGTATTCGGATATGCTCAGCTTCACTTTCGGGTTGGCGGCATGGAAACCGTCCAGCCAACCGGCGAAGTCTTCCGCCTGGCCCTGGTACCATCCGTAGTACTTGTTGTAGCCCACAGTGTCCGTCATGAAGTTGTAGGGATCCCCGTCCTTCACGAACATCACGTTGGCCATGGTGGTCAGCCTGTTGGGATCCTCTTTCTTGGCGATTTCGGCCAGTTCCTGGACCACCTGCCGCACCAGGGGCTTTTCCCCCCCGATTTGGATCTCGTTCTGCACCCCCCAGAAGAAGATGGAAGGATGGTTGTAGTTCTGCCGGATCAGCTCCACCAACTGTTGCTTGGCGTTTTCCCCGTCCGCATCGGATTTGCCCATGACGCTGATGAAGGGAATTTCCGCCCAAAGCACCATCCCCTCCCTGTCGCACAGGTCGTAGAAATACTGGTTGTGCTGGTAATGGGCCAGCCGGATGGAGTTTGCCCCCACTTCCTTGATCAGGGCCATGTCCTCGTCCTGCTCCCTGGGTGTGATTGCCCATCCCATGTCCTTCCTGTCCTGGTGTCTGGAGACGCCATGGAGTGGAAGGTGCTCCCCGTTCAGGAAGAAGCCTTTTTCAGCATCCACTTCGAAATGGCGGACCCCGAAGGGGATCAGGACCTCGTCCACCGTGTCGTTGCAGCTGGCAAGGGAAGCCTTCAGGCTGTACAGATAGGGATTCTCCAAACCGTGCCACAGGTTGGGGTTCTCGATGGAAAGGGGGACGGCGGCTTCCGCCGTGCTTCCCGCTTCCACGAACACCTCCCTTGCACCGTAGGCCACCGTCTTTCCTGCATCGTCCAGCACCTCCAGCCAGAGCCGGACCTTCTCCGTGGCCTCCCTGCTGTTGGAGATCCGGCTGCGCACGGTGAGCTCCGCCTTTTCCCGGTCCACCTTCTCCTGGGTGATGTAAATCCCCTGGGAGCCATGGTCCATTAGGTCGAAGTGTACCGGTTCGGCCACAATCAGCGCCACATCCCTATAGATGCCGCCGTAGAACGTGAAGTCCGCCATCTGGGGATACACGTCCTCATACACCGTGTTGTCCACCTTGACGGACAAGGTGTTCTCCCCGCCCACCGCCAGTCCGTCGGTCACATCGAAACGGAAGGTGCTGTAGCCTCCCCGATGCTGTCCCAGGTGCTTTCCGTTCATGTAGACATCCGTTACGCTGTTGGAGCCCTGGAACTCCAGGAAGAAACGCTTTCCCTCTTCCTGGGAAGTCACCTGGAACCTCTTCTCGTACCAACAGGCTCCCTTGTAAAAATTGAATCCGTTGGCACCGTCCTGGGCGTTCCATGTATGGGGCAGGTTAACGCTCTCCCAAGCGCCACCCTCCGTCTTCAGGAACTTCCAGTCCCGGTTCATGTCCTTTGCAATTCTCATAAATATCCTCCTTGTGGTTTGTGGCTTCCTTCCATCCTTCATTGTATTCATTGTAGCAAATTTTCCAGCAGAGTGTTATAATCTAATTTAAGAAAGCAGCACCATATTTATTTTTTCACAATGGAGGAGACGCATATGAAGAAAATCGAATTCGACCAGCGGATCATACGCGGCATGCAGCATTTGAACGCCCTCACCCAGTTGGACCTGGTTTGGTTCTCCCCCGCCTTCGAGAGGGTCCACAGCCTTGCCAAACAGCCCATCCCCCAGGTCCTGGACTTCGACCCGGAGGAAGACAATCCCCGGATCGCCGCCCTCTGCATGGAGACGGCCCCCCCCAGCAGCTGCGTCGCCTCCACCCGGGGGGACCTGGAATTCGTCTTCATCCCCCTCTTGTTTCAGGATGCACCCGCAGGATACCTCCGGATGGGGCCCTTCCTAACCAGCCCCAAGGACGACGCTTCCATTTCCAGGCTCATGGTCCACTGGGGCCTCCCCCTTTTCCAGCGCCATCTGCTCCGCAACTACTACGACAGCCTGAAAATCCTTTCAGACAATTACAGCCAGCACCTCAGCTTCATCGGCATGAACCTCTTCGGGTCCAGCACCCATGATGTGCCCACCGCAAATTACCATGCGCTGGGCGGAGGTCCCCAGGCTGCGGAAGGCGCTCCGGCGGCCGACGCCACCGAGGACATGCTAGCGCTTCGTTATGGCTACGAACACGAACTGCGCAGGGCTGTGGCCAGGGGGGATGAAACGCAGGTGGAAAAGCTCATCCGGCAGATCGAAACCGAAACCCCCATCAAGGACCGTTTTCCCGAGAACCCCCTGCGTTCCGCAAAGAACATCGCCATCGTCATGAACACCATCTTCCGCCATGCGGCCGAAGAGGGGGGACTGCATCCCGTCTACCTGGACCAGTTGTCCATGCGCTTCGCCATCCTCATCGAGCAAGCCAGCACGCGGGCGGGAATCTACAAGTTGCAGACGGAAATGTACCAGAGTTATACCCGGGCCGTGAAGGAACACGCCTATCCCCAGCTTTCCCCTTCCCTTCGCCGGGTGGTGGACACCATCCAACTCCATCTGGACGAGGACCTGGGTGTCACGGCCCTGGCCCGACGCTTCGAGATGCAGCCCTCCAATCTCGCCAACCAGTTCAAGGCCCAGATGGGCTGCACCTTGTCCGAATTCGTCAACCGGCTCCGGGTCCAGGAGGCCTGCCACCATCTGCGGCATACCGGCTTGTCCGTCCAGGAGATCAGCCGCCTGGTGGGGATCGACGACCCCAACTATTTTTCCCGGGTCTTCCGGAAGCACAAGCACCTGTCCCCTACCGGATACAGGCGCGCTTCCCATGCGGAAGAGGAAGGAAGGGGAGCACGAAAAGGAAGGCCGCAGACGGTCTGATCCAACCGTCTGCGGCCTTCCTCGATGCGTATCCTAAACCTTACTGCGGGTTCACGATGTTGATGGGATTTCCCGCCTGGAACGCACGCAGGTTGTCCACCGCCACATCCATCAGACGCTGTCGTGCCTCTTTCGGTGCCCAGGCGATGTGGGGGGTGATCAGGATGTTGGGAGCCTGGAGCAGAGGGTTGTCCGCCTGCACCGGTTCGCTGGAGACAACGTCCAAAGCGGCTCCCCCCACCTTGCCCTCCTTGAGGGCGGCGGCCAGGTCCTCCTCCACCACCAGTGCGCCCCTGGAGGTGTTGACCAGAAGCACTCCGGTCTTCATCCTGGAGATGGATTCCCTGTTGACCATGCCTTCGGTCTCCTTCGTCAGGGGGACATGGAGGCTGATGACATCCGACTCCCCATAGAGGGTCTCCAAGTCCACGAAGCGCAGCGTGTCGGACTCCATGGACGGGTCCGGCCTCCTGGCGTACACCAGGACCTGCATGCCGAAGGCCTGGGCGATCCGTGCCGTCCTCGTACCGATCCTCCCCAATCCCACGATGCCCATGGTCTTGCCGTCCAGCTCCATCAGCGGATGGTCCCAATAGCAGAAATCCAGGCTCCTGGTCCATCGTTCTTCCTTCAGCACCGTGTCGCTGTGATGCCCCACATGGTGGGCCAGCTCCAGGAGGAGGGCAAAGACGAACTGGGCCACCGCATTGGTGCCGTAGGTGGGCACATTGGCGATAGGAATCCCCAGGGTCTTGGCGGCCTCCACATCCACCACATTGTAGCCTGTGGCCAGGACACCGATGAAGCGCAGGTTGGGGCAGGATTCCAATGTTTCCCTGGTCAGGGGGGTCTTGTTGGTATAGACCGCTTCCGCATCCCCGATCCGCTCCAGGATCCGGTCGGCAGGGGTCCTGTCATGGACTTCCAGGTCCCCCAGGGCCTGAAGGCCCTCCCAGCTGAGGTCGCCGGGGTTCAGCGTATATCCGTCCAATACGACTGTCTTCATCCTTTTCCTCCTTCGATTTCCAGATTGGCCCAGGCGATGTTCAGTACCCGCTTGCAGTTGGCGATGGCCAGTTCGGAGGTCTGGTCCGCCGCCGGCTTCACCTCGAAGCTGACGATGGGTTTTTCCTCCTTGTCGAAGAAACCGCTGGCGAACAGCACCTGCAGGAAGCGGGTGACCTCCTCCACGTCGTTCTCGCTGTTGGGGTAGCCGAACACCGGATGCTCGTCCCCGTAGGCGTCGTGGGAGGGATCGGAAATCACCGTGTTTCCCAGGTGGATGTGCACAACATGCTCCAGGATAGGCTGGATGGCATGCTCGTAGCTCTCGTAGTACATGGGTATGTGGCTCAGGTCCACCATCAGGCCGAAATTGTCGTGGGTCTTCTTCATGTCCTCGGCAAACCGCTTGGCCAGCATGGTGGGACCGATCAGGCTCTTCTTGGCGATGTCGTAGTCGAAAATCTCCAGGATGATCCGGATTCCCTTGGGTTTCGCATGGTCGCAGAGGGCTCGGGTGGATTTCAGCAGCTGGGTGTAGGAATCTTCCTTGCTTTCCTCCTCATACTTGCCGCTCAGGAAAGCGAACCCTTTGATTCCCATCTCCTCCGCTTGGTCGATCCCCCCCTTGAGTGCCTCCACCGCCTTCAGCCTTTCCTCTTCCTGCAGATGGTTCACGTTCAGCCCTCCCATCAGTGTGATGGGCTGGCTTCCGAAACCACCACGGACATGGGCGGTCCGCATGTGTTTTCCCACCAGCTTGCGCACTTCGGGATCGTTGATCCTGGTCAGTTCGATTGCGGTGAAATAGGGATCTTCCAGTATCCTGTCCACCGAAGGAAGGATTTCCCCTTCTCCGGACATGGTCTTCGGAAAAGCCATGAAGTGGACGATGCCCAGGTCGAAATATTTGTACATGCTTTCTTTCATGATTTTCATGCTCCTTTCAGAATGTGGAAAGGCTAAAGGCCTCCCTTCGGGAAGCCCTCCTCCTTTCATGTTCATTGTTCGGCGGTACCCGCCATGGCCTTCTGTTTCTTTTCCCAGATGGCTTGCTTGATTTCCGCCATCCGCTTGTCGTCCAGCTCATAGAACTTCATGGCCAAGAGGGAGGCGAGGTGCCCCAGCAGAGGAAGGCCGAAGATGATGAACAGGATGACCCCTTCGAACCTGCCGTTCACAACGGAATTGGGTTCGATGATCGTTCCGCCATAGCCTGCGAACGCTATCCCCACACCGATGATGAAGGTGGCGAAGGAGGAAATCAGCTTGTCCACGAAGGAAAACAGGGTTCCCATCAGCCCGGGCATGAACCGTCCGGTCCTGTACGTCTCATAATCGCTGCAATCCGCAATCATGGGGATGACGATGTTTCCGGCCAGCTGGCTTACAGACACCTGGATGGCCATAAGGACCAGCAGAACGATGACCGTCACTGGAACCGCCACACTGGAATCCGCACGCAGGATGGGGGTCAGCACCAGCATGGCGACCAGCATCACGGTGCCCATGAGGGTGAACAGGGTGAAGGATTTCTTGATTCCACCCTTCGAAGCCATCCGCACCCCTACGAAGGTCGCGATGAGTGTGGGGATGATGGCCCACAGGGAGTATTTCCCTTGCAGTGCGGTGCTGTAGAGGATGTTGGAGAAGAAGTACACCAGCGCCCCACGGACAGCAACATTGGCCAGTTTGTCCGTGGAAGCCGCAACGACCAGCATCTGGAGGGGACGGTTGTTCTTGATCACTTCCAGGGAATCCGCAATCCTGATTTTCGGAGCATGGGTTCCCATTCCGAAGAATTCCGTCCTGTCCTTCCGCCAGATTCCGATGATGGCCAAGATGGTCATGCCGAAGGAGATGAGCATGAAGATTAGCGTGACGTCATGCCACAAGCTGGGGTCGATGACATTCTTCGCATATCTGGGGCCCATGAAGGTGAAGATGAACCAGGTGCCGACGTTGAAAAGCACCGTGTTGTAGATGGCGTCGAAGAAGGTGAATACCGGCCTCTGTGCGGGATCGTTGGTAAGGACCGCCTGGGCTCCTTTGGTGACCGCTGTCTGGAAGGTGTAGCCGATGATGTACAGGACATACAGTACCGTGGTGTACAAGTACTTCCAGGACTGTCCCTTCTCCACATCCGTCCGGAAGATCAGCAGGATCGTGATGAAGAGGATGACATTCCCCGCCAGCATGAAGGGTCTGAACTTCCCGAATTTCCCGTCCGTCCTGTCCATGACGAATCCAATCACAGGGTCTGTGACACCGTCAAAAATCCGCATCGCCATGGCGATTGTTCCCACGACTGCCGCGGAAAGTCCCAGCACGTTCTGCGTGAAAAACGCGTAGAACATCATGGACAGCATGGCCACATTGGTCGCCGTGTTGTTTAACGTGAAGAGTCCGATCTGCCAAAGCTTCGCCCGATGGTATCTCGACTGCTGAACCGTGTTGGCATTTTCCATAATTTTCATTCCTCCCTGATGACGTGTTTTGTTGTTTCTATCTCTACTAGGAATCATACCATCCCCTGCATCGGAAAAAAATGCGAATGGTGCTGGATGACTTGTAAAAAATGCTTGCAGCTTCCGTCTTTTCCTTTGGACGGTTGTGGCATCCTACAGCGCCCGCTCCGCATCCGTCATGATTTCATAGAATTGCTTGGGCGTTATGCCATATTCCTTCTTGAACGCGCGAAAGAAATTGGAGTAATCCCCGAATCCGCACTTGATGTACACGTCTGTGATGGAGTCGTTCTGCAGGATGAATTCCTTCGCCATGATGAGCCGCTTCAGGATGATGTACCGGTGGATGGTAACCCCCGTGTACTTTTTGAATTCCCGGGACAGGTGGTACTTGCTCAGGAAGAACTCTTCCGCAAGCCTGTCGATGGTCAGGTCCTCGCTCAGGTTGGCTTCGATATGGGCAATCATGCTGTCGATGAGGACGCTCTTCTTAAGGATGGTATTGTACAGCTTCTCCTTGTCCGCAAGGATGTTCCTGATCTTCACCAGGATTTCCATGGAATAAGCCTTTGCCAGCAGGTCCTTCCCCTCTCCCTGGAAGTCCTCCAGGGCGATCAGCTTCTGGAAGAGCATCTTCAGTTCCTGCCGAATCTCGAAATCCGTGTTGACCACACTCCTTTTCTCCGGCGCTTCGAAGCACTGGAGCAGGTCTGTCTTGTCCGAGGAAAGGCTCCGCAAATAGGACCTGCTGATCCAGAACACATACCGCTCATAGGGCGTATCCGTCTTCCGGATATACGCCTGGTGGAGGTCCCTTGTGTCCAGCAGCACGATGTCCCCAGGATTCAACCGGTAGGTCTGCCCTTCGATCAGAAAGTCCAGATCACCTGAAACCAGCAGATACACCTCGTAGAAGTCATGGTGATGCAACTCCACCCCGTGCATCCTTTGGTCCAGATAATGGTATATTTCATAGTTCTCCCCCAGCATGTGCTGTCTGGAGGAATAGGCATGGAGCATGTTTTTCATGTCGGCCTCCTCTCGCTTTCCTGTCACATTCCTTACCTATAGTATAGCACCATTCGCGGGAAGGTTGTCTATTTTTTTCATTCCCCTGTTCCATTCCCTCCGCCTCTGCTATAATGTAATTCAAACCCATGAACGACCAAGGAGGTTCCCATTGGAAAACACATTCGCCTGTACCGGCATCCCTTCCCATCTGGAGGAGGGCTTGAAAAAATTGATGATCCATACGCCCACCCCCATCCAGGCTGCTGCCATCCCCGCCGTCCTTGCAGGACAGGACGTCATCGGGCAATCGTCCACCAGCAGCGGAAAGACCTTTGCCTATCTGCTGCCCCTGATGGCCCGGATGGATGCATCGAAAAGGGAGAACCAGGTGCTGGTCCTGACACCCACCTATGAGCTTGCCCTGCAGGTTGCGGACCAGGTCCGTCTGCTGGCCGATGCATCGGGCCTGCCTTTCCAGGTGTCCGCCATCAACGGACAAGCCGGCATCCAACGGCAGATCGAGAAGCTGCGGGAAAAGCCCCAGTTCATCGTCGGCACCGCCCCGCGGATCCTCGCCCTGATCCAGAAGAAGAAGATCGCCGCACACCAGATCCGCACCGTCGTCCTGGATGAAGCCGACCGTCTTTTCGATCCCCAGCAGTTCCAAGGGGTGGAGCAGGTCATCCGCACCACCCTCCGGGACAGGCAGCTGCTGGCCTTTTCCGCCACCATGACGGAGCATGCGCGCAACCTTGCCAAGGACAGGATGAAAGATCCCGTGCTCCTCCTCATGGAGGAGCCCAGGGTGAATGCAAACCTCACCCATCTGCTTCTTGTCACCCCCCTGCGGGAAAAGACAAAAATGCTTCGGAAGGCTATCGCTGCGGAGAAACCCACCAAGGCCATGGTCTTCCTGAATCAGGCCGTCCCGATGGCCAACCTGGAATCCACTTTGGCGCACCACAGCATTCCGGTTGCCTCCATCCGGGGGGATGCGGGAAAACAGGCAAGAAAGGCCGCCATGGAGAAGTTCCGCAGCGGCAAATGCCCCATCCTCCTGTCCTCCGACCTGGCCTCCCGGGGGCTGGACGTGCCCCAGGTCACCCACATCTTCAACATGGACCTGCCGGACTCCGCCGAAGACTACCTGCACCGGGCGGGGCGCGGAGGCAGGAACGGCCTCTCCGGCAAGGTGCTCAACATCTGCACCGCAGGGGAAGCCCAGCAGCTCAAGAAAATGGCCAAAGCGCTGCAGATCCGGATCCAGTCCGTGGACTTGGAAAACGGCAGCCTCCAGCCCGTTTCATCGGAAGAGGAAGAATGACGAAAAAAGGGACAGGGGTCCCGCCTCCATGGGATAGCATGGAGGCGGGACCCCTGTCCCTTTTTTCTGGCATGAGCCTTATTTCATCAGTTGTCTTAGGACCGTCTGCAGTATCCCCTGGTTCTTGTAGTATTCCACATCCACCAGGCTGTCCAAGCGGGAAACAACCTTGCATTCCCGGACGGTGCCGTCGCCCTTTTCCACCTTGACCGTCAGTTCCTGCATGGGAAGAAGCTCCCCTTCCAGACCCTCGATGGTGATGGTCTCATCCCCCACAAGCCCAAGGGTCTTGCGGTTTTCCCCTTCCTTGAACTGGAGGGGGAGGACGCCCATGCCCACCAGGTTGCTCCGGTGGATCCTTTCATAGCTTTCCGCCAGGACGGCCTTCACTCCCAGAAGCAGGGTGCCTTTGGCAGCCCAGTCCCTGGAGCTTCCCGTACCGTATTCCTTGCCGGCCACAACCACCAGGTCCGCGCCTTGCTCCTGGTACGCCATGGAGGCATCGTAGATGGGTAGGACGTCCCCTTCCGGGAAGTGCTTGGTCACACCGCCCTCGGTCCCGGGTGCCACCTCGTTCCGGATCCGGATGTTGGCGAAGGTTCCCCGCATCATGACCTCATGGTTGCCCCTTCTGGAACCGTAGGAATTGAAGTCTGCAGGTGCGATACCCCTTTCCGTAAGGTAGGTTCCCGCAGGGCTTGTGGGGGCGATGCTTCCCGCGGGAGAGATGTGGTCTGTCGTGACCGAGTCGCCCAGCATGGCCAGGATGTGGGCCTTGCGGATGGACTCCAAGGCTTGGGGTTCCGCCGACAGGCTCTTGAAGAACGGCGGCTCCTGGATGTAGGTGGAATCCGCATCCCATTCGTACAGGTCCCCTTCGGGAACGGCGATGCTGTTCCAGCGCTCGTTGGCCGTGAACACGTTCTTCTCGCCCTTGTACTGGTTGATGAACATGCGGGACTGCACCCCTTGGGCAACCGCTTCCTGCAGTTCCCTGGAGCTGGGCCAGATGTCCTTCAGATACACGGCCTGCCCATCCTTCCCTGTGCCGATGGGCTCCACCGCAAAATCGATGTCAACGGTTCCTGCAAGCGCATAGGCGACCACCAGCATGGGAGACGCAAGGTAGTTCATCTTGATCTGGGCATGGATCCTGCCCTCGAAGTTCCTGTTGCCGCTCAGGACGGAGGCCACCGTCATGTCGTTCTCCGTGATGGCGCTGGACACCGGACCTGGAAGGGGACCGGAGTTGCCGATGCAGGTCGCACAGCCATAGCCCACGGAATGGAAGCCCAGCTTCTCCAGATAAGGCATCACGCCGGAGGCGTCCAGGTAGTCCTTGACCACAAGGGAGCCAGGGGTGAGGCTGGTCTTCACGTAGGAGGGGACGGACAGGCCAAGTTCCACCGCCTTTTTCGCCACAAGTCCGGATCCGATCATGACACTGGGATTGGACGTGTTGGTGCAGCTCGTGATGGCGGCCAGCACCACGGCCCCTGCCTTCATGACCTCTTTCCTGCCGTCCTCCCACTGGACCTCCACCTGCTCCTCCATCTTGTTGGAAGAAAGGCCGTATCCCCCCTCGGAAAGGGGTTTGGCAGCAATGCTCCGGAAGCTTTCCTTCATGTCGGAAAGGAGCACCAGGTCCTGGGGACGCTTGGGTCCGGCCAGACTGGGCACGACGGTGGAAAGGTCCAGTTCCAGGACTTCACTATATTGGGGTTCCGGACTTCCCTTTTCAGCGAACATCCCCTGGGCCTTGTAGTAGGCTTCCACAAGGGCAACCTGCTCCTCATCCCTTCCGGTCTCCCGGAGGTAGTGCAGGGTTTCCTGGTCTACGGGGAAGAATCCCATGGTGGCACCATATTCCGGGGACATGTTCGCCACCGTGGCACGGTCCGCCAGGTTCATGGAGAACACCCCTTCGCCGAAATACTCCACAAACTTTCCAACGACGCCCTTCTTCCGGAGCATGTTGGTGACCGTCAGGGCCAGGTCCGTCGCCGTCGTCCCCTCGGGCAGGGAACCTGTAAGCTTCACGCCGATGACCTCAGGCATCAGGAAGTACAGGGGTTGCCCCAGCATGCCGGCTTCCGCCTCGATGCCGCCCACGCCCCAGCCCAGCACGCCCAGGCCGTTGATCATGGTCGTATGGGAATCCGTCCCCACCAGGGAATCGGGATACACATGGGTCTCCTCACCCACCTGCTTCGTGGTGGCGACGCTGGCCAGGTACTCCAGGTTCACCTGGTGGATGATGCCTGTGGCCGGAGGAACAGCCCGGAAATTGTCGAACGCAGTTTGGGCCCAGCGGAGGAAACGGTAACGTTCCTCATTCCGCTCGAACTCCTTGGCCACGTTGAACTCCAACGCCTCGTTCGAACCGTAACGGTCCACCATCACGGAATGGTCGATCACCAGGTCCACAGGGACGATGGGATTGATCTTCTTCGGGTCCCCTCCCATCTCCTCCATCGTGGAACGCATCGCGGCCAAATCAACCACCACCGGAACGCCTGTGAAATCCTGCAGGACAATCCTGGCGGGAATAAAGGGGATCTCCTTTGTCTTCTCTTTCAAAACAGTCCAATTGGCGATTTCGTCCACATGGGCCTGCGTGATACCCAGACCATCCATCTGACGGATGGCGGCCTCCAGCAGGACCTTCATCGAAAACGGCAGCGCACGGATCGGCGCCCCACTCGCCTTCTCGAAGGAATCCAGGGAAAAATAAGTGAAACTCCTATCCCCCACCTGCAAGGTCTTTTTAACAGATTCTGGTTGAAAACTCATCGGTAACCTCCTGATATTCTTGATTGGGTAACGCTTTATGCTGTTATTATACATAAGATGCACCAAATAAACAAGTGCGCCGCCCCACACAACCCCCTGGCACAGGATTTAGAACACTCCTGAAGCCGAAACAGCACCTGCCAAGGTCAACAGGCAGCAGGACATCCTGTCCTGCTGCAACCGGAAGGGGAACAGACTCCCCCAAGCTAGCTTGGGGACGGCCGTTCCCCTTCCGGTTGTCTGCGTGCTTCGCACGCTGACCTGTTGTCCCTTCCCCTCTGGGGATTCCGCAAGGTCTGGCCCTGCATCCGGAATTCCGTCGACGCCGGAAGCAATCGCTCCTGCGATTCCCCGGCGTCTCCAGCCCTCTTCCACCCTGCCGGAAACGGCTGCGGGGGGCGGCGCACTGGCCTCCCCCCATACACGCTGCCCTGGGACAGGACAAGCGTGCACCCCTTCAGCGGCGATGACCTATCCGGTCTCCCGCCCTGGAACAGGGCAAGCGTGTGCGTTGTCTTGTCGCCTGTCCATGCACAAAAAACGGAACATGTCCGCCACCTATTGACACCGCCTCCTCACAGGAATACACTGGAAGAAAACCGAAGGAGCTGAAGCAGTTGAAACCCAAATTTTTCTCGATCCTCAAACACCGGGATGTGGAACTCACGAAGAACATCCTCCTCAACGACATCATCGCCGGCATCATCGTAGCCATCATCGCCCTCCCCCTCTCCGTAGCCCTGGGGATATCCTCCGGCGTCTCCCCCGAAAAGGGACTCATCACGGCAGTAGTGGCAGGTTTCCTGATTTCCTTCCTGGGCGGAAGCCGGGTGCAGATTGGAGGCCCTACAGGCGCCTTTGTCGTCATCGTCTACGGAATCGTCCAGACCCATGGCCTGGGCGGCCTGGCCATCGCCACCCTCATGGCCGGCATCTTCCTCATCTTCCTGGGTCTCATGCGTTTCGGCAGCGTCATCAAATACATCCCTTATCCGATCACCACCGGATTCACTTCAGGAATTGCCGTAGTGCTCTTCTCCACCCAGATCAAAGACCTCTTGGGCCTGCAAATGGAAGAGGTGCCGGCGGAATTCTTCGAAAAATGGGAAGCCTATTTCTCCCGCCTGGGGACACTCAACACGGCCAGCCTGTTGCTGGGCCTTGTCTCCATCGCGGTCATCGTCCTCTGGCCCCGGATCAACAAGACCATCCCGGGCTCCCTGGTGGCTTTGGTGGGAGCCACCCTGGCCACCAGCTTGTTCAACCTTCCTGTGGAGACCATCGGATCCCGGTTCGGGGACATCCCTGCCACCATCCGGTTCGTCGACTTTGGAACCCTGGACTTCAGCCTGGGCAACCTGCAGGCCCTTGTGGGACCGGCCATCACCATCGCTTTCCTGGCTGGCATCGAATCCCTCCTCTCTGCGGTCGTGGCCGACGGGATGATCGGCAAACGCCACAACTCCAACATGGAGCTGGTTGCCCAGGGGATCGCCAACATCGGCTCCGTCCTCTTCGGAGGCATTCCCGCCACCGGCGCCATCGCCCGCACCGCCGCCAACGTGCGGAACGGCGGCCGGACCCCGGTTGCGGGAATCACCCATGCGGTGGTCCTGCTGCTGATCATGCTTCTGTTCATGCCCTATGCGAAACTGATCCCCTTGACCGTCCTGTCCGCCATCCTTGTCGTGGTCGCCTACAACATGAGCGAGTGGCGGTCCTTCAAAGGACTTTTCCGTTCGACGAAAAGTGATGTCTCCGTACTTCTTACAACCTTCCTCTTCACCGTGGTTTTCGACCTTGTGGTCGCCATCCAGTTCGGTATGGTCATGGCAATGTTCCTCTTCGTCCATAGGATGGGGGAAAGCATGGGGTATGCGGATGTCACCCGCTCCCTGGTTCCCGGTTCGGAGGATGCGGACGATACGCCGGGCACCGAAGGGAACGGTCCTGTCAAGACCAAAGAGGAACTCTCCCTGGATTCGGAGCTGCTGGTCTATGAGATCAACGGCCCCCTGTTCTTCGGGGCGGCCAACACCTTCCTGGATGTCCTCCAGGAAATCCGCAGCCATACCAGCGTGCTTGTCTTCAAGATGAAAAACGTGCCCATCATGGATGCCACCGCCCTGGACGCGCTGAAGCGGATTGAAAAGCGGTGCAGGGAGCGGAAGGTCCTGCTGCTGTTTGCCGAGGTCAATCCGCAACCCCTCAAACTGTTGAGACAATCCGGCTTCCTGGACCGGATCGGTGAAGACCGCCTCTTTTCCGCCGTGGAGGACGCTGTGGGTGCGGGAAAAGCCATCCTGGCATCGAAGGAAACCGCTTGAAAAAAAGGCCTATTTCTCATGAAATAGGCCTTTTACAACGCAGGACATGGGATCGTCCGCCACCAGTACCGACAGCCCCGTTTTGCTGCTGATCAACTGGTCCATCCCGTGCAGGAGGCTGCCGCCTCCTGTCAAGATCATTCCCCGTTCGGAAATGTCTCCCAACAGTTCCGGCGGGGTTTTTTCTATGATCATGTGGATGGCTTCCACAATCTTCGTGGCGACTTCCCGCATGGCCGGCTCCAATTCGCTGGAGCTGATGGTCACTGCCTCCGGCAGACCGCTCAGCAGGCTTCTGCCCTTGACCGTATACTGCAGGGGCTCTTCCCGCGGAACGACGGAACCAATGGCGATCTTGGCATCCTCCGCCGTGCGCTGCCCGATCATAAGGTTGTAGGCCTTGCGGATGTGATGGATGATCACCTCGTCGAAATGGTCCCCCCCCAGCTTGATGGAGGAGCTCAGTACGGTACCCCTGAGGGAGATGACAGCGATGTCCGTGGTCCCGCCGCCGATGTCCACAACCATGGTGCCGAAGGGCTCGTTCACGTCGATGCCCGCCCCCATGGCTGCGGCCAGCGGCTCCTCTATGATTTCCACCTTCCGGGCTCCCGCCTGGTAGGCCACATCCTCGAAGGCGCGGCGCTCCACCTCTGTGACACCGCTGGGCACGCAAATGCGAACCAGGGGCTTCTTCAACCGGTAACCCACCGCTTTCTGGATGAACATCTTCAGCATCTGCTCCGCAAGCGTCATGTTGGAGATCACCCCGTCCTTCAGGGGTCTCACCGCCACGATGCTGTCCGGTGTGCGTCCAATCATCTCATAGGCTTCCTGGCCGATGGCCGTCACTTCCTTGGTGCGCTGGTTGACCGCGACCACGGAGGGCTCCCGCACCACGACACCCTTTCCCCTGATATATACAAGCACGTTTGTTGTTCCCAGGTCAACACCGATATCCGATGAAAACATTCCATTCCTCCTGTTTCGTCATCTATAGAAAGGCGCTTACCGCCTCCGCTCCTAGTGTGGAGTCTGCAGTAAACGCCCGCTGCATGCCTTTCTAGATCCTCTTGAGCACCACCAGATAAAAAGGTTCGCTCAACTCCTCGTAACGTTCCAAGGTGAAACTGCTTCCGACCACTCCCATGACATCCTCCGGAGACAGACGTTCCTGGTATTCGGGTCCGTAATCCGCCCGCTTCCTCTTCCATTCGAAGATTCCCACACGGGACCCGGGGGAGGTAAGCTCCAACAGCTTTTCCCGGAATTGTTCGAAATTCTCCATCTCGTGGAGGATATGCGAAATGAAAACATGGGTGAACACTTCTTTGGACAGGTCCTGGAATTCCCCAAGGACAAGGGTGATGTTTTCAATCCCTTCCTCTTCCAACCTGTCCGACAGATACTCTATCATTTTTTCAGAATCGTCCACCGCCTTGACGGATTTGGCCACAGCGGCGAAAGGGATGCTGAACACACCCATACCGCAACCCACATCCAGGACTTTGCTGTTCCTGTCCAGTCCCAAGGCCTCAATCACGATGTCCGTATGCAGATAATGTTGTCTTCGACCTTCCTCTGTTTCCTCTGTTCTACCCATGCAATCACCTTTCCGTATCTTTGCCTCGCAGGCGTACATTCTTGCCAACACCTCATATTATCGCACAGAAATCCCGCCTTCGCAAGCCGGGAACCTCATTTTTTGAACCAGCCTTCCGCTTTTTCAACCCCCGTCCGAAGCGGGGAGGGCTTCCCGTTCCCTGCCCGCAGACTCTCCCACAATTGGTGGGACGTCTCCAGGACGGCACAATACTTGTCTACGCCGATGATGATCCAGGATTCCCTGTGCCGGGGCCACCAGAGTGTCACCGGCCACATGTGCTTGACAATCACATCCTTTTCCACCTCGTTCAATGTGAAATGCCTCTCCGCGTTCCTTTTCGCGATGACCGGGTGGGCGAAGGCGTGCTTCCCCTCCCTGCACTTGGTCACATGCCAGTCATAAAGGAAAAAGTCATGCAGAAGGCCACCCCTCGCCATTTCCCTGCTGCGCAAACCCAGTTTCCTCGCCACCTTGAAGCTGACGAAGGAAACATGCAGGCTGTGCTCCAGACACGTGATCCTTCCATGCTGGATGAAGGCGTCCATGTCCAGCACCGCCGCATTCTCTATCAGGTCCTCCACTGCGCTGTAGTAGGCGTCCAATTGCTCCCTTTTGGGTTTATGCAAGGCCAAGGTCCGCAGCATTTTGCGGTATCCCTTCTTATGCCGTTTGTTTTCCATTTCAGCCGATCTCCTGTCTTATGCCATTGACCGAATCCATCCTTATCGGTTAAACTGTACTCATCATCCATTTGGAAAGGATGGACTTTCTAGTCCTAGGTATAACACAATGCAGGAAAAAACTCAACAGCTTTTTGGCGATACAATCCTCTTGTCTGATTCACATATGATAATGTCCTATTGTAACGCAAATGATTATGTCCCACTTCCGGTCATGGTGTACAATGAACCTCATGCGACAAAATACAATACATCGAGGTGGCCGCTATCAGAAAGGTAGA
>NZ_JAAEEH010000080.1 GCF_010179735.1 Anaerotalea alkaliphila
GCATCGTGTTCATCCTGAACCTGGCCGTGGGCCTCTGCACCCCGCCGGTGGGCTCCGCCCTCTTCGTGGGCTGCTCCATCGGCAAGATCTCCATCGAGAAGGCCACCAAGGCCCTGCTCCCCTTCTATGCGGTCATGGTGGGGACCCTGCTGCTGATCACCTATGTGCCCGCCGTCGTCATGTTCCTTCCCAACCTGATCATGAAATAACCCCATCCCCGATGAAAGAAAAGGAGAATAATGACAATCATGGAAAAATTATCGAAGGCATTGCACCAGGCACCCCCACGTCCCATCAAAGTCATCCAATTCGGGGAAGGGAATTTCCTGCGGGCGTTCACGGACTGGACGGTCCAGAAGCTCAACGATGAAGCGGACTTCAACGGAGGAATCGCCGTGGTGCAACCGCTGCCCGTGGGCCTGGTCGACCTGCTGGCGTCCCAGGATTTCCTCTACACCCATACCCTGAAGGGCATCAAGAACGGGGAACCGGTGAAGGAGCATCTCCTCAACGACTCCATCGTGTCTGCAGTCAACCCCTACACGGACCATGCGGGCTACCTTGGGCTGGCGGCGGTGGAGACGGTCAAAATCGTCATCTCCAACACCACCGAATCGGGCATCGCCTACGAGCCGGAGGACACGCTGGAAGGGCCCCAGAAGGGATTTCCAGCCAAGCTTACGGCCCTGTTGCACGCCCGCTTCAAGGCATTTGGGGGCGACCCGGACAAGGGCTTCGTCATCATCCCCTGCGAGCTCATCGACAGGAACGGGGACAAGCTGAAGGAGGTCGTGGAAAGACATGCCAGGGAATGGCAGCTGGGGGAAGCCTTCGAGGCATGGCTTGGGGAAGCCAACACCTTCTGCAACTCCCTGGTGGACCGGATCGTGCCCGGCTATCCCCGGGACCGGATCCAGGAGGTCTGGGAGGAGCTGGGGTATGAGGACCAGCTGGTCGTCGAAAGCGAACAGTTCAACCTCTGGGTCATCGAGGGCCCTGCAGGCCTGAAGGAACTCCTGCCGGTGGACAGGACGGACTGCAACGTGCTTTTCGTGGAGGACATGACCCCCTACAGGACCCGGAAGGTGCGCATCCTGAACGGCGCCCATACGACGCTGGTGCCTGTGGCCTACCTTTACGGCATCGACACCGTGAAGGAATCCGTGGAGCATCCGGTGGTGGGGAAATACCTCGCCCAGGCGGTCTACGAGGAAATCATCCCGACCCTGGACCTGCCGAAGGAGGAGCTGGAATCCTTCGCCGCTGAGGTCATGGACAGGTTCCGCAACCCGTTCATCTCCCACCAGCTCCTCAGCATCTCCCTCAACGGCATGTCCAAGTACAACACCCGGGTGCTGCCTTCCCTGGAGGCCTATCTCAGGGAAAAGGGTGCCCTCCCCAAGAGGCTGGTCTTCTCCCTGGCGGCCATGCTGGTCTTCTACAGGGGCCTCCGGGGGGAGGAGACGATCCCCGTGAACGACGCCGAAGACATCCTGGAACTCTTCAGGAAGGCATGGGCAGCCTTCGACGGGTCCGAGGAGGGATGCAGGTCCCTGGCCCGGACGGTCCTTGCCCATGCACCCGTCTGGACGGCGGACCTGACGGCCCTGCCCGGACTGCTGGACCTGGTTGTGGAATATCTGGGACTGATCCTGGAGAAAGGGATGGAGGAAGCCCTGCAGGAGGTGCTCCTATGAAGCGGCATCTGCGGATCCATCCCAAGGACAACGTGGCCATCGCCCTGGAACCCCTGGAACCGGGAGACCGGATTGAAATCGACGGAACAGAACTGACCGCGGCCGAACCCATCCCCCAGGCCCACAAGATGGCCGTCGCTGCCATCGCCGCGGGGGAGGCGGTGGTCAAGTACGGCATGCCCATCGGCAACGCCACCGAAGACATCGCGCCCGGACAGCACGTGCATGTCCACAACCTGAAGACAGGACTGGGAGAGATTCTGGAATACGGCTATAGCCCCGCTTTCGAATCCTTCCATACCTCCCTGCCGGAGAGGAAAGTCCATGTGTACGAACGCTCCAACAAGGAGGTGGGGATCCGCAACGAGCTGTGGGTCGTGCCCACCGTGGGATGCGTAAACGGCGTTGCCCAAAGGATCATCGACCGCTTCAGGAAGGAAGTGGATCCCGTGGGGATCGACGGCGTCTTCGCC
>NZ_JAAEEH010000081.1 GCF_010179735.1 Anaerotalea alkaliphila
TGTCAAGCGTTTTTGAAAATGTCCCGAAAAACTTATAACATAGGCACCAGCTATTGCTGGTGCTTTTTTGGTCTTGGGCGTGATGCAAGGGAGCGGCATTTATTCCACGGACCTGTTTACAGCGAGCCTCCCATGGCATGTTTCAAGGCATAGGAGGCATCCCTGTGGTTTTTGGGCACGGCAAGGAAGCATGGGATGCCTTGCAAACAAGCATAACATGCCATCAACTCGCTATAAACAGGCTTTCGCGGCATAAAGGCCTTTGGGCGGGTAGTCGCCGTAGCGCGCAACCCAGGAGCTAGACGTGTGCTACGGAGTCCAGGAGCTGATCCTGGCGGTGCGGCTGCGTGTTCACGTACTGAACGAAAGAATTGCGTTTCCAGGGATGGGACATGGAAGGGACATGGCGTTTCTTGGGTTTGGGGGCAGGCGCTGCATGCTGTGCGGCGAAGTTCCTCGAGGCACGCTCGTGGGTGGGGATCAGGTCAAGGGCGTAGACCGTCTCGTTGATGGATGCAAAGAGGCTTCCATCGAAGGCCTTGATGACTAGGGCGTCTGTTCCCTTGCGGTAGTAGGCCGGGAAGCCGTTTGAAGTCACGGGCGTATAGAAAGAGTTGTCGAAGCGGATGGAATGGCCGCTGTCGACCTTGCGGTTGGCAAGGACGGCAAGGGTAAGATTGATTGTTTCATTACCCGGTTGTGTTTCGAAGACAGATTTGGTATGATTGACCGGTAGTGCAAAACGAGCGTTGTATTCTTGTATGTAGGAATCCAAGAATGCGTTAGCCTGCTCTATGGTTGTAGCGCCCGCCAGTCTTAGTTCGAGGGGCAAGCGTGATTGCAAGGTTTGAAACAAGCGTTCAACGCGCCCTTTGGCCTGGGGGATGCTTGTGGTGACAATTTCGACTCCGAGCTGTTTGCAGGCGTAGCCGAATTGAGTAAAGGTGTCCTCTTCTATGGAAGGGGACCCTTTTAGTTTGTATTCGAAAACGGTGCGCCTGTCCGTGTAGAACATGTAGGGGATGCCATGGTTCTGAAGGATTTGGCGGAAGACGTTGTAGTAGCCCTTCAGGGTTTCCTGATAGTCAAAGTAGGCGCCTACGATGCAGCCTGTGGAGTCGTCCACGGCGGCATGGAGCTGGGTTTTTGTGTCGCCGAACCACAAGTGTACAGAGGCGTCCATCTGGATCATCTCGCCGAAGTTGGCGCAGCGGGGGCGTCTGGGATGGGGATCGTCCAGGAGAAGGAGTTCCGTTGTGATCCGGTCCAGCTCCCTCTTGGAGGTGGCCGCCTGCCGCTTGGCTTCCAGCGCCTTGCGTGCCCGGGCCTTGGTGGTGCGTCTGGCCTTGGGCGAGAGTCTGCCGGAATCCATGAGGATGTTGCGCACGGTGCTTGGGGACGCATTGATTTCCTCGTGTTTTTGCAGAAGCTCGGCGTAGTGGGTATGGTTGGCTTCCGCATATTTGGTGAGGTACAGGTCCTGGATGGACTTCCTGGTCTCTGGGGGCAGGGTGCTGACGGGCTTCCTTCCACGGTTCCCATGGATGAAGAAGGCCTTGCCCAGGGACTTGTAGCCCTTGACCATGCGGTTGATGTGCCTTGTGGTGCAACCCAGCTTCTTGGCTGCATTCTTCTTGTTGCCGTCCGTATCGACGAGTTTCTTGATCACGTCGTATCTGTATTCCTCTGTCATTTGCAAGTCTACCTTTCTGATAGCGGCCACCTCGATGTATTGTATTTTGTCGCATGAGGTTCATTGTACACCATGACCGGAAGTGGGACATAATCATTTGCGTTACAATAGGACATTATCATATGTGAATCAGA
>NZ_JAAEEH010000082.1 GCF_010179735.1 Anaerotalea alkaliphila
CAACCTGGATTCCCGCCAACACGTAACTATGCTGGAGGTGTGATGGCCAGCGCCTCGTAAATCTGCTTTTGCTTCGAGAGAACCTCACCAACCCGGAGGGCATGGCCCGGATTCTCGAAACATTCTATGAGATCAAGCTTATCAAGGAGCGACTGAACAGTGTAGTCTTTGAACAACCCGGTTTCCTGCATGTGGTTTTTGATATAAGACACATAAATCAATGCCACGAACGAAACAAAGAGCTTTCCGTCCAGGCTTCTTTCGGAGGAGACCAGCAAACGGCGGAGATTCAGACGGTCCTTGATGTTTCCAAAGGCCTTCTCGATCAAATCCTTGTTTCGGTAAAGTTGCAACGCGGTCATGGCATCCATCTTTTCATTGCTCATCAAGGTGAAATAACCATAATAGCGTTTGCTTTTCCTCACCGCATCTTCCTTCACAGTTACCTGCATCCCCCGAACCGGCGTCTCCTTGATTTCGAAGTACTTCTTGTAGAAACTTTCGTGTTCAGGAGTGTGTTTGCCGTCTTGAAGCTCTTTTCTCATGGACAGCAGCTTCCTGTCAAAACTGGTTTCGTCGTCGGCATACTTGTCGATGTTGAAGTAGACATGCAGATAGATCCGTCGCTTTTCCGCGATGACATCCTTTTTGTAGGGACGTTCCTGCCGATAGTCCCACTCGGTCAGGACGGTGGTGGAATACAGCCCGTGCTGCTCATCCAGATTGTCGTAAGACCGGATGGTGTCATACACCTTGTCAATCTCCCTGCGCACAAAGGAAATGCCGGTCTGCACAGCAACAATGAATTTCAGGCGTTCCTTGAACAGTCCGTTGATATTTGCTTCGCTATAGAAGCCGCGGTCCATGATCAGCTTCACCTTTTCGAAGCCCAGCGCCTCGAAATCGGCGAGCAGATTCTTAAGGGTGCTGACATCCGGTATGTTCCCGGCCAGCTTCCGGTAATAGAACGGAAGTCCGGATTTCTGCCCGAATACCAACGCAAGGTTGATCTGCGGCAACCGGTCATGCTCCTTGTTCTTTCCGTACTGCACCTGGCAGAGTGTCTGGGAATAGCTGGAAACGGATGTCGTATCGTAAGCCCAGTACTCATCCTCGTGGCGGCGTTTCTCCTGAAGTTTGAAGAAGCTGCTTTTCATTTCCTCGGAAATGGATGAGAAGATTTCGCTGCTCCGTTGGGAAGGGATGTTTCCGCCATAGGGGTGTTTGTGCAGCGAACTCCATCTTTCAAAACGGAAAAGCGGCGAGTCGCTTTCCAGGATCAAATAGTATGCAATGGACTGGATCTGCTTGTGGATGGTTGGAAAACACTGCTTGAGGTCCTGGGAAAGCCCAAGTGTATTGCCGATTTCATCCAAAAGATAGGTGGCACCATAAAACCTGCGGCTGGTCCTGTCGATGGGCACCGGTCCCGGCTTTGCCGGTTGCAAAGGTTCTAGCTGTTCTTTACGCTTTTTGCCCCGCCCATCGGTCGGGATGATTTCACCCGTGGCGGGATCCCGTTTGCCGATGAGCTTGCGTTTTGCCCGGGGCTGTTGTTTCTCCTTGTCCCAATAGGATGTTGATTCATACACATATGTGATGCCGCTGCGTTTATCGAACTGGTTTATGATTGCCATTGTGCCACCTCCTAGTTATGTATATGATAACACATAACTAGCAACAAATCAATAGCGGAGTGGCTTGAACGCCAGTAAAATCAATGGTTTGGAGCGAATTCATAGTCATATCATAGTTACGAGTTCCGGGAATCCAGG
>NZ_JAAEEH010000083.1 GCF_010179735.1 Anaerotalea alkaliphila
AGACCAGCTAATAAAAGTCAATAGCTGAGATCAAAAAACTTTAAAAATTGAGTTTTAAAAAAGCGTATAGCAAAGCTAGCCAATAGCAAAATCCGAACATTGGCATTTGGTTGGCATATGAGACACCGTGTGCTTAGGCGGCGTCAGGGGCAGCGGAATTTTGGCTGTGACGCCAGGATTGATGGTCTTGCGGGCTTCTAAATACGAATGGCTTCTCGTCGCGAAGAACCGCAAAAATATAGTGGAGAAGTTTGTGCATGACAGCGACCAGAGCGACTTTTTTCTTCTTGGTCTCGCATTTCTTGAGGTAATAGTCCCTCAGAATGGCATTGATCGGGTCCCCTTTCCGGGATGTGCGAATGGAAGCCAAAGCGAGCGTGAAAAGGACTCGGCGGCCGAACTTGGTGCCGCGTTTGGATATCCGGTTGCGGTCGCCGTTGAACTTTCCGGATTGGTTCACGCTTGGGTCGATTCCAAAGAAGGCAGTAAAGGCTTTAGGAGACTTGAAGCGGCTGAAATCACCCATCTCGGCAATGATTGTAACGGCAGTGAGGAAACCGCAGCCGGGCATCCGATCAAGAAGATCGATATAAAGTCGCTCCTTCTGAGGGAACTCGGGTGCGGCTATCATCTCCCTAAGCTGTAAAAGCAGGCCATCCAAGCTGTTTTGCAGGTTCTGGATGCCATCCAGATGCAGCCGTATCTTGTTGCTGAGGATGGAAAAGCTCATTGGCATTGAAAGTGCAAGCTGGGATATTTCCAGCAGAAGATTAACTTTCTTGTAAGCCCAAGCAAGCCCTTTGCGGCTGGAGGCGGCAATGCTGACGGCAAGCGAATCCGGCTCCGCATCAATGACATGTTGAGGCGACGGACAGATTCTGAGCAGCTCAAGAGAGGCCTTGCCAAAAGGGTTGGCAAAGACACCGGCATAGCCTGGAAAGAGCAGATAGAGGTCCGTAGAGAGCCGGTTCTTCATCACGGTGAGCATGTCGGAAAGAGCGTAATACTCCCGGACCATCATGCGCAGGGCCAGAATTTGCGGCTCAGGGACCAGGGAACACTTGACCTGTTGGTATTTGGCAAGTCTAGCGATGGATTCTGCGTCTTTCGAATCATTTTTCACTTTTCTTAAGTCGAAATTTTTGGTAGAATGAACAGACAAAGGGTTTAGCACAAAACCTTTGAGATCATTCGATTTCAAAAAGAAGAAGAGTGGTAAATGGAAGATACCCGTGGATTCTACGAAGTAGATGGGCTTTCTGTTTAACCGCTCTTCTTCTTTTTTCAAGATATCCAGCAGTTTGTTGAAGCCCGCGGGTGTATGGTCGATCCGGAATGGTTTGCGGATCGGGGTGCCGCTGGGTTCGAGCATCGCGACGACCGAGAATTCGGAGGAAACATCGATGCCGACCACAAAATCATTGATGAAAGCAGACATAAGGAAACCAACCTTTCGTAATGGAGTGAATCAGAGCATCCACTGAATGAGGAACGCCAAACAACCTTGCATTTGAAACGGGTAACGCCCGAAGGCGACCCAACCAGCTAAACATAGAATCGTTCCTGTGGAGTGACACGCTTTTTCACGGATAAGACCTCATGTGAGGGATCCAGGAGGTACGCACATCTATCTCTCTGACAGGAAGATTATACCTATGAGATGGTTGAAATTCAATACGTGGTGTCTGTTGATTCATTCGAATATTAAAGTTGCATTTTCAAGGAACATTCGGGATGATTTCTTAATCTGTCCCGTAACAATATCTTACAAGG
>NZ_JAAEEH010000084.1 GCF_010179735.1 Anaerotalea alkaliphila
AACCTGCATTCCCGGATTTTTATACCAATGATTATACGAAAACCATTGAAAACACTGGGTTTTGAGGCGGTTTTGCATTGACTTTTGACCCATTCATTGGTATAATTATACCAATGAATGGAGGTGCCGCAGATGTCGCTGGTCTATCTGAAGAACAAGAAAAATGGTGTGACTTACGTTTATGAGTCTTCCGGATACTGGGACAAGGATAAGAAGCAGGCCAGGAACCGTAGGGTTTGCATAGGGAAACTGGACCCGGACACAGGAAAGCTGATTCCGTCCAAGAGACAACAGGCGCTGGAGCCTCCGGCAACCGCCAAGCCGGGACCGGTTCCCACTCTGGAGTGGAAGCGCGGCTTCTGTGGTGCCACCTCTCTTTTCGACGCCATCGGCGACAAGCTGGGGATATCCGAAGACCTCAAGCGATGCTTCCCGGACACATACCGACAGATCCTGTCCATCGCCTACTACCTGATCCTGGAAGACAGGAACCCCCTGAGCCGGTTTCCCAAGTGGGCCGCCACCCATACGCATCCTTTTGGAAAGGATATCCCTTCCCAAAGGAGCAGCGAGCTGTTCGGATCCATCACTGAGAACGCCAAGCAGAACTTCTTCCAGCTGCAGGCCAGGCGCCGTCTGGAAGAGGAGTATCTGGCCTACGACACAACCTCCATATCTTCGTACTCGAAGTCACTGAAGCAGGTCAAGTACGGGATGAACAAAGACCATGATCCCCTGCCCCAGATTAACCTGGCCCTGATTTTCGGCGAAACATCCCGGCTTCCGGTATGCTTCCGGAAGCTTCCGGGCAACATCTCGGATGTGAAGACCATCTCCAACATGCTGGCCGAAATCGACTTCCTGGAACTGGGAAAAGTGAAGCTCATCATGGACCGGGGGTTCTACAGTGAAGAGAACATCAACGAGCTGTACCAAAAGCGTTACAAGTTCCTGATCGCAACCAAGACATCCCTGAAGTACGTGAAGAAAAGGTTGGACGAAATCCGCGGCACCATGGTGTCCAGGAAGCACTACAGCTCGAAGTACGGAATCTATTACGATTCCATCCTAATGGATTGGGATTACAGTGAGATGAAACCGCGCTCAGGGGAAGTCGTAAAGGGAACCCGGAGGATGTACCTCCATGTGTATTACAACGACCAGAAGGCCACGGACGACAAGGTCTCCTTCAACAGGATGCTGGATAGTCTGGAGGCGGAACTGGCATCCGGCAAGCGGATTCCAGAGCACGAAAAGAGCTATGCGAAATACTACGAAATCAAGCAGACACCAGTGCGTGGAATCACCTTCACCCCCAAGCAGGACGCCATCGACGAGGCCGAGAAGAACTACGGTTACTTTGCCCTGATTTCCAACGGCGTCAAGGATCCGTTGGACGCCTTGGAGGTTTACCGGTCCAAGGACATGATTGAAAAGGCCTTCGGCGACATCAAGGAGCGCCTCAACATGCGCACCACTTCGGTGTCCTCGGAAGAGAATCTGGACGGAAAGCTGTTCGTGCAGTTTGTGGCCCTCATCTACCTTTCCTACATCAAGAAGGCCATGAGCGATAACGATTTGTTCAAAAGCCACACCATGCAGGAAGTGATGGACAACCTGGACATCATAGAGCGCTTCGAGCAGCCGGGCAAGAGACATCGCATTGGCGAAATCACGAAGAAGCAACTCCATTTGTACAAGTGTCTGGGGGTAGAGCCACCAGCCTAGGTATAAATTCCCGGGAATTCAGGTTT
>NZ_JAAEEH010000085.1 GCF_010179735.1 Anaerotalea alkaliphila
TCCCAGTTTGCTGCACTTGGGGTTTTTAGGTCTTCCCTTGACCGCGCTTTCGCGCATTTACGGTACCCAAACTCCAGCCCTGGGGCTTTCGCCGGATCCGTTTCCTTAGAAAGGAGGTGATCCAGCCGCACCTTCCGATACGGCTACCTTGTTACGACTTCACCCCAGTCATCGATTTCGCCTTAGGCAGCTCCCTCCTTGCGGTTGGGCCACTGACGTTGGGCGCCTCCGACTCCCGTGGTGTGACGGGCGGTGTGTACAAGGCCCGGGAACGTATTCACCGCGACATTCTGATTCGCGATTACTAGCGATTCCAACTTCATGTAGTCGAGTTGCAGACTACAATCCGAACTGGGACGGCTTTTTTGGGGTTTGCTCCGGATCACTCCCTCGCTTCCCTTTGTAGCCGCCATTGTAGCACGTGTGTAGCCCAGATCATAAGGGGCATGATGATTTGACGTCATCCCCACCTTCCTCCGAGTTGTCCCCGGCAGTCTCTCTAGAGTTCCCATCCGAAATGCTGGCTACTAAAGATAAGGGTTGCGCTCGTTGCGGGACTTAACCCAACATCTCACGACACGAGCTGACGACAACCATGCACCACCTGTCTTCTCCGCCCCGAAGGGAATGGACCGTTACGTCCACGTCGGATCGATGTCAAGACCTGGTAAGGTTCTTCGCGTTGCTTCGAATTAAACCACATGCTCCACCGCTTGTGCGGGCCCCCGTCAATTCCTTTGAGTTTCAATCTTGCGATCGTACTCCCCAGGTGGAGTGCTTAATGCGTTCACTTCGGCACCGACCCTTCAAGAGCCGACACCTAGCACTCATCGTTTACGGCGTGGACTACCAGGGTATCTAATCCTGTTCGCTCCCCACGCTTTCGTACCTCAGCGTCAGTTACAGTCCAGCAAGTCGCCTTCGCCACTGGTGTTCCTCCTAATATCTACGCATTTCACCGCTACACTAGGAATTCCACTTGCCTCTCCTGCACTCTAGCTTGGCAGTTTCAAATGCAGTCCCCAGGTTGAGCCCGGAGCTTTCACATCTGACTTGCCATGCCGCCTACGTACCCTTTACACCCAGTAATTCCGGATAACGCTTGCCCCCTACGTATTACCGCGGCTGCTGGCACGTAGTTAGCCGGGGCTTCTTAGTCAAGTACTGTCATCTTCTTCCTTGCTGATAGAAGTTTACGATCCGAAGACCTTCTTCCTTCACGCGGCGTCGCTGCATCAGGGTTTCCCCCATTGTGCAATATTCCCCACTGCTGCCTCCCGTAGGAGTTTGGGCCGTGTCTCAGTCCCAATGTGGCCGATCACCCTCTCAGGTCGGCTACTGATCGTCGCCTTGGTAGGCCTTTACCCCACCAACCAGCTAATCAGACGCGGGCCCATCTTGTACCACCGGAGTGTTTTCCCACCGTCCCATGCGGGACTGTAGGCTTATGCGGTTTTAGCACAAATTTCTTTGTGTTATCCCCCTGTACAAGGCAGGTTGCCCACGCGTTACTCACCCGTCCGCCGCTCTCATCAAGCTTCTTCGGCCGAAGCCGCTTCCGCTTGAATCCCGCTCGACTTGCATGTGTTAGGCACGCCGCCAGCGTTCATCCTGAGCCAGGATCAAACTCTCATAAAAAGTTCTCTCCGGCAGCATAAACTCTGACCTTCCGCTTTCGCGGGTTTAGTCTTGGAATTACGTTGTTTT
>NZ_JAAEEH010000086.1 GCF_010179735.1 Anaerotalea alkaliphila
ATACCGTTCTTCATGGGATTGTACTATTCCATGACGGACTGGACGGCCATCGCGGGGGTGGAGCCCAAGTTCGTGGGGCTCGAGAACTACAAGACCATGTTTTCCGACTACGCGTTCCGGTATTCCTTCGGGCGCACGTTCCTGTTCACCCTGCTGAGCGTGGTGGCCATCAATGCGGTGGCGCTGGTGCTGGCGTTCCTGGTTACCCGGGAGCTGAAGCTGAAGAACTTCTACCGGGCGGGATTCTTCGTCCCGAACCTGATCGGGGGCCTGGTGCTGGGCTACATCTGGCAGTTCATCTTCAAGAGCGTGGTCCCGCCCCTGGGAGGGTTGGTGGGCTCCGAGGCGATCCAGAACCTGCTGATCCTGTCCGACCCCAACCTGACCCTGCTGGGGATCATCCTGGCCTTCACCTGGCAGTACGCGGGCTACATCATGATGATCTACATCGCGGCGATCCTGAACGTGCCCCAGGAGCTGATCGAGGCCAGCGACATCGACGGGGCGACCCCCCTGCAGAAGCTGTGGAACATCACCATGCCGCTGATCGCCCAGGCCTTCACCATCACCTCGTTCCTGACCCTGGTGTCGTCCTTCAAGCAGTACGACATCATCCGGGCCCTGAGCAACGGGGGCCCCACCACCATGTTCCAGGGGGAGATCGTGAACTCCTCGGAGCTTCTGGCGGTGCACATCTACGACGTGGCGTTCAAGTACAACCGGATGGCGGAAGGGCAGGCTAGGGCAATCATCTTCTTCCTGGTGCTGTCGGTGATCTCCATCGCCCAGGTGTACTACAACAAGAAGAAGGAGGTGGAGATGTGATGAGGATGAAGAAGAAAACCCTGCTGCTGGTGTTCGAGGTCCTGACGGCGATATTTTTCCTGTTCGCCATGTTCCCCTTCTTTGTGGTGGTCATCAATTCGGCCAAGGCGTCCCTGGAGATCATCAGCGACCCGATCTCCCTGCCGGCCCGGTGGGGCCAGCTGTTCGACAACATCAAGACGATCTGGACGAGTCCCAGCGTGCGGTACTCCTCCAGCGTGTTCGCCTCGGTGGTGATCACCGCCGGATCCCTGGCGACGATCTCCATCTTTTCGGCCATGGCGGCCTGGGTGCTGGTGCGGACCAAGACCAGGACCTCCACGGTGATCTTCCTGCTGTTCCTGAGCGGGCTGATCATTCCGTTCCAGGTGGTCATGTTCCCCCTGGTGGCCCTGTTCAGGATGATCCGGGAGACGGTGGGGCTCCCCATGCTGCGGACCTACCACGGGATGATTTTCGCCTACATCGGCTTCGGTGCGCCCCTGGCGGTGTTCATGTTCCACGGGTTCATCAAGTCGATCCCGGTGGCGCTGGAGGAGGCGGCCACCATCGACGGCTGCACCAAGATGCAGGTGTTCCTGAACGTGATCATGCCGATCCTGAAGCCCATCTTCGTGACGGTGATCATCCTGAACGCCATCTGGATCTGGAACGACTTCCTGTTGCCCTCCCTGATCCTGGGGATCGGACAGGACGTGCAGACCATCCCCCTGGCCATCGCCGGCTTCGCAGGCTCCTTCGTGAAGAAGTGGGACCTGATCATGACGGCGGTGCTCATGGCGGCGGCCCCCATCGTGGTGGGGTTCCTGTTCGCCCAGAAGCACATCATCAAGGGCATGGTTGCGGGTGCCGTGAAATA
>NZ_JAAEEH010000087.1 GCF_010179735.1 Anaerotalea alkaliphila
AAGGATATGCGCATCGATCATTTCGTCGATACTATACACTCCTTTCCGGTGCATAGAGTTGGTGGTTGCGTAGTAGCACATCCACCATGCGCACTAATTTTCTTGCTGTAAGAACGAGGGCTCGCTTATGTTGATGCTTTGGAACTTCATGATATTTTTTGAGATAGTATTCTCGATAAACAGGTTCGTTTCGCATTACAGACCCGGCAGCTTCGACCAAGTAATAACGAAGATAGTGGTTTCCTGTTCTGGTCATGACAGTTCTTTCAGATTCGAAGTTGCCTGACTGTTTCCGTTTCCAGTAAAGACCAGCATATTTGGCGATCTTGGCTTCGTCTTCAAAGCGTTCCACTTGGCCCAGTTCAGCAATAATGCCGGCGGCATAGACAGGGCCGATGCCAGGAATGCTTAATAGGGACTTCGATTCAGGAAGAGTAATGATGAGGTTTTGAATGGCGTTATCCAATACTTTGATTTCTCTCCTGAGGGTTTGAATCATCATGGCATAGGATGCAAGAACGACATCTACAGAGTTTTGCATAACTTTTCCAAGCCGATAGGAATCCCTAATGGCTTTGGAAATGGATTTGGCCAGTTTGTCGGGGTTGCTGAACCGACCGCGCCCCTTTTCCTGCAAAAAAGCAGCGAGCTCTTCCAAGGGCATGTCGGCGATTTCATCAAGACTCATGGAGTCGGTTAGCAAGTCCATCATGGTTGATCCAAAGACAGAAGTATCAATTTCTTTGGTCAATGCATTGCACTTATAGTACAGGTTTTCAAGGAAATGTTGTTTCATTTCAGTAAGCTGACAGATCAGCTGATAACGGGAACGAGTCAATCGTTGCAAAGCCATGTATTGTTCTTCTTTGAGAAGAGAGACATTGAAACGGTCAAAACGAAGAAAGTCAGCAATGCGATAAGCATCGATTTCATCAGTTTTATCTTCATCAAAGAGACCTTTAAACCGATGGATGGCTTTTGGATTCATAACAACAACTTCAACGCTTAAGGCCTTCAATTCATCATCTTGTGCAAGGAAAGTGGAGGGATGAAAACTGTAAACAGAAGTGGCTTCCATGCCAACGATGATACGATCATAGTGAACGGATGCATTCAATCTTAAAATATGTTCCTTGATTTTAGAGGCGCCAACGATGGTGTTAGGGAGAGAGACTTCAAGCAAAACATGGTCTTCGCTATCAAGGAAACAGGTGTCAAGTTTTTCGGAACTGACGTCAATACCAACAAGTAATTTCATGGACAGGACCTCCTTTCTCTGAAATTTGGAACGGCTTGGATACTGAAACCTATCCCTAGTTACCTACAGCATGGCAACAACCTCGCGTATGAGTATTCGATACTTGCCAGACATAAGCTGCCCGAAGCTACTAACATTCGGTATGAAAAGCAAGCGATACAGCTTGTGAGTTTGCAGTACAACTGTTGGCTGGGAGACAGTCTTCAAATGTAGTCATGCTACAGGAGAAAATAGCCTTAATCCAGATAGATCCTTATTCCATACTTCTATTATCTAGGAATAGGGTTCAATATCCAAGTGGTTTAAGAAAAAAGCAACTGATAAACCTATGATTTAATTTTATTATACGAGGAGAA
>NZ_JAAEEH010000088.1 GCF_010179735.1 Anaerotalea alkaliphila
CCCTGGGAGGTGCCGGCCTCGACCACCAGCCTTTTCCCCATGGCCACCGGCAGGACCGCTTCCCTGTAGCTTTCCGGCTGCTTCTCGAACAGGTCCATGGAGGGCATGCTCACCACGCGGACCCCAACACCTTCCTTGTGCAGCCGTTCTGCCGCCGCAAGGGCCAGGCTGACTTCCGAGCCCGAGGCGATGATCGCCAGTTCCGGGGAGTCCCCCCATTCCTTCAGCACATAGCCGCCTTTCAGCGCCTCCACACCGGTCCCTTCCAGCTCCGGAAGGTTCTGCCGGGTGAGGACGATGCTTGTGGGCCCCTCCGTCTGCCCCACGGCATGCATCCACGCCGCGGCGGTTTCCTTCCCGTCGGCCGGACGGAACACCGTCATGTTCGGGATGCAGCGCAGGGACGCCAGCTGTTCCACCGGCTGGTGGGTGGGGCCGTCCTCCCCCACGCCGATGCTGTCATGGGTCAGCACATAGGTCACCGGAAGCCCCATCAGGGCCGCCAGCCGCATGGAGGGCCGCATGTAGTCGCAGAACACGAAGAAGGTTGCCCCGTAGACCTGCAGGCCTCCGTGGAGGGCCATGCCGTTCAAGATTCCCGCCATGCCGTGCTCCCGGACGCCGAAGTGCAGGTTGGAGCCCGCAAACCGGCCCGGCAGGAAGTCCCCCCTTCCCTTCATCAGCGTCTTGGTGGAAGGGGCCAGGTCCGCAGACCCGCCCACCAGGTTGGGGAGCCGCTTCGCCAGCCGGTTGATCACCGCCTCCGAACGGCTCCGGGTGGCCACGGAGCCGGAGAATTCCCACATTTCGGGATCCTCCAGAAGCTCCTGCATGTCCACCGCCCCGTGCCAGACCTCCCATTCCTTGGCTTCCTCCGGATAGGCCTGGGCGTAGGTTGCGAAAAGCGCTTCCCACTCCGCCCGCTTTTGGGCCTTCTCCCGGACCAGTCCCTCCAGGTGTTCCCTTACCTCGGGCAGCACGTGGAAGTCGGGGTGTCCCCCCATGCCCAGGTCCTGCTTCATCTGCTGCACGTTCTCCTCCCCCAAGGGTTCCCCGTGGGCGGAAGCCTTCCCTTCCTTGGCCGCGCATCCGGCCCCGATCTGGGTGCAGACCTCGATCAGGGTGGGCTTCTTAAGGTCCGCCTTGGCCTTCCTTATGGCCCCGTCGATGGCCTCCAGGTCGTTGCCGTCGTTCACCTTGATGTGCTCGAAGCCGTAGGCCTCGAAGCGCTTGCCCACGTCCTCCCTAAAGGCCGTGTCCGTATCTCCTTCGATGGTGATCCGGTTGGAATCGTAGAAGACAATCAGCTTGCCCAGGCCCAGGGTGCCGGCCAGGGAGGCCGCTTCCGAAGCCACCCCTTCCATCATGCATCCGTCCCCGGCGATGACGTAGGTGTAGTGGTCCACGACCTCGTGGCCGGGCTTGTTGAACCTTGCCGCCAGATGCCGTTCCGCCATGGCCATGCCCACCCCGTTGGCGATGCCCTGGCCCAAGGGGCCGGTGGTGGTCTCCACCCCGTCCGTGTGGCCGTATTCCGGATGGCCGGGGGTCTTGCTTCC
>NZ_JAAEEH010000089.1 GCF_010179735.1 Anaerotalea alkaliphila
ACGTAGTTGTCCTTGGGGTTCAGGACATACAGGATGGTCTTGGGCAGGGCGTCCTGTGCGTCCAGGTCTCCCAGGAACCGGGAGAGCGGCGCCGCGACGTTCTCGTCGTGGATGGAATCGAAACCCGTGTCGGGACCAAGCTTTTCATGCATCCTGCGGTTGTTGTTCCGCAGGGCCCCGATGTGTATCTGCATGGCCCATCCGCGCTTGGCGTAGGCCGTTCCAAGGAAATGGAGCAGACAGCCCTTGAAGGTTGCCACATCCTGGGGGGAAAGGGGCCCCCCCTCCCGCTTCTTCTCGAACACGGTCTGGGCCGCCGCCTCGTCCGCGGTCAGGTACTGGACCACATCCAGGGCATGGTCCGAAATGCGGCAGCCATGGGCATGGAAATGGTCGATGCGCAGCTCCAGCGCCTTCAGCAGGGCGGACACCGAGTCGATGGGGAAACCGACGCAGGCCTCCAGGCTTTCCAGCCATGGCTCGAAGGTGGGCTGGTCGATGTTGAAGGACTTGTCCGGACGGAAGGTGGGCAGTACCTTGGTGCCGAAGTCCCTGTCCTGGGCGATGACCGCATGATGGCGCAAGTCGTCCACCGGGTCGTCCGTGGTGCAGATCACCTTCACGTCCGAACGCCGGATCAGGGACTTGGCGGAGAACGCCTCTTCCTTCAGCTTTTCGTTGCAGGTGTTCCAGATCTCATCCGCCGTGGCTGGGGACAGGGTCTTTCGGATGCCGAAATAACGCTGCAGTTCCAGATGGGTCCAGTGGTACAGCGGGTTCCCCAGGGTGTAGGGGATGGTTTCCGCCCATGCCAGGAATTTCTCCTTGTCCCCGGCGTCACCGGTGATCAGCGCCTCGTCCACGCCGTTGCTGCGCAGGGCCCGCCATTTGTAGTGGTCCCCCCCCAGCCATAGCTCCGTGATGTTCCGGTACTTCTTGTCCTCCGCAATCTCCTTTGCCGAGAGATGGCAGTGGTAGTCGTAGATGGGCATCTTCTTCGCATGGTCGTGGTACAGCCGGACCGCAATGTCGTTTCCCAGCAAAAAGTTGTCGTCCATAAATGCTTTCATGATCAGTCTCCTTCCTTTTTCCTTTTCCTAGAGCGTGACACCCGATTTGAAGATCGCAATCTCCCGGTAATCGTTCTTCTCGTTGTTCACCCATGCACCGTCAGCCACGGCAACCACCTTCTCGATGAACTCCTCCAGAAGTTCCGGCATGCTCTTTTGGCCGATCAGCTGGCCCGCATCGAAATCGATCCAGCCCGGTTTCTTGCGGGCCAGGTCCGTGTTGGTGGAAATCTTCATGGTGGGTACGAAGCCCCCGAAGGG
>NZ_JAAEEH010000008.1 GCF_010179735.1 Anaerotalea alkaliphila
CCTACGACCTGCCCATCGTGGGCTACGACAACAACACGGTGAACACCCTGCGCCTGTGGGACGCGGAGGCCGTACAGAGCTTCGACCTGGGCTCCTTCGACCGGGGGGACTACCAGAAAGCGGTGGAACAGCAGAACCTGGCGAAGACCATCGTGGAGGTGCTCTACCCCAACGACAACCACCACCAGGGGAAGGAGCTTAGGCTGAAGCAGCAGTACTTCTTCATCTCCGCCACGGTGCAGCAGGTGGTGGGAAAATTCAAGCGGAAATACGGGGACGTTTCCCGGCTCCACGAGAAGGTGGCCTTCCACATCAACGACACCCACCCGTCCCTGACCATCCCGGAACTGATGCGGGTGCTCCTGGACGAGGAGGGGATGGCCTGGGGGGAGGCCTGGGCCATCGTGACCCGGACCTGCGGCTACACCAACCACACCATCATGTCGGAGGCCCTGGAGAAGTGGCCCATCGACCTGTTCAGCCGGCTGCTCCCCAGGATCTACCAGATCATCGTGGAAATCAACCGCCGGTTCTGCGCGGACATCGCGGACCGGTTCGGCTGCGGGGACGAAAGGATCCACCGGATGGCCATCCTGGCGGACGGCCAGGTGAAGATGGCCTGGCTCTGCATCGCAGGAAGCCATTCGGTGAACGGGGTGGCCAGGCTCCATACGGACATCCTGGTCAACGAGGAGCTGAAGGACTTCCATGCGCTGTACCCCAAGAAGTTCAACAACAAGACCAACGGCATCACCCAGCGGCGCTTCCTGCTCCACGCAAATCCCCTGCTGGCGGACTGGGTCACCCGGAAGGTGGGGGGCGGCTGGATCACGGACCTCCCCCAAATCAAGGGGATCGCACCCCTGGCGGACGACCCGGGGGCACAGAAGGAATTCATGGAAATCAAGCAGGAAAACAAGGTGCGCCTGGCCCGGTACATCAAGGAGCACAACGGGATCGACGTGGACCCCCGGTCCATCTTCGACGTCCAGGTGAAACGCCTCCACGAGTACAAGCGCCAGCTGATGGACGTGCTCCATGTGATGCACCTCTACAACGAGCTCAAGGAGAATCCGGACCTGGACAGGGTCCCCAGGACCTTCATCTTCGGAGCAAAGGCGGCTCCCGGATACCGGAGGGCCAAGCTGGTCATCAAGCTGATCAACAACGTGGCCCAGGTGGTCAACAACGACCCGGACATCGGGGGCAAGCTGAAGGTGGTCTTCATCGAGAACTACCGGGTCTCCAACGCGGAGATCATCTTCGCCGCGGCGGACGTGAGCGAGCAGATTTCCACGGCCAGCAAGGAGGCTTCCGGAACGGGCAACATGAAGTTCATGCTGAACGGGGCCGTCACCATCGGCACCCTGGATGGTGCCAACATCGAAATTGCAGAGGAGGTGGGCAGCGAGAACTGCTTCATCTTCGGCATGACGGCGCCGGAAGTCCTCCGGCTCCAGAGGGAGAGGAGCTACAACCCCTGGGACATCCACAACAGCAACCCGGCCGTCCGGAAGGTGGCCACACAGCTCATCGACGGGACCTTCGCCCCCGGGAATCCGGAGCTGTTCAGGGAGATCTACGATTCCCTCCTGAACGGCGGCGGAGAGCCGGCGGACCAGTATTTCATCCTGCAGGACTTCGACGCCTATGCCCAGGCCCACAGGGAAGTGGACCTGGCCTACAGGGACCGGGCGAGGTGGGCCAGGATGGCCATGCTGAACACGGCTTCGGCGGGCAAGTTCTCCTCGGACAGGACCATCGAGGAGTACGCCCGGGAGATCTGGAGGCTGGAAAAGGTCCCTGTGGAGATGGAATAGCACAGGAACAGGAAAAAAAGACCAGGGTGCAGTTCGAACCGAACTGCACCCTGGTCTTTTGAATTTCACTCGTACTTCACCCAAACCGAACCTTGCTCCGCCGACTTCACGCAGTTGGCGATCCAACGGACGCCTTCCAATCCCCCGTCGATGGAAGGATAGACCAGGTCCTTGAGCAGCTCCTCGTCGCCCCGGTTCTTGGCGTCCATGGCGATGGCGAACTTCAGGTAGATGTTCGCCCAGGATTCGGACAGTCCCTCCACATGCAGCGCCCCCAAACGTTCGTCGTCCTTGGCGATGCCGTCCAGATAATCCGTTCCCCGGTACAGGATCTGCCCCGGTTGTCCCTGGACCTCATGGCGCAGTTCCGTGGGGTACGCGTCCCACCATTCAAGGCTTGCCTTGGTTCCCACGATGCGGATCCTCTGGCCGGTCATGCAGCCGGCGTTGACAGCCGAAACCCACATGGTGCCGACGGCCCCGTTTTCATAATGCATCATGACATGGGCATTGTCCTCCAGCGGCGCCCTGGTTCCCACGAAGCTTTGGCGGTCGCAGAGAAGCTCCTTGATCCGCATGTCCGGAAGGATGAGGTTCGACATGTAATAGGTATGGGTGGACAGATCCCCAAGGACGAAGGAGGGGCCGGCGACGGCCGGGTCCACCCGCCACTTCTGGGACTCGTTCGTCTTGTCGCCGGTCGGGTCGCAGCCATAGCCGTGGGTGTACTGCAAGTTGACGATGGTGACGTCGCCGATGGCCCCGGCGGCGACCATGGCCCGCATCTGCAGCAGCATGGACTGGCCGGAAAATCCATAGGTCACACCCAGGATCCTGCCCTTTTCCTCGGCCAGGGCCTTGATCTCCTCGGCCTCCTCGACCTTGAAGAACAGGGGTTTTTCACAGATAACATGCAGGCCGGCGTTCAGGGCGGCCTTGGTGATTTCATAATGGGTCCCGTTGGGGGTGGCGATGGTGACGGCCTCGACGCCGTCCGGGCGTTTCGCCTCTTCGGCGAACAGGCTCTTGTAGTCGGGATAGCACCTCTCGGCCGCCACCCCGATGTTCACGCCGAAATCCCGTCCGCGCGCAAAATCCATGTCGAACGCGCCGGCGACCAACTGGAATGCGGTGTTGTCCCGCAGGGCGCCCGTCCGATGCTTGTAACCCACCTGGCTTGTGCGTCCGCCTCCGACCATCGCCCAGCGCAGGGGCCTTTCGATTCTTCTTTCACCGTTGATCATGATGGAATCCTCCTTTGGATGTTGAAAATTGTCCTTTGTTGATTTATGATAATGTCACGACTGTCTTTCTGTAGTCATCATATCAAATGCGGTACAGAATGTCATTGCCATCAAATGACCAGAAATCATCAAAAATTGACTTACACAATCAAAGGAAGGTGATCCGTACGTGCAAGTGAAAGACCCGGGGGTCCTCCCCGATTCCCGCATCTATTTCTACGAGCCCACCGCCTTCGCCCGCGAGAACTGCTGCATGGTCCCCACGGCAGGCAGGTATCATTGCGACGAGGCCTACGCGCTGTCCCGGAGCGGCCTGGAAACCTTTCTGCTGCTCCTGGTGGACGAGGGTGAGCTTTCGGTCGGCTACCAGAACCGGGAACAGCTGGTGCGTGCCGACACCCTGGTCCTGATCGACGGCCGCAGGTTCCATGGATACCGCTCCATGGGCAAGGTGCGGTTCCGGTGGCTGCACTTCGACGGCGGCAACAGCCAGGCCTACCATGCCTTCCTGACCGAACGGTTCGGCCATGTCTATCCCGGATGCAGCCTGGTGGATGTGGACCGGTATGTGGAACAGGTGCTGTTCCAGATGGAGGGCCCGTCCCCCAACGAGCATCTGATTTCCGCGGCCATGCATGGAGTCTTGTCCGCCCTGACCAGTTTCCATGAGACGACCAAGAGTCCCACGGAGGTCGCCTGCAAGCAAGCCGCTTTTCACCTGGAGACCCATTACCGGGAGCAGGTCGACCTGAAAGGGTTGGCATCGGTGGTCTCCCTCAACCACCAGTACCTGCTCCGGCAGTTCAAAAGGCATTTCGGCACCACGCCCCACGATTACCTCAACCGCCTGCGGGTCAAGGCGGCCAAGCAGCTGCTGCTGCACACCTCCGACAGCGTGGAGTCCATCGCCTTCCAGTGCGGTTTCAGCAGCGCCTCCCATTTCATCCGGGTCTTCGGAACCATGACCTCCACCACGCCCCACCAGTTCCGCAAGATCAAATACTGACGGCGACGCCTGGGGAGGTGGTTCCAAAGGAAAAAGGAAAGGCCATGCGGTCGCATGGCCTTTCCTTGATTGCTTTCCTCCTGCAGGCGCCCGGCGCCCCTCACCAGGTCCAGTCGTCCCCCAGCCGGTGGAGGGTCCCCTGGAGGCTGGCCCCCCGCTGGCGCATCCGTTCATTGACGCCGGCCAGGGTGATGAGCAGGATGCCTGCTGTCAGCAGGTAGGTCCACCAGGCCAGGGACAGCCAGAAGGCCCGGGTGAGGTAGAGGGAGAGCCCCAGAAGGACGACCACGGCCAGGAGGAACCAGCGCTTCCGCTTCCGGTAGAAGGCGTAGAGCAGGAGCAGGAAGGCGCTGACCCCCACGATCAGTGCATCCGTGGGATGCAGGTAGGCAAAGGAGTCCCTGGCCAGCACCCCGTAGCTGTAGACGGCGGCGGCATAGGCCAGGAGGGAGGTGGTCCTTTCGGCGCCCTTCCAGAGGACCATCCGGTACAGGGCGGCCAGCAGGAGCAGGGGAAGCAGGTCCAGCTCGGTCCGCAGCAGCTCGGGGAAGACCAGGAAGGGCTGGTTCCACCAGGCACCCGCAAGGCTTGCGGCCACCAGGGAGAGGACCAGGTCGTCCGCCCTCCGGTGGGAAAGGCGACCCCGGAACCCGGCGAAATACAGGGCCAGGAAGAGCCAGCCCAGGAAGAGCCAACCCTTGCCCTCCAGGGTGAAGGTCAGGAGGGGGGAGAGCAACGAGGCCAAGGCGAACACGTCCGTGCGTCGGACCTTCCGGCCCTCGGCCATCCGGACCTCCCGGAAAGCGGGAAAGAGCAACCGTCCGGCGCCCGCCAGGAGGCCGTAGAGCAGGACCAGGAGGGTGAAGGCCTCTGCGGGCCTGTACATGCCCAGGTGCTCCAGGAACTTGAAGGCCAGGGGATAGAAGAGCAGCAGGGGCAGGAGGCTCCAGTTCCCGTGCCGGCTCCGGTGGAGGGAGGCGCAGCCCAGGCCCGCCAGGGCCGAAGTGAAGACCACGTAGCCCGCGACCGGAGGGGGGCCCTCCAGGTATCCAAGGACGGCCAGGAGGGCCAGCAGGTTCAGGGCCAGGATGTTCAGGTGGTCCAGGGGACGGTAGGAAAGGCGGAAACCCAGAACGAACAGGAGCATGGAGACGGTTCCGGTCCCCAGGAGCCGGTAGGACCAATGGACCTGGGGAAAAAGGTGTCCTGCGGTGAGGGCCAGGGAGAGGAGGAAAGCGCCTCCGGCCCCCAGGAACATGGCCTCCCGGGGGATGTGCAGGGATAGGCCTGTCCCCGGCTTCCCGTTCAGGAGCCACTGGACGGCCCAGTAGAGGCCGAAAAGCCAGAGGAAGCCGGGAGTGAAGGTATCTCCGTAGAAGGGGGTGTCCCCGGAGAAGGCCGGCAAGGCAAGCACCAGGTTCGCCAGGGCGAAGGGGGCCTCGTACCGCCTCCATGCCGGTTCCTTTAGGGACCGGGCCAGGCCCAGGATCCCCAGGGCCGCCACCAGGACGGCGAAGAGGAGGAGCAGGTGGGGCTCCAGGGAGGCCGGGACCAGCCTGCGAAGGGGGAGCAGGGGCAGGAACAGGACGAAGGGTAGGAGCGCCGCATAAGCCCGCTGCAGGTGCCGGTCCCCTTCCCTCCAGGAGAGGATCCCCAGGAAGAGGGTGAAGAGCAGGTTGGCGGCCAGGAGGTGCGTGTCCGCCATTTGGCCGGCCGGGGTGTTCCAGGTCCCCGCACCTCCCAGGAGAAGGAGGGAGAGGCCGGTCCCCAGGACGGTGTCGACCAGATGGAAGGTCCGCCCGAAGCGCTGGAAGGGGCCCAAGGGGAGCAGCAGGAGGAGGCTGTAGAGGACGAAGGCAAGCAGCACCGTCTCCGGCTGGGGGGTGGAGTGCCTGGCCAGGCTCAGGACCGCAAGGGAGGCGCATGCGCAGGCAAGCCAGGCCAGGAGCCGGACCGAAAAGCGCCGGGCGCCCCAGGCGGAGGCGGCCCCCAGCAGCAGGAAGCAGGCGGTCCCCAGGAGGAAACGGCCTTCCCCCTCCAGGGAGAGCCAGGGGCCGAAGAGCTGGAAATACCCTGCCGCCAGGATGGCGATGGGCAGGAAGAAGCTTCCCAGGGCGTGGAAGGCGATGGCTGTTGCCTTCAGTCCCAGCTTCTCCATGGCCACCAGGGAGGCGCCGAAGAAGACGAACACCAGCCCCAGGATGATGCCGGTCTTGCCCAGGCTGGACAGGCGGGTCCAGGTGGTCGTGGCGAAGATCAGGCCCGCAAGGACCACGAACAGGACCCCCAGGAGCAGAAGGATGTTGGCGTAGCTGACCGGCTGCCGAACCCTTGGGGCCGGCGCCTGAACCGGCGCGGCAGGTCCCGGCTGGAGAAGGTCCTGGTGCATCATCTCCTCCAGCTGCGTCGGACCGGCGGCTGCCGGTGGGGGGACGGCTGTCCCGGCGGCCCTCCACTCCTCGGCGTTCAGCCGGCCTTCGCCGTAGAGCCCCCAAAGGGTGCGGCGCAACCGGTCCGCCTCCGCCTCCAGCTCTCGGATGCGGCCGTTCAGTTTGGACAGGCGGACGATCAGGTAGATGGGCAGGAGCAGCCAGAGCAGGATGGGCAGGAGCATGGTAATCAGAAACAAGAACATGGGAATCACCTCCACCTCCATCTTAGCACCTTTTTCCCCGGTTTACATCCTTTTTTCCGGGGAGGGGCGTGGCCTGCCCCTTGCGGCGGCGCGGCCTAAGAAGCTATAATGGAGGGGAGGGCGAGTCCGACAGGAAGACGGGAGGCAAGGCATGAGACACAAGGGAATCATCACAACTTTGGTATGCGTACTGGTGGTCCTATCCGGGATTGCGGCGGCGGCGGGAATCTTTTCGGACGGGGGTCCGGGGACCTATCCCCACGAGACCATCCGGGGAGGGACGGTGGAAATCTACGGGAAGGGCGTCTACAGGCACATGCCTGCGGAAGTGGCGATCCAGGGGATCGCCCAGGATTGGGTGACCCTGCTGGTGGGGATCCCACTGCTGGTCCTGGGGTTGGGCTGGGCCTGGAAGGGCTCCCTGAAGGGCCGTCTGGTGCTGGCCGGGACCCTGGGCTACTTTCTGGTGACCTACCTTTTCTATCTGATGATGGCCATGTACAACGCGCTTTTCCTGGTGTATGTGGTCCTGCTGGGGGCCTCCTTTTTCGCCCTGGCCCTGGTCCTGCTTTCCTTCGACCTGGACCGGCTGGAGCTTGGGTTCGGGAGGAAGCCGCCGGTGGGGCTGGCGGGGGGCTTCCTGATCGTGAACAGCGTGAACATCGGCCTGCTGTGGCTGTCCGTGGTGGTGCCGCCCCTTCTGGACGGCAGCCTTTACCCGAAGGACCTGGGGCATTCCACCACCCTGGTGGTACAGGGGCTGGACCTGGCCCTGCTGCTTCCCCTGTCCTTCCTGGCGGGGGCGCTGCTGCTGGCCAGGAACCGGCTGGGCTTCCTGTTGGGGCCGGTATATCTGGTGTTCCTGTGCATCCTCATGGGGGCGCTGACGGCCAAGGTGGCGGCCATCGGCCTGGGGGGCGGGAACATCATCCCGGCGGTGTTCCTGATTCCGGGGACCCTGCTGGTGGGGGTGGCGGCCTGCGTCCGGCTGTTTGGAAGCCTGGAAGGATAGGGCCTTAGGGCACCAGACGCAGGAGGAGCTCCTCCTCCCGGGGCCCGAAGGGCCTGTCCCCGATGATGGTGTCCAGGAGGACCGCCAAGGTCCAGCGGGCCAAAGTGGGGGCATCCTCCGCCTGTCCGGGGGGGAGGATGTCCTTCAGGACCCGGGCCAGGGCGGCAGTGACGGCTTCCTTGATTTCGTCGAAGGCGCAGCCCTGGTCCCCCATCCGTTCCCGGAAGCCCAGGACCTCCCGGCCCAGGCCCTTCCGGTCCCACATGTCTTCCAGGAGGATCCGGGCGATGGACAGGATCCTCTTTCGGCCGTCTCCGTCCCGTTCAGCTTCCGTGCGGACCTTTTCGACGGTCCTGGCCCAGCTGGCCTTGAAGAGCTCCTGGAGCAGCAGGTCCCGGGAGGGGAAGTAGTTGTAGAGGGTGCCTACGGCCACCCCAAGGCGGGAGGCGATCCCCCGCATGGAGCAGGCCGCAAGGCCCTCCTCCCGGACCAGCGCCCCTGCCGTCTCCAATATTTCCTCCGGGCGGATGACTTTCCTACGCATGCCCCACCGCCTGTTCCATCGGCTTGTCCGTCCGGAATGGTCCGGGACGGCTGTCCATCTCCAGGGACAGCCTGTCCTTGGCCATATAAGGAAGGAAGAGGGAAAGGGTCAGGAGGAAGGTGAGGGTGTCCGCGATGGCCTGGGCCCCCAATATCCCGTCGGTCCCCAGGTGCAGGGGTGCCAGGAAGATGGCCGGGATGTAGAAGAGCCCCTGCCGGGCCACCGAGAGGAGGAGGGATTCCAGTCCCTTGCCCAAGGCCTGGTAGAAGATGCCGATGGTGTTGGTGACGGCCATGAGGACGATGGCGGCAGCCAGCATCCGCAGGCCCCGGACGCCATAGGCGGTCACCGCCTCCGAGGCCTTGAAGATGCCCAGGAACCATTCCCCGAAGAGGAACATCCCCAGACTGGAGATCCCGGCCACCCCGGCGCCGGCCAGCAGGGTGTAGCGCAGGGCCTCCAGGACCCGGGGCTTGTTGCCGGCGCCGAAATTGTAGCCCACCACCGGTTGGAAACCCTGGCCGATCCCCAGGATCACATACATGGGGAGCATCCCCGCCTTGGAGACGATGCCCACCGCCGCCAGCAGTTCGTTGCCGCCGTGGAGGACCGCGCCGTTGTTCAGGAAGCCGATGGAGACGCTGAAGAGCATCTGCCGGAGGAAGGTGGGGACGCCCACCTTCATGATTTCCCCGAAGAGCTCCCGGTTGGGGGCCCAATGCCGGAGGCCGATCCGGATGACGGAGCGGCCCTTCCGGTAATGGGACAACTGGATGAGGAAGGTCACCCCTTGGGAAAGGGTGGTGGCCAGGGCGGCGCCGCCGATGCCCCAGCCGAAGCCGAAGATGAACAAAGGGTCCAGGAACACGTTCAGGATGGAGCCGACCCCCATGCCCACCATGGCGAGCTTGGCGCTGCCTTCGGAGCGGAGCAGGTTGTTCAGGGTCATGTTGCCCATGGCGAAGGTGCTTCCCAGAAGGATATGGAAGCCGTAGGCCTTGGCCTCCTCCAGGACGGCGCCCCTAGCCCCGAAGAGTTCCAGGACACCCTCCATCCGCCAGAGGCAGAGGAGGGTGAAGAGGATGCCGAAGCCTACCGCGCTGAAGAGGGAGACCGAGGCGGCGGCGTCCGCCTTTTTCAGGTCGCTTTGGCCCAGGAGCCTGGAGAGGTAGCTTCCGCCTCCGATGCCGAAGGCCAGCCCGAAGGCGGAGGTGAGCATCATGAGGGGCATCACCACCTGGGTGGCGCTGGTGGCGTCCGTGCCCAGCCAGGCCACGAACATGGTGTCCACCACGTTGTAGATGGCCATGACGAGCATGCCCCCGATGGCGGGGAGGGACATCTGGTTGATCGCTTTGGATATGGGTGCGTCCTTGAGTAGGGAAAGGCGTTTGTCTGCCATGGTTGACCTCCTGGTTGCAAGTGGATGGTGCTGCGGGTGGATGTTGTCCGTCAATTATAGATGAACAGCGTTCATATTGTCAACGGGGGAAATGGGGGGCTTGGGGAAGAGGGCAATTTTTCCCAGGAAAAGGGCAATTTTGGAGGGTGGACAAGGGAGCGGAATTTCCTGTATAATGTATACAAAAAAGAAAGGCTGCGGGTTCCATGGCGTGGCTGGAAGGATGGAAAGCATGAAGGAGAGCATCAAAGATAGAAAGGGCAACCCCTGGGCCCGGATGGGCCTCTACCTGGCGGGGCTGACCCTGCTGGCCCTGGGGGTCGTGATGAACACGAAGACCAACCTGGGGGTGTCGGCCATCAATTCCGTGCCCTACGCCCTGTCCGTCCTGACAGGCAAGTCCCTGGGACTGACCACCATCTTCGTCTTCTCGGCCTATGTGGGGGTCCAGTTCCTGATCCGGAAGGAGGAAAAGGTCCCTTGGCTGCTGCTCCAGGTCCCCTTCACCCTTCTCTTCGGGCAAATCGTCAACCTGTTCAACGGACTGCTGCAGCTGGAGGCCCGGTCCCTGGGGGCGGGGCTGCTCCTGCTGGGGGTGGCCATCCCCGTTTCGGCTCTGGGGATCTACCTGACCATCCAGGCGGGGATCGTGCCCCTTTCCCCGGACAGCCTGACGGACATGCTGGCCAAGAGGCAGGGAAAGAGCTTCGGCTTCGTGAAGAACATCTTCGACATCCTGTCCATCCTGTTGGCGGTGGCCCTGTCCCTGGCCTTCGCCGGCGGGATCATCGGCATCGGCTGGGGCACCCTGGCTTCGGCGTTGCTGATCGGACGGGTGATCGTCCTCTTCGAGAAGGCCCTGCAGGGGCATGTGGCGAAGCTGCTCTACAGCTGAGCGGCGCCTTTTCCAGCCTGGGCATCAGGTTCCTGCAACAAAAAACAGACGGCACTGTGGTCCACAGTGCCGTCTGTTTTTTGTTGGGTTTCCTAGGGTGCCTATTCGTGCAACTGGTAGTCGAGCTTCATCAGGATGTCCTGGTCGTGGTCGCCGAAACCGCTGCCGAACAGGTTGATTCCGCCTTTGTGTTCTGCTTCCTCCTTGATGCCGATCCGCAGGGTGATCCCGGGCTGCTTCAGGTCAAGGGTGTCTATGGTCTGCTGGGACACCAGGACGTCGTCGATGAAGGTGCCTGCCTGGTTGATGCTGATGTTCAGCAGATGGCCGTATTGCGTGAAGAAGGTTTTGTTCCACAGGTAGGATTTCAGTTTGCCCTTCCTGTCACCGAAGTCGCCTGGGGAAGTCCAAGTGCCGACCTCCCTGTCGTTGATCCAAAAGGTGATGTCGGAAGGCCAGTCCATCTCGTAGTTCGGCGCCTCGGAGCAGATTTCCATGGAAAAGCCGATTCCGTGCAGCTCGATGTTCTGGAACCGGTAGGTGTTGTTGGGGAAGCGGTATTCGACATGGCCCGTGCGGAACCAAATGTGCCTGGCATCCGTATGCGCCGGTTCGAAAAAGGCGCTTGGAAGGTCCTCGGAGCCGATCGTTCCGGTGGAACCGATGAGGCCGCAGGTTGGTGTGGCGATGCAGTTGGAAAAATGCCCCACAGGCATGTTGACCTCGATGGTTTTCCTGGATGCGAACAAGGGATAGCGTGCATCCAGATTGATGAAGATGTCTGCGTAGTTCTTGGTGCATACCCGCTTGGTGCCTCTTGTGGCGGTATGGAGGTCCGTGATGATCAAGCCCGATTCCTCCAGGACCTTCACGTTTGCCGCTATGGTCGAGACGGAGGTGTTCAGGTTTTCCGCAATCTGGACAATGGACAGGTTCTTGTCGGAAATCTGCTGGAGGATCCTGATCCTCAATGGAGTTGAAAGGGCGTTGCAAAGCGCGGAAAGCTGGTCCACGTTTTCGAGGGTTAAATGCAGCATGGCATAGCTCCTTGTTGTTGGCCGATTGATTGAAGCATATTTATTGTTTTAGTATACACCAGATGGAATGAAAACGAAAGCCAGGAATTATGTTGCACAAACAATGAAATGAAACATAAAATATGCAACAAACTATTGACTTGCAGAGGAAAAAGTTGTATAATTTGGCTCATAAAGAGAGTTTGGTGCGCGCCCAAGTCTTCTTTGAAACCGTAATAATGTAATGAATGCCAGGAATTTTGCGGAAAAAGTTTCGAAAGGGGTGTTGCCGTGATGGAGTTGAAAATGGGCTGCAGGCGGCGAGATGGGAAACAGGTAAAGACAAAAACCAAGGTAAGGAGAAACGAGATGGCCAAGAGGAATTTAGCGGTATCGGGGATTGTGCTTTTATTGATGGTTTCGATTCTTTCCGTGGGTTGCGGCAAAACCCAAACGGACAACGGGTCTGGAAATGGAGGAACAGGGGGAGCTGCAACGGGAGAGTTGGTGTTTTGGGCGCCCTTCGGCGGCGGCGATTATGAATTCATGAAGCAGATCGTTGATGCGTACAATGCAACCGCTCCGGACTTCACCGTGGAGCTGGTGTCCAGGGAATGGGGGACCTACTACCAGGGTCTGAACAGCGCATTGATCGCTTCAAGCGGTCCGGATTTCTTCATCGCCCACCAATCCAAATTGGCGGAACTGATCCCTACGGAAAAGCTGCAGGATGTCAGGCAAATCGAATCGGATGTCGATTGGTCCACCTATATGGAAGCGCAGGTGGATGCCGTCACATTCGAGGGGGTCCAATATGCGGTGCCTCTGGATACGCATGCGATGGTCCTGTTCTACAACAAGGACATTCTGGAAAGAGCAGGCGTGTCGGAACAGGATTTGAGCGGCGTGAACGGTATTGAAGGCTGGAATGCCATCCTGGACAAGATTTCGAAGGTCGTGTCCGCCGATGAACACGTGTTGGACATCGCCAACTCCGGAGCCAATACGGTACAGCAATTCTGGGCCTGGTATGTGTTGAACGCACAGGCCGGCGGCAGCTATATCGAAGGCGACGAGGCGGTGCTGAACGGGGAAGCGGGCGTCCAAGCGATGGACATCATGAACGGCTGGGCCGCCGAAGGGTACCTTAAGAAAGGGATCGATGACGCCTCCAGCTACGACATCTTCAAATCCGGCAAGGCGGCATTGAATTTCACAGGGGTTTGGGCAACAGGAAATTATGAGACAAATCCGGACTTGAATTTCGGCGTCATGCCCATACCGGCCATTGCAGGGGAGCAGAAGACCTGGGGGGATTCGCACACGTTTGCGATACCGACCTATATCGACGGAAACCGGAAGGAAGCCGCCCTTGCCTTTGTGGATTGGGCCAACGAGAATGCCGTGACATGGGCCAAGGCGGGGCATGTTCCGGTGAAGAAGACGGTCCTTGCGTCCGAGGAATACCTGGCCATGCCTTACAGGTCCGACTACATGGAAGTCCTCAACCAGGTGGAATACTATCCTGTGACGGACATGCTGGGAGCGGCCAATGATTTGGCCATGATCAAGATCAACGAGTCGTTCTTGGGTAAATATGCTGCCAAGGAAGCTCTGGACAAGGCAAAAGAAGAGATCGACAATCTGCTCCGGTAGTTTTGGGAAATTGCTACGGTGACAGGACTCTTCGATTGCAGATGGGAGGCGGCTCGTTTGAGCGCAAAAAAAATAAAATCCAGTTATACCAGTTGGAAGACGGCGGGAATTTTCATGCTGCCGTTCATGTTGATGTATGGTTTGTTTACACTGTATCCATTGTTCAATGGGATTTTCATGAGCCTAAGGGGAGGCAGGCTTGGCCGGCCCCAGGAATTCGTGGGCTTGGCGAACTATGCGGCGCTGTTCAAGGACAGCTATTTCTATGAGGCATTCGGGAACACGTTCCTTTTCGTGTTCGTTTCGACCCCGATCATCGTCCTCTTGGGTTTGGTTTTCGCGCTGGTTTCCAATTCGAAACACAGGGGTGCAAAAGTCGTCAAGATTGCGGCGTTCCTTCCCTATATCCTTTCCATATCCGTAATCACCAGCATATGGGTTTACACGTTCAAGCCGTATATCGGATTCCTGAACAGCTATCTGATCAGATTGGGTGTGGTCGGGGATCAGGTGCTTTGGTTCGACCGTGCCCCCTTGGCCTGGGCCACCATCATCATCGCCACGACCTGGTGGACGGTGGGGTTCAACACCATCCTGTTCATCGCCGGACTGCAGGAGATACCGGATGAGCTGTATGAGGCATCCTCCATCGACGGCGCGACCAAATGGCAGCAGCTGAAATACATCACGCTGCCTTCCCTGAAGGGGGTGACGGTCATGATCGTACTGCTGCAGATCATCGCATCGTTCAAGATATTCGGGCAGCCTTTCCTGATGACAGGCGGGGGACCGGGGACGTCCACGCGCCCGCTGGTCCAATACATTTATGAAAAAGGGTTCAAGGATTGGAACGCAGGGTACGCGTCGGCGATGTCGTACATGCTGCTGCTGGTCATCATCGTAGTGGCGTTCGTCTACAACAAGGTGACGTCCAATGATGGAGGTGGAAAAGGTGCGTAAGATGAAGAACATCAAGCCTGGAACGGTTGTCATACCGGTATTGATCTGGATCATGATCGCCATCATGCTGATCCCCATGGTTTGGATGCTGCTGGTTTCCTTCAAGCCGTATGAATCCAACGTTACGGATTTCATGGTCATGCTCACAACGAAATTCACCATGGAAAATTTCCTGAAGATACTGGACACGTCCCGGATGGGGCGCTGGATCTTCAACAGCTTCCTCATCGCTGCGGTGCAGTCGCTGGTGGGCATCCTGTTGGCGTCGCTGGCGGCATTCGCGCTGTCGGTGATAGAGTTCAAGGGCAAAAAGGTCGTTTTCTTCATCATCCTCGCAGGGCTGATGGTCCCTGTGGAAGCGCTGATCATGCCGCTGTTTTCGCTGATCATCTCCTTGGATTGGATGAACACCTACGCCGGCCTCATCATGCCCGGATTGGCCATGCCCTTGGCGGTCATCATATTCAAACAGTTTTACGATGGGGTTCCGAGGGAATTGATCGAGGCGGCGAACATGGATGGAGCCCATATTTTCTGGGTGTGGAGAAAGATCTTCCTGCCCCTTTCCGGAAACACGACGGCGGCCCTTATGATCTTCCTTTTCATTCAATCCTGGAACAATTTCCTTTGGCCGATGCTTGTGGGAACGGACTCCTCCATGATGACGCTGACCGTAGCGCTGCCTGTTTTCCAGAGCACGTTTTCTACGGATGTCACCATGCCCATGACAGCAAATGTGATTGCCAGCGTTCCGGCATTGATCGTGTTCCTGGTGTTCCAGAAGCAGATCGTCAAGGGAATCGCCATGACGGGAATAAAATGATTGCTATGGAAGGGATTATCATATGAAAATCAATCGCGAGCGTTTAGAGCATCCGAATCCGCAGTTTGTGCGGAAGAAGTGGTGGGATTTGTGCGGAACATGGGATTTCGCATTCGACTTCGAGGAATGCGGGATCAAGGAGAGATGGTTTGACGGCAGGGAGTTTCCGGAGAAGATCCAAGTGCCATTCGTCTACCAAAGCAGCCTGTCGGGGGTTGCGGCGGAACAGGATTGTGAAGTGGTCTGGTACAAAAGGGAATTTGGAGCCGACAAGAAAGATGGAAAAAGGCTGCTGCTGCATTTTGAGGCCGTGGACTACTTGGCGACGGTCTGGATCAACGGAAATTTCGTGGGGAGACATGAGGGAGGCTTTGTGCCCTTCGTGCTGGACATCACAGAATTCGCGGCGACGGGTGAAAACACGGTCGTGGTGCGGGTGGAGGACAGGACCTCGTGCAGGCAGCCGTTGGGAAAACAATCCTGGAAAAGCGAAAACTTCCTGTGCTGGTACACAAGGACGACCGGCATCTGGAGGGACGTGTGGATGGAGGAAGTGCCGGAAACCTACATCGGTGAATTCTATGTGACACCCGACCTGGGCCATTCCTGCGTGGAGATCGAGGCCTACATCAGCGAAGCCGACAAGGAAGGCGAGCTGACGGTGGAGGTCCGCTTTGGGGAGGAGCTGGTCAACCGGGTGGTCCAAAAGGTGAAGGACGGCAAGTGCCGGATGGTCCTTGACGTGAGCTCGAACAACCCCGATTTCCGGGTTGAATGTTGGAGTCCGGAAACCCCCCATCTGTATGAACTGAAACTGAGGTACAAGGACCTTGAAAACGAAGACGAGGTGGAAAGCTATTTCGGCATGAGGAGGATCCATGCGGAAAATGGTGCAATCTATCTGAACAACAAGGAATTCTACCAGAAACTGGTTCTGAACCAAGGATACTATGGGGATGGATTGATGACGCCCCCTTCCGTGGACTGGCTGGTGGAGGATGTGGAGAAGATGAAAGCGTTCGGCTTCAATGGAGTCCGGATGCATCAAAAAATCGAAGACAACCGGTTCGCTTATCTATGCGACTGCTGCGGTCTTGTCATGTGGGCTGAAATGCCCAGCACCTACGCCTTCGACAGGCTGGCTGGGGAACGGGTCATGCATGAGGTCGGGAAACTGGTCAAGAAGCACTACAACAACCCCTCCGTCATCGTATGGACCCTGTTCAACGAATCCTGGGGTGTGAACGAAATCCTGGAGGACAAAAGGCAGCAGAATTTCGTGGATTCTCTCTTCCAGTTCGTGAAAAGCATGGACTCCACGAGGCTGGTCATCGGGAACGACGGATGGGAGCATGCCCGCACGGACATCCTCTCCATCCATGATTATTCCTATGATTCCCCCTACAACGAGCGGTATGGGAAGCTTGGGGGACATGCCAACGGCGTCCTGTCGAAGACAAGCCTGCGGAAAAATTATGCCGACGGATATGCCTACCAAGGGGAGCCGGTGATCATCAGCGAATGCGGAGGGATTGCGTTCGCTGGAGAGGTTGATGCCCTGGACAGCTGGGGGTATGGGGACCGTCCCAAGGATGCGGCGGAAGTCATCGCACGGTTCGAACGGGTCATCAAAGGAATCGCATCCTTCGAAAGCGTCTGCGGGTTCTGCTATACCCAATTGACGGATGTGGAGCAGGAAATAAACGGGCTGCTGGACCATGGGCACAACTACAAATTCGAGCCTGGAAAGATACGCGAAATCCTGGATTCCAGCAAGAAGGGCGGATTCAAATTCGCATGAGCCCTTGGGGATCCATCGGATGCGAGGAGAAGAGGAATGGGAATTGAACGGATGCCGTTTGGCAAGACAGCGGACGGGAAGGAAGTCAGCCGGTTCAAACTGACGAATGCGGCTGGAGCGTATGTCCAGATCATAAATTACGGAGGGATCATAACGGCCATCAACCTGCCGGACCGGGAAGGAAGGCTGGGGGATGTGGTCCTCGGATATGACAGTCTGGAGGAGTATGTCCAGGACAGAAACTATTTCGGCGCCATCATCGGCCGTACCGCCAACAGGACGGAAAACGCATGCTTCGAACTGGAAGGCGTGGAATACAAACTCGGAAAAAACGAGGGGAACAACCATCTTCACGGAGGTGTAGCCGGTTTCAACAAAGCGTTATGGGACGCCGAAATGGTCGGGTCAAAGGATGGGGAGAGCCTGCTGCTGTCCTACCTTGGCAAGGATGGAGAAGAGGGCTATCCCGGCAATCTCCAGGCAAGGGTGCGGTACACGTTCACGGACAAAAACGAGCTCGTGATGGAATACGGTGCCATAAGCGACAGGGACACGGTGGTCAACCTTACAAACCACTCCTACTTCAACCTTTCGGGACACCAATCGGGAAGTGTTTTGGGACACAAGCTCATGATCTGCGGCGACCGGTTCACCCCGATCGACAGCGCCCTCATCCCTTCCGGGGAAATCAGGAGCGTTGCAGGGACCCCCATGGACTTCATGGAATTGACGGCAATCGGCGCTAGGATCGGCTGGGACGACGGGCAGCTGCTCCATGCCGGGGGCTATGACCACAACTGGATATTGGGGAACGGCGGGAAGGTTCCAGAAAAAGCCGCGGAAGTCGTCGACGAGACCAGCGGACGGGTTCTGGAGGTGTTTACGACAAAACCTGGAATCCAGTTCTATTCCGGGAATTTTCTGGACAGCGTATTGGGGAAAGAGGGTGCCCTCTATGGAAAAAGAAGCGGCTTCTGTCTGGAAACCCAATATTTTCCGAATTCGATGAAGCACAAGCATTTCCCTTCGCCCGTACTGAAAGCGGGGGAGGAATACCGTTCCACCACAATCTACCGGTTCTCTGTGGTTGCATGAAAGCTGCAAGGAAGGTGCCAGGCACTGTGAACGGATGTTCACAGTGCCTGGCACCTTCCTTATGAACGGAACGCTTGTTCTGTCGTGTCCGTTGTGGTACAATGGAACGGAAGGTTGGGGATTTTTTTGACCGGACAGGAGGGGGAGGCAGTATGGGCGTCTGCACGAGGAAGTTTAGGACCAATCTGGGGAATGGCCTGAAAATGTTGCTGGAAGGTTCCGGGTCCTATGGCCTGGGTGCCAAAGAGGAGGCATACGTCGCCTTCCTGGAGGCCTATGCCTCCACCCGGGACAGCCTGGAGTATGTGGACGGCAAGGTCTACGCATCGCCGCCTCCCGGCCACATCCACCAGCGGGTGCTGATGCGGGTCATCCACAGGCTCTTGGACCGCTTCCGGGGAGAGGCATGCCAGGCATACGCAGCCCCCTACGACGTGTATTTCGAGGACCTTCCGGAGAAGGCCTGCGTCCGGCCCGACGCGTTCGTCATGTGCGACCCGTGGAACATCCGGGAAGGGAAGTACAGCGGCGTCCCCGCCCTGGTGGTGGAGGTAGCCACGACGGTGACCAGGACCAGGGACCTGCGGGTGAAGCTGGACCTGTACCGGAGGCAGGGGGTGGCGGAGTACCTGGTGGTGGATCCGGAAATGGAGACGGTGCACTACTGGCACTTCCGGGAGCGGGAGTTGGTGGGGCAGGCGCGGCTTGGGGCGGGGCAGACATTTTGTTCCCGGCGGTTCCCTGGGCTGGAGATTCCCCTGGAGGAACTGTTCCGATAGGGAAGGACGGTTGGGGAGACAAATTCCTGCGCCTTGTGGTATAATGGAGGTAGGGAAAAGACCAAGCCGCCCAGGAGGTGAAGGATATGGAAGCAGGAATCAGCATCGAGGAAATGATGGAAGACCTGACCGCATATTTTGAAGCTGCGGGCTACGAGGACTATTTCGAAAAGGAACTGCGGGACAAGTCCAAGGACGAAATCGTGGACCTGTACAGGAGGATCTTTCTGGAGGAAGAGCCGGACAGCGGCATCGAGCTGTAAAGGGAGGTGCCAGGCGCTGGGAACATCCGTTCCCGGCGCCTGGCACCTTTTGTTGCGCAAACACCAGACAAAAACTTGAAGGAGGTGGTAGCCATGATGAAATGCATCCTGGTGACCGGAGGGGCGGGGTTCATCGGGAGCCACTTCGTGGAATGGATGCTGGCGCGGGATTCCAAGGTCCGTGTGGTCAACCTGGACGCGCTGACCTACGCCGGCAGCCTGGGGAACCTGCAGGGCGTGCTGGGGCATCCCAGGCACATCTTCCTCAAGGGGGACATCCGGGACAAAGGGATGGTGGAAGAGGTCTTCAACCTCCACCAGGTGGACCAGGTGGTGAACCTGGCGGCCCAGTCCCATGTGGACAGGAGCATCCAGGACCCTTCGGAATTCGTGTCCACCAACGTGCTGGGAACCCAGGTCCTGCTGGATGCCGCCCTGAAGGCCTGGCGCCTGCCGGGGTCCGGGCCGGGGGACCGGAGCTTCCGGGAGGGGGTCCGGTTCCTCCAGGTCTCCACCGACGAGGTGTACGGGGCCATCCGGGAAGGCAGGTTCACAGAGGAGAGCCCCTTGGCCCCCAACAGCCCCTACGCGGCCTCCAAGGCCGGGGCGGACCTGCTGGTCCGGGCTTACAGCCAGACCTACGGGCTGCCGGTGAACGTCACCCGCTGCAGCAACAACTACGGCCCCCGGCAGCATCCGGAGAAGCTGATCCCCCGCATGGCGGAGCTGGCCCTGGCGGGCCGCCCCCTGCCGGTCTACGGGGACGGCCTCCAGGTCCGGGACTGGCTCCATGTCCGGGACCACTGCGCCGCCCTATCCCTGGTACTGGAGCGGGGAAATCCGGGGGAGGTCTACAACATCGGAGGGGACAACGAGCAGACCAACCTGGAGATCGTGGGAAGGATCCTCCGGATCCAGGGAAGGCCCAGGGACCTGGTCGTCCATGTGGAGGACAGGCTGGGGCACGACCGCCGCTACGCGGTGGACCACGGAAAGATCACAAGGGAGCTGGGGTGGAGGCCCACGGTGGAATTCACCCAGGGGTTGGAGGAAACGGTGCGGTAGAAGGTGCCAGACACTGTGAACGGATGTTCACAGTGCCTGGCACTTTTTTTCACCTCCCCTTGATACGGAGTTAACACGGGAATGGTAGAGTGGTGGTATCCCAAGGAAACAGAAGGAGGCTTCCCATGCGCATTGCAGTGATCACCGACACCTACCACCCGAATGTAAACGGGGTGGTGAAGACCCTGAAGAGGATGGAGGGGTATTTCGAAAGCCAGGGAATGGACTACAGGATCTTCCACCCGGGTCCCACAAGGGAGGAGACCGGCCGGTCCCAAGGGTTCTTCGCCTTCCGGTTGCCCCTGTATCCGGAAATCCAGTGCGCGGCGGTACCCTACCTGCTGTTCAGGAAGCTGGTGGACGGCTACCGGCCGGACGTGCTGCACATCGTCACGGAAGGGGTATTGGGGGGGCTGGCCCTGCGCTACGCCAGGGAGCGGAAGCTCCCCTACGTAGCCTCCTACACCACGGACTTCTCCAACTACCTGGAGTTCTACGGGCTCCAGATTTTCACGGAGCCGGTGAAGAAGCACCTGGAAGCCATCCACAAGGGCGCCTGGACCAACCTGGTCCCCTCCCGCCACTCCAGGTCCCAGCTGGAGGACATGGGCCTCACCAACCTGACCCTCTGGGGGAGGGGGATCGAGACGGACCTGTTCCGTCCGGAGCGAAGGGACCAAGCCTTCCGCAGGGAGTTCCTGGGGGAAGGGGAAGGGCTGCTGCTCTTCTATTGCGGCCGCCTGGCCCGGGAGAAGAAGTTGGACGTGCTGCTGGACATGATGGGGGAGCTTCAGGCCAAGGGCCTCCCCGTCCGGCTCCTGCTGGCGGGGGACGGCCCCTGCAGGGCGGAGCTGGAAAAGCGGAACGTCCCGGGGACCCATTTCCTGGGCTTCCTCCAGGGGGAGATGCTGGCCAGGGCCTACGCCTCCTCGGACCTGTTCGTGTTCGCCTCGGAGAACGAGACCTACGGGAACGTGATCCTGGAGGCCTTCGCCTCCGGGATGCCGGTGGTGGCAGCCTATGCGGGTGGCGTCCAGGAGAACCTGGTGGACGGAAGGAACGGAACCGCCATCCTGGAAAATACGGGTTCCTGCTTCGCCCGGGCGGTGGAGGGGCTACTGGAAGACGGGGACCGGCGCCGGAGGATGGGCCTCCAGGCCCGGGAGGACGTGCGGGACAGGAGCTGGGAGGCCCTGCTGGAGGAGCTTGCGGGAATCTACCGGGAAGCGGCGGGGTCCGGGGAATGGGAACAGGCTCCGGGAAGGATGGCCTGAGGCCATGGCGGGAAGCGGACGCTACATTCTAGCCCATCCCCGGCTGCCACTGGCCGGGCCCCGGCTGCTCCTGGACCGGGGGAAAAAGGGGAAGGGCCCCAAGGGTTCCCTCCGTTGGCTGGGGTTTCGGAGGAAGCTGCGCCTGCTGAAGGAGAAGGGGGAAAGCCTGACCTTCCTGCTCCAGGTGGACATCATCCCCATCGAGATGGTCCTCTTTTTTCCGGAGGAGGGCCGCTGCGAAGGGTTCTTCGACACGCCCCTGGGACACATCCCTTTCACCGGGAGACGGCGGGACAAGCGAAAGAGCCGGGAAAGGAGGCGTGGACATGGAGCCTAAAGACGCCTTGACCATGGAATTGGACCGGGAAAAGGGGTGTTTCACCTTCGCCTTGTTCGGGAAGGCTTTCCTGGGCAGCCGAATCACCGCCCGGATCGGCAAGAAGCGGGCCCGGCTGGTATCCGCCAGCCTGGGGGAGGGGGAGGACCTGTTCGGACCCTGCCGGATCTGGGAACTGGAGTACGTCAGCCCGGAAAAGGGGAAGCGGCGGATCGCCGCAAGGATCCGGCTCTACGGGGACTTTGCGGTGTTCGAGGCGGAGCACCTGTTCGAATCCAAAGGGAAGGAGGGGAAGGACCTGTTCGGCCGGCCCCATGTGGGTTTCCCCTGCTTCGAGGGGGAGGAGTGGGAGACGGGACTCTCCATGCTCAGCTTCAAGCGGCAGGCCCCCTTCAACCATCCCCTCCAGTGGCGGGGCCGGGCGGTGGACAGTCTCCGGGAGGGGAAGAACGTGCCTCTGGTGGCCGCAAGCGCCGCCTACGAGACGGCGGTCCTGTCCCCCTGCAGCCATCTCCTCCACGGGACCGTGGCCATCCGCCACCAGCCCCCCAGGATCAGCTGCGGCCTCCCCCGGGGGTTGGGGAGGGTGCCGGAGGGGACCGTGTCCCAGACCCTTCTTGTCTACGGGACGGGAGTGAACCGGACCCTGGACCGTTGGGGGCAGCTGCTGCAAAAGCGCTGGGGCACCCGGCCCGCCCCCAAGGACGGGGACCTGCTCCTGTCCCACCTGAGCTACTGGACCAACGCCGGTTCGGCCTACTGGTACAGGACCGCCGGGAAGGAGAGCTACGAAAAGACCCTGGAGAAGCTGAAGGCCCGGCACGATGGGATCGGCCTCCGGTTCGGGAGCTACCAGCTGGACTCCTGGTGGTACAAGCGGGAGGGGGAGGCGTACACCGCTGGAATCACCGAGTGGGAGCCCCGGAAGGAGACGGTCCGGGCCGCCTACAACAGCCTCCTGCCCTGGCGGGGCGGGAAGAAGGCGTTGGTCCTTTTTTCCCGGGACCGGCTTTCCCATGTCCAAGAGATCCTGAAGGCCCCCTTGGGCTGCCATTTCAAGCAGCTCTCCAACGCGTCGGTGTATGTGGAGGAGGCCCGGGAGGCCTTCCTCTGCGACGCCTTTGCGGTCCCCGCGGGGGAGGAGGAGGGGGTGGCGCTGTTCAAGCGGATCTTCACCCACCCCAAGTGGCGGCTGGCCTACGTGGTCCACGACTGGCTCCAGTGGATGCAGGACCACCATCCGGCCTTCAGGGACCTGGAGCTGGGACCGGCCTATTTCCGGGCCCTGGATCGGGCGGCCCGCCAGGTGCCTGTCCCGGAGAACCCCTCGGGGCATCTGGCTCTGCAACTCTGCATGACCCAACCCCAGACCACCCTCCAGAGCGTGGCCATGGAGAGCGTGAGCAGCATCCGGAGCACTGCCGACGCCGCCAGCTTCTTCGTGGAAGGGCCCAAGCGGTGGTGGTGGCACCTGTACTCCTCCCGTTTCATCCAGTCCCTGGGGAAGTACGCCTTCTACGACAACCGGCGGACCCGGAGGCTGTTGCGGACCCCTTTCTCCGCCGACCCCCAAATGGAGATGGTCTGGCTGGGTCTCTCCTGCGGGCCCATCGGCATCGGGGACGCCATCGGCCGGGAGAACCGGCTCCTGCTTAGGAAGGTGGCCCTGGAGGACGGGCGGATCCTGAAGCCGGACGTGCCGGCGGTGCCCCTGGACCGATGCTACCTCTACGACCCCCATGCCAGGGACGGCCGCCTGGGGGTTGCGGTGTACAGCCACAGCAGCCTTCCGGCCCTGCTGCGGGAGGGGGCGGGGACCTACCGGCTCCACTACCTGCTGACCTGGAACATGCATCCCGGCGGGAAAAGGGTCGCCATGCGGTTCAGCCTTTCGGAGGCGGGGGCGGATCCCAAGGGGCTGTATGCGGTGTACGGCCACAATACGGGGAAGATCCAGGTGCTTTCGGGAAACTGGCCCCTGGAGACGGAACTGGGCCCGGGGGCCTGGCTGTACCAGGTGGCGGCCCCCATGGAGGGGGGCGTGGCCTTCTTCGGGGACGTGTCCAAGCATGTGAGCGGCAGCCAGGACCTGGTCCACGGGGTGCGGATCCGGGAGGGGAAGGTGGAGGTCCAGGGGCGGCCCCCGAAAAACGGCCCTTCCTGCTGGATGTTCCATTGCGAGTGGATTGTGAAAAATGCCCTGCTGGACGGGGTGCCGGTACGGGTGTCCCGGAGCGGACCCAAGGTGTGGGTGGAGGCGGCGTTTTCCCCGGGCGAGGGGAAGGACAGCTACCGGTTGGAGCTTTTTCTGGAAAAAAGGAGGAACGGGGAATGAGGATTTCTGTCGCGGGTACAGGGTATGTGGGTTTGGTTGCGGGGGTGTGCTTCGCCGAGAGGGGGCACCAGGTGACCTGCGTGGACCAGGACCAGGCCAAGGTGGACATGCTGGAGGCCGGAAGGGCGCCCATCCACGAGGAGGGGCTGGAGGCGCTGATGCGGGCCAACCGGGAGGCTGGGAGGCTTTCCTACACCACGGACCATCGGGGGGCCTATGGGAATGCGGAGGCCATCTTCATCGGGGTGGGGACCCCGGAGCTGCCGGACGGTTCGGCGGACCTTTCCCACATCGCCCAGGTGGCCCGGCAGATCGCCGAGAGCATCCGGCAAGACTGCCTGGTGGTGGTGAAGTCCACGGTGCCCGTGGGGACCAACCACAAGGTGGAGCAGTTCATCCACGACTTCCTGCCCGCCCGGGCGGACGGGAGGAAGCTCCGGGTGGAGGTGGCCTCCAATCCCGAATTCCTGGCCCAAGGCACGGCGGTCCGGGACACCCTCCAGGCGGCCCGGGTGGTCATCGGGACGGATTCGGCCTGGGCGGAAGGGATCCTGCAGCGAATCTACGCCCCCTTCGGCCTGCCGGTGGTGTCCGTCAGCCGGAGGTCGGCGGAGATGGTCAAGTACGCGGCCAACAATTTCCTGGCCTTGAAGATTTCCTACATGAACGACATAGCCAACCTTTGCGAGCGGGTGGGGGCGGACATCCTGGAGGTGGCCGAGGGCATGCGCCATGACCGGCGGATCGGCGGGCATTTCCTGGGGGCGGGCATCGGCTACGGAGGGTCCTGTTTTCCCAAGGACACCAAGGCCCTGGAGCATCTGGGGCGGCAGCACAACTACCGGCTCAGGACCGTCCAGGCGGCCATCGACGTGAACGAGGACCAGAGGACCCTCCTCTTCCGGAAGGCCAGGAACCGGCTGATCAGCTTCAGGGGCCTGAAGGTGGCGGTGCTTGGGCTGACCTTCAAGCCGGGGACGGACGACCTGCGGGGGGCCCCGGCCCTTTCGAACATCCCCCTCCTGCTGGAGCAGGGGGCCTTGGTGACAGCCTACGACCCGGCGGGACAGGAGCGGTGCCGGGCGCTCCACCCCGAAGGGGAAGAAGGAGAGGGCGGCATCCGCTACGCCAACAGCGTCCGGGAGGCACTGGAAGGGGCCGGGGCCTGCTTCGTCTTCACGGAGTGGCCGGAAATCCTAAGCCTGTCCCCCCAGGACTTCAAGCAGCGGATGCGCACCCCCCTGGTCTACGACGGCCGGAACATCTACGACCGGTTGGCCATGCTGGAAGCGGGGGTGGAGTACCATGCGGTGGGGAGGCGGCCATGAACTTCTTCACCCACCTGCTGATCGCCAAGACCCTCTACCGGCAGCTTTCCCTTGAGCATTCCCTGCACCGGCGGGCCTTCAGCTTCGGGAACGTGAAGCCGGACCTGTCCTCCCGCTGCCTCCGGAATCCCCATACCCTTGAGAACCATCTGCTTCTGGTGCGCACGGAGTTCCGGCGGCTGCTGGGGGACATGCCGCCGGAGGAGCTGGCCCGGGGGCTGGGGGAAGTCTGCCACTACATCAGCGACTTTTTCTGCCGGAGCCACCTGGACAGGGAGAGTTACGAGGATTGGGGCAGGCATTTCTTCTACGAGCTCCGGCTGCACTGGAAGATGCTGGGGATGGCTGGGAAGCGCCTGGCCGGTCCCTTTGCCGACCCGCCTCTGGAGGACAAGGGGGCCGGCGGGGACCTGGAGGCGGTGGTCCTCTCCCTACGGAAGGGGTACCTGGCAAGCCCCCCCTCCATGGAAACGGACCTGGAATACGCCCTTGCCGCTGGGCTATGGGCGTGCCGCCGGATTCTGGAGTACGGGAACCTGCTGCAATTCGCTGATGACCCGGACCAGGTTGTGTGGTAAAATGGTCCTGATGGGGATGGCGGTGGTGCCAGGCACCACCGCCATCCCGAACGGAGAGGAGCGGCGGATGATGCGTAAATGGATGGGACTCACCGCGTTTGCGGTGTTTTTGTTGTGGGTGCAGGAAAACTGGAGGATCGTGGCGGAAGGGGCCGGGGCCGCGGCGGGCATCCTGTGGCCCTTCGTGCTGGGATTCGCCCTGGCCTTCGTGGTGAACATCCCCATGAAGTTCCTGGAGGGGAAGGTGCTGGTCCCCCGGGGGAGGTTCGGGGGGTTCGGCCCCAGGCTCCGCCGTGCCCTGGCCCTGCTGGGCAGCCTGGTGCTGATCCTGGCGGTCCTGCTGGCGGCCTCCCTGCTGGTTGTACCCGAAGTGGCGGCCACCATCCGGGAATTGGTGGAGCGGCTGCCCGGCTACGCCAGGGACCTGGGGGTGATGCTGGAGGAAAGGCTGGCCGCCTATCCCCAGGTGCTGGATTGGGTTTCGGGTTTCGAAACAGACTGGGAGGGGATCCGGGACAGCCTGCTGGCCTTGCTTGGCAGCAGCGCCGGGAACTGGCTGGGGAGCACCTTCAGTTTCGCGTCGTCGGTGGTCAGCGGGATCGTCTCCTTCGTCCTGGCCTTTGTCTTCTCCATCTACCTGCTGCTCCAGAAGGAGACCCTCCAGGGCCAGCTGCACCGGCTGCTGCGGGCCTTCCTGCCGGACCGATGGGTGGGGCAGCTGGTCCGGGTGGCCGCCCTCACCGGCAGGACCTTCTCCGGATTCCTTTCCGGACAGGTGCTGGAGGCGGCCATCCTGGGGGTCATCTTCTTCCTGAGCATGTCCCTCTTCCGGTTCCCCTATCCCCTCACCATCAGCGTGCTGGTGGGGGTCATGGCCCTGGTCCCCATCCTGGGGGCCATCGTGGGTGGAGGCGTGGGGACCTTCCTGATCCTGCTGGTGGACCCAGGCAAGGCCCTCTGGTTCCTGGTCCTGTTCCTGGTGGTCCAGCAGCTGGAAAGCAATCTGATCTACCCCCAGGTGGTGGGGAAGGCCGCGGGGCTGCCCTCCATCTGGATCCTGGTGGCCGTTGCCGTGGGCGGGAGCCTGCTGGGGGTGGCGGGGATGCTCCTGTTCATCCCCCTGGCCTCCGTGTTCTACACTTTGCTCCGGGAACAGGTGCGCCATAGGCTTTCCTTGAAGGAGGGGGAATAGGATGCATGCGGGAAACGGATCCTCCGTCACCGGAGGGGTGCTGCTGATTCTCGGCCTTACCCTTGTGAACGCCTTCTTCGCAGGGGCTGAAATGGCGCTGGTGTCCTTGGACTGGAAGAGACTGGAGTCCCAGGGGGAGGCGGGGGACCGAAAGGCGAAGATGTTGCTGCGGCTGCTGGAGGAGCCCTCCCGGTTCCTGTCCACCATCCAGGTGGGCATCACCTTCGCGGGATTCTTCTCCTCGGCATCGGCCGCGGTGGGACTTTCGGTTAGGCTGGGGGCCTTCCTGGGGAATGCGGGGATCCCCTTCGGGGAGAGCCTGGCCTTCGTGGGCGTCACGGTGCTCCTGTCCTATTTCGTCCTGGTCTTCGGGGAACTGGTGCCCAAGCGGATCGCCCTGGGCAACGCGGAGAAGATCGCCCGTTTTGCCGCGGCGCCCCTGTTCCTGGTGGAAAAGGCCCTGAAGCCCTTCGTTGTCCTGCTGACGGTCTCCACCAACGGGGTGCTGCGCCTTTCGGGTGCGGAGACGGAAGGGATGGAGGAGAAGGTCACCCTGGAGGAGATCCGCTCCCTGGTGGAGGTGGGCCGGGAACAGGGGGTCATCAACCAGAAGGAACGGGACATGATCAACAGCGTCATCAGCTTCGACACCCGGACGGCCCAGGAGATCATGACCCCCCGGACGGAGGTGTTCCTGCTGGACCTGGAGGAGCCCCTCCAGGTCCAAGTCCAGCCCCTGCTGGAGCTGAAGCACTCCAGGGTCCCCGTGTACCGGAAGGATGTGGACAACATCCTGGGGGTCCTCTACATCAAGGATTTCCTGCTGGAGGCTTACCGGACGGGGTTCGACGGGGTGGATGTGGAAAAGATCATGCGGCCCGCCTTCTTCGTGCCGGAAAAGAAGAACATCCATCTGCTTTTTACGGAGCTGCAGGCCGCCCGACAGCATATGGCGGTGCTGATCGACGAGTACGGGGGATTCTCTGGGATCGTGACCATGGAGGACATCCTGGAGGAGATCGTGGGGGACATCGACGACGCCTATGACCACGAGGAGCCTGACATCCTGGACCAGGGGGGAGGCAGGTACCTGGCCAGGGGCTCCGTTTCCATCAAGGAGTTGAACGCCCGGCTGGGCTGCGGTCTGGTGGAGGGGAGCGGGGACTACGACACCCTGGGAGGCTTCCTGATCCACCGGCTGGGACGGATCCCCAGGCCCGGTGAAAAGGCGCTGGTCTTCCATGGGGACATCACCTTCCAGGTGGACAAGATGGTGGGCAAGCGGGTCCACCGGGTGGAAATACGGAAAGGGGGAAAGAAATGACTGGAGGCATTTGGAAAGACAGGCTGTTGGGGCCGGTGGCGGACGGAACCCTAGTGGTCGTCCATCTCCTGGTGGGTATGGGGGCCGCGGCAGGCGGCGTGGCCGCCATGACAAATCCGACGAATCCACTGGGGGTCCCTGTGGAGCTTCTGAAGGGAAGCCCCTTCCAGGACTTCTTCCTTCCTGGGATCTTCCTGTTCGTGATGCTGGGCATGGGGAATCTGGATGCCCTCTTCCTGGGCTTCCTGAAGCCGGCCTTCCGGGGCTATGCGGGCTTTCTCCTGGGAGGTTTGCTGGTGGTCTGGATCCTGATCCAGTGCTGGATGCTGCAGGCCGTAGCCTCCCTGCACGTACTCTTTTTCGTCATCGGGGTCCTCCAGGGACTGCTGGGGCTCTGGATCCTGGTCCGGGACCGGCGCTACCCCTTCCGGTGCCAGGCACTGTGAACGGCCGTTGGCAGTGCCTGGCACCGGAAGCGCCATTGGCGAGGATATTTGCATGAAATGTGCAGAATGCACATTGACGCAGAGGGAAATCATTGGTAAAATGGCATAAAAATGTTGTCAGACAACCCCTTGACGCTTTTCGAGAGGAGAACGCATGTCAATCACCAAAGATTTCCAGGAAATCGAGCTCCACAAGGAACACAAGCTGCTCATCCTGAGTGCATTCCCCACGGCATTCCTGCTGTTCGGCCTGCTGGGATCCCTGGCAGAGTACCGGGACGGGGACAGCCTGTTCATGGGCATGCTGCGGATCATCCTGTCCCCCACCACCCTGCTGACGGATTTCATGGCCGTGGGCGGCGTAAGCGCCGCCTTCTTCAACTCCGCCCTGATCGGATTCTTCAACCTGTACCTGCTGAAGCGCTTCAAGCTGGGCATCAACGGGCTGCTGATTGCGGCGCTGCTGACGGTCATGGGCTTTTCCTTCTTCGGGAAAAACGTGGTGAACATCCTGCCCCTCTACGTGGGCGGATGGCTCTACGCCCGCTACCAGAGGATCCCCATGAAAAACGTGATCCTGGTGATCATGTTCTCCACGGCCCTGGCGCCGGTGGTGAGCCTTGTGACCTACGGGGGCTACTTCCAGAACGGATGGAACCTGGTGGCGGGACTGGGGGTCGGGACAGGCCTGGGCTTTGTCATCGTGCCCCTTTCCTCCCACATGCTCCGCTTCCATGACGGATTCAACCTCTACAACATAGGTTTCACCGCCGGGGTCCTGGGGACGGTGTTCACCAGCATCCTGCGCCGCTTCGACCACGACGTCCTGCCGGTGAACATCCTGTACGAGACGCACAACAAGGGGGTGGCCCTGCTCCTGGGAGGGCTGTTCCTGTACCTGATGCTGGTGGGCTTCGGAATCTGCCGGAAGACCCTGGGCCATTACCGGGAGCTCCTGAAGCACCGGGGGAAGACCATCACGGACTTCACGGCCATCGAGGGCTACGGGATGACCTTCTTCAACATGGGTCTCCTGGGGATCATGAGCCTTGTGCTGGTCCTGGCCCTGGACGGGGTGGTGAACGGCCCTGTCATCGCCGGCATCCTGACCATCGTGGGCTTCGGCGCCTTCGGGAAGCACCCCTGGAACTGCGCCCCCATCGTTGTGGGCGTCATGCTGGGGGGGCTGCTCTACGGACACGACTTCTCCAGCACCACCTTCCTGATCACCGTCCTGTTCTCCACAACCATCGCGCCTCTGGCGGGCGGCTACGGGGTGCTGGTGGGGATGCTGGCGGGGATGCTGCACCTGACCATGGTGGGGAACGTGGGCGCCCTCCACGGAGGGATCAACCTCTACAACAACGGCTTCTCGGGGGGCATCGTGGCCGGCGTCATGGTGCCTGTCCTGGACGCACTGAGAAGAAGGAATGAATGAGATGAGACATGAGATAAAGAAGATATCCAGAATCGTGGACGAGCTGACCACCCTATTCCTGCGGAAGGACACCCGGGAGGTGGACTTCAAGATCCTGCTGGAGGACGACCGGGCCATCATCCGCATCGTGGACTACGGCACCAATTTCGACGACGACTTCATCGAAAAATTCCGCAAGACCCTGAACAAGCAGCGGCAGGCGGAAATCGAGGAGTACTACTGGCAACTGGCGGGGGAGATCGACCAGGGCGACGAGCTGATCCTGATCAGCGCCATGATCGACGAGGCCAAGGTGGAAAAAAGGGACGGAAACCTTTACATCGAGCTGATCCGGCTCATGTGAGGGAATCCGATGGAAAAAGGGGAAGGCGACCGGAAGGTCGCCTTTTTTTGGCGAAAAATCCGCATTTGTGGTACAATGGAAGGGAAAACAGGATATTGACAATACAATTGACGTCGTTCTTGATACGACGGGAAGGGGTGGTTGCCATGCCGGTTCGAAGCGGTTGGCGTCGCAGGATTGCAGTGTTTCTATGTTTGCTCTTGTTCACCATGGGTTGGGGCGGGCTGGCCGCCGCCACCGAAACGGAGACCGGACGCTTCGTGCATACCCTGGAGGTGGATGGGATGATCACCGCCGGGACCAGGGACCGGATCGCCCGGGGCATCGCCGAGGCGGAAGCTTCCGGTGCTTCCGCCCTGGTGCTGCTCCTGGACACGCCGGGGGGGCTGGTGGACGCCACCCTGGAGATCCTGCAGGACATGCTCAACGCCCCGGTGCCTGTGGTGGCTTACGTGTCCCCCCGGGGGGCCATCGCCGCGTCCGCCGGAACCTTCCTGATGCTGGGGTCCCATGTGGCGGCCATGGCGCCGGGAACCACCTGCGGGGCGGCCATGCCGGTGGGGTATTCCCCGGAGGACGGCACCACCGAGGCGGCGGACCAGAAGACCATCAACTTCCTGGCCGGACACATCCGGAGCGTGGCCCGGGAGCGGGGGCGGCCGGAGGAACTGGCGGAGCGGTTCGTCACGGAGAACCTGACCCTGGAGGCCGACACGGCCCTGGAGGAAGGGGTGGTCGACCTGATCGCCCCGGACCTTCCCGCCCTGCTGGAGGCGCTCCACGGCCGGGAAGTGGAGCTGGCGGTGGGGACGGTGGCGCTGGACACCGCGGGAGCGGAAGCGGTGCTGCTGGAACCCAGCCTGACGGAAAAGATCACCAGCCTGGTGGGGGACCCCCAGGTGGCCTTCATCCTGTTGCTGGTGGGGGTGTACGGTCTGATCATCGGCTTCAACACCCCGGGGACCTTTTTTCCGGAGGTCCTGGGCGCGGTGAGCCTGGTGCTGGCCCTCTACGGACTGGGGCTGTTTGCGGTGAACCTGTTCGCGGGCATCCTGATCGTGCTGGGGGTGCTCCTGCTGGTGGCCGAAGCGTTCACCCCGACCTACGGGGTGCTGGGAGTGGGAGGTGTGGTATCCATGGTGCTGGGAATCATTTTTCTGCCGGTGGAACCGCTGGTGCCGTTGGCCTGGCTGGCCAGGTTCCGGTTCATGGCGGTGGGCATCGGCCTTGCCTTCGGGGTCTTCCTGCTGGTGGCCCTGAACGGGATCCTGAAGCTGCGCAGGAGAAGGGTGCTGCAGGGGGCCGACGAGTTCAACGGAATGACCGCCCTGGTGGTGGAGGCGCTGGCCCCCCAGGGGCAGGTGCGGATCCAAGGGGAAATCTGGAACGCGGTGTGCCTGGACCGGAGCCCGGTGGCCCCGGGGGAGAAGGTCCGGGTGTCGGGCCGGCGGGGGATGCTGCTGGAAGTGGAAGCGGAATCGGAATCCGGACAGGAATAAGGAGGGAATGCGGATGTTTTTCTTGAATGAGTATTTTTTGACGGTTTCTGGAATCGTGTTCGTGCTGCTGGCCCTGCTGAGCATGGCCATCAAGATCGTGCTGGAGTACGAGCGGGGAGTCCTGTTCCGCCTGGGCCGGCTGGTGGGCATCCGGGGGCCGGGGCTGGTGCTGATCATCCCCTTCATCGACCGGATGGAGCGGGTGTCCCTTAGGACCATCGTCTTCGACGTGCCGCCCCAGGAGGTCATCACCAAGGACAACGTGACCTGCCGGGTGAACGCGGTGCTCTATTACAGGGCGGTCTCCCCGGACAAGGTGATCGTGAACGTGGAGAAGTACCACGAGGCCACCCAGCAGTATGCCCAGACCACCCTGCGGAGCGTGGTGGGGCAGGCGGACCTGGACGAGCTTCTTTCCCAGCGGGAGAAGCTGAACAAGGTGATCCAGCAGATCGTGGACGAGGCCACGGACCCCTGGGGCATCAAGGTCACGGCGGTGGAGATCAAGGACGTGATCCTGCCCACGGAAATGCAGCGGGCCATCGCCCGGCAGGCGGAGGCGGAGCGGAACCGGAGGGCCGTGGTCATCCAGGCGGAAGGGGAGGCCCAGGCAGCGGTGAAGCTGGCGGAGGCCACCGAAATCCTGATGGTCCAGGAAGGGGCCATGACCCTCCGGATGCTCCGCTCCCTGACGGAAATCGCGGACGCCAAGTCCACCACCATCCTATTCCCCATGCCCATGGAGCTCCGGTCCCTGCTGGGGAGCGGCAGCTTCCTGAAGCCGGAGGGCGGAGGAAGGGAGAAGGAGCAGGCATAAGGGGCTGTTCCAGCAGCCATGAGGCAACGAATGCAAGACGAGACGCAAAGTACGGAGGTATGGCGATGGGAAAGTTCTTTAGGCGGCTGACGGCCGCCCTGTTGCTGGTGGGGATGGTTTTCCTGGGGTTGGCCTGGGGCACGGAAACGGTGTGTGGGGCCCAGGCAGGTCCTTCCTCCTGGGCCACGGTGGAAGTGGAAAGGGCACGGGAGCTGGGGCTGCTTCCGGCGGAGCTGCTGGATGACTACACAAAGCCCGTCACCCGGCGGGAGTTCAGCACCCTGGTGGTGCGCCTGGCCCGTGTCTGGGGGGAGGAAGGGAAGACCACGCCCCTGGAGGAGCGGGGGCTGCATCCGGAGCACTACCGCTTCACGGACACCGGCAATCCGGACGTGCTCCTCTGCGCCGCCCTGGGGATCGTGGAAGGCATCGGGGGCGGCCTGTTCGCCCCCGATGCCCCCATCAAGCGGCAGGAGGCCGCCAAGATGCTTTGGGCGGCCGCGGATGCGCTGACCCTGGTGACCGTGGACGAGTACCAGACCAGCACCGCTTTCCGTGGCTATGCCGCAAGCGAGATGCCCCATGTGTTTGAAGACGGCGTGGAAATCCGGTCCTGGGCCAGGTCCAAGGCCTATTGGACCTACCGCTGGGGAATCATGACCGGGGTGGGCGGGAACCGGTTCGACCCGGAAGGCACCTATACCCGGGAGCAGTCCATGGTGACCATGTTGCGCCTGTACCACCTGAACGGGAGGGCCCAGGAGGTCAGGACGGTGCCCCCTCCGGAACATTACCCCTTGGGAGCCTATGAATACGGGAATGTGGAGGGCTGGATGGACAGCAACCTGGAACGGCATCCGGTTTCCCTGTTGGGAACGGTCTACCCAACCGATGCCCCCTACGGAATCGTGGTGGATAGCATAGGGGTGGGGAGCACCACCATGCGCCTGGTGGACAGGGCCGGGAACACCCTTTTGACGGACCTCTACGGGTCCGGAGGTTCCTTCCGAAACATCCGACTCCACGGGGAGCTGGTCCAGGTGGACTTGCGGTCCCCCTACGGCAGCGTGGTACAGGCCGTGGTGGACATGGCCAGCGGAAGGATCCGCACCAACACCACCCTGGAGGGGGTGGCCGGGAGTCTGAAGGAGCCCCCGGCCTGCCGGATCGTGTGGAAAAACGGGACTTACACCCTCCAGGACAGCAATGGGCGGACCCTTTCCAAGTCCTACCAAGAAGCCCTGATGCATGTGGGCGGGGATCTGTATGCGGGCTGGGTGGAGAACGGCCGTTACGAGTTCCTGCGCTGCGACGGGACGGGCGCGGCTAGGGTCCTGCGGACGGAAACCGCCTACCAGGGCCTCCACGTCCACAGCAGGGAGGGGGGCGGGCTCTACGCCCTGCAGACGGGCCCCGTTTCCATGGTGGTGTTCGATGCCTGGGGGGATACCGTGGGGAACATCAGCTTCCAGGAGCCGGTCTATCTCCAAGGGTTCCTGAACGGCATCCTGGTGGTGGATACCCAGGCCAGGCTGGAGCGGCGGTATCATCTGCCCGCCGGCAAGCAGCTGCCGTTCTAAGGGGCCCGTCGGATGTCCGTTTGTGACTGTACGGAAGGAGGGGTTCCATGCGTTATCTGATTTTCAGCCTACTGTTTGCGATAGTCCATACGGTCGCCTACATGGCGGCCGGAATGGCGACCCTTGCCATCAGCAAGGGAATCTACGAGGGAAGGGGCAGGGTGATGGACTACCTTTTTGTTACTATGAAATAACCATTTCCAATTACACCCTCCTGTCCCTGTGTGCGGTGGTGATGCACTGGGGCGCCATCATCGTTCCCACGGGGTATTCGGATTCCTCCATGTTCAAGGCTGGAAAAGGCTGAAATTTGGTCAAAATTGCCATTTGAAGGGGGGTAATCCTCATGGTATAATAATCCCATTGCTGTTTGGGAGGTACGACCATGAAAATCGATGGAAATGAGCTGGCCATCCGCCAGATGGAATTGGAAAGGGAAGGCAAAAGGAAGGAGTCCTTCGAGATGAAGATGGAATTCCTACGCCAGGTACGGGAGGCAGGGGACCATTGCAACTGTCCCGAGAGCTGCCCCCACCACGGGAACTGCTTCGAGTGCGTCACCATCCACCGAGGGCACCGGGACCACCTGCCCTACTGCATGTGGGACATGCTGAACGAGCGGCTCCACGGGCGTTCCCTCCTGACGGAAGGGACCCTTTCCGCCTACGGGAAGGACAAGGAGACGGCCAATGCCGGATGTCCGGGGGGATGTTGCGAATAGCCCTCTGCGGACCGGAACCTAGATTGAATTTTATTATGCGAGGAGAAAAGGAACATGGCGAACAAAGGAACCATCTGCACAACCAACAACGTGGAGTACATCGACCTTCGGAGGGCCCAGATCAAGGGAGCCCGGAGCCTGGAGGAGCTGAAAGCCGCCACCGGGGCCTGCGGCGAATGTGAAGGGTGCAGGGAGAACCTGGAGCACATCAGGGACGTGCTCTGCGGCTGCAAGGAAGTGACCATGGAGGCTGCGGCCCAAGCCGTACGCAACGGAGCGGATACGGTGGAGAAGGTGGTGGAAGCCACCGGCGCCGGTTCCGACTGCGCCCGGTGCAAGGCGCTCATCGCAAACGTCGTGGAGATGGGGAGATAAAAAAGGAATGGCCCTTGTTGGGGGCCATTCCTTTTTCATGTCTTGCGGATGCTGCCCCATAGCCAGCGGACAAGGCGGAAGAGCAGGATCAGGGTCAAGGTGAGCAGGGTCCCGGCAAGCGCCCCAAAACCGTCGATGACCACATCCCCCAGGGAGGAGATCCGGTCAACGAAGCTCTGGTTGTACTCGTCCAGGACCGCCACCGTCACCGGAAGGGTGCAACCCAGAAGGAAGGCGACCAGCAGCTTCCTGGTGTAGAGGTAGCCGAAGGAGCAGGAGAGGATCCCGAGGATGAAATAGATGCCGAAATGGGCGCTCTTGCGCAGGGCCGATGTGGTGGAGTGGGCCTCCTCCAGGAACCAGAGGGTCCGTAGCCGTCCCTCCAAAAGGAGGTACAGGGGAGAGTCGGTGATGTCGAAGAAGGCGTCCAGCCGCCGGAACAGGCGCAGGGCAAGGGTGGACTGGGCGTAGGAGGCCTGGGGGGGCTGGGAGGAAAAATAGAAGATGACCGCCGCCCAAGCCAGGGTCAGCAGAAGCAGCAACACGGCGATGTTGGACCTTTTCATGGGTGTAACCATCCTTTTTCTAGACTGAACCATATTATCCCGGTTTTAGGCCGGTTTGTCAAGACGGGACGACGATGTTTACGGACGTTCCCGGACGTTCCCAGGGTAAACGTTTCCATAGAAAAAGACGGAAAAATGAATAATTATCTTGCCAAATATGCAATTCTGGGTTACAATAATTTTGAGAAAAATATAACGAGAGTTGCGAAAGGGGAATGCGCCATGGGATATCTGGTATTTATTTTTGCATTAGGAATGCTGGCTGCAGAAGCTTATATTGGTAAAAACAACGAAAAAGAGCAGGAACTGGGAGAAGAACAGTTCAGCTGAACGAAAAAATACTGTTAAAATATTAACTATAACATGCCCAAAACCTATCCAAAAGTTTTCAAAAAAGGAACAGGAGATGCCCATCTTGTTCCTTTTTTGATGCCAAAACATTTGCAACCTGCAAGATTTTGGTGCCAGGCACCGTGAACAAAGTGTGAACATGACAAAAACCACAAGAGTGTGCCGGCAGCATGCCAATTCATCTTCCCAAACTGCTATGCTGGTAAAAACAGACAAAGGAGGGATTTTCCTATGGGAAGAATGCGAAGGGTATGGTATCCTGGAGCCATGTACCATATCATCACCAGGGGGAACCACCTGGGATTCTTTCCAAACAACAGAAGAGAGCGATACAGAAAGTTCGTGGAAGGGGGAGAATGAATGGCTGCAACAGAAGCGGTGCCAGGCACTGTGGACACATGTCCACAGTGCCTGGCACCAAAGGCACAAAAAACCATCGCCGTGCTGGGTGCGGGAGCCATGGGGAGCCTGTTCGGCGCCCTGTTGTCTTCGGCAGGGAACAAGGTGCACCTTATTGGAAGGAACCGGGAGCATCTGGACAAGATCCGCAAGGAAGGGCTTTTGGTCGAGAGGGAAGGGGAGTGCCGGTTGTACAGAAACCTGCAGGTGTCCCTGCCGGGAGATCCTTTGGGACCGGCGGACCTGGTGCTGGTGCTGGTGAAGGCGGGGGACACACAGGGAGCGGTACTTGAAAACCGTGGGATTTTCGGGAAGGGGACCGTGGTCCTGACCCTGCAGAACGGTCTGGGGAACATGGAGGACCTGGCGGCCTTCCTGCCCCCTTCCCGGATCCTAGCAGGCACCACCGCCCAGGGGGCCCGGCTGGCGGAGCCCGGCCGCATCCTGCATGGAGGGGATGGGACCACCTGGATCGGCCGCATGGAGCAGTCGGAGGACGTCCTCCTTCGGGACACCGCGGCCCTCCTGGAGGAGGCGGGCATCCAGACCCGAACCACCGGGGACGTGGCGGCCCTCCTCTGGGACAAGCTGCTGGTGAACGTGGGGATCAACGGGCTTACAGCCCTGACCCGCAGGACCAACGGCCAGCTGCTGGAGCATCCGGACACCGCAGACCTCCTGGAGCATCTGGTCCGGGAAGGGGAGGCGGTGGCCCGGGCCAAGGGCATCACCCTGCTCCATCCGGACCCGGTGGCCTACGCCAGGGAAGTCTGCCGAAAGACGGCCCACAACCGCTCCTCCATGCTCCAGGATGTGGAGCGGGGGAGGACGACCGAAATCGACCGGATGAACGGGGCCGTCGTCCGGGAAGGGGAGATCCTGGGTATCCCCACCCCGGCGAACCGGACCATCACCCAGCTGGTGCGCGGTGTGATGCCATGATTCCATGACGCCGGACGCCTTCCAGTAAGGTCTTTTCAGACGGGAGATTTAGGAGTATGATGGAAGAAAGAAGCGCAAAGAACAAAGGAGTGTGATTTGTCGTGAAAAGACCGGCAAGACTGGTGGTGGTCACCGGATGCGATACAGGAATCGGGAAGGAGCTGGTGAAGGTGCTCCTGCGGAAGGGGTGCGTCGTGGCGGCTTCCTATCTGGAAACCAATCCCTTCCCCAAAGACCCCCGGATCCACGTGCGGAAGATGGACCTGCGCAAGCCCGCCGAAGTGGAGGAGTTCTGCCGGTTCGCCAAAGACCTCTGCAACCGGCGGGGCGTCCGGCTGAAGGCGGTGGTGGCCAATGCGGGGGTGGCCCTGGGAGGACCGGTGGAGGACCTGCCCATGGACATCTACAGGGAATCCTTTGAAATCAACTTCTTCGGGACGGTGGCGGTCGTCCAGGCCATGATCCCCCAGCTGGAAAGGGACAAGGGCAGGATCCTTGTCGTGGGCTCCCTGGCGGGCAGGATCGCCATGCCTTTTCTGTCCCCCTATGCAGCTTCCAAACACGCTTTGGAAGGTTTCTGCGACTCCCTCCGCAGGGAGATGAAGCCCTGGGGTGTGGAGACCATCCTGGTGGAGCCGGCGGCCGTGGCCACCCCCATCTGGAACAAGGCCAAGCGCCAGGACACCTCCTTCGTGCAGGAGAAGTACAAGAAGAGCCTCCAGCGTTTCAAGGAGACCTTCGTCGAGGGAGGCAACGCGGGGATGGACCCGGCCGCCGCAGCCGCCAGGATCGGGGAGCTGCTCTGGGTGAAGAAGCCCAGGGACAGGTACATTGTGGCCAAGGACAAGGCCCGGTCCCGGTTGCTGCTCCTGGTCTCCCGGTCCCTGCTGGACAAGGGGATCGTCAAAAAGTACATGGAATTCTAGGAGTAAGGAAAGGAGGGTGGCGCCAGTGGCCAAGGTATCCGCAGTGGAATGCAATTCCTATGAGCTGGGGGAGGTGTACCTTTCCCTGAAGGAGGCCCTGAAGGAAATCGGTTTCCAGGTGCCCCGGGGAAAAACGGTTTTCCTCAAGCCGAACATCATGTCCCAGAACAGGCCCGAACAGCACACCGTCACCCATTTTGCCGTGGTGGACGGGCTTTGCAGGCTGCTGAAGGAGCACGAATGCAGCATCCTTATCGGGGATTCCATCGCCTTCTACCAGGACGGGCTCACAAGGCGCGCCTTCGAGACCACGGGCATCAACCGGGTTGCCGAGAAATACGGCGCCAGGCTGGTGGCCTTCGAGGAGGAGGAGCTGGTGCCGGTACCCGTCTGCGGAACCGGCCCCCCAACCTTGTATCTCCCCAAGGTCCTTCTGGAGGCGGACCTGGTGGTGGATGTCTGCAAGCTGAAGACCCACAGCGGCATGCGCCTGTCCGGAGCGGTCAAGAATCTGCTGGGCTGCCTGCCGGGAGGCTACAAGCAGCTGGTGCACATCTGGACAGAGAATGATTTCGCCCTTTCCGACGTGTTGCTGGACGTTCTCGTGGCGGTCAAACCCGCCCTTTCGGTCATGGACGCCATCTACGCCCTGGACGGAGGGCCTTCCGCCCTAGGCAGGCCACTGAAGGCATCCCGGATCCTGGCTTCCACCAGCGCTCCTGCGCTGGATGCGGTGGCCTGCAGGATCATGGGCTACGATCCCGACGACATTTCCTACCTGGTCCGGGCCAGGGAGCGGGGGCTCCTGGATTCCTCGGAAGCGATCGCGGTGGAAGGGGATGTGCCCCTCCTGCTTTTCAGACGGCTTGTCAAAGGTCCCCTGCCCCTCCGGAAGAAAAAGGACAGCATCCTGGTGACCCAGACCTATGTCACCCCAGTGGTGGTGCAAAGCAAATGCACCCGCTGCGGGGACTGCATCCGGGCCTGTCCGGTGGATGCCATCCGAAAGGAGGGGGAACGGGTCCTGGTGGACCCTGACCGCTGCATCCGCTGCTACCGCTGCCTCCATGTCTGCCCCCAGGGGGCCGTGGAGGCCCGGGGGACCCCGGTGCACTGGCTCCTGCGTTTCCTCCGGTGGGTGGCGGGGATTTGAGTGGAACAGAAACAGGCGTCGGAAACGAAGCCGGAACCGAACCATAACCGGTCCTTAACCGGCCTTTAACTTCGAGCACACCCTGGCCTAACGGGGGTGTGCTATTTTTCTAGGTGTAGACAGAATCCACAGCACCAAAGGAACGAAGGAGAAGAGAGTACTATGGTTATGAACCGGAAGAGAACGATTTCCCTGGCCCTTTCCCTGACACTGCTTGCATCCACAGCCATGGGCGCCGCCCAGGACGTCTTTGCCGCAGCCCCTGCGGGAGAGACCGACTACCACATCCTAAACCCCTACGCCAGCGTGGACTGGGACAGCTTTGGACAGTACAAGACGGAATTCCATTCCCACACCATCGAAAGCGACGGAAACGCAACCCCCCAGGCCATGATCGAGGAGTACTACAGCAAGGGCTATGACGTGCTGGCCGTGACGGACCACAACTTCACCAACACCACCTGGGACAGGACGGACAGGCCGGAGAACAGGCCCTACCTGACCACCGGGCGTCTGGCGGAAATCACCGCCGGCGTCGACAGGGACGGCAGGGGCATGGTGGCCATCCCTTACAGCAACGAGCAGTCCCGCCACGACCATCTGAACACCTTCTGGGCCGACTTCAACAACGCCCCCGGAGACACCCTGGAGCAGAGCGTGGCTACGGCGGAGGCCTTGGGCGGCCTCTCCCATATCAACCATCCGGGACGGTACACGGGTGCGAGGAGCGCCTCCTTCGAGCAAGGGGAAATCATCTCCAAGAATCCGGCGGTGGTCGCCAAGTACACCGACCTGTTCTTCAAGTACAACTCCCTGGTGGGCATGGAGATCATAAACAAGAAGGACGGGGACTCCGTCAGCGACAGGATCCTTTGGGACAGCATCCTGCAGGTGACCATGCCGGAGCGCAGGAACGTCTGGGGCTTCTCCAATGACGACGCCCACAGCACGGCGGCCGTGGGATACAGCTTCAACATGCTGCTGATGCCGGAGAACAGCGAGGAAAACGTACGCGCCGCCATGGAAAACGGAACCTTCTACGCGGTTGCGAAGGTGGCCAAGAGGGAGCTGGGGATCGGCTTCGTGGCCCAAGGGTCCGCGCCCGTCATCGAGGACATCCGGGTGGACCAGCAGGAGAACGCCATCACCATCCAGGGCGACAATTACCACACGATCCAGTGGATCGCCGACGGTGAAGTCATCGCCACGGGAGCGTCCATCGACCTGAACGACCATGAGGAGCATGTGAACAGCTACGTGAGGGCCCAGCTGGTCGGCGAGGGCGGCATCAGCTTCACCCAGCCCTTCGGCGTGAACACCCAAACCTTGGGAACCCTGCGGGAAACGGTGGAGAACATGGACGCCGTCGCCGGCATCAAGACCAGCCTTCTGGCCAAGATCGCAGCCATGGAGAACGGCCTGCTGCAGGGCAAGGAGAACCTGGTCCAGCTGGCCGGGGCGTTCTCCTCCCAGGTGCAGGCGCTGGACGGCAACAGGATTCCGACGGGAACGGCCGCCTTCCTGCTGGAAACGGTCGAAGGGATGCTGCTGAACCAATAGGTCATGGAAAGGTCGACAGGCCTGAAGAACGGACCTGAAGAACCGAAAAGCTTCAGCGGTCTCGGACGGATTGGAACGCGGGGACGGTTCTTCTGTACCATCAAAATGGTACAGAAGAACCGTCCCCGCGTTCCATTATCCCAGAATCCCGCCGATGGCGTCCAGTTCGGCTCCAGAGAGCAGGACATCCGCAGCCTTGGCGTTCTCGATCACCTGCTCCGGGGTCTTGGCCCCGGGGATTACCGCATCGATCCCCTCCTGGTGCAGCAGCCAGGCCAGGGCCAGGTTGGGAGGGATGGTGCCCTTCGTCCTGGCCATCTCCTTCAGCGCGTCGGCCTTGCGGAGGTTCTCCTGGAAGTTCTCCGGCTTGAACAGGGGGATGCCGTTTCGCCAGTCCTTGGGGTCCAGCTTGAAGTCCTTGCCGTACCGGCCTCCCAGGATGCCGTAGGCCAGAGGTCCGTAGGGAGCCACGGAAATCCCCTGCTCCACACAGAAGGGCAGCAGGTCCTTCTCGATTGCCCGGTCCAGCATGCTGTAGGGGAGCTGGGTCAGGTCGATGTCCCCGGCGCCCACGGCCTCCTTCAGCTGCTCCAGGGAGAAGTTGGAGACGCCGATGGCCCGGACCTTACCCTCCTCCTTCAGCCGCATGACCTCGCCCACCGCCTCGGCCACAGGGGTCTCGTTGTCCGGCCAGTGGATGTAGTAGATGTCCACATGGTCGGTCATGAGCCGCCGGAGGCTGTCCTCCAGGGCTTGCCGGAGGTAGGCGGGCCGGTTGTTCATCCGTGTGCTGCCATCCTCGAACCACTGGATGCCGCCCTTGGTGGCCACCACCGCTTCCGAACGGCGGCCCTTCAGCACCTGTCCCAGCAGTTCCTCGGAGCGTCCCAGCCCGTAGGCGTCCGCAGTGTCGAAGTAGTTGATCCCCAGCTCCAGGGCGGTCTTGGTCAGGCGGATCCCCGCATCCTCGCTGACATTGTTGTACAGGTTGTGGCCGCCCACGAAATTCGTCCCCAGGCCCACGACGGAAATGTCGATTCCGGCCTTCTTCAGTTCCACAAAGCGCATATTGATTCCTTCTTTCTACGGTCGGTAAAATGATGAAGTTCATCAAAGTCGCACAAAAAGGTGCTCTCATATGCACCATTATCCTTCAAAAAAAGGGAAAAGTCAATCCGGTTCCAGGAGGAATCCCTGGGGGAGGGACGCACGCAAGGGAAAGGGGGACTTGACATTTCCCTGCATTCCCCTATAATAGACATGGATACAATCATACCATTTTCGCTAGGGGAGCCACAAGGCTGAGAACAACCCTTTGAACCTGATCCGGGTCATGCCGGCGTAGGGAAGCGGTCTACTCTTGCCTTCCTATGGAACCCACAATAGGAGGTTTTTTTATGTACGATTTCATGCAGACATTCTTCACATCCCTCACGGGACAGATCGTCACGGCCCTGGCCGCGCTGCTGGGGCTTCTGGCCATCGCTGGTGTGACGCGCAAACAGGACAGGAACAGCGTGAAGGCCATGGTGGTATCGGCCATCTGCATCGCCCTGGCCATGGCCCTTTCCTATGTCCGTGTCTTTAGGATGCCCTTCGGGGGCTCGGTCACCCTGTTCAGCATGCTCTTCATCGTCCTGATCGGCTACTGGTACGGCACCGCCCAGGGGATCCTGGCCGGAGTCACCTATGGCCTGCTGCAGCTGATTGCGGACCCCTACGTGGTCCATCCCATCCAGCTGCTTCTGGACTACCCGCTGGCCTTCGGGATGCTGGGGCTCTCCGGCCTGGTGGGCAGACGCCCCGGCGGCCTGTACATGGGCGTCATTGTGGGAATGCTGGGAAGGTTCCTGATGCATGTGCTTTCGGGACTGGCCTTCTTCGCCATGTACACCCCGGAAGGGTGGAACCCGCTGGCGTATTCCGTGGTCTACAACATCTCCTACCTGGGTGTGGAAGGGATGTTCACCCTCCTGCTGCTGACGGTGCCCCAGCTCAAGGTTGCCATCAACCGGGTGCGGGTGGCCGCGTAAAAAGCGGGCTGATGACCATCCTGCATCCATAAGCCATCAGTGATGGCGAGAAACAAAAGAGGTGCCCTGCACCGTCTGCGGACGGTGCAGGGCACCTCTTTTCAGTTCTGTCACCTTCCCCAAGTGACAACCTTACAGGTCTTTTGCTTGAGATTGTGCACCCGCAGGCGTACAATTGACTTAAGCGCAAGAAACGGATGCGCAGGAGAAAAATGCAATCCCAGGATCCGGAGCCTGGAGCACGCACCGCAGAGAGATCCATAAGGAGGAATAGCGTATGTCAACAACTGTCCTGGAAAACAAGGGAGTGGCAAGGACGGAAACGCAGCAAGGCGTCCAGAAGTTCGGACGGTTCCTGAGCGGCATGGTGATGCCCAATATCGGGGCCTTCATCGCCTGGGGGCTGATCACGGCCTTCTTCATACCCACGGGATGGACACCCAACGAGAACCTGGCCCAGCTGGTGGGCCCCATGATCGTCTACCTGCTTCCCCTGCTGATCGGCTACACTGGCGGCAAAAGCATCGCAGGTGTCCGTGGCGGCGTCATCGGAGCGGTGGCCACCATGGGCGTCATCGTAGGGGCGGACATCCCCATGATCCTGGGCTCCATGATCATGGGCCCCCTGGGAGGCTACATGATCAAGAAAGCCGACGAGGGAATGTCGGGCAAGGTGCCCGCAGGATTCGAAATGCTGGTCAACAACTTCTCGGCCGGCATCGTGGGTATGCTCCTGGCCGTGCTGGGATTCCTGGGCATCGGCCCGGTGGTCCTGATCCTGAACGACGCCCTCCGGGCGGGGGTGGAAGTGCTGGTCAACCAGGGACTCTTCCCCCTGACATCCGTCTTCATCGAGCCCGCAAAGATCCTTTTCCTCAACAACGCGATCAACCACGGCGTCCTGGGCCCCATGGGGATCCAGCAGGCCACGGAAACCGGCCAATCCATCTTCTTCCTGTTGGAAACGAACCCCGGTCCCGGAATGGGGATCCTGCTGGCCTACTGGGTGTTCAGCAAGGGAATGGTTAGACAGTCCGCCCCCGGTGCGGTGATCATCCACTTCCTGGGGGGCATCCATGAAATATACTTCCCCTATGTATTGATGAAGCCCGTCCTGTTGCTGGCCGTCATCGCCGGAGGCGCCAGCGGCGTATTCACCTTCAACCTCCTGAACGCAGGACTGGTGGCCACCCCCTCTCCCGGCAGCTTCGTGGCCCTGATGGCAATGACCCCCAGAGGCGGCTTCGTCCCGGTCGTCCTCGGAGTCCTGGTCTCCACCGCGGTCAGCTTCCTGGTGGCATCCGTCTTCGTCAAGGGATCCGCCGAAAAGGACGGCATGGAGGAACTGGAACAGGCAAAAGGTGCAATGAAGGAACTGAAGGGCAAGAAGCAGGAGCAGGCGACACCCGCCCCCTCCGAAACGGCAAAAGCGCTCAAGGTCCAGTCCATCATCTTCGCCTGCGACGCGGGGATGGGGTCCAGCGCCATGGGCGCCACAACCCTCAGGAACAAGCTGAAGCGGGAGGGGCTTCCCATCAGCGTGGTGCACAAGGCCGTCGACGAGATCCCTGCGGACGCCCAGCTGGTGGTGACCCACGAAAGTCTGACGGCCCGGGCCAGAGGCAAGGTGCCGGACGCGGAACACATCTCCATCACCAACTTCATGGACGCTAAGCAGTACGACAGCCTGATCGAGCGGCTCAAGAAATAGGGTAGGCATCTTCGGAAGGAGGTGGGGCAATGAAGATCAGCGCAAGGACCAAGCAAATCATCCAGTGCCTTCTGGGAAGCGGGGACGCGTTCGTGACCGTGCAATGGATTGGTGACCGGATGGGCATCAGCGCCCGCACCGTCCTCAGGGAACTGCCGACGGCGGAAAAATGGCTCTCCCAAAACGGCTTCCTTCTGGAGGTGAAGAAGGGGTCCGGCGTGCAGCTGGTCCTGACGTTGGAGCAGAAGGAGCGGCTGCGCTCCCTGCTCCAACTGGAGAAGGTGGACAAGGAGTACACCCCCGAGCAGAGGAAAACCATCATCCTCGGGGAACTGATGCTGAAGCAGAAAATCACCAAGCTCTACTATTTCGCCAGCCTGCTGGGTGTGACCGAAGGGACCCTCAGCCACGACCTGAACGAGGTGGAAAGCTGGCTGGCCCGGTTCGACATCCGGCTGGAACGCAAGCCGGGGCTGGGAATCTACATCACGGGGGAGGAAAAGGACATCCGCAGGGCGGGCATCTCCCTCTTCTACGACAACATCGACCAGGCCCGCCTCCACAAGATGTTCCTGCAGAAGCTCCAGGAAGATTTGGCCGTGGAGTACGATGAGGATTCCATGGACGTGCAGATCCAGGAGCGGCTGCTCCATCTGATCGACGTGGAGCTGATCCCCCTGCTGGAAGAGGTGGTGCGGCAGATGGAGGCAAGGATCGGCTACAAGCTGGCCGACGACGCCTTCACCGCCCTGGTGGTGCATCTGGCCATCGCCATCCAGAGGATCAGGGGCGACGAGCAGATCACCATGGACCCCGCCATCCTGGAACAGCTGAAACAGTCCAGGGAATACGCCATCGCCAGGGAGCTGGTCGAACCCATCGCGGAGACGGTGGGGATCCGGATGCCGGAGGAAGAGGCGGGGTACATCGCCATGCACCTCCAAGGAGGCCGAAGCAGGGCCACCCAGTCGGACATCGCCGGCATCTCCATGACCCAGGACTTCCGGCTGATCCGGATCGGCAAGGAAATCATGCGGATCGCGGAAGAGGAGACAGGCCAGTATCTGGAGGAAAACGAACGGTTGCTGGTGGGACTGGTCCGGCATCTGGGTCCGGCCATCACAAGGATCCGGCACAACATGGAAATCCGGAATCCCCTGCAGAAGGACATCGAAACCCTGTACCCGAAACTCACCCGGATCGCCCAGAAATGCGCCCGGGCCATCGAGGTCCAGGAAAAGATCCAGATCCCTCCGGCGGAGGTTGCCTACATCGCCATGCACATCGGAGCCGCCCTGGAGCAGAACCGGAGGAAAAACCTCACGAAGTTTAGGGTGGCGGTGGCCTGCGCCAGCGGCATCGCCGTATCCAGGATGCTCTCCACCCGGATCGAGAAGGAGTTCGGGAACATCGATGTGGTGGACGTGATCTCCACGGTCAACATCGACAGGGACAGCCTCCATGAAAAAGGTGTGGACCTGATTGTTTCCACCCTGCCCATACCCGGAATGGACATCCCGGTGCTGGTGGTGGGCCCCTTCCTGGATGAGGAGGAGCAGAAGAAGCTCCAGGATTTCATCCGCTGCGGACTACCGTCCAGCATGGACGCGCCGGCCTACCGGGAGCAGGATGCCTACAGCACCCTCCGGCGCTTGGGACTTTACCACAAGAAGATCATGGGGCTGCTGGAGGGCTTCCGCCTCATGGAAGGTGTGGACGGCGGGGACATGGAAAGCGTCATCGCCCTGGCTGCGGAAACCTTCGCTGCAGAAGGAGAAGGGGGGGACAAGGTGGCCCGGCTCCGGGAGGACCTGCTGCAAAGGGAAGCCCAGGGGAGCACCATCCTGGAGAGCAAGGGCATCATGATCCTGCATTGCCGGTCCGAAGGAGTGGACCGGATCCGCTTCGCCGTGCTGCGGCTGGGACGGGAACGGGAGGTGGCCAACACCAAAGGGAAGACCGTGCCTGTAAGGACCATGGCGGTCCTGCTGGCTCCCCGAGACGAACCCAAACCGGGCTTGGAGATCCTAAGTGAAATCACCCGGGGCATCGTGGAGGAGGAGGAATTCTCCACGGGCATGCGGGAGGGAATGCAAGAAACACTGGAAAACCATTTGAGCAGGCTGCTGCTCGGATTCTACCGACAAAAAATGGAGATGAAATGATGAAGACGACGATACAAAAAACCGGAAGGCTGCTCAGCGGCATGGTGATGCCCAACATCGCGGCGTTCATCGCCTGGGGATTCCTGACCGCATTCTTCATACCCACCGGATGGTGGCCCAACGAGAACCTGGCAAAAATGGTGGGCCCCATCATCACCTACCTGCTGCCCCTGCTGATCGGCTTCAAGGGCGGAGAAATCGTGGGCGGAAACAGGGGTGGCGTGCTGGGCGCCGTGGCCACCACCGGCGTGATCGTCGGCGGCAGCATCCCCATGCTGATGGGCGCCATGATCGTGGGACCCATTGCAGGCCTGGCGATCAAGAAGACGGACGCTTTCTTCGTGGGGAAAGTGCCCGCGGGATTCGAAATGCTGGTGAACAACTTCAGCGCCGGAATCCTGGGCATGCTCCTGGCCATCGGCGGCTTCCTGGGCGTGGGTCCGGTGGTGGAAAGCCTGAACGCCCTCCTGGCGGGCGGACTGGAAAGGATCGTTGCCGCCAACCTGCTTCCCCTGGCTTCGGTGATCATCGAGCCGGCCAAGGTGCTGTTCCTGAACAACGCCATCAACCACGGCATCCTGGGCCCCCTGGGGATCCAAGGGGTGCAGGAGACGGGAAAATCCATCTTCTTCCTGCTGGAAACAAACCCGGGTCCCGGCCTGGGCGTGCTGCTGGCCTACTGGATGTTCGCCAAAGGCTCCATCCGGCAGTCGGCTCCCGGCGCCATCATCATCCATTTTCTCGGAGGCATCCATGAGATCTATTTCCCCTACATCCTGATGAAGCCCAAACTGCTCCTGGCGGTCATCGCAGGCGGCGCCACCGGCGTCTTCACCTTCTCGCTTTTCGGCGTCGGACTGGTGGCGACCCCCTCTCCTGGCAGCATCTTCGCACTGATGGCCATGGCCCCCCGGGGGAACCTGCTGGGCGTGATTCTGGGCGTGGCTTCGGCGACGGCGGTCTCCTTCCTGGTAGGCTCCGTCATCCTGAAAATGGACAAGACCCTGGTCTCGGAACAGGACCTGGACATGGCAAGACAGGAAATCAAGGACATGAAGCAAAGCGGAAGAGGCCCAGTGAAGAAGATCGTCTTCGCCTGCGATGCGGGCATGGGATCCAGCGCCATGGGCGCCAGCAAGCTGCGGAACAAGCTGAAGGCCAGGGGGCTGACGGTGGAAGTGGTGAACGAGGCCATCGAGAACATCCCCAAGGACGCCCAGGTGGTCATCGTGCACAAGAACCTGCTCCAGAGGGCGAAGGAATCCTCTCCCTTGGCGGAGCACATCCCCATCGAGGATTTCCTGAACGCCCCCGCCTACGACGCTCTGGTGGAGAGGCTTGCGGCGGCCAAGGAAGCGGCTCCCGCACAGGGGGCACCATCGGCCGAGCCCGTGGAAGCGGCACCGGCCAAGGCTGCTGAAGCCCCGGCCGAAGGGAAGGTGGAGGTCCTGCAGAAGAAGAACATCCTGCTGAACCTGCCTCCCATGGAGAAGGAGGAGGCCATCCGCATGGCGGGCCGCCTGCTGGTGGACAGCGGCTATGTGGAGGAATCCTACATCGACGCCATGCTCCAAAGGGAAGCCGACCTGACCACCTACATCGGCAACGGCGTGGCCATCCCCCACGGAGTGGGGGAGGCCAAGAAGAAGATTCTAAAGACTGGCATCTGCATCCTGCAGTTCCCGCAAGGGGTCAAGTTCGAGGACGACCTGGCCTATGTGGTCATCGGCATCGCCGGCATCGGCAACGAGCACATCAGCATCCTGGCCAACCTGGCAACAGTCATGGAAAAAATGGAAACCGTGGAAAAGGTGCGCACCACCGACAGCGTGGATTACATCCACGACCTGTTCACATCCAATAAATGAAGGAGATGAACCTATGATTACAGAAGCGGTACGATTGTACGGGGTCAATGACCTGCGTCTTGAGAAGTTCGAACTACCCTCCATCAAGGAGGACGAGATCCTGGCTAGGGTGGTGTCCGACAGCATCTGCATGTCCACCTACAAGGCAGTGATCCAGGGGAGCAAGCACAAGCGGGTCCCCGAGGACATCGCCACCAACCCCACCATCATGGGGCACGAGTTCTCCGGGGTGATCGTGGAGGTGGGGGCGAAATGGAGCCACCAGTTCCAGCCGGGCCAGAAGTTCGCCATCCAGCCGGCCCTGAACTACAAGGGCAGCCCTTACGCCCCGGGCTATTCCTTTCCCTATTTCGGGGGGGACGCCACCTACACCATCATCCCCAACGAGGTGATGGAGCTGGGATTCCTGCTGGACTATCAGGGGGAGAGCTTCTACGAGGCCTCCCTGTCGGAGCCCATGTCCTGCATCATCGGTGGCTTCCACTCCAACTACCATACGGAGACGGGGAAGTACGTCCACCACATGGGAATCGTGGAGGGAGGCAAGATGGCCCTGCTGGCCGGAGCCGGCCCCATGGGCCTGGGCGCCATCGACTACGCCCTGCACTGCGACAGGAAGCCCGGACTGCTGGTGGTGACGGACGTGGACGACAACCGGCTGGAAAGGGCCAGGAAGTTGTTTCTGGAAGAGGAGGCCCTGAAGGAAGGCGTCCGGCTGGTGTTCGTGAATCCGGCCACGGCGCCGGAAGGGCATCTCCTGGACCTGACGGAGGGCACCGGCTATGACGACATCTTCGTTTACGCTCCCGTCCGGGCCCTGGTGGAATCGGCGGACAGCCTGCTGGGCAAGGACGGCTGCCTCAACTTCTTCGCTGGTCCCACGGACACAGCCTTCAAGGCGGAGGTGAATTTCTACAACGTGCACTACACCCCCACCCATATCATGGGGTCCACTGGCGGGAACGACGACGACATGCGGGAGTCCCTGGAGATGTCCTCCAAGGGACTGATCAACCCGGCCGTCATGATCACCCATGTGGGCGGGCTGGACAGCTGCATCGACACCACCCTGCGGCTTCCCCAAATCCCCGGAGGGAAGAAGCTGATCTACAACAGCGTCCGGATGCCCCTGACGGACCTTGCAGAGTTGCAGGGCACGAAGCAGGAGGACCCGAAGCTGGAGGCGCTGGCCGAAATCCTCAGGAACAACCGGGGACTCTGGTGCGCCCAGGCGGAGAAGCACCTGCTGGAAAACTTCTAAAAACGAACAGGAAACCCCCGTGGCCCATGCGTCCCTACCAGACGCCGGGCTGTGGACAACCGCCGCGGCATGCGGCACGCCTTGTTGTCATTGGAGCCATCGCACCGGATGAATCGGTGCGAAGCTCCTTTTTTTCGTTTTTTCGCCGATGAAAGATGTCCGTGGTTGACAGGACCTCCAAAAGAAACTAAAGTAAAAGCAGAAACTACCGCACCTGCGCAGGCCGACGACCAAGACAAGGAGACGCCGATGGAAGACAACAAGAAAATGACCCTGCTCCTGGGGGCCTTCCTGGTTCTGAATCTGGTGGGCATCCTGGGCTACATGCATCTGCTGGATGTGGGTTTTGTGGATGCCTTCTACATGACGGTGAACACCATTTCCACTGTAGGGTTCAGCGAGGTGGGGGAGATGACTGTGGCGGCCAAACTCTTTTCTGTGTTCCTCATCTTTACGGGACTGGGTGTGGTCGGCTATGGGGTCACCGGGATGGTTTCCCTCTTTTTCGAAGGGAACATGAAGGATGCCTGGAGGAGGAAACGGATGGAAGCGAAAATCAAGGAGCTGAAGGACCACTACATCATCTGCGGTGCCGGAGAAATCGGCCAGATCGTAATCCGGCAGATGGAGAAGAGCGGAACCGATTTTGTGGTCATCGAGACGGACGACAAGCAGGTGGCAGAGCTGCGGAGGGATGGAGTCCTGACCATCCGGGGGGATGCCACCCACGAGGATGTTCTGGAGGAGGCAGGCATCCAGAAGGCCAAGGGGATCGTGAGCAGTCTTTCCAGCGATGCGGACAACGTGTTCGCCGTGCTGACGGCCCGGCAGATGAACCAGGGGATTTACATCGTCAGCAGGGCCATCGAGAAGAATTCCCATGAAAAGCTTAGAAAGGCGGGAGCGGACAAGACCGTCTCCCCCAATGAGATTGGAGGCCGAAGGATGGCCGCCTCCATCCTTCGCCCCAGCCTGATCTCCTTTTTGGATGTGATCACCCAGGCAGGGGATGTGACGCTGGACCTGGAAGAGGTGCTGATCCGCAAAGGTTCCGCCCTTGCGGGCGTGCGTCTGCGGGAAGCCAGGATTCCCGAGAGGACGGGTCTGGTCGTGTTGGCGATCAAGGGGGCCGGAAGCAGCAGGATGCGATTCAATCCCAACTCCGATGAAGTCCTGGGGGAAGGGGATACGATGATCGTCATGGGCACGGAGAAGCAGGTGCTGCAGCTGAAGGAAATGGCATCCTGAGGAACTTCCGCGGGGCACCCCCGGCTACGGTGGATCCGGGACGGATGCGGTACAATGGACGCAACAGACACACGAGCTGGAAAGGAGAGCTGCATGCAAGAAATGATCAAGAACATGGAGATGGCCCAAGCCATGGATTTCGATGCCCTGGCATCCCCCAAGGAGGGCCAGATCGACGCCCGGACCCTGGCCCGGAAAAAAGGGGTCGGAATGACGGCCCTTGCCTTCGGAAAAGGGGAGGGACTCCCGCCCCATGCGGCCCCAGGGGACGCCTTCGTCTACATCCACCGGGGAACCGCACTGGTGACCATAGGCGGAAAAACGGTGGAGGTCAAAGCCGGGCAGGTGGTGGCCATGCCGGCCAACGTCACCCATGAGGTGATGGCCAAGGAGGACATGTCCATGCTGCTGGTCGTCGTGAAGACTTGTGGTAATAAGTCAATATGAAGTTTTATAATTATTTTACGTATTTTCTTAAAGAAGGCAACACTTAACAATCCCAATTGGATTAGTTGTTTGAAAGGATATGCGCATCGATCATTTCGTCGATACTATACACTCCTTTCCGGTGCATAGAGTTGGTGGTTGCGTAGTAGCACATCCACCATGCGCACTAATTTTCTTGCTGTAAGAACGAGGGCTCGCTTGTGTTGATGCTTTGGAACTTCATGATGTTTTTTGAGATAGTATTCTCGATAAACAGGTTCGTTTCGCATTACAGACCCGGCAGCTTCGACCAAGTAATAACGAACTCAAACTTCGCAGTTGAGTTTTCCTTGTGAACCTTGAAAATTCAATACCTGGCAATGGAGCCGATATACCCCAAAAGCATTCAGGCACAGCGCTTCAACCCCAGTTGCAGTGGCTGGGGAAGGTTCATGAAAAAGGCATCCAGGAACTCGTTCAGTTGCCGTTCGGTCAGTGACAGTTTGTCTTCTATCGTTGAAAGGAATGCCTGCATCAACATCAGCATGGCCTCCTGCAGGGTGATGTCTTCCATTTCATCGGTTACGCTGTAGAACAGCTCTCCAAAACTCCGCTGGTCGGTTTCCTTCCGGTTTTCCACTGCCAGCAGGATATATCGAGAAAACACAATGGAGACATGTGCCGAAACAGCGTCATAGGACAGGCTGCGGCAGTCCTTGGCCAGTCTGAGATAGGATTTGCAGACCTTGAAGAAGACCTCAATGTTCCAGCGTTTTCCGTACAGCCGGATGATTTCCTCTTCGTTGATTGTGATATCCGTGGAAATCAGCGCCAGCCAGTCCTTTCGCTTGTTGCGGTTTCGGACACAGACAAGCCGCGCCGGGATGCTCTTGCCGTCCTTTTCGATGAGGATTTCCAGCAAAAGCAGATATTTGCTTCGTCCCCTGCGTTTCTTTGAGGACTGGTAGATTTTGGTCAACGGTTGCCTGACGCCATTGTATGTGTAGTATGTTTTGGCCGACTTCTTGGCCATCGCAATCACGTCAAGCTGGCGACTTTTGACCTCGAGGATAGTGGACGGGCTGCAGAACCATGTGTCGAAAAGGACATGGGAAGCCTGCAGGCCTCCCTGCCTTGCCTGGTCCAAAAGGTCCATCATCACCTTTGTGGCCTTGGTTTGGGCCAAGGCCTTTCGCTTGAAGCCGAGCGTGCGCTTGTCGATTCCAGCCTGCATTCCCTGGTAAAGGTTCGACGTCTTCTCGGAGGCGAGAAGGGCGCTGTTTACAGGGAGGAACGTGTTCCCGTCCGACCATCCCAAGGTCAGGAGCCTAAAGCCTCTCTTGTAGGTGTGGGACACGTGGTCATAGACTTTCGACAGGAGTCTTTCCGAAGGCCTCGGTATGTTTCCCGGTCAGGAAGTTCATGTACATGGAACGGTTGGTGAATACAACTCCCAACAAGTGCAGGAACAGGGAGACGGCAGGATACCCTTTGGCCTTGTAGGCGTTGCAGGATTTCAGAATCCCGGCCAACCGGTATGTCTTGGAAAATCTCTCAATCACCGAAGAAATGTCCTTATCACTCAGGAAGTTTTGTGTTATACTTTTTGTCATAGCATGAGCCTCCGTTTGATGGATTGTTTTTCGTGATTCAATTATATCAAACACGGTGGTTTCATGCTATTTTATTGCCAGTTTTATTGAATTTTCAAGGTTCATACGGACTTTTAATCTGCGAAGTTTGAGTTTATTATACGAGGAGGATTAGGGATGCGCTTTCTTAGAAACATACAGCCGTTCGTACCCGTGGCCATGACAGGCATGGTGCGGCACAGCGGTCCCCAGATTGCCAGCAAGGCCTTGGTCAACGACCGCCAGAAGGAAATCCGCTTCTTCTCTTATGCCAAGGGGGAGGACATCGACAAGGAGGACCCCCATGAGAAGTTCCGTGCAATTTGGACGGGGATTCGTGAACAGGCCGAATATTAAAGGAAAATCAAGAAAATGTTGGAATACGGCTTCCTAAAATGAAAAGTTTGTGTTATAATAGCCGCAGGGAATAGATTCATAGAATACAAATAGATAAACAAGTGCACGCATCCGTAGTTCCGCTCAAGGCATGGCGGAGCGTGTTCCATAATCCCATCTATTTGGCAAACCCTGCGAAAGCAGGGGACGCAAAGCTATGAGTCTAAGGCTGAACAGGCTATGATCGTCAAGCTGCAACGTTGGAAACGACTTTGCGGCTTGATTTATTTTCGGGGGCAGTGGCAGCCGGCACCCGATGAACAGCCTTGTTCACGGATTTCCTCCACAGACATCCGCAGCGACAAGAAGACACCGCACCATGGGACGGAAACTGAGGCAGACAAGAAGACAGGACCGATCACGGGAATGAAGACATGCAAGCAGGCGGAAAAGACGACCGAAGTGGAGACATCCAGGCGACGGAACCGATGGCACATCGGGTGATGGGACGGACGAGGGGACATTAGAAGGAATAAATAGGAAGAGACAATGGTACCGTGGAATGGCCGCCGGCTCCCCAAGAGGCAGGCGGCCGTTTCCTGTCCAAGGATTGAACGGAAAAAAACAAAAAAACAAGAAATTTACCGACGACTTGAGCCAAATCAAGAAAATATAAGAATACAGCTGACAAGGACCTGGAATATATGTTATAATGTGGCCATGGAATAGAAACAAAAAGAACAAACAATTTCATGGGCAAACCCAGCGAAAGTTGGGGACGCAAAGCTATGAGTCTAAGGCTGGCAAAGCTATGATCGTCAAGCTGCAACGTTGGGAACAACCTTGCAGCTTGATTTTTTTGTTGGGAAGGAAAGCGTGTCCGGATCCGATCGGACCCGGAGGTGCCCTCCCGACAAGAACGCATGCACAGCATGCGTGTTCATTGGCCGGGCGGGCATTTGCAGCAAGTCGACTCGCAAACGGACAACAACTGTACATAAGGAGGCGAGAAGTATGAAGAAGAATTTGAGAAAAGTGCTTTCATTGCTGTTGGCAGTGACGTTGATGGTGGCCGCCAGTGTGGTTGCCATGCCGGAAGTGCAGGCGCTCTCCACGTACACGTCGGATTCCACCATCCTGGAATGGAGCGGTACATCGACGAACAAGCATTCCACAGCCGGGGTGGCTTGGGTCAAAGGAGACAAGCTCTATCTGGCTGTGGTCACAACGGTCCACAACATAAACAGGGTAAGGAATGCGGATGGAAGCGAAGTTGGCGCATCCGTTGAGTATGCGACCACAAGCGAGTCCGCACTGAAGGTCAACGGAGTCACGGTCATGACCATCGACAGGGAAGACGCCCACAAGGATGCGGCTTTTGCGGTGCTGGCACTGGACTATGAAGACATCCTGTTCCCGATTTCCTTCGACATCCTGGTTGGTGGAGGAGCCCAGGGGGCGGGTGGGCACAACATATACGGCGTAACCATCGATGGAATCCACATCGTGCAATATTTGGCCGATGCGGGAGGGGCGATCCAAGGGAACCCTGTCCAATACATCTGGCCGGGACACGACACCACACCGGTCACGGCGGTTGCGGATCCGGGATATTTCTTCCAATACTGGTCCCCGGACGACAATCCGGATGCAACCCGGTCGGAAAGCAATGTTGCGGCAAACGCGACCTATACGGCCCGTTTTGGAAGCACCCCGCCTCCGACGACGTATCCGCTGACCTATGAAGCCAACGGCGGCACAGGGACCATGACGGATCCGGCCAGCCCTTATGGAGAAGGAACGGACGCCACGGTTCTTGAGAATGCCTTCACGGCGCCCGAAGGATATGAATTCACAGGTTGGACGGACAGCCTGGTGGAAGGAGCTTCCTATCAACCGGGAGACACCATCACCATGAACGGCCCCGTCACCCTCTATGCCCTTTGGGATGAAGTGGAGGACAACGGTGGGGATCCGCCTCCGACGACGTATCCGCTGACCTATGAAGCCAACGGCGGCACAGGGACCATGACGGATCCGGCCAGCCCTTACGGAGAAGGAATGGACGCCACGGTTCTTGAGAATGCCTTCACGGCGCCCGAAGGATATGAATTCACAGGTTGGACGGACAGCCTGGTGGAAGGGGCTTCCTATCAACCGGGAGACACCATCACCATGAACGGCCCCGTCACCCTCTATGCCCTTTGGGGTGAAGTGGAGGACAACGGTGGGGATCCGGAGCTGGCGACGTTCACCCTTGCCTATGACGCAAACGGAGGCACTGGAACCATGACGGATCCGGCCAGCCCCTATGGGGAAGAAGGATCGGCAATCGTGCTGGCCAACACCTTCGCCAGAAGCGGCTACAGCTTTGTTGGATGGAACACGGCGGCCAATGGAAGTGGCGTCTCCTTCAACCCAGGCGACAGCATTTCCATGACGGCGGATATCGTGCTGTATGCCCAATGGTCTGCGGACAGGACCGGAAGCTCCACCAGCAAGATCACAACACCATCGACGGAACCGGAGGTCGAACTTCCGGAAACGACTATTCCCGAGTCTCCGGTGGCAGTAGAGGAACCGGCACCGGAACCTGAGCCTGAAACGGAAGAGACGGTCATTGAAGAGCAACCACTGCCGGAGGCGGTGGAGGAACCGGAACTGGAGCTGACAGTGGCTCTGGAACAGGAAGAACTTCCCCAAGCGGGGGGGACTCCCGTCGGTTTGTTCCTGGGGCTGGGTACAGCATTCCTGGGCAGCGGTCTTGTGCTCCGCAGAAAAAGACATTGACGCAACTTTTGTTGTCCTCCCATAATCCAGTGGAACAGCCGCCAAGCCGGAAACGGTCTGGCGGCTGTTTACGGGTTGTTTGGAATTGGAAGAAACGCTTTTCATCAACTGCTCCCTATGGTATAATATGGTTCAATTGAACACCCGGCAAACCCGGTGAAAGCCGGGGACGCAAAGCTGTGAGTCTAAGGCCTTTCGGGCTATGATCGTCAAGCCGCACATGATTATTGCATGGCGGCTTGGCTTTTTTTTCGCCCAGCCGCATCGGTGCGCAAAGCCCGCTTTGAGACTGGAAACGAATGGACTGCTGTTGGAATGGGAGGCGCTTGGCTTATGACAGGCAACACGTTGAATCTTTTGGGGGAGTTTTCCCGGAAGGACATGGAAAGGGAATTTTTTGCCGACTACATGGAGAAGTCGGTCCGTTTCGTGCGCCCTGCAGTCCTGATGCTGGGGGTCCTGCATCTGCTGTTCCTGCTTCCAGACTACCTGCATTTCCGGGCGATGGACGAATTCCTGCCCATCGCCCTGGCCCGGGTCCTGTTCCTTCTGCTGGCCACGCTGCTGCACCTGTCCATGAAGTCCTGGAAGGACTACCGCCGGCTGTCCTGCTGGATCACAGGCATGGAGCTGCTGTGCGTGGCCCTCTTCCTGTACATCCTGTCCCGGTACGAAGGGGGGGACATCCTGATCCAGGCCTTCGGGGTCATGGTGATCATTCTGGCGGGGGTTTTGGTACCCAACCGATGGATCAACAATCTCGTCGTTTTCGTGACCCTGAGCATCGGGTTCGTGGCCGGCAGCCTGGTCCATAATCCCGCTGTGGACCGGAACGAGTTCCATGCATCCGTCGTCTACCTGCTTCTGGTGAACGTCCTTTGCAGCGTGGTCACCTACCGCAACCACCGGCACATGCGGAGGCAGTATCTGGCTAACAAGAAACTCCTGTACCTTTCCATGGTGGACCACCTGTCCGGGGCCTACAACCGGGCCAAGCTGGATGTGGAGATGCGCCGCTGGCAGGACGGGAAGGAAAACGCCGGCAATCCCTTTTCAATCATCATGTTCGACCTGGACCATTTCAAAAAGGTCAACGACAGGCATGGACACATGGCGGGAGACCGGGTGATCGTGGGGGTGGCCGACATGGTGCGGAAAAACATCCGGGAGTCCGATGTGTTCGCCCGCTGGGGCGGAGAGGAGTTTGTGGTCCTGCTCCCGGGAACGGAAATCAACTATGCCCGGGAGGTGGCCCAGCGGCTCCGCCAGAAGGCGGAAGACCTTCGGGTGCCTGGGGTGCCTTCCGTGACCTGCAGCTTCGGCGTGGCCCAAAGGAGGACGGGAGAGTCCATGGAAAGCCTGGTGCAGCGGGTGGACAAGCACCTTTACAGGGCAAAGGAAGAGGGCAGGAACCGGGTGCTGGGGGATTTTCCAGCGGAACAAAACGGTTGACCGGCATCCCGAAATTTCGTATAATGACCAGGACCGGCGTCCCATGCAGGCCAACCAAACGGTAGGCGGCGGAAGGGATGCCTTTTTTACGCGGTTTTTTAGGAAAGGAGCATTGCCATGGCTTTACAGGAACATCCGGCTTACAAAGAAGAGATGGAGCGGCTGAAGGAGACGCTGCTCTACGTGGAGGAGGCGGTGAAGGCCGCGGAACACAGGCGGGGCTCCCACAAGGAGGAGATCCGGCAGGCCTTCGTGGACCTGGATCATCTGGACAGCAGTTTGAGCTACGTGACCATCCTCCTCCACGCCAAGCTGCTGGACGAGCTGGAGAAGAATTTCGACGGACTCCTGCGGGCCAGGAAGAAACCTTATTTCGCCCGTATCGACTTCCGGGAGCTGGAAAAGGGGAAGGTGGAAAAATTCTACATCGGGAAGATGTCCCTTTTGCGGCCTGACTGGGAGATTCCCATGATTCTGGACTGGCGCTCCCCTCTGGCCAGCGTCTACTACGACGGACGCCTGGGGGAGGTGTCCTACGAAACGGAGAAGGAAACCCTCCACGGGGAGCTTCTGCTCAAGCGCCAGTACACCATCGAGGATGCCGCGCTGAAAGACATCATGGACATCGACATCACCACCACGGACACCTTCCTCCAGGCGTCCCTGGGGGAGAACCGGGACAACCGGCTCCAGGAGATCGTATCCACCATCCAGGCGGAACAGAACGCCATCATCCGGGCGCCCATCGACAGGCCCCTGGTGGTCCAAGGGGTGGCGGGCAGCGGGAAGACCACCATCGCCCTCCACCGGATCGCCTATCTGATCTACACCTATGAGGAAAGTTTCCATCCGGAGCAGTTCATGATCATCGCCCCCAACCGGCTGTTCCTGAACTACATCTCGGAGGTCCTGCCGGAGCTGGGGGTGGACAAAGTGGTCCAGACCACCTATGTGGACTGCATCCTGGACCTGGTGGGCTTGAAGTGGAAGGTGGAGGACCCGGACGCCAAACTGCTGGCCCTCCTGGAGCCGGCGGCCGCCCCGGAGGGGAAAAAAGCCAAGGAGCTGATCCGGAAGGTTTCGGCCTTCAAAGGTTCCCTGGCCTTCAGGGAAGTGCTGGAGCGTTATGTCCAGGACCTGGCGCCGGCCTTCGTCCCGGAGGCGGAGTTCACCCTGGGAGGGCAGGTTCTCCTGGATACAGGAGCCCTCCGGGCCCTGATGCTGGAGGAGTATGCATACCTGCCCCTCTACAAGCGGGTGGAGCAGGTGAAGAAATATCTTGCCTTCCTGGTGAAGGGGGAGAAGAAGCGGATTCTGGAAGAGGTGGAGGAAGACTTCAACAATAGGATCGACAGGATCCGGGATACGGAGCCGGAAGGGGAGGTCCGCCGGGATAAGTTGGTGGCACTGATGGACGAGCGGGACAGGACCCTGGAAACGGTGAAGAAGGAGGCAACCACTGCGGTGAAGAAGTTCATGGGCCTCTTCCCGAAACAGGACCTGGCTTCCTATTACCGGGAACTGATGGGGGATCCGGATGTGCTGGGGTTCTATGCGGGGAATCTCCTGGATTCCGACGCACTGGTCCATTGCTGCCGCCATGCGGGGGAGCTTCTGGACGGGAAGCGGTTGGAGGTGGAGGACTTGGCCGCGCTGGCCTATCTGCGGAAGCGGATCTACGGTTTTTCCAAGGATCCGGACATCCGCTATGTGGTGGTGGACGAGGCCCAGGATTTCAGCCATTTCCAGTTCCAGATCCTCAAGGAGGTTTTCAACACGAAGCTCTTCACCATCCTGGGAGACCTGAGCCAGGGGATCCACGGCCACCGGGGTATACGGGAGTGGAGCTATGTGCTGGAGGAGATTTTCGGGAAGGAGGAAAGCCAGTACCTGACCCTGGAGCAGAGCTACAGGACCACCATCGAAATCATGGAGATGGCCAACGGAGTGATCCGGGGGGCGGATGTGGACGGACTGGTGCTGGCTAGGCCCGTGGTTCGGCACGGCAAGGCTCCTGAGGACCTTGCGTTTAGTTCGCCCAAGGAGGTGCTGGCGGCCATGAAGGACAGGCTTTTGGAATACCGGGAGGAAGGTTTCCGCTCGATTGCGGTGATCGGGAAGACGCCGGCGGAGTGCAGGAAAATCCACCAGGCGCTTGGCAAGGAACCGGGATGGGAAGCCATCCTGCTGGACAGCAAGGAGGACCACCAGGGAAAAGGGATAGTGGTCCTGCCGGCCTACCTGTCCAAGGGGCTGGAGTTCGACGCCGTCCTCATCGTGACCCTGGAGGAAAGTTACACAAAGGAGGACCTGGACGTGAAGCTGCTCTACGTGGCCATGACCCGGGCGCTCCATCGGATGGACGTGCTGCGGTGCCAGGCACTGTGAACATCCGTTCACAGTGCCTGGCACCGCTGAAATGCCGAGTTCCCATGATTGCGTGGGGCTCGGCATTTTGCGTGCCTGACCGCTGGTTCGGGCTTCCTGGCTGAGGAAATCGCCGAAGGATGCCGGGATTTCGGTAACGCCGCATGCAAGGGGAGGCTGTTTCGCACAATGCGCGTGGTGTTTGTTCGGATTTTTTGGTCATATTGACAAAAGGGGCTTGACAGCTGTTCCTGGAGAGGATATAATAAGCACAAGCAAATAGTTAAATGAGTTAACAAAATGAGATAAAAAAGTATAAGAAAGAAAAAAACCCACTAAAACAAAGCTTTGCAAGGGGTAGATATTTGGTGCACTACCTTAACCAAAATCTTTTCGGGCCGGTTTGCTGGTTGTGTGCCATAGAAGGAGTGGAACGATGACGAAAAAGGGATTGAACGCAAATCATGTGAAAATGCAGAACCGCAGCAAAATACTGCGGATTCTACGGAATGAAAGGGAGATTTCCAGAAAGGACCTGTCGGACCAGATGAGCCTGACAAAGGCGGCAATCACCGGCATCGTCGGGGAGATGATGGAGGAAGAGCTCATAGTGGAAAGGGGTTACCAGGAAAGCGGCGTCATCGGACGAAAGAAGGTGCTCTTGGAAATCAACAGGAAGTTCGGGTATGTGTTGGGATTGTCCATCAGCGAGACGCATTTCGTCCTGTCCCTCAACAACATCCTGGCGGAAACGATCGATACCCATTTCCATGCCTTCGATGGCGAAGCACAATATGAAGAGGAGGAACTGGTCGGGCAGGTTGTTGAGAAAAGCCTCCGCATCCTCTGGGACAACGGAATCGATAAAAGTGCGGTGCTTGGCTTCGGCATCAGTTACATCGGCGTCAAGGACAACCTGCATATGGGACAGATCGAAGAAAAAATCAAATCCAGTCTGCAACTCAGGGTAGTGTCGGAGAACAACGTCAAGGCGCTGGCGATTGCGCAGATGGATTTCGCAAGGCAAATGATGAGCGAAGATTTCCTGTTCGTCAAGTACGGTCCCGGTTTGGGGATGAGCATCATCCAGAACGGCCGGATCGTCTACGGCCACAACAACACGGCCGGTGAGATCGGGCATACCCTGGTGGACACCGATGCGGATACGACCTGCCGCTGCGGCAGGAGAGGTTGCCTGGAGTCCCTGATTTCAGAGAAGGGAATCGTCAAGGACATCGAACGTCTGGGGGAACCCTACAGCCACCTTGTCCTGGACAGGAAGCTGTACACCATCGATTATCCAAAGGTGAACGAGCTGATGGAAAAAGGGGATGGAACCATCATCAACATTTTCGAACCCAGATATGATTATTTCGCGAAAGCCCTGGTCAACAGCATCATCCTCTTCGATCCGGAATATGTCTGCGTCTACGGGCAGATTTTCAACCAGCGGGCCATCCTGGAGATGATCCGGGAGAAGGTGGACGCATACCTGGGTGTTCATACCAAGGTGAAGATAAAGCTCTCGAATCTGGACCCGAAAAACAGTGCGCTAGGTCCGGCGGCGTTGGCTTTGAGAACCTTCTTCTACGATTCCGGCGGCTCCGGGCAGGCGGGACAGGACGTGACCATGGAGGCATAGCCCCCAAAAAGGTTGGCAATTGGCGATTTTGCCAAAAAATATAAATAATCCTACAAACATGTTTTCAGGAGGGAAAAAGTTATGAAAAAGGTTGTGAAATCAATGTTGGTGTTCGTCCTGCTGTTCTCGTTCTTGGCTGTCGCAACAGGGTGCCGATCGGAGTCGGGCGCACCCAGAAGGAAAGAGGTGGTGAAAATCATCTGCCCCTATGGTGTCGGCGGAACGGCGGACGCCATCGCAAGAAAATATGCGAAGGTTGCGGGAGACCTGTACCCCGAGTATGACTTCATCGTGGAACAAAAGACGGGGGGAGACGGCTTCGTCGCTGCGGCCTACTACCAGAATGTGGACCCGAACAGCAAGGAACTGTTCCAGTTGGGTTACGGAAACGCGTACAGGCATGAATTGGGCAAGCAGTTCGGAACGGAGCAGGTGCCTTTCGACCTGGATGCGTTCCTTCCCATCGCAACGGTGGACGACAGGACCTGGATTGTGTATGCTTCCCCCGGAACGACTTTGGAAGAAGTGATGGAAAAGGCCAAGGCGGGAACGCTGAAAATGTCCGGCGGCAACCCCTTGTCGGACCCCCACCTGGCGCTCGGTTCCCTGGTGGCCATGGACGGCGGTTCAGTGACGGTTGTCGGCTATGATGGAGGCGCCGCCCAAAAGCAGGGGCTGGTGACGGGGGAAGTGGACGTTTTCGTAGGAACCACACAAGCCGGCATGGAGGAAATCGAAGCCGGGATACTGGTTGGCCTGCTTGCGTTCTCCGAGGAAGGCTTTGAAGGATTTGTGGGCCCTGACGGCCCGGTGAGCGTTCCGGGGCTGGTTGAAAACAAGCCGTCCGCTTTGGACGCGAACAAGGATTACACGGGTTCCATCCTTCCTGCAGGGGGATTCATAGCAGGACGGACAGGAGCAGACCAGGAATGGGTCGACAAGGTGATCGAAATCAGCAAGGCGGTCTGGGATACGGAAGAGTTCAGCGGGTGGATGACGGAAATCGGGCTGAACCGTGTGGAAATCTATGGCGAGGATGCGGTCGGCCATATGGAGGAAGCCATTGAAAGAGCCGTCAACGCCTACAGCCTGTTGAGCGGAAACTAAGAAAGGAACAATGCCTGAACATCCTGGAGGGGAGTGCGCGTGTTTGCCAGCCGCCCTCTCCTCCAGGCATGTTCAAGATTAGGGAGGGTCCTTCGTGAGGATTAAGACGAATTTGACAAGTGGTATTATATTTGGAGTTTTAAGCATCATCCTGCTGCTGCTGGTTCCTGCGCAAGTGGCGATTCCAACCTTTGACACCGGCGGACCAAGCCCGCGCATCATCCCCTATCTGGTCCTTTCCGGCATGCTGCTCTGTTCCATTGGTTTGATCGTGGAAAGCCTGGTCTTCAAGAGGGAAAAAGTGGTGGTCTTCGACTTCAAGGTCGAGAAAGCCGGTTTGCTGGTACTCGGTTTGGTGTTGCTGTTCGGCATCCTCATGGTCCAATTCGGCTACATCGTGGGAGTCGTGGTGGTCCTGCCCCTGCTGCTGCATGCCCTTGGGGAAAGGAAGCCGTTCATCTATATCTTTACGCTTGCAGGTGGAATCGGGGTCTACTATTTGTTCATAGAGATTTTCAACATATCTCTGCCTGCCTTTGGAGGTTAAATCATGGATGCTGTATTCAACGGATTGTTGGAAGTTTTGTCCCTGTCCAATTTACTGGTGATCGTGTTGTCCCTGCTCTTGGGTGTGGTTGTGGGATGCATCCCGGGATTGACGGTAACCCTGGGCATCATTCTGCTGCTGCCGCTGACCTATTCCTTCACATCCCCGTCCACGGCGATCATCGCCTTGTTGAGTGTGTATGTGGGCGGCATGTATGGAGGGTCGATCAGTGCAATCCTGTTGAACACGCCGGGCACCAATGCTGCCATCACGACGACGTTCGACGGGTATCCCCTGGCCAAGAAGGGGAAGGTTAAAAAGGCCTTGGATGTCTCCCTGTTCGCATCGGTTGTCGGGGGCGTGCTTGCCTCCCTGCTGCTGCTGTTCACCTCCGGATTCATTTCCAAAATGGTGTCGAATTTCACTTCCACGGAGTATTATGCGTTGGCGATCCTAGGCATTTCCCTGATTGCGGGGGTCAGTTCCAGCAACATCCTGAAAGGGGTGATCGGCGGCCTGATCGGCCTGTTCATCTCCGTGGTGGGACTGGACAGTGTCACGGGGGTTTCCAGGTTCTCCTTCAACACCATGCTTTTCTACGAAGGCATCACCATCATGCCGGCGATGATCGCCTTCATTGCCTTGACCCAGGTGATGGTCAAGTCCAGGGACTTCATCAACGCCAAGGGAAAACACGAAGAGGTCTCGAAAATCGACAACGAAGGCATCACGGGGAAGGAGCGGAAATCCATACTGCCGGCAATCTTCAGGTCCACCGCAATCGCTTCCCTGATCGGAACCATGCCTGGCGTGGGCGGTGGGGTCGCACAATTCCTCTGCTACAATGAAGCCAAGCGGGCTTCGAAGCATCCGGAGGAATTCGGGAAAGGGAGCCTGGAAGGTGTAGCTGCCGCGGAAGCCAGCAACAACGCCGTCGTGGGAACCGCCATGATTCCGCTGCTCACGCTGGGAATCCCTGGGGACGGTGTGACCGCCATCCTTCTGGGCGCCTTCATCCTGCACGGCATAATCCCCGGGCCCACGATGTTCACGAAACAGGCCACCACCGCGTATGCCATCATCTGCGGCATCCTGATCGCAAACATCCTGCTGTATCTGATCGGCGTCATTTTCACGAAGCAGGTGGCGAAAATCGTACAGGTCCGGTACAGCTATCTGGGACCGTTGATCATCGCCTTCTGCTTCGCCGGAGCCTTTGCGGCAAACGGCTCCCCCTATGAAATAATCCTCATGCTCGGCATTCTGGTTTTGAGCTACATCCTGACGGTACTGGACATTTCGGTGATTCCCATCATGCTGGGCATGATCCTGGCACCCATCATGGAACAGAATTTCATCAACAGCATGATCATCTATGACGGAGACCTGCTGATCTTCTTCAAGCGTCCCATCAGCCTGGTGATCCTGGTTCTGACGGTGGTACTGGTTTGGTCCTTCACGAAAGTGAACAGGAAGGTGGACAAAATGAACCAGGCGCATGAAGAGGAATTGCATGAAGCGGAACTGCACGATTCTTTCTAGGTGACATGGATAAACAAAAGGAGCAACAGTATGCGATTGATCAAAGGCAACAACACATTTTCCGTAGGGAAGGATGGTTGGACAATCATCGAGCACACGGCGGAACGTCCCTTCCTGTATGCGGGTATTGGAAAAGAGCGGATCGAACAGCACTATGGGGATTTCAAGATCAAGGACAAGGTGGTGGAGAAAATCCCGCTGAAACAGGTGGAGTTTTCAGGCGACAGGGCCGTCTTCAGCAACTGCGGCTGCCAGGTATCCCTGCGGATGCGGATGGAGGGAGACCGCCTGGTCATCGATTCCATCGAAACGGATGATGCCGTCAACCGGCTGTTTTTCGTCCTGCAGTCGGAAAAGGGGGAGCGTCTCTACGGCTGCGGGGAACAATTCTCCTATTTGAACCTGAAAGGCCGGAATTTCCCGGTTTGGACTTCCGAACCCGGCGTGGGCAGGGACCCCACCTCCCTCATCAGTTTCCAGGCGGACCGCATGGGGATCGGCGGCGGGGACTACTACACCACAAACTACCCCCAGCCCACGTTCCTATCGGAGAACAAGTACCTGGTGCATATGGAAACTTCCTTCTATTCGGATTTCGACTTTACGGAAGACGACCATACCCAAATCACCGTTTGGGGCAAACCGGAACATCTTGCGATCGAATCCAGCGGCTCCTTCCTGGGGCTGATGGATGCCGTGACCAGGATGTTCGGTACCCAGCCGGCGCTTCCGGATTGGATGCTGGAGGGGGTGACCTTGGGCATGCAGGGCGGCACCGATGTGGTCTACGAGAAGGTCGCCCAGGCGAAGGCCTACGGAATCAACGTCAACGGGGTGTGGTGCCAGGACTGGGTCGGCAAGAAAATCACTTCCTTCGGAAAGCGCCTGTTCTGGAAATGGGAAAAGAACGAGGAAGCCTATCCGGATTTCGAAAAAATGATCCAGGACCTGGCCAAGGACGGCATCCGGTTCCTGGCATACATCAACCCCTACCTGCTGGAAGGGACGGAGATGTTCAGGGATGCTTCGACCCGCGGCTATTTCATCAAACGCCCCGATGGGGGGGACTACATCGCCGATTTCGGCGAATTCCACTGCGGCACCATGGATTTCACGAATCCGGACGCCATGGAATGGTACAAGCAGGTCATCCGGAGGAACATGATCGATTTGGGCATCAGCGGATGGATGGCCGACTTCGGGGAGTATGTGCCCGTGGATGCGGTGTTCTTCAATGGAAAAACCGGAAGGGAAATGCACAACCAATACCCGGCCCTTTGGGCAAGATGCAATTACGAAGCCATCCAGGAGAGCGGGAAGTTGGGCGAAGTGGTTTTCTTCATGCGGTCCGGAGGCATCGGCAGCCAGAAATACTGCACCCTCCTGTGGGCCGGGGACCAGAGCGTGGACTTCACCCTCCACGACGGACTGGCTTCCACAATTCCCGCCGGCATCTCCCTGGGGCTCATGGGGAACGGCCTGACCCATTTCGACCTGGGGGGATACACCTCCCTGTTCGGGAACGTGCGCGACGAGGAACTGATGCTTAGGCATCTGGAATACGCCGTGTTCACCCCCTACATGCGGACCCACGAGGGGAACCGGCCGGACGAGAACTTCCAATACGACCAGAGCGAACACTGCCTGCAGCAGTTCGCCGTGTTCACCCGCATCCGGAAAGCGCTGCTGCCCTACATACGGCAGGTGGTCCGGGAAAACGCGGAGACGGGACTTGGAGCCATGCGACCCCTGTTCCTGCATTACGACCAGGAGGAATGCCTGGATGTGGCCTATGAGTACCTGTTCGGCCGGGACCTCCTGGTGGCGCCTGTCCATGAGGAAGGTGCTGTGGAATGGGAAGTATTCCTTCCAGAGGACGAGTGGATCCACCTCTTCACCAAGGAGTCCTTTGGCGGGGGAAGGGTGAAGGTGCAGGCGGAGTTGGGAAACATTCCGGTATTCTACAGGAAAAAATCCTCGTTCAGGGAACTGTTCGACGGAATAAAAAAATAAGGAGCAAATGTGATGGAGAATTTCAAGGCATTATACTTGCCGATCGGCGTACCCACGTTCCATAAGGAAAGCATCGACCAGCAATTCGAATTGTCGGTTTCCCTGTTGGAAGGAATTTCTTTGGACATCGAGATGCCCCCGGCGCCGCTGCTTGCCATCCAGGACTTGATCTCCTTTCTGGAAGGGAAGGCATGCGACCTGGCCATCATCCAGAACAATTCCTTCGCCAATTCGGAATACACTTCGGAGATCCTGCGGAGGCTGGATGTGGACGTGCTGTTGTGGACGCTTAAGGAACCTGTTGTGGACGGAGGAAGGTTGCGGCTGAACTCCCTGACGGGGGCGTATTCCGCGGGGAACCTGATGCACCATCTGGGCAAAGGCAACTTCGAATACATTTGGGGTTCCCCAAAAGACCCGGAGGTGGTCCGAAAGGTTTCCGCGGTTGTGGCGGCCGCAAGGCTGAAAAAGGACTTGAGGTCCATGACGCTGGCGTCCATCGGACACACCCCCCAGGGATTCGGTTTCGGAAGGGGCATCGATGCGGAGATCAACCGCCATTTCGGCATGGGGCACATGGCGGTGGAAGTCCGGGAACTGATGCAGAAGGCAAAGAAGCTTACGGAGGAGGAATGTGGCGATGCCCTGCGGGAGGCGGAAAGCAAGATGCTGCATCTGCATGCGATTCCCAAAGAGAACGTGCGGGACTTCGTCCGCCTGTACAAGGCCTACAACGATTTCATCAAGGAGAACAACATCGCCGCAATCTCTTCCCGGTGCTGGCCGGACTTCTTCGTGGAATTCGGGACTCCCGTCTGCGGCGTCCTGGGCCTGTTGAACGACAACCAGCTTGCGGCAGCCTGCGAAGCGGATGCCTACGGGGCGCTGTCCATGCTGATCGGGATGCGGCTCTCGGGCCAGAGCGTGTTCTTCGGGGATCCGGTGTCCCTGGACAAGGAGGAAAACACGGTCACCTACTGGCACTGCGGCACTGCGGCCTGCAGCCTCGCCCACCCCTCCAAGGGAGCGGAGACAGGGGTGCATCCCAACAGGAAAATAGGGCCGACGATGGAGTTCGGATGCAAACCTGCGGAGCACGCGACCGTGTTTAGGGTGGGCAGGAAACCGGACGGTTCAATACGCTTCTTCATCTCGAAAGGCAGGATCCTGGACAAGCCCCAGCAGTTCCTGGGAACCTCTTTGGTTTTCCAATGCGAGCGGCCTTCCATGGATTTTGTGGACCGGAGCGTGCGGGACGGTTGGGAGCCCCACTTCATAGTCGCTTACCAGGATATCGCCGAGGAATTGCGGATTCTTGGCAGGTTGCTGAACGCTGAAATCTGCGAATACTAGGGGATGGCATGGAGAGGAGCGAAGACTTCCGGCACAAGACCGGAAAAATCAGAGAAGCCCTTGAAGCCAAGGGGTACGGATGTGTGGAAATCCGGTCCCAGGACAACTTCAGCTGCATCACAGGGGGGCGCGGTTTCATTGGATTGGCTTCCACAAGAGCCTGTGCCAGCCTGTTCATCACCCGGGACCAGGTCTTCCTGGTGGCGGAAAACATAGAGGCGGACCGTCTGATGGAGGAGCAGCTGTACGGGAACGAAGAGGTCCAGGTGTTGTCCTACCCATGGTACGCATACCGTGAAAGGGAGGCAATCGTGGAGCGGATTGCATCGGGTTGCAGGATCGCCTCCGAGGAGGATTTGGCGCCGGAACTTTTCCGGCTGCGGACGGTCCTTTCGCCCCACGACATAGGGAATTACCGGAAGCTTTGCAGGGAGTCAGCGGAAATCGTGGAATCCATCTGCAAGAACTTGCGGATGGGCGTCAGCGAATATGCATTGGCGGGCAGGATTTCGGAAGCCTTCTGGAGCGCCAACATAGAGCCGATCACCCTGCTGGTGGCTTTCGACCGCAGGGCGCTGCGCTACCGGCATCCGGTCATGACCGAAAACAGGCTGGAGAACTATGCACTGGTCAGCGTCTGCGGGAGGCGGAAAGGTCTGGTCGCCTCCCTGACCAGGAATGTCCTGCTGCGAATGGACCGGGAAATGGTCCTGAAGCACCAGGCCTGCGGGATGGTGCACACCGCATTCATCCACGGCCTGGAAACAGGAAGAACCCTGGAGGATGTCTTCCTGGAAGGGCTGCACCAATACGATGTGCAGGGATGGCCTCTAGAGCATAAGGAACACCACCAGGGGGGCTTGACGGGCTATGCTCCCCGCGCGCTCAGGGCAAAAAGGGGGTGCGGCCATCGGATTTCGGCAAACGAGTCCTACGCCTTCAACCCCACCATCCAAGGGGCGAAATGCGAAGAGACGGTCCTCCTTACAGAAGCGGGAGTGGAGGTCATGACCCATACGGGGAATTACACGTATGTGGATTGCGATGTTGCCGGCAAACGGCAAGCCGCTCCCACCGTCCTTGTGCTCGGCCAATAGGAGAGGGGCAACAGCATTCCCAGGCCGTTGCCCCTTCCCCTCTTTCGTTCAATCCAACAAAGTCTTCAGCAAGTGCAAGTGGATGCTCACCCCCAAGCCCACCGCCAGCAGGAAGAGGCGGACATGCAGGACGGGGACCAGGAACATGGATGTCAGCAGGGTCCCCCAGAGGAACAGGTACGACACAATCTTTGCCTCCCGCTTCACCGCCTTGTAGGTGACATAGTTGTAGATGTAGGGACCGAAGATCCTGTGCCCCATGAGCCACCGGTGCAGACGCTTGGAACTGCGCACATAGCAATAGGAAGTCAGGAGCAGGAAGGGCGTGGTGGGCAACACGGGAAGGAAAATCCCAAGGATGCCTAGCCCCAGGGACAGGGAACCTCCCAGGACCAGGAAGGTGCGCTTGATGCTGTTTGCCGTCGAACCGGCCATGGAACCACCTCCTTGTCATGCCGGGGTTGGAAAGCGCCCGTCAGGCGTTGCGGAAATATTTCCGGTACACCAGAGGGGTCACCCCTTCCGACTTCTTGAATTTCTTGATGAAATACCCACACTCGCCGAATCCCAGGGCTTCGCTGATTTCCGTTACGGAGAGGTCCGTCTCCAGGAGAAGCTTTGTGGCCCATTTGATCTTCAGGTTGGAGATGTAGTCGGAATAGCTTTCCCCCAACTCCTTGGAGAACAACCGGCTGAAATAGCCGGGGCTGACCTTGCAGAGGGCCGCCAGGTCGGTCAAGGGGATGTTCCGGTCCCTATGGGTGTGGATTTCCTTGATGGCAGGCTTCAGAAGGGGATGGACCAATGCCTTGAGGGCGTCTGGATCCTCCTGGAGCAAGGCGCTGGTATGGGCGGCGGCCATGTCCTCCTTCCAGCGGCGGTAGTTCTTCCGACTCTGCCCCTGGGCGCTTCCCAGGGAAGTTTCCGGATGGAGGAGCTGGTTCTTTACGATGGCCTCCTCCACGATGTAGTTGCTGAGTTGGAAGAGCATCTTGGCGATGGACTGGATTTCCCCATAGGGCAGGACGGGGAGGGAGGAGCGGACGGGAACCAGTTCCTCCTGCAAGGGGGAAGGGGAGAGGATCCGCTCCAGATGCGGGGGGCCATCCTCTTCCGCCAGCAGCACCTGTCCGGCCATGACCGCACCGATGTAGTTGTCGTCCACGGTGATGGGGACGGCCACATCCACGATGCCGTAGTGGCATAGGTAGATGTAGGGGGACCCGGTGCGGACGGCCTCCAGCCCTCCCCTGGAATCGCACTTCCTGCAGTGGGCGGCCAGCACAGGATCCTTCCGGACCGTGTCGCAGAATGTGCTGCAGCCGCTGTGCCGGGTGACGGGCACCCCCTTGTAGTCCACGGTGATCAGGGCCAACCTGGTGACCTGGGAGAGGCTGTCCTGGATATGCTGCCATTTCTCCAGGTCCAGAAGCTTCTGTATGTTGAATTTATCCATAAAAAACACGTCCTTCCGCGTAAAGCTATGAAAAAAGTATAGCATGAAGGTGATGGAATTACAATTTCAATCAATAAAGTCATGAAAATACACTTTGAAAGTGCAAAAAGCTGTCGGCATCCGCCCATGTGTTTTCCTGCACCTATGGTATCATAAGGGTATGGAAACAGGACAGGTCAACGAGATTCAATAGGAGGTCAAGTGGATGAGAAAAGCATTTATCAGTCCGTCCAAATATGTTCAGGGTGAAAACGAGCTCTTGAATTTGGGATATTTTGTGAAAGGATTCGGGGATTCGGCCCTGTTGATCGCACATCCGGATGATGTGGCCCGTGTGCAGGAACAGCTGGACGCCACGGCAGAACGCTATGGAATAACGTTCGTTTCCAGCGGATTTGTGGGGGAATGTTCCCGGCAGGAGGTCGCCCGGCTGAAAGCGGTGGCCGGGGAAAACGGCTGCGCCTGCACCATCGGCCTGGGGGGCGGCAAGGCGATCGACACCGCTAAGACCGTGGCGGAAGGGGAGGCACTGATCATCGTCCCCACCATTGCGGCCACGGACGCCCCCACCAGCCATTCGTCGGTCCTGTATACCCCGGAAGGGGCCTTCGACGACTATGCGTACTTCAAGCAGAATCCATCGGTGGTCCTGATCGACACGACGGTCATTGCCCAGGCGCCCACCCGTTTCCTGGTTTCCGGGATGGGGGACGCCCTCTCGACCTATTTCGAGGCAAGGGCCACCGCCCGCTCCTTCTCCAATGTGAATGCGGGCCTGCCCTGCGGGGCGCTGGACGGATCCTGTCCTCCGGCAAAGCCCACCGCAACGGCCCTGGCTCTCGCCAGGCTGTGCTATGAAACCCTGCTGGCGGATGGCGCGAAGGCAAAGGCGGCTTCCGAGAAGAAGGTCTGCACCCCGGCCCTGGAGAACATCATCGAGGCGAACATCCTGCTGTCGGGTCTGGGATTCGAAAGCGGCGGTTTGGCGGCGGCCCATGCGGTGCATGACGGCCTCACCGTCCTGGAGGGAACCCACAAGCATTTCCATGGGGAAAAGGTAGCTTTCGGAACGCTGGTGCAGCTGGTGTTGGAGAACGCACCCACAGAGGAAATGGAAGAGGTGCTGGAGTTCTGCCTATCCGTAGGCCTGCCCGTCTGCCTGGAGGAGATCGGAGTGGACACCCTTGGCGCGGAAGAGTTGGAAGCGGTGGCCAGAAAGGCCTGCATCCCCGAAGAGTCCATCCATGCCATGCCCTTCCCTGTCACAGCGGAAAACGTCCAGGCGGCCATCCTTGCAGCGGATGCCATCGGAAGGAGGTACAAGAATGAAAAAAATCATCAATAAGCCGGAAACCTTCGTGAAGGAAATGTGCCGCGGCATCGTCCAGGCCCATCCGTCCCTGGAACTGTTGCCCAAATACAAGGTGATCAAGCGGAAACAGTTGAATCCGGACAAGGTCAGCCTCATCAGCGGCGGAGGAAGCGGCCATGAGCCGGCCCACGCGGGATTCGTGGGCAAGGGCATGCTGGATGCGGCAGTCTGCGGGGACGTCTTCGCCTCCCCTTCCCAGATCCAGGTGTATCAGGCGATCAAGGCGGTCACAGGGGAAAAAGGCACCCTTCTGATCATCAAGAACTACAGCGGGGATGTGATGAATTTCCGCAATGCCCTGTATTTGGCCAAGGAGGACGGTCTTGATGTGGACTACATCACGGTGGGGGACGACATCGCGGTGAACGACAGCCTCTATACGGTAGGCCGCCGGGGAGTCGCGGGCACCGTCCTTGTACACAAGGTGGCGGGAGCCGCAGCGGAGGAAGGGCGCAGCCTGGAGGAAGTCAAGGCGGTGGCCCAGAAAGCCGCAGACCGGGTGAAAAGCATCGGCTTCGCCCTGACCTCCTGTACGGTCCCCGCCAAAGGGACACCCACCTTCCGGCTGGAAGAGGGGGAGATGGAGTATGGCGTGGGCATCCATGGAGAACCCGGCATCCGCCGGGAGGCCGTGCAGGCCGCGGACGTCCTGGCGGAGCGCATGACCGACGCATTGTTGGAGGAACTGGGATTGCCGGAAGGGGAAGCAGCGGAAATCGCCCTGCTGGTGAACGGCTTTGGAGGAACCCCCCTCCAGGAGCTCTACCTGTTCAATGACGCGGTCTGCAAGGTGCTCGCCCGCCGGTCCGTGCGGATTGCCCGCATTTTCGTGGGCAACTATATGACCAGCATCGACATGGCCGGCGCATCCCTTTCCATCATGGCCCTGGATGGGGAATTGAAGACCCTGTTGGGTGCGGAGTCCGAAGCCCCGGGGTTCCGTATGGCCGCCGGGGAGGCGGATGCCATCCTGCTCCCGGAAGGGGAAGCGGAGGGACCGACCCAGGAAGGTTCCCATGTGGTGGAGAGTCCCCGGGAATGGGCCACCGTCACAGGCGGCCGGATCACATGGGAGAATGTGGTCTATCTGGTGGACCGGATGAGTGAGGTGATCATCGCCAACGAGGTGCCGTTCTGCGAATTGGACGCCCATGCGGGCGATGGGGATTTCGGCATGAGCGTCGCCAAGGGATTCCGGCAACTGAAACGGGAGTGGAAGGACTTGGTGGCTGAGGGTGGAAGCGGCATCGGCGGGTTCCTGGAAGCCTGCTCCCTGATCATCATGGAACACTGCGGAGGCGCGTCGGGGCCCATTTGGGGCTCCGCCTTCCGGGCGGCCGGCAGAAAGGCCGGGAACACCCGGTCCCTGGACCTGCAGGGTCTGGCGGACCTGGTGCAGGCCGCGGTGGAAGGCATCCAGCTGACCGGAAAACGTTCCTTCGGAAGAGGTGCCGGCGTGGGGGACAAGACCCTCATGGACGCCCTGATCCCTTTTGCGGATGTCCTGGCCCAAAGCGCAGGGGCGGGTGAAAGCCTGGAGACGGCCTTCCGCAAGGCGGCGGCCGCCGCCGTGCAAGGGGCGGAGGAGACGAAGAACATTGTGGCAAGGATGGGAAGGGCCGGCACCGTAGGCGAACGGAGCTTGGGCCATCCGGATGCGGGCGCCCATGCCCTCGGCGTTATTTTCACCGACCTTGTGGGGAATCTGGAATACAAATGATTTGAACCGGAGAGGGGGGACCCTCTCCGGACAAAATCATGATTGGAAAGGGTCGAAAAGGATTGACAGCAGCCGCCTGGAGCGGTATAATAAAAACATAATTGATTACGTAGAGAAAGCAAACAATAAAGCGAAACCTAAGGAACCGGATTGAAAAGGAGAAGGATAGCGATGAAATATTTTTTGGACAGTGCGAAAATTGAAGAAGTGAAATATGCCTACCACACCTTTGGAATCGATGGAGTGACAACCAACCCCAGACACATCATGATGAGCGGAAAACCTTTTTTTACGGTCATCCAGGAATTCGCGGAATGGGTGAAGGCGGAAGGGATCGAAGGGCATGACAAGTTCCCCATCTCGGTGGAAATCAACCCCCATTTGAAAGAGGCGGATGCGATGGTGGAGATGGGAGAACGGATTGCGGCCATGTCCCCCAATTTCGTCATCAAGATCCCCTGCATCGAACCAGGTGTCGAAGCAGCCAGACGGTTGGAACAAAAGGGCATCCGCACCAATGTGACCCTGGTGTTCTCCCCGGCCCAGGCACTGGTTCCCGCCAAGAACAACTCCCTTTTCGTATCCCCGTTCATCGGCTGGAAGGAAGCCAATGGAGAGGACTGCAGGAGCTACATCCAGAACATCGTGGACATCTACAGGAATTACGGATTCAAGGGCAAGACACAAATCATCTGTGCGGCCATCCGCACACCCAAACAGATTGTGGATTGTGCGGTTGCGGGCGCGGACATCGTGACCACCGGCCTGGAAGTTTACCAGGATAGTTTCAAGCATCCCTTTACCAATCAAGGATTGGACGTATTCACCAACGCGTGGGACAACACGGCGACGGAATGACCCCAAAAAGCACTGGCCAAAAAGGGAGGAACGGCATGAAAATCGGTTTTATCGGTCTCGGAATCATGGGCGAATCCATGAGCGAAAACATTGTGAAGAAGCATGACGGAGAAGTGTTCGTATACGACATGGTGCATGCACAGGTGGAAAAGCTGGAAGCCCTGGGAGCGACCGGTTGCGGCAGCAGTCCGGAAGTGGCCCGGAATGCGGATGTGATCATCACCATGGTGCCCAAGTCGGAGCATTCCAAAAGCGTGTACCGGGAAATCCTTGGGGAACTGGGAGAAGGCAAGACCTGCATCGACATGAGCACCATCGACCCCGGCGTATCGGTGGAGATTGCAGGAATGGTGGAGGCGACAGGGGCGCGTTTCCTGGATGCACCCGTGGTGAAATCCAAGCCGGCCGCCATCGCGGGTACCCTGGGAATCTATGTGGGGGGAGACCGGGAGGTTTATGAAAAGATGAAGGGAATCCTCCTGTACATGGGGAACAACACCATCCATATGGGCGACCACGGGAAGGGTCTTGTGATGAAGGTTTGCCACAACACCCTGGTGGCCCAAATCCAGAACGGTGTCAACGAGACCATCGCCTTGGCGGAGCAGAACGGAATCGGACTGGATGCTTACACGGAAGCGGTTTCCTACGGCGGGGGCCAGAACTTCTATCTGGACGGCAAGGCCCCTTTCATCAAGGACAACAATTTCACCACCGCCTTCTCGGTGGAGAATATGGCAAAGGACCTGGGCATATGCAGGACCATGGCAACGGAAGAGGGCATCCGCATGCCGGGGATGGAGGTTTCCCTGGAGGTCTACAAGGACGCCCTGGACATGGGTCTGGGACGGATGGATTTCTGCGCCACCATACAGGCGGTCCGCAAGAGGATGGCATGATGATCCGGCGATTGAAGGAAGCCAACAAGGTCCCGGTGCACAGCGTGGGGGACGGCCGTTTCAAGACGTATGGAAGGGTTTTGGAAGGGTACGATTTCAACGGTCTGATCCGCTGGATGGAGATGGAAACCGAAGTCCCGGAGGAAGGGAACACCTATGTCCCTTCCGTCCCGGAGATGGAGAGCCTGCCCGTCTGCGGACGTCTCCAAGACGGCTTCTTCGGAGGCATGGACATCGAGGTCGGCTACTGCAACGGGAAAAACACCACCCTCAACGGGATGGAATACCACAAGAGCAGCGAAATCAACGTGGCCGTCACGGACTGCATGCTGATTCTGGGGCATGTGTGGGACATCCATGACAATCACTTCCGCGTGGAGGATGCGGAGGTGTTCTTTCTGGAAAGGGGGACGGCGATCGAGTTGTATGCCACGACCCTGCACCTGTCCCCCTGCAGGACATCGGACGCCGGATTCAAGGCCGTGGTGATCCTTCCCAGGGGAACGAACACCGACCTGGAGCGGCCGGTGGAACCGGCGGAAGGGCAGGACCGTCTGCTCCTGATGCGGAACAAGTGGGTCATGGCCCATCCGGAACGGAAGCCTTTGCTGGACCGGGGCGCCCATCCGGGAATCATCGGCGAGAACCTGGAACTGCGCTATTGACGAAAGGGGGCGGGAGGCTTGTTTTATATCATCGTCTTCCTGACGAACATCATCCAGGCGATCACCGGTTTTGCCGGAACCATGCTGGCGATGCCAGCCTCCATGCTGCTGATCGGGGTGGACGAGGCCAAGGCGGTCCTGAATGTGCTGGGCCTGCTGGCCTCGGTCTGGATTGCCTTCAGGAACAGGAGGTTCGTCGACAAAAGGGAATTCGCGAAAATCACCATCTTCATGCTGGGGGGCATGGGGGCGGGGGTGCTCCTGTTCAGGGCCGCACCTCTGGAGAACCTGTTGTTCTTCTATGGCCTGGTCATCATCGCCATCGCGCTCAAGAACCTTTTCATGAAAAGGGAGATTCGGGTGCCCAGGGGTACCCTGACGCTGGTCATCCTCCTGGCGGGGGTCATCCACGGGATGTTCATTTCCGGGGGGGCGCTGCTGGTGGTGTATGCGGCCGGACGATTCAAGGACAAGTCTGCGTTCCGGGCAACCCTCTCTTCGGTCTGGATCGTGCTGAACACATTGCTGTTTGCGGACCATTGGAACCAGGGGTTCTTCAATAGGGAAGTCCTCCTGATGACAGCGCTCTCCATCTTGCCTTTGGTGGGAGGAATCGCCCTGGGAAACCGCCTGCACGGAAGCATCAGGCAGTCCACCTTCCTTACGATGACCTATATCCTGCTCTTGGTTTCCGGATTGCTTTTGGTCCGTTAGGCAGGCGCCCCCGGAGGGGCTTGCAACCGTGGGGATATACAAGTTATAATGGGCATACAGAAGACAGATGGGAGGGCCGCGCACCGTGCATGCCAAAGGAACCAAGGAAGATGAACAGCAAAAGCAAACGACACAGCAGCAGGTGATCGCATACATCATACGGAACGGTGCGGCATCACGAAAAGAAATCGCCCAGCACCTGGGCGTCACCAACGCCACCCTGTCCAGAATCACCAACACATTGATCGAACGCAAGGTGCTCAAGGAGTTGGGTGAAGTGGAGGAAGGGAAGGTGGGCAGGAAACAGGTGATGCTGGACGTGCTGCCCGATTTGGCGCATGCGGTCGGATTCGATGTGACGAACACCTCCATCCGGGTGACCTTGCTGAACGTGAAATCCGACGTCGTCGAGGAGAAGCGGTGGTTCTATGGTGCGTTGGACCAGAAGGTCCTGGACGAGGCTATCGCCTTTACCAGGGGGATGATTTCCAGGCATCAGGACAGCAGGATCCTGGGGCTGGGGCTTCTTCTGCAGGGATACATCGAGGACGACCTCTGCCTCAGCCTGCCCATCCGGGACATCAAGGGACAGATTGTGGACCGATGCGGACTGGAGATCCACATGATGAACAACGTGAAGGGCATGGCGGTTACGGAAAACTATTTCGGCAACACCAGCCGCGATTTCCTGCTGGTCAAATACGGTCCTGGGGTAGGTGGAGTGATCGTTGTGGACGGGAAAATCCTCATGGGTTCCAAGAACCGTGCCGGTGAAGTGGGGCACGTCATTTGGGACCCAGGTTCGGAAGGATCCCCTTGCAGGGTATGCGGCAAGAAAGGTTGCCTGGAGTCGCTCATCAACTTCGGTTCCATCATCCGGCAGGCGGATCCGGAGTTGGAGTATGAAGCCGCCAATGCGGAAACGGTCCTGGCGGCCAGCCAAAAGGACGGTTTCCAGGCGCTGAAGGGCGCGATGGACAAATTGGCTGCCTCCGTCAGCACCTTCATCGACATCCTGGACCCCGAACAGCTCTACATGGCAGGGTCCATCTTCGACGAGGATTGGGTCTACAACCTTTTTGTGAAGAAGCTTTCGGCCATCAACCGTACGATCGACGGGACACAGATCCACCGGGTTGAAAATTACCGTGAAAAGAGGAAAAAATCGGCCGGGGTTGTTGTGCTGAACCAATACTTCGGGCAAGGGAAGAAGACGTTTTGAAAAGTGCATGATTCTAAGCAACAGCCTCCTTTTCTCGTGGTATAATGAAGTATGCGCTTCATTGGATCCATGAAAGGAGGCTGTTGCATCATGAAGAGATACATCCTCGCTTTTGACCAGGGCACCACCAGTTCCCGTGCCATCCTGTTCGACAGGGAAGGCCGGCAGGTGGCCAGCGCCCAGATCGGGTTCCCCCAATACTACCCCAAACCGGGTTGGGTGGAGCACGACCCCATGGAGATCTGGGGGACACAGAGCGGTGTGGCCCGCCAGGTGCTGGAAAAGGCCGGCATCCGTCCGGAGGAGGTCGCGGCCATCGGAATCACCAACCAGCGGGAGACCACGGTGGTATGGGACAGGAACACGGGGCGGCCTGTGCACAACGCAATCGTGTGGCAGTGCCGGCGGACGGCGGACATCTGCGACAGCCTGAAGGCGAAGGGCTGGGAGGAGAGGATCCGGAAGAAGACCGGACTGGTGGTGGACGCCTATTTTTCCGGAACCAAGGTGAAATGGATCCTGGACAACGTGGAAGGGGTCCGGGAGAGGGCGGAAAAGGGGGAACTCCTCTTCGGAACCGTGGACACCTGGCTGATTTGGAACCTGACCCGGGGGAAGGTCCATGTGACGGATTGTTCCAACGCCTCCAGGACCATGCTCTACAACATCCGGGAACTGGCTTGGGACAAGGAGATCCTCGAGGAGCTGGGCATCCCGGAGTCCATGCTGCCGGAGGTGAAGCCCTCCAGCCACGTGTTCGGCCACACGGATCCGGGGACTTTCGGCGGGGCGGAAATCCCCATTGCGGGAGATGCGGGGGACCAGCAGGCGGCCCTGTTCGGCCAGGCCTGCTTCGAACCCGGCATGGCCAAAAACACCTATGGCACGGGCTGCTTCCTGCTCATGAACACGGGGGAGACACCCATCGCATCTTCCAAGGGACTGCTCACCACCATCGCCTGGGGCATTGGCGACAAGGTGGAGTACGCCCTGGAAGGCAGCATCTTCATCGCCGGTGCGGCAATCCAATGGTTGCGGGACGAGCTTCGGATCATCTATGACGCCGCCCAGACCGAATACTACGCCAACCTGGTGGAGGACACCAACGGGGTCTACATGGTGCCGGCCTTCACAGGGCTGGGAGCCCCCTATTGGGACATGTACGCCCGGGGCGCCATTGTGGGCCTGACCCGGGGAACCAAGAGGGAGCACCTGGTCCGGGCCACCCTGGAATCCATCGCCTACCAGACCAGGGATGTGCTGGAAGCCATGGAGGAGGACAGCGGCATCACCCTCCAGTCGTTGAAGGTGGACGGAGGAGCCGCCGCCAACGACTTCCTCCTGCAGTTCCAGGCCGACCTGCTGGGGGTTCCGGTCCAGAGGCCCCAGGTCCTGGAGACGACGGCACTGGGAGCGGCCTATCTGGCTGGGCTGGCCGTGGGGTTCTGGGAGAGTGCGGAAGACATCCAGAACAAGTGGGATGTGGGCAGGGAGTTCAGACCGGCGATGGAGCAGGAAAAAAGGGACGGGCTTTACAGGGGGTGGAAAAAGGCGGTCCGGCGCTCCATGGACTGGGAGGAACCGCCCGTGGTATAATGGAGTGGAAAGGAGTGGTTTGCATGAAAACAAGAAAAATGCGGCTTTTGCTTTTTCTGATAATCCCCCTGGCACTCACCCTGGCCCTGGCAGCCTGCGGCTCCAAGGCGCCTGCGGTGAACGGTTCCCAAGCGGAGGAACTGGTGCTGACCCTGGAGGAACTGGCGGCCTTTGACGGAAAGGACGGCAACCCGGCCTATGTGGCGGTGGACGGCGTCATCTACGACGTGACGGAAAGCCGTCCTTGGAGCGGCGGTGAGCACAACGGCTTTTCCGCAGGCAAGGACCTGACCCGGGAAATCAAGGAGGTATCCCCCCACGGAGTCTCCAAGCTGGTGGGGATTCCGGTAGTGGGCAGACTGGCCGACACCCCATAGGAGGCTTTGCATGTACAAGATCCTGGCTTGGTTCAACGTGGCGTTCCTGACGGTAATGACGGCACCCTGGTGGATGCAGTTCCTGAACAGGCATCTCCTCCATCTGAAGGGCGCAGCCCGTTCCCGATATTCCAAGGTGGCCAGGATGGCCCGGAAGGTCCACAAGCCCCTTGGACTGGTTGTCCTGGCGGTGGGGATCACCCACGGCTACCTGGCCCTTGGAACCCTGCGGCTCCACAGCGGCCTGGTCCTTTGGCTGTTCCTGCTGGCTACGGCCTCCCTGGGCGGGGCCTACTACAGGACGAAGAAGCTGTTCTTCTTCACGAACCACAAGCGCATGGCCCTGGCCACGGTGTTGGTGTTCCTGTTCCATGTGCTGTAACAAGGCAAGGTCCCGGTTCCGGATACCGGGGCCTTTTTCCGTTGAAAAGGGTCCGGATGCAAGGTTTTTGATGAAAAAAGGAACGGAGTATGCTATTGTTTCACTAAGACTAGGAAACGAGGAGCGCAAGGAATGGAAACAGCAATCGTCAAAAGCCTGATCAACAACACCGCCCTACTGATCGCCTTGGGGATGGTCTATGAAATCGACTACCTGATCCACATGCGCAGCCGGCTTCTGAAGGACATCCTGCGGGGAGTGGTGGTCGGTTCCATCTGCATTGCCATCATGTACGTCCCCTTCGTGCTGGAGGATGGGGTCATCTTCGACACCAGGTCCATCCTCATCAGTGTGACCGGCCTGTTCTTCGGCGGGATTCCCACCGTCATCGCCATGGGGACCGCATCGGCCTTCCGGTATCTGGAAGGAGGGGCCGGGGCCCTCACCGGCATCACCGTCATCGCCGTCTCCGGGACCATCGGTCTCCTATGGAGGCGCCTGCGGTTGCAGAAGGGGAAGGTGGGGAGGCGCTGGTCCGAGCTTTACGCCCTGGGATTGGTGGTGCATCTGGCCATGCTGCTCTGCATGAACATCCTTCCCAGGGAAACCGCCCGGGCCGTACTGGGGGCCATCAGCCTGCCGGTCATGTCCATCTATCCTGTGGGAACCGTCCTGCTGGGGTTGATGCTCTTCCACCAGAAGGACCGGAACGAAGCGGTGGTCCGAGTGGAGGAGAGCGAGGAACGGTACCGGAGCCTGTTCAGGAACAACCACGCCGTCATGCTGATCCTGGATCCGGCCACCGGAAGGATTGTGGAGTCGAACCCGGCTGCCAGCAATTACTATGGCTGGTCCGGTGAGGAAATGGCCCGGATGGGGATTGGCGAAATCAACACGCTGGAAGAGGAGGAAATCCAACGGGAGATGGGAAAGGCCTTGGAGGAAAAGCGGAGGCATTTCAACTTCAGGCATCGGAAAGCGGACGGCACGGTTGCGGACGTGGAGGTCTATTCCGGACCCATCAGCTTCCAGGGAAAGAAGCACCTCTACTCCATTGTCCATGACGTCTCCGAAAAGGCCATGGCCCAGCGGAAGTTCATGGAGAGCGAAAACCGGTTTAGGACCCTGGTGGACCATGCCCCGGACGGGATCTTCATCCAGCGGGACGGGAAGTTCAAGTATGTGAACAACGCGGCCATGCGATTTTTCAAGGCGGAAAAGGAGGAGGACCTTCTCGGCGGGGAGGTGCTCCTGCGTTTCCACCCGGATTCCCGGGCTTCGGCGGCCAGGCGAAACGAGTTGCTGGAAGGGGGAGGGGATCCGGTGACGGACGTGCCGGAAATCTGCCTGGACCTGGAGGAGGGGGTGGTCCATGCGGAAGTATCCGCGGTTCCTGTGGAATTTGAGGAAGGAAAGGGAGCGGTCGTCTTCCTGAAGGACAGCACCGAAAAAAGGGCCCTTGAAGAGGCCAAGCTCCAGGCGGAGTCCCAGTTGCGGCAGCAGCAGAAGCTGGAGGCCATCGGAACCCTGGCGGGAGGGGTGGCCCATGAAATCAACAATCCCGTCAACGGCATCATGAACTATGCCCAGCTCATCCTGGATGACCTGGAGGACCGGGAGCGGAATAGGGTGTATGCCTCCGAAATCATCCTGGAAACGGAGCGGGTGGCGGAAATCGTGCAGAACCTGCTGCAGTTCTCCCGTCAGGAGAAGCAGTCCCACAGTTATGCCAGGGTGGAGGACATCGTCCACCGGACCCTGGGGCTGGTCAGGACGATCCTGAAGAAGGACCGGATCGGACTGGAGGTCGACCTGGAGGAAGGGTTGCCGGAAATCAAATGCAGAAGCCAGCAGATCCAGCAGGTGCTGATGAATCTGCTGACCAATGCCAGGGACGCCTTGAACGACAGATACCCGGAAGGGGACGAGAGGAAGGTCATCCGGATCAGGGGCTCCCTGTCCCGCAGGGAGGACCGCAGATGGCTCCGTTTGGACGTGGAGGACACCGGCAACGGAATCCCGGATGTGGATGCGGGAAAGGTCTTCGAGCCCTTCTACACCACAAAGCCCAAGGAAAAGGGGACCGGACTGGGGCTGGCCATCAGTTACGGAATCGTTGCGGACCACCATGGACGCCTGACCTTCGATTCGGAGGAAGGGCTCTCCACCGTGTTCCATCTGGAGCTTCCGGTGGACAATGGCTGGGACATGGGAAAAGAGGAGGGGAACGCATGAACAGGATTCTGATTGTGGACGATGAAAAAAGCCTGCGGACAACTTTGGCCGCCTTTCTGGAGAAGGAGGGCCATGGGGTGGAAGCCGCGGCCGACGCAACCAGTGCGCTGGAGCGCATGGAGGGAGGGGGCTTCGACCTGGTCGTTACGGACATCGTCATGCCGGGGATGTCCGGCATGGAACTGGTCCAAAGGATCCGTGCCGCCGCACCCGGAACACAGGTCATCGTGATGACGGGAGAACCGACGGTGGAGACGGCCGTACTGGCGGTACGGGCCGGTGCGGTGGACTACCTGAAGAAGCCCATCAACAAGCAACTTCTCCTGCTGACCGTGGAAAAGGCACTGGCGGTCAAGGCGGAGGAGGAAGAAAAGGAGCGGCACAAGGATTTGCTGGAGCGGCTGGTGGGCGAAAGGACGAGGGACCTGCAGAAGACGATGGAGAACATGGTGCTCCTCATGTCTTCCGTGGTGGAGATGCGGGATCCCTATACCGCAGGGCACCAGAGGCGGGTGGGGAACCTGGCGGCGGACATCGGGAGGACGCTGGGGCTGCACCAGGACCAGGTGGACATCCTGCGGATCATCGGGTACATCCATGACATCGGCAAGATCGTAATCCCTGCGGAGATCCTCTCCAAACCGGGGAAGCTGAGTCCGGCCGAAATGGAAATCATCAAGGTCCACAGCGCCCAGGGATACGAAATCCTGAACAGGGTGGAGCTGCCTTGGGTCATTGCGGAGACGATCTACCAGCACCATGAGCGATTGGACGGCAGCGGATATCCCAGAGGCATCGGCGGTCATCATCTGACGGCGGAAGCCAACATCCTGATCGTAGCGGACGTCGTCGAGGCCATGATGTCCCACAGGCCCTATAGGCCCGCCTTGGGCATCGGGGCGGCACTGGAGGAAATAGAAAGGAATGCGGGCAGGCTGTATGACCCCAAGGTGGTCGAGGCTTGTGTGAACCTCTTCCGGAACAGGAATTACCGCATCGATGAGGAGAACATCCGCGTGAACTTCCCCATGTCCCTCTACAGCGGATAAAAGACCGGAGCCTCAGCGGAAGGCTCCGGTCGTCTTGTTCCTGCCCTGCACCTTGGAGGTGTAGAGGGCTTCGTCGGCTTGCTGGAGGAGGTTGTCCAAATCCTGGGGGCTGCCGGAAAAGGTGGCGACTCCGATGCTGGCGGTTACGGCAAGGGTCCGGTCCCCATAGGGGATGAGGGTCCTTGCCGTTTCCTTGCGGAAGATTTCCGCCACATGGAAAGCGTCCGCGCTCCCGGTGTCCGGCAGAAGCACGGCGAACTCTTCGCCCCCAAGACGGCCGCAGCTGTCCGTCTTGCGGAAGGTGTTCCGCAGAAGGCGCCCCATGGCCCGGATCACCTCGTCCCCGGCGCCGTGGCCGTAGGTGTCGTTGATCCTTTTGAAGTGGTCCAGATCCACCATCAGGATGGAGAAGGCTTTTTGGCTCCGTTTTGTCCGAAGGAATTCCATCTGGGCGACTTCCATGAAACGCCGCCGGTTGTATAGGCCGCTGAGCCCGTCGATGGTGGCCAGCTTCTGCAGTTCCTGTTCCAGCTTCTTCCGGTCCGTCACATCCCGGATGTTCTTCAGGATGCCCACGGAACGCCCCATGTGGTTCTTGAGAGGGGAAGTGGTGACCTCGTACCATTTGTCCAGGCCCTGGTTGTCCAGAAGGAAACTCCAAGGGGAATCCTCCGTGAAGCGGGAGGCCAGGTCGGGCCTGGTCCTGATGGCGTCCTGCAAGGGCCGGTTCAAGAGGGCCCCCTGGTCCGGAGAAAGGAGGGCTTCCGCTTCCTTGTTGTGGTCCAGGATCCGCAGGTCGTTGTCCAGGACCAGCATGGCGTCCCGGCTGTTCTCGAAGATGGATTCCCGGGCCAGGGACAGGAGCTCCAGGAAATCGAAACGGAACACGGTGTAGATCATGATGGACAAGGAGACGGGAGCCAGTAGGGCCCCGTAGTCCAGCCCGTTCCCCCCGAAATCCACGAGGATCAGGCCCAGCCCCAGGAAGGGAAGGAGGGAGGCGTTCAGGTGCAGCAGGAGGCGGAGGCGGTCGGTGGGACTGTTTCCGGATTGCATGAACAGCCGGTACAGTATCCAGCAGGCCGCCAGCATGCAGACCAGGGCGTGGAGGCTCTGGACATAATACCAGGGGCCTTTCTGCAGATGCAGCAGGGGGAACTCCCCGCTTCCGGAAATATGGATGGAGCGGTAGTAGAGATGGTGCAGGGGATTGGTCAGACGCAGCAGGAAGGTGAAGGCCGGCACGAAAAAGAGGACGGCCAGCAGGGGCCTGCCCAGGGTTTTGATCCGCCTGGCGTAGAAAAGGACAACCGCCAGCCAAAGGGAGGGGTAGAAGGGCAAACCGAAATACTGGACCTGGTTCCAGAAGTACATCCTGTCCAGGTCGGTGCTCTGGAGTTCCATGAGGTAGCCGAAGAGATAAAGGCAAAGGGAGAAGACCATAGCGGAAAGGTATTTCCGGTAGCGGGCCCGGCTGGTGACCAGGACGTAGCTGGTGAAGAAGGCTGTGGCCAGGACGGTGGAAAAAAGATATAGGGTGATCGCTGTGCGCAGCATGGTGTTCCTCCGGGGTACGACTTGTCATGGATACAGTATAGCAAAAGGAGGGGGGGAGGGCAATCCTTTTGCCGGGCCCCAGGAAGGGAACGCATGCAATGAAAAGGGATCCGTTGCCGGATCCCTTTTCATTGCATGGAACGTGTACTCAAGCTCTACGCCTGCTTCTGTATGCGGCATATCCTGCAAGGGTGGCTGCAAAGAGGGCGCCCAGAGGAAGGGCCGCCGTGACCCCTGTGTAGGGGATCGCAGGTCTTGCTTCCTCCGCCGGTGCGGTCTGCAGGGTGAAGCCTGCCGGCACGAGGACGGTGTCGATGACATGGATGACGCCGTTGCTGGCCTCGATGTCCACGATGGTCACGTTGGACTGGTTGATCTTGACACCATCCTTCAAATCCACCGCGATGGATTCCCCGCCTGCGGTTGCCGCAACCAGTCCGTCGGAAAGGTCGGTGCTCATGACCTTGCCTAAAACCACATGGTAGAGAAGCACTTTGGCCAAATCGGGCTGGGCCATCAGTTCCTCCGGAGTGATTCCCAGAGCGGCCAGCAGCTTGTCAAAAGCGGCGTTGGTCGGTGCGAATACGGTGAAGGGACCTTCCCCCTGGAGGGTTTCCACCAGACCCGCCTTTTGCAGGAGGCTTACCAGCATGCTGAAGTTCTGGTCGCCCAGGGCGATCTCCACGATATCCTTAGCAGCAGGTTCCTGCGCTGCTGCGGGTTCCTCCGCCGGGGCCGGTTCAGCCGTTGCCGTCGGTTCCGGATCCAGGATGAAATCGGAGGGCACGAGGACCTTGTCCACCACATGGATGACCCCGTTGGTTGCTTCCAGGTCCGCCAGGACCACTTTGGAAGCGTTGACCTTAACGCCTCCGGTAAGGTCGATGTAAATTTCCTCCCCGTTCAAGGTAGGAGCGCTCATGCCGTCGGAAAGGTCGGTGCTCATGACCTTGCCGGAGACCACATGGTATAGAAGCACGTTGGAAAGGGTGCCGTTGGCCAAGAGGGCTTCCGCTGTGATGCCCAGCTCGTTCAACAGGGATGTGAAGGCTGCGTCTGTGGGGGCGAATACGGTGAAGGGACCTTCACCCTGCAGTGCGGAAACAAGCTCCGCCTGCTGCAGAGCCGCCACCAGTATGGAGAAGTCGGGGTTGCCGGATGCGATGTCCACGATGTCCCCTTCCGCAGCGCGCAAGGGAATGCTGGAGAATAATAGGGATGCGATTGCAAATGCTGTGAACAGTCTTTTCATGGCGAATACCTCCTCTGGTAGGATTCATCGGGCTAAATGCGAATTGTTATCATGTAAGTATAATAGCATGCAATTAAATGATATGCAATACTAAATAATAATATATATTATAAAATATTACAATGATATGCGGACACCGGGTGTGCTATAATTCATAAGTGAAGTATCACATTTGGAGCAATCAAAAAAGAGCAACTAGAGACGAACTCCAGTTGCTCCAAATGTGGTTCTTCACGATTGTACCAACTCGCGGATGTTAGCCGGTGATCCGGAATA
>NZ_JAAEEH010000090.1 GCF_010179735.1 Anaerotalea alkaliphila
CTGCCGGATTTGCAGTTCATGATGGATAGGGAGGCCTTCTGCTGGACGGTGGAAGGGTTGAACTGCCGGGCATACGCCGGATAGGAAGCGTTGAAGATCCTCTGGATCTTGTACATGTCAGAAGCCCTCCAGCGTGTCGAAAGGGCTGACAGCCTTGCCGATGCCGCCATTGGCCAGCTGGACGTAGATGGCGGTCGAGTTGAAGGATTTGTGGCCAAGCAGGGATTTGATCGTCAACAGGTCGGTGCCGTTCTCATAAAGGTGGGTGCCGAAGGCGTGGCGGAAGGAATGGCAGGTGAGCCGGCGCTTCCAGCCCAAGCGGTCTTCGTGGGCATGGATGTGGCGGGAGAGGTAGGCGGGTCTGACCGGCTTGTCCGGACTTGATTTTTGGGGGAACAGGTAGCTGCCGGGCCTGCCGCAGGAGCGCCAGTAGTCTTCCAGCAGGGACAGGACCTTGGGGGACAGGAGGGCGTAGCGGTCGGAGCGGTTCTTGCCGCGGGCGACATGGATGCGCATGCTCTTGCGGTCGATGTCGGAGCATTTGAGGTGGCAGACCTCACCGATGCGCAGACCGGCAGAATACATGAGTGAGACCATGGTTTTAGGCTTCAGGTCGGGAATGGAAGAAATGAAGGCCTGTGTCTCCTGTTGTGTAGGGACAAAGGGAAGGTAGGAGTCGAATTTGCGGGAAGGCAGCTGGTACGGGTCCCAGGGCTTGTGGAGGACATACAAGGTGAAAAACCGCAGCTGGGAGATGCAGGCGTTGACGGTGCGGTCGGCCAGAGAACGCCTTGTCTGGATGAAGAGGACGAAATCCCGAAGCTCCTGCCAGGTCACATCCTCGGGTTGCTTGCCCAGCATGTTTTCCAGGTAGTCGAGGTAAGCGTGGATGTAAGTGGCATAGGATTTGAGGGTGTGGCCAGTCAGGCCACGAAGGGAAACCATTTGCTTGTAAGAATCAAGATAATGCTGCATAGAAATCCTCCTAAATCATGCAATGGATGAAAGGCAAAAGCAGACAAACATTGCATCGGAGGGCCCCGGACAAGAAAAAATCTGAATATGTAGTTGTTGTGTTGGGAATCACATAGTATAATACGCATAGTAGTAGGCTGTTTTTGGTCTGTGTGTGTTGTTTGGTGTGGTAACTTAACAATATAACACATATTCAAAAGCAGCTACTACTTTTTTGTTCTAAATCAAAAAAACATGGCTACGGGAAAGACTAAAGGCTTGAAAAACGATGTGCCTTGCCTAGCCATCGCGCCAGCGATTTGGTACAAT
>NZ_JAAEEH010000091.1 GCF_010179735.1 Anaerotalea alkaliphila
TGACGTCCAGGTCTAACCGGTAGAATATTTCTTTGGAGTAGCTGCTCTATATCAGGTGGTTTCAACTTTCTATTATTGCTTATGTATTCACGGCAAATGAAGATGGCTAAGGTGAAATTCACCTGATATATTTTATTTTTCCTTGATTGCCGGATGACAACTTGAGTGATGATCATCTCGCAATAGTTATACATAGTCATTCTTGCAAATACTTCTTGTTTGATATATTCAACCTTTCTGGAATGAAAATTTGTCATACCAACAGCATATTTGAGTTCTCTAAAGGATGTCTCTATTCCCCACCTCATATGGTAAAGTTCTTTGATTTTTTCTGATGAAAATTCAAATGATCCAAGATTTGTGATGATTACTTCGTAAGTATTTTCGGCAATTGGAAAGCGAAGGATCCGAAAGTCGAGGGTATATTCTTTGTCACTACCTATAGGTATAAAGTCAAAGCCTTGACATGTAGGCATATATTTACATCCTCGACTTTTGCATCTTTATTTTTCCTACGGCAAAGCGTAACAGACATGTGTTTATCAAAGCTCCCCTGTTTTGGTAAGTCTAAGCCAGATGCAATACCATTGCTGTTGATGTCTTTGACTCTAATAAGGTATTTCCAGTTCTTTTCATCTGCATGAGCAAAAATATTATAGTTTTCATATCCCCGGTCTGCAATCAGCAATACTTTGCCCTTTAATGAAGAACGATCAATCATTTGCGCACATGCAAGGAATTCATTGCAATCCGCCCAATTTTGTATCAACGCATCCACATATATGCGATTCATAAGATCGTAAAAAGCATTAAGGTGAAGTCTGTTAACTTCTGCATTGTATTGATCGGGTTTTGCACGTGTTTCAAAATCAAAGGAATTTGAAGCTATCGATAGATTGCTTCCATCACAGGCAATAAGCCGATAGCCATGGAAATGTCGATTTGCATGAAGCTTAGAAGTAAATTCATGAAACAGATATTCAAAGGCTTCTGGCAATACTTTTGAACGCTGTTGGTTGTATGCAGCGTTGCTCGGGCTGTCAGTTGAGAAGTTAAAGAAGTCCAGAATCTCCTTATTCATTGATTTGCCAGACATTCCCAGCGAGAACTTCATTAGGTTTCAAAGTCCAGTTTTCGCTTTCTTGAAAAGTCTTTTCCATGCGATATCCTCCTTGAAATAAGTTATATTCAAGGGGCTTCGCCACATTTTTTGAGTGATTTGTCAAGTGTTTCATGAAATTTATTACAAAGAAAAAAGCCCTATATCAGTTACTGATATAG
>NZ_JAAEEH010000092.1 GCF_010179735.1 Anaerotalea alkaliphila
CCTTGCATTTCCATGCCTGAAAGACCTGACGATGATGCAACATCATAGCCATGCCTGTGTTTGAGCTCGCTGTTTTTTGCTTCGATTTTATACCGTTCCTTGGATTTTTCCTTGAAGTGTTCACTCTCTTGGAAATCCATATGTTCCTGATGGGTGTTGGTTTTTATGCTTACGGAGTAGGATTTCGTCTTCGCTCCATCCCGGTAGCATCCATCCCTCTGTGGACAGCGTTTGCATTTTTCAACATCGAAAAAGTAGGATTCTACGGACCCTTGGCCATCTTCCGCATGCTTTTTGGGCCTCGTTTTCGTTTTCTTGACGCTCATGTGTCCCGCTTTGCAGACATACCGGTCCGCATCCTTGTTGTATTCGAATCCGGCGGACTTGTTACCGTTCCCATGGGTGACGGTTTTGCTCAATCTGGCGACCAACTGGATGTTTTCTTTCTTTGCGTATTCAAGGTTTTCCTTCTCGGAGTATGCGGCATCCCCTATCACATTTTCAATCTCCATGCCTGCCGCCTGGCTTTTCTCCACCAGTTGCTGCAACTGCTTCCCATCGTGCTTTTCTCCGGATGTGATGACTGCGGAAGTGATGATCCGCTCTTCTGTCATCGCCAGATGGGTCTTGTATCCAAAAAATGAGGTGTCATATGTTTTGTGCCCGACTTTGGCATCCTCGTCCTTTGAAAGAGAAAGCTTTTCCAGATCATCTTCAACCGTTTCTTCCAGCAGGTTGATTTTCTCTTTTATAATGGGGTAGTTCGACAAAACTTCGTTTGCCTTGACTGCATCCAACAGTTTTTTGCAATATTCGATTTCATCCTCCAAAATCCCATTGTTGACTTTGGCAGGGAGCTCGCTCTTGAAGCTCTCGTCTATTCTGTAGACTTCTTTCCTCAAGTTCTTTGAATAGTCCAACAGCGTTTCCCGGGGTGTTTTCTGGTTGTACCTCGCCTTGGTGTGCGTGGAATCGACGATGATGGACTTGCTCTTGATGATTCCCTTTTCGAGTGCCAGTTCCACCGTCTTGCCTATCAGCAGGTCCAACATATTGGTATCCCGCAACCGTAACTTCCTGAATTTCGTAAGTGTGCTTGGTTCGATTACATCCTCCTCTGGAGCCATATCCAGGAAATACTTGAAGGACATGTCGTATTTCGAACGCTCAACCACATCCACATCGGATAGTCCAAAGATGGCCTTTAAAATCAGGTATTTGAACAGTCTGATCGGGTC
>NZ_JAAEEH010000093.1 GCF_010179735.1 Anaerotalea alkaliphila
TTGGGGTCCGCGTGGTGAGCATGCCCTCCATGGACCTGTTCGAGAAGCAGCCGGAAAGCTACAGGGAAGCGGTCCTGCCGGTGGCCATGGGGAAAAGGCTGGTGGTCGAGGCCGGCACCTCCCAGGGATGGGACAAGCATCTGGGGAACGGGGGAACCATGGTGGCCATGGAGGGATTCGGAGCCTCCGGCCCCGCCCAGGAGCTGTTCGAGGCCTATGGATTCACCGTGGACAACCTGGTGGCCCGGGCCAAGGCGATCCTGTAGATGACAACAGCGAAAGCTTACGCAAATCGGAAATAGGCAAGAGGTTGTCTCCTTACAAGAGGCAGCCTCTTGCTTGTGTTGACGGAAAGGCAAGGAGAGGAAGGATGAAGATGAAGACCTATGGACTGGTGGTGTTCGACATGGACGGGCTGATGATCGACAGCGAGCGGATGACCTTTGAAGGATACCGGGCGGTCTGCGGGCCCCTGGGTTATGCGGTGGAGGAGGAGTTCTACACCACCCTCCTGGGGACGCCGGAAAAGACGGTGCGGAGGAAGTTCGTGGAAGCCTTCGGGGAGGGAATCCCCATCGAATCCATCATGGACCAGATGCACGCATGGCTGGAGGAGCGGTTTGCAAGGGAGGGGGTTCCCGTCAAGCCGGGACTGGTGGAGCTGCTTGCGATGCTGAAGGCAAAGGGAATCAGGACCATGGTGGCCACCTCCAGCAAGCGGGCGCGGGTGGACCGGATTCTGGAAGCCTCCGGGCTGGGGGACTATTTCGACGGTTCCATCTGCGGGGACGAGGTGAAGCGGGGGAAGCCGGATCCGGAAATCTTCCTCAAAGCTTGCGCGAAGATGGGGGTGCCGCCCCGGGAAGCCCTGGTTCTGGAGGATTCCGAGCAGGGAATCCAGGCATCCCACCGGGCGGGAATACCCTGCATCTGCATCCCCGACATGAAGCGGCCCCAGCCGGAATTCGTGGAAATGACGGTGGCTGTCCTGGACAGCCACACTGCTGCGGCCGACTGGATCCGCAAAAAACTTTGCTGACCGCTCCCTTCCCTTTGTGGTAAAATGTGCTTAAGGACAAGCACAGGACCCACAGGATCCGGACAAGAAGACCAGCTAATAAAAGTCAATAGCTGAGATCAAAAAACTTTAAAAATTGAGTTTTAAAAAAGCGTATAGCAAAGCTAGCCAATAGCAAAATCCGAACATTGGCATTTGGTTGGCATATGAGACAC
>NZ_JAAEEH010000094.1 GCF_010179735.1 Anaerotalea alkaliphila
GAAAGGGGATACATTATGAAGGCAAAACTTGCAATGCTCATGGCACTCATCCTGGCGGCAAGCCTGTTCGCAGGCTGCGGCTCCAAGGACACGGGAGGGACGGACACCGGCGGAGGCGCCGTGCAGCCCACCGGGGAGACGGTGGTCATCTACCAGAACAAGGTGGAGATCGGGGAACCCCTGATGGCGTTCGCCAGGAAGTATGAGGCGGCCACCGGGGTGAAGGTGGACGTGAAGACCTCCGGCGGGGACTCCCCCTATGCGGAGAACCTGAAGGCGGAGTTCCAGTCCGACCGGCAACCGGACATCTTCGTCATCGAGGGCATGGGCGGATACAACACATGGAAGTCCAAGCTTACGCCCTTCGAAGGGGAAGAGTGGATGGGACTGACGGACCTGGCGTTCCAGGTGGACGGCGTGGTGTACGGATTCCCGGTGGCGGTGGAAGCCTGGGGCATGGCGTACAACAAGAACATATTGGACCAGGCGGGGGTGGACCCGTCCACGCTGACCTCCCAGCAGGCCTACAGGGCGGCCTTCGAGAAGATCGACTCCATGAAGGAGGAGCTGGGGATCACCTCCGTGGTGGCCATCGGCGCAGGCCCGGACCTCCGTTGGGTGACGGGACTGCACAACTTCAACGGCTACCTGTCCGCGGGACTGGAGTACGGGGACACGACGGTGATCGACAAGCTGAACGCCGGGGAAGCCGACCGGGAGCGCCTGCAGGAGTACGCGGACTGGGTGGAGCTGCTGTTCCAGTATGCGGACAGGGCGGTGCTGCTGACAGGAAACTATGACGCCCAGGTGGGGCAGTTCGGAACCGGGAAGTCCGCCTTCGTGCACCAGGGGAACTGGATCGACCCGTGGCTGGCGGACAACGGGGTGGACTTCCCCATGGGATTCGCCCCCCACGCGTCGGTGTACGGGGAGCATGACTCCATCTTCATCGGGGCGCCTTCCTTCTACGTGCTGAACAACGAGAGCAAGAACCTGGATGCGGCCAGGGCGTTCCTGAACCATATGGCCACGACGGAGGACGGCCACGACTACATGGTAAACCAGGCCAAGATGGTTCCGGCGTTCACCAACGTGACCTTGACTCCGGACGCACCCTTGTCTGCGGACGTGGCCATGTGGGTGAAGGAAGGGAAGGCTTACACATGGCTGCAGAACGACATGCCGGACGGATTCGGCATGGGCACACTGGG
>NZ_JAAEEH010000009.1 GCF_010179735.1 Anaerotalea alkaliphila
TCTACCTTTCTGATAGCGGCCACCTCGATGTATTGTATTTTGTCGCATGAGGTTCATTGTACACCATGACCGGAAGTGGGACATAATCATTTGCGTTACAATAGGACATTATCATATGTGAATCAGAAGCATATTGAAATTGATGTAAAAGCACTTGACATTAGCAATAGCTGGTGTTAAAATTCACTCATAAACAAATTTGCGCAAATTTGGCATGAACAATCAGCAAATGGTTTAGAAAGGAGATTTCCCATGAAATTAGGCTATATGACCAATGCGTTTGGTGCCTTGGTGGGCAGCGGAGGTGGGGTAACCAACATCAAGGATGTCAGATATGTCACTGTGTGCGATGACGAAGAGGCGATTTCCGAAATAACGTCGAAAGGATTCCATGCGGTGGAGATGTTTGACGGAAACATCAGCAGCTACGAGGAAAATCCAGAAAAATTTAGAAAAATCCTGGAAAAACACAACGCGGAACTGCTGGGCGTCTACATTGGGGCAGGATTCATCTACCAGGACTGCCTGGAAGACGAATTGTACCGGATCGACAAGGTTTCCAAACTGGCGTCGGCATTTGGAGCCACGCACGTCGTGCTTGGTGGTGGAGCCGTCCGCGGCACAGGCATCCGGGAATCGGATTACGAACTGCTGGCAAAGGGGTTGGAGAAGGCGAGGGGCATCATAGAAAAACATGGTCTCGTAGCCAGCTACCATCCGCATCTGGGTTCCATGGCAGAAAATCCGGAACAGATCCACAAGCTGTTCGCACTGACGGACATCGCCTTTTGCCCGGACGTGGCACACCTGCAGGCTGGCGGAGGAGATGCATTGGAGTTGGTAAAAGCCTACAGCGACCGGATTCGGTATGTGCATCTGAAAGACTGGAACGGCAAGGAATTCGTTCCCTTAGGAAAAGGAATCGTGGATTTGAAAGGGATAATCCAACACTTGAAAGAAAAAAACTATACAGGTGATTGGCTGGTCGAAATCGATGGCTATTCAGGAAGCCCGTCAGAGGCATGTGAAACATCCTACCAATTTTTGCAGGAACTATTATAAACTAGCATATCAAAAGGGGTGGAATCATGAAGAAAATAGTGAGCATTTTAATTGTAGCGGTTATGGTATTGGGACTTGCGGCTTGCGGTACGGAACAGCCGGAAACGCCGGTGGACACAACAAACGGCGCCGGCCAACAGACGGAAACCTCGGGAAGTGCGGGTTCGACTGCGGCGGAGGACGGAGAAATAAAAAGCTTGGGACCCAACGGCGAGACGGCGGTATCCGCGGAAACCTTGGGTTTGACCGATGAAGAAATCGAGCAGATCAAGGCCGGCAACTACAAAGCGGCCATCAGCTTCCATTATGGCGGAAACGACTGGTCCGCATCCCAGCTGCAGGGACTCAAGGATACGTTCGAAAAGCTGGGCATCGAAGTGGTGGGCGTGACGGACGCCAACTTCGCACCGGAACGCCAGGTTTCCGACCTGGAAACATTGATGGCGCTGAAACCCGACATCATGGTCAGCATCCCCACAGACCCCACGGCAACGGCCGATGCGTTCCAGAGGGTGGCGGACGCAGGCGTGAAGCTGGTGTTCATGGACAATGTTCCCAACGGATTCGAGGCGGGCAAGAACTATGTGAGCGCCGTATCGGCGGACAACTATGGGAATGGCATCATTGCGGCAGACCTGATTGGGGAAGCGCTGGGTGGAAAAGGCAGAATCGGTGTCGTCTATTTCGATGTTGACTTCTTTGTCACAAATCAAAGGCTGGAGGCGTTCGATAGGACGATGGCTGAGAAATATCCCGACATTGAAATCGTTTCCAGGATGCCCTTCCAAGACACGAACGAAGCCAGCAACGTAGCGGACGCCATGATTACGCAGAACCCCACAATCGATGCGATTTTCGCCCACTGGGATGTGCCTGCGGAAGGTGTGCTTTCCTCCTTGAGAGCTGCGGGAATGAATGATGTCAAAATCAGCACAATCGACTTGGGGAACAATATCGCCAAGGAAATCGCTGCCGGCAGCGTCCTGGGCGTCGGCGCCCAATTGCCCTATGACCAGGGTGTGGCGGAAGCCACATTGGCTGCCTACGCACTACTTGGGAAAGAGGCTCCTCCCTATGTGGCGGTTCCTGCCAAGCGCGTCGACCAGAGCAACATTCTGGAAGCGTATGAGGACGTGTATAAAGTAAGCGCACCGAGCTGGCTTGTGGAGGCTAAAAACTGATTGAATGCAGGGTTGCAGCAAATTGCATCTGGTCTGCGGCGGTGGATGACGCCATCCACCGCTGCAGACGATATCAAAAGGAAGAGTGGTTTTTATGAGCCAAGTTCTATTGGAAATGAACAACATCAAAAAGAGTTTTGGTGCGGCAGCGGTGTTGAAGGATGTCCATTTTGCCTTGAAAAAAGGGGAAGTACACGCGCTGGTAGGCGGAAACGGAGCCGGCAAATCCACCCTCATGAAAATCATGACGGGCGTCTACACCCTGGATGAAGGCGAAATTCTGATTGAAGGTCAAGTGCAGCAGATTGATGATCCCATGGACGCCAAAAAGGCCGGAATAGCAATGATCTTCCAGGAGCTTTCCCTGGTGCAGACCATGACGGTTGCGGAAAACATTTTTCTTGGAGAAGAACTTAAAAAAGGCATATTCCGTGATGTGGAGGCGATGAACCGCAGGGCAAGAGAGGTGCTGGAGGAGCTGGGACTGGATGTGGATCCCACTACGCCTGTAAACCAGCTGAGCGTAGGCATGAGCCAGATGATCGAAATCGCCAAAGCGATTTCCAAGAACGCAAGGATCCTTGTTTTGGATGAGCCTACGGCCTCCCTGTCTACTTCTGAAACGGCACATCTGTTCAAAATCATCCGGGAACTGAAGGAAAAAGGCGTCTCCATGGTCTACATTTCCCACAGGATGAATGAGATCCTGGACATCGCAGACGCCATCACCATCCTTAGGGATGGGGAACTGATTGTATCGGATGCCATTGAAAACATGGATTTGGAGAAAATCATCTTCTACATGGTGGGCGGAAAATCCTCCCAGAAGAAGTTCGAGTGGGTAGAAAGAGCCTATGATGCCGAGGGCGAGGATTTGCTCCGTCTGGAACATCTGAAGGTCGATGAAAAAATCAAGGACATATCGTTTTCCGTAAAAAAGGGGGAAATCCTTGGGCTTGCAGGCCTGATGGGAAGTGGACGCACAGAAATCCTAGAGACCCTTTTCGCCATACGCACCAAGAAGGGCGGTACCGTATGGCTGGATGGGCGTAAGGTGGATTGCCGCCATCCATGGGAGGCGGTCCAAGCGGGATTCGCACTGGTGCCTGAGGACAGAAGGAAGCAGGGGCTGGTTCTGGAGCATTCCGTCCGGGACAACGCCATCCTCCCCATCGTACAGCAGGTTGTGAAGGGGAAAACGCCAACAATCGATGATAAAGCCATCAATGAAATCGTGAATAGGGACGTGGAGAAGTTCAACATCGTAACCAGCAGCATCAACAAGAGAATTGGACTGTTGTCTGGAGGAAATCAACAGAAAGTCGTTATTTCAAAATGGCTGAACACAAATCCGAAAATCATGATGCTGGATGAGCCAACCGCAGGTGTCGACATTGGAGCAAAGTCTGAAATTATTCATATCATTCGTAAGTTTGCGGATCAAGGCAATGGTGTCATTTTGGTTTCTTCCGAATTTACAGAGATGCTGGCGGTATGCGATCGGATCATCACCCTTTTTGACGGAAGGATTACTGGCGTAATACCCCGCAAGGACATAAAGGAAGAAGAGGAATTGGAACATGCGGTTCAAGAAAGCGGGGAATAATATGAAGATTTCACTGAAAACGATACAATGGAACAAATTTATGGTATACATTGTTTTTCTGGTCGTGTTTGCCCTTTTCTCCGCCACCTTGGCGGACAAGGGATTCGTGGACAGTAGGAACATCATGAATATCCTGCGGCAAACGGCGATGATCTCCATCATGGCCATTGCTGGAACATTTGTAATCGCATCCGGCCAAATCGACCTGACCGTCGGGGCTGTGGCGGCCATGACGGCAATGATTGCCGCATTGGTTCTTGAGAGGACCAATTCCATCATCCTGGCGTTGGTATGTGGCCTGGCGTTTGGTGCGCTGGCGGGATCGGTCAACGGCTTCCTGGTGACAAAGTGGGGCCTCCCCTCCTTCCTGGCGACCATGGGAATGATGTCTGTCATCCGAGGCAGCGCCATGTGGATTACGAATACGGCTGCGGTGCCAATCAAGAACTTTGCGTTCAACAACACTTTTGGAATCGGTACATTGGGAGGCATTTCGGTCCTGATTCTGTGGACGATTGTCCTTTACATCGTGGGAATCTACATCTTCAACAAAACATCCTTTGGACGGCACGTGCTGGCGACAGGAGGCAACGAGGTGTCTGCAGGTTACAGTGGAATCAAGACCAACAGGGTAAAGATGATGGTGTTCATCATGTCAGGCATGTTTGCCTCCTTTGCAGGCATCCTGTATGCTGCTAGGATGCAGGCAGGGCGGTTCTCCTTCGGAGACGGGGATGAACTTTCCGTAATCGCCGCAGTAGTCTTGGGAGGTGCCTCCATGGGTGGCGGCACAGGTTCCGTCATCGGCGCACTGGCAGGTTCGATACTGATGGGTATCATCAACAATGCGTTGATTCTTGCGGGACTGTCCACGGCGCAACAGACGGTTGTGAAAGGTCTGATCATTGTCATTGCAGTAGCACTGAGCAACTTTGCACAGAAGAAAAAAAGATAACATATTAGGAGGACAATGGAATGAGAAAACTCAATATCGGACTCATTGGCGCAGGTTTCATGGGAAAGGCCCATGCTGTAGCTTTTTCAAACATGCCCAAATTTTTCTGGCCGGCTCCTGCAATGCCCGTATTCAAGACCGTTTGCGACATTGAAAAGAACATCGCGGAACAGGCGAAGGACAGGTTCGGATTCCAGCAATGGTGCACTGACTGGAAAGACGTTGTGAACGATCCGGAGATTGACGTGGTCAACATCTGCACGCCCAACAACAGTCACGCGGAAATCGCAATCGCAGCATTGCAGGCAGGCAAGCATGTGATTTGTGAAAAGCCCATCTCCAGCACCTCGGAGGATGCGCTGGCAATGGTCAAAGCGGAAGAGGAAGCCAGGAAAAAAGGCCTTGTGAGCATGTGCGCATACCAATATAGAAGAGTTCCCGCCTTGGAACTTGCGAAAAAGTTCATTGATGAGGGGGCCATTGGAACGATCATGAATGTGCGTGCGACCTATCTGCAAAGTTGGAGCGCCGACCCATCCTCCCCGCTGTCCTGGAGGTTCCAGAAGAGCATAGCCGGTGCGGGAACCGTAGGCGACATCGCCTCCCATGTCATTGACATCTCCCAATTCCTGGCAGGGGACATCAGCGAAGTGGTATCCACAGTAAAGACCTATGTACAGGAAAGGCCCATGCAGGAAGGCGGTGTAGACCTGCTTGGCACAGTCAAGTTGGGGGCTGACGCCAAAAAGGCGCCCGTGGATGTGGACGACGAGGATTTGTTCCTTGTCAAGTTCAAGAATGGTGCCGTCGGCAGTATCGAAGCTACAAGGAACGCCTGGGGAAGGAACAATTTCATCACAGTGGAAGTGCATGGAAGCGAAGGGTCCATAAGCTTCAACTATGAAAGGCTGAACGAGCTCCAGGTCTGCTTCGCCAAGGATGCGGATGACAGAAGAGGCTTCAAGACAATCTATACAGGCCCTGCGCATTTCCACGGCGAAGTGACTTGGAACATTCCCGGAATGAACATCGGATACGGAGAACTGAAGACAATCGAAGCGTACGAATTCATCAAGGCGATTGTTGAACAGTCCGAGCCCTCCACATCCTTCTCTGCGGGATATCAGGTGGACAAGGTTTGCGCTGCGGTGCTCAAGTCGGCTCAGACCAACCAATGGGAAAAGGTTGGTTCCAGGAACTGAAATAGGATATAAATATTTTTATGGAAGGGAAGAGGCTGCCACATTAATGTGACAGCCTCTTCTTTGTCATCGCGTTCTCCTTGATTTGGAATGCAAGCAGACTGTCCTGCATATTGACCGAGAATTCACCCGCCGCATGGCCTCCCATGCGCACCCCCTGCGGGCGCAGGTGGGGATGGATCGGTGGTTATATCCCTGGAATCATGGTATGATTGAATGGGGGTGTCATGAATCAGGAGGTGAAACGATGCCAGATCAGAAAAGCAACGACAAGATGACACTGTCTCTAGATATGCTCCGGCAGCTGTGCCTTTTTAAACAACATTTGACGCCGTCTTCACAATCTCAGGATTTGGTCCAAACGGTGAAGGCGATCGGCGGCTTGCATGGTCAGCTGCCTAAGACGTCCTATCTTTCGCTCTTCGCCCGCATGCCCAATTTTGAAAAGGCGATGCTCCATCAAGCGCTGTATGGCGACAAATCCCTTGTGCGCATCAAATCCGTACGCCAAACCCTCTACATATTCCCTACAGACATGATCGGCACTGTGTTTTCGGCGACTTCAAGGCTAGTGGAGATGCCTTCGGTGCGCTACTTGGAGAGCCTTGGCATTTCGGAAGAAACCTACGACGCAATGGTCGCGGATATCCTTTGTCAATTGGCGGCGGCCGCTGGTCGTGGCGGCGGTCTTTCGACAAAAGCGCTGAAGAATGGCCTGGGCTTGTCGGAGCAGGCGGCTCCTCTTGTGTCAGCGGTGGTCAATCGCATGTGCGATCAGGGTCTGCTCGTCCGCGGTGAACCCACTGCCAGCTGGAAAAGCAACCTATACAACTACTACGCCACCACCACCTATCTTCCGGATGTCAACCTTCGCACCATCGATGAAGCCGATGCCAGACGCCAGGTCGTTTTGGCGTATGTTCAAGCCTTTGGGCCGGTAACTGAAGCGGATATCTGTTGGTGGACCGGTTTTGCGAAGGGTGCGACGCGGGATGCATTGAAGTCGCTTGACGCTGAAGTGGTTGAAGTGTCGTTGACTGGGCTGGATGGCGTTTTTCATCTGACGCATCCGGATGAGCAGCTGCTTGCGGGTTTGCCTGCTTCGACCCAATATGAGCCTGTGGTTAATTTGTTGCCGGTGCTCGATTCTTTGCTGATGGGATACAAAGTCCGCACGCGATTTTTGGATCCGAATCATGCTCGTTTCGTCTATGACGCCAGTGGCAATGCCACCTCGACCGTTTTGGTCAACGGAAAGGTTGCCGGCGTTTGGGATTTCGTGGGTGGGCCCAGGAATCAAATGTGTTTCTACCTCTTCGAACATGCTGATGCGGATGCCCTTGCGATGATTGAAAGCAAGGCGGCTGCAGTCGGTCGGTTCATTGTGGCGGCGTCAAATGGGTTGAAGCAAAGCCTGGCTTCAGGGAAAAGCGTGGAAGAGGAATGCGGTTTTGAAGTGGTCCAGTGTTTTGAGATGGCTCCGTTGAACAAGATGAGCGCGGGCAGTTATCAGTCGCCGCTGAAGAAGCGGTAAAAGTTGGGTTCTGCTTAGGGACATCAGCACAAATGGCGTTTCCAGCAACCCGCCTCCATTGCTGTTGGGGTGGCAATGTGCTAGTATTATGGCAGGAAGGGCGGTTGGGCCATGAGAATCCGGGAGGTGGGACTATGGGAGAGCATTTGAAGAAGATACTGATTGTGGATGACGAACTGCTCATCCGGCAAGGTATCCTGCATTATATCGACTGGCAGGAAGAAGGATTCGAAATCGTTGGAGAGGCTTCCAACGGCCAGGAGGCATTGGAAAGGATTGCGGAAGTGAAGCCGGACATCATCATCACCGACATCGCCATGCCGGTGATGGATGGCATCGAGCTCATCAAGACAGTGAAGCGGGAATCACCAGAAATAGAATTCGTCGTGCTGAGCAGCTACTCGGATTTCGACTATGTCAGGGAAACCTTCAAGAGCGGTGTGCTCGACTATATCCTGAAACCGAATCTCAATGCGGCCTCCCTCCTTGAGACCCTAAAGATGTCAGCCTGCGCCAAGAAGCCTGACACCCCGGATGAAAGAGGCCCCCAGAAGGAATTGTCCCCTGAAGCACTGATCCGCAAAATCATGCATCGGCATTATTCGAGGCAGGATGTCGAAAACCTGAAAAAGTGCTTTTCCGGCAACTCTTTTGCACTCATCGAGGTCCATGCATCCTGGCTTGCAGCTGATGGTACGGCCGCACCGGCGCACACCGCAGGCCTGGACATGGTCAAGATCGACGACGATGCTGCAGAGAAGGAAGGGATGCTGTATCTGGCCAACGGGTCAATGGAAAACATCCACCGGTACCTCGAGCATCGGAAACAGGAGAATGACGGGAGGACCCTCCTTGCCAGCCGGACATTCACGGACCTGGACCTGATCGGAATCCACTACCGGGAAGACATCCTCAAGCTCAGGCAGCATTATTTCTACCTGTCGGATGCGCCAATCCTGACGATCCAGTCCCTTCCGGAAACCACGGGACGGCCGAAGCCCTTCGACCTGAACTATTGCCTGGTCCTTTTCAAGCAGAAGAAGCTGGAAAGTGCCATGCAGCACATTGACGCCCATCTGGACGAAATCAAGGGCAGCTGCCTGCTGGAGCAGGTCGAGGTGAAGAATTTTCTAGGCAATCTGGTTTTCAACATGACCGTGGCGCTGTCCGCGATGGTTCCGGACAACCAGAAGATAGAGCAGAAGAAGTACCAGTATTTCGACGCAATCAACCATGCATCTACCTTCGAGGAGGCGCATTTTCATTTCCGAACCTTTTTCAGCGAGGCCATAGCCAAGATCAACGAATCCGGCGAGGAGCCGCTGTCGAACTTCGACAGGCTGCTGGCATACATAGAGGCGCACTACCAGGATCCCCTATCCTTGACCGAACTGGCGAAGCACTTCCATTTTAACGCCTCCTATCTATCCAGCTATTTCAGCCAGCATATGGGCCAGGGGTTCAACGAGTATCTGACAACCATCCGGATGGAGAACGCCAAGCGACTGCTGGGGGAAAGCGACTGGAGCATCGCCGAAGTGGGAGCCATGGTCGGCTATCCGGACCACAGCTACTTCTGCAAAGTGTTTAAAAGGAGGCACCACCTATCACCAAGCCGCTACCGCAAGGAGAAGAAGCATGAAAGGGAGCATTGGTCGAATCAATGAATGGTTCCATCGAAACGGCATATTCTTGAAGGCCTTCGGTGTGACCTTCTCCAGTGTCGTTCTGGTGGCGGTCCTGATCACTGTCAGCACCTTGAGGCTGTCCATCGACTACTTCATGGAAACCTTCACCATCACCAATGAGAGGATTGTCAACCAGAGCAAGGAACGCTTCGAATATTACAGCAATGTGGTCCTGGACACGATTTACAGCACGGAGAACAATGTGAGGATCAAGCGCGCGATCATCGAAGAACAGGCCTCTTCGGTGCTCCATGCCAGCGCTTTCTATGATGTCGTCAATGAACTGGAGCAGATCCATGCGCGCCTTCAGCCGGAATCCGCCGATCTGGTCCTCATGGGAGAAAACGGAGCGCTGTACAACATGAACTATGCCTACTGGCCCGTCTCCAGCGGCTATCTGCAGGGGCTGGATTTCACGAAACAGCTGTCCCTGAACCCTGGGATGATCCAATATGCCAGCATCGGTCCCGACGAAGCCGGCGGCGAGCGGGTGATTGTTGCCGGGAAGGCGTTCAAGGAGCGTTCCAGTGAACGGATCTACGCCTATATCTACATTGTCATCCGGGAATCCGACATCCGGCGCTTCTATGAAGGCTACACCAGCGAGGAGAACATCATGCTCCTGATGAACCGGAACGGAGAGATCCTCTCGAGCAACCGGACGGACTGGATCGGGGACGAGGATGCCGCAGCGGCAGCCATATTCGGGGGGGAGGCAGGAACCAGCGGCAACGTGCCTGCTGCGACAGTGAAAGGGCAGCCGTACCAGCTTCTCTATGAGTACATTCCGGTACTCGACATCTATCTCGTCAACCTGGTCGACCGGATGAGCATAGCAAGCCAGCTGGTCAACATGCAGGAGCTCGTGCTGATTGTCGCGTGGATCGTCCTCATCGCCACCATCCTGTCCTGGCTGACAACCAGACACATTACCTTGCCTTTGACCCGGCTGGTGCAGCAGATCGACACACTGACACGCCACCATTTCAAGAAACCGCTAAAGGAGGAAGGGGGCTACGAGTCGGTGCAGATCGCCAGGGCCTTCAACAACACGCTGGAGGAACTGAACCAGTACATCCAAGTGGTGGTGGCATCCCAGAAGAAACAGAAGGAAGCCGAGCTGCAGGCCCTCCAGCACCAGATCAATCCCCACTTCCTCTACAACACATTGACAACGGTCAAGTTCATGGTGGACAAGGGGGATGCGGACAAGGCCATCGAAACCATACACGCGCTGACAGGTCTGTTGCAGAATACACTGGGGGATATCAGTGAAACGGTGACCGTGGAAAAGGAGCTCAGCTACACCAGGGACTACGTGCTGATCAACCAGGCGCGTTATGGGGACAGGATCCAAGTCAACTACTTCATCGACGAACAGTGCCGCAACTGCCTCGTGCCGAAACTGTTCCTGCAGCCCATGATTGAAAATGCTTTCTTTCACGGTTTCAACAGGAAGAAAGCAGGCTACATACAGATCATGGTCTATAGAACGCAACAGCAGCTCATCTGTGAAGTTGCGGATGACGGAGACGGCATGGACATGGAAAAAGGTTGGACGCAGCATGCCCAGGAGGGTAGGAAGGGGTTGCTGAAAGGGATCGGCATCCGGAATGTGCAGGAGCGCATCGCCCTGATGTATGGCGATGGTTATGGGGTTGCGTTCGACAGCGCTCCAGGCCGGGGGACAAAAGTGAAGGTCACGCTGCCGTTGCTGGAGGCTGAGCCGAAGCAATTCCAACCTGAAAAAACCTGAAAAAACGACAAGTTCCAAAAAAAACACAACAATTGTATAAAACCCATGAAAATAGTCCAATCCAACACCTAAAAAACGTGTTATTGGTCTATTTTTTTCGGTGCTATACTTGAAGCATAAACAAAAGCAACAAGACAAACAGATTTGAAAGGGAAGGTATGCAAATGAAGAAAAGACTGTTCATCGCCATTCTGCTGCTGACAATGCTGCTCCCGGCATGCAGCGGAAAAAAAACAGAGACAAACGCAGATGCTGGAAGCGCGAAAGGGGATGGTGCCGGAACGGGAGCGGGTACAACCGTGACGGCCTGGGCTTGGGATCCGAACTTCAACATCCGGGCTCTTGAGCTCGCCGAGGAGGCCTATAAGGGAGAAATCGCCGTCAATCTGGAAATCGTGGAGAACGCCCAGAGCGATATCGTGCAACGACTTAACACGGCCCTGTCGTCAGGCACGCCGAAAGGTCTGCCCAACATCGTCCTGATCGAGGACTACCGGGCCCAGAGTTTCCTGAAGTCCTACCCGGATGCATTTTATCCTTTGACGGGCCACATCGACGCGGACGATTTCGCAAACTACAAAATCGAAGCCACCAGCCATGACGGTGAAGTGTATGGCCTTCCCTTCGATACAGGTGTCACGGGGCTGTATGTGCGTGTGGACTACCTCGAAGCGGCAGGCCTCACTGTTGGGGACATGACGAATGTCACGTGGCAGGAATACATCGCAATCGGCAAGCAGGTCAAGGAAGCTACAGGAAAGCAGATGTTGAGTCTGAACCCCAATGATTTCAACTTCGTCCGCATGATGGTCCAATCGGCCGGACAATGGTATTTCGAGGAAGACGGAAGCACGCCAAACCTTGAGCACAACGAAGCCCTGAAAGAAATCTTCCGGGTCTACAAGGCCATGCTCGATGCGGATATCGTCAAGCTGAATTCGGACTGGAGCCAATTCGTAGCTGCCTTCAACAGCGGCGATGTGGCGACGGTTCCTACCGGCAACTGGATCACACCGAGCGTCAAGGCGGAAGCATCCCAAGCGGGACAGTGGCGCGTGGTGTCCCTGCCGCGTCTTCAAACGGAAGGCGGTCTCAATGTATCCAACCTGGGAGGTAGCTCCTGGTACGTACTGAACCAGGATGGCAAGGAAGCCGCCGCGGCATTCCTGGCGGATACATTCGGCAGCAATGTCGACTTCTACAACACGCTGCTTGCGGATGTCGGTGCCATCGGCACATACAAGCCGGGCATTGCAGGAGATGCATTTGACCAAAGCGACGACTTCTTCGGCGGACAGAAGATCTACAGCGACTTCACCAGCTGGATGGCCGATATCCCCGCTGTCAACTATGGCATACACACCTATGCGATAGACGATATCCTGAAAGTCGAAATGCAGAAATACCTGAAAGGCGAAGACCTGGACACAGTGATGGCAAGTGCGCAGGCACAAGCGGAGATGCAGCTGAGATAATCCGAACGGACTGCAGGGAGACCCATGTCACCCTGCGGTTCTTCAACTAGGAGAGGAGTTAGTTATCGTGGAAAATTCCCTGAAAAAACACAGGGTTGGATGGTTCTATATCATGATTCCGGTCCTTGCGATTGCGTTGTTCTATTTCTACCCTATGCTAGACGCACTTTTGCTTTCGTTCCGGTCCGGCATGGGTATGAATCTTGAATTCGTTGGGCTGCTGAATTGGAAACGCCTGCTCAGCGACCCCAACTTCATCACCGCTTTGTCCAACACCTTGACGTATCTGGTCATCCAAGTGCCGGTCATGCTGGTTCTGGCCATGCTGATGTCCGTGCTTCTGAACAAGGAGTCCTTGAAATTCAGAGGCCTGTTCAGAACGGCAATCTTCTTGCCGGCGGTGACGTCGCTGGTTGCCTATTCGGTCGTGTTCAAATACATGTTCAGCCCCGACGGCATCATCAACCGGTTCCTTATGGACCTGTCCCTAACGGATGCTCCAATCTTCTTCCTATCGGATCCGTTCTGGAGCAAGGTCGTCATCATCCTGGCGATCACCTGGCGGTGGACAGGGTACAACATGATTTTCTATCTTTCGTCGCTTCAGAACATCGACAAATCCGTCTACGAGGCAGCAAGGGTCGACGGTGCCAATGCGATCCAACAGTTCTTCAAGATCACCATGCCGATGTTGAAACCGATCATCCTGTTCACCACAATCACGTCCACTATCGGCACACTGCAGCTCTTCGATGAAATCCTTAACATAACGGATGGCGGACCCGGCAATGCGACACTTTCGATTTCCAAATACATCTACGACCTGTCCTTCAAGTACACGCCGGACTTCGGCTATGCAGCGACGGTCTCCTATGTCATCGTCATCATCGTCATCATCCTATCCGCAATCCAGTTCAAATTGGCAGGTGAAAAAGAATGAAACGTTTAAAATCCATTGCAGCCTACGTATTCCTGGTCATCGCTGCCCTCATCTCCATCTATCCGTTTTTCTGGATGGTGGTCAGCATGACCAACCGTTCCGTCGATGTCACAGGAGGTCGCCAGCTTCCAGGCACCTACCTGATGGAAAACCTGAACAACCTTTTCGGGCAGGTGGATATGGTCACAGCGCTTGGCAATTCCACCCTTGTCGCGGTCATCTCCACGCTGCTGACGATGCTGCTTACCTCGCTGGCTGGTTATGGCTTCCATGTGTACAGGTCGCGGAGGAAGGACATTGTATTCAATGTGCTGCTGCTGTCGATGATGATCCCCTTCGCGGCAATCATGATTCCGCTGTACCGCCTGTTCGGCAGGATCTCCCAAGTGGCACCCTGGATCGGCATCGATACCCTGGCGGCGGCCTTTCTGCCCACGTTGACGACGGCCTTCTTCATCTTCTTCTTTCGGCAGAACACCGGGATGTTTCCCGAGGAGCTGATTGAAGCCAGCCGGTTGGACGGCCTCTCGGAAACAGGCATCTTCTTCCGCATCTACATTCCCACCATGAAAACAACCTATGCCGCGGCGGCAATCATCGCGTTCATGAACAGCTGGAATAATTTCCTGTGGCCACTGATTGTTCTGCAATCCCCGGCGAAGAAGACGGTCCCGCTGCTGATTTCGAATCTGGGTTCAAGCTATGCACCGGATTACGGTATGATCATGTCGGCCATCACGATTGCCACACTGCCCACGGTCTTCGTCTTCTTCCTGATGCAGAAACATTTTGTTGCCGGAATGACGGGCTCCGTGAAAGGCTGAGCAGCCTTCCGTCGAAAAGTCAGAAAAATAAGGCGCCACGCTTGCCATAGGAGGAAAAGAATTGGTTAAAAGGTATCCGAAGTACCAGTACAACCCGCCGTCAAACGGCTATCCGGAATGGAACAACAATCCGGAGATTTTCGCTTTGAACCGCCGCAGGCCCACCGCGGACCATATGCCTTTCGATACGGAGGAGCAGGCACTTACCCTCGATAAGGAGCAGTCTCCCCACTACCTTTCCCTGAAGGGCACCTGGGCCTTCCACTGGGCGGAGAATCCCGACAAGAGGTGCAAGGACTTCCACAAGGCGGATGCCGACATTGAAGGGTTTGGCACCATCCAGGTGCCAGGCCACTGGCAGCTCCAGGGCTATGACTATCCCCAGTATGTGAATACGCGCTATCCCTGGATCGGCCATGACGACATCGAAGCGCCTTTTGCGCCGACCCGCTACAATCCGGTGGGACAATACCGCAAGGTCGTCGAGCTGCCGGATGCTTTCCTAAAGAAGCCTGTCTACTTCAGGCTGGAGGGTGTGGAATCCGCCTTCTATCTCTGGGTCAATGGGGATTTTGTCGGGTATGCCGAGGACAGCTTCACCGCTTCGGAGTTCGACCTGACACCCTACCTACAGCCCGGAAAAAACATCTTCGCCATCGAGGTGTATCGCTGGAGCGACGGCAGCTGGCTGGAGGGCCAGGATTTCTGGCGCATGAGCGGCATCTTCAGGGACCTCTACCTATACTGTCTGCCGGAAGTGCATATCGACGACTTTTTCATCCGGGCATCCCTGGATGACGACTATCAGGACGGGAAGCTGGCCGTAGATGCAGCCTTGAGGAACTACAATGAAACGCCTGGTACAGCCACCCTATTGGCGAAACTGTATGATAGGGACTTGGCGCTTGTCGCAACGGCGGAGAAAAAGGTAGCGATTTCCGGGGAGCAGCAGGACGTCAGCCTGCAGATGGCATTGGCGCGGCCCAGGCATTGGTCTGCCGAAGATCCCTATCTTTACAAGCTCACCCTGTCGCTCCTTGACGATGAAGGCCGTACCACGGAGGTGGAGGGAAGCGATGTGGGATTTCGCAGGTTCGAGCTTAAGGACGGCCTCATGCAACTCAATGGCAAACCCATCCTCTTCAAGGGCGTGAACCGGCACGAATTCGACAGCAGGGTCGGCAGGGCAATTACAAAGGTGCACATGCTGCAGGACATCCGGATGATAAAAAAGGCCAACATCAATGCGGTCCGCACGTCCCACTACCCAAACGACCCCTACTGGTACAAGCTTTGCGACAGGTATGGTGTGTACCTGATGGACGAGGTGAACCTGGAAACCCACGGAACCTGGCACTATGGCCAGAAGGAATTGGGAAATACATTGCCTGGCAGCCGCCCGGAGTGGCGCGCCAATGTTCTGGACCGGTGCAGCGCCATGTTCGAGCGGGACAAGAACCATCCTTCCATCCTTGTTTTTTCCCTGGGTAATGAATCCTTCGGCGGGGACAACTTCCAGCTGATGCACGACTATTTCAAGGAAAAGGATGCGAGCCGGCTGGTGCACTACGAGGGAGTATTCCACTACAGGCTCTCCGAAGGCGTGTCGGACATGGAAAGTACCATGTACATCCCCCCGGAGCAGGTGGAAACCTACGCGAAACAGGCCGGCCCCGGCTCCAAGCCCTACATCCTCTGTGAGTTCAGCCATGCCATGGGCAATTCCCTAGGCAATTTCCAAGAGTATGTGGCACTCTTCGATAAGTATCCCATCCTCCAGGGAGGCTTCATCTGGGACTTCAAAGACCAGGCGCTGCTGCACCGGACCCAGGAAGGGGTCCCTTTCCTGGCCTATGGCGGGGATTTCGGGGAATGGCCCCATGACGGCACTTTCTCAGGCAACGGAATCGTCTTCGCCGATGGCACGCCCAGCCCGAAACTGGCGGAGGTGAGGCGCCAGTACCAGCCGGCGGCCTTCGAGGCGGTGGATCTGTCTGCGGGTACCCTCCGGATCCGCAACAAGTTCCTGTTCACCAGTCTGGACCGCTTCCTGCTCAAATGGCAGATGCTGAAGGACGGGGAGCCGGCGGTATCGGGGACGCTGCCCCTGGACCTGGCACCTGGCGAAGCCGGCATCGTTTCCCTGGACTATGTCCTGCCGCAAGAGCCTGGCGAGGCCAGGTGGGACCTGCAGGTGTCCCTGCGCCAGACGGAGGCGACCCTCTACGCGGAGCAGGGTCATGAGGTTGCTTTTGGAGAGTTCCTCCTTCCGGTGGCTGCCGGCCCTGTCGTCCGAGACCTACCGGAAGGTGCTGTCAGCTGTTCCCTGACCGAGGGAATGTGGCAGGTGACGGCGGCCGATGCAACGTACAGCTTCGACCCGGCGGCGGGACTTCTCATCGGCATAGGGAAGGCAGGCTTCGCTTACCTGGAAACACCTGTCGTACCGGACTTCTGGCGGGCCCTGACAGACAACGACCGTGGAAACGGGCTGGAGGAGCGGGCAGGCGTCTTCCGGCATGCTGCCGGGAAGATGCAGCTGCTGTCGGCGACACTGGAGCGGGGCGCTACGATGGCGGCGGCATCCTTCACCCACAGCTATGACGGTCTGGGCAACAGCCGCAGCCACACCTGTTTCGCAGTCCGGGGGGACGGCCTCCTGGAAATCGATTTCATCTTCAGGCCAGATCCCCTGTTGCCGGATATCCCCGCCATTGGGCTGGCCATGACGGCAAGCAGTGGACTGGACAGGCTTGAATGGGTCGGCAGGGGCCCCCATGAATCCTACGCGGACCGCTGGCAAGGAGCAAGAATCGGCCGCTGGAGCGGAACGGTCAGGGAGCAATTCGTGCCGTATCTGCGTCCCCAGGCCTGCGGCAACAAGATGGAGGTCACGAAGCTGTCCGTGCATGGCGCGAGGCATGCCCTTGATTTCACAAGCCGACTCGGATTCGAGGCGGTGGTGCTGCCCTACACCGATGACGAACTGGAGGCGGCGGGGCACCCCCACGAGCTGCCCGAAGCCGGGAAAACGGTCGTCAAGATCAACCTGGGACAGATGGGGGTCGGCGGGGACGACAGCTGGGGACAGATGACCCATCCTGCCTACCGACTCCACCCGAACCAGGTCTACAGGCACCAGTTCATGATTCGGCTGGACTAGAAGAGGAGAGAATAGCCACCACGGTTTTATGACGTGGTGGCTATTTTGCACTTACCTTCTTTGAAAAAATGTGTTACAATTTCATCAATGTGCTATGAATTCACAACGTTAAACCATTGAAATCCAAAGAAAGGCAAGGAGCATGATGAAAATTATTGTCTGTATCAAGCAGGTCCCGGATTCTTCGGATGTGGCGATCGACCCTGAAAGCGGCACGCTCATCCGCATGGGGCAAAACGCGAAAACAAATCCCTATGACCTGTATGCAATCGAGACGGCCTTGAGAATCAGGGATGAAGTCGGGGGTACGGTAACCGCATTGACAATGGGACCTCCCCAGGCGGAAGAGATGATGCGGGATGCCTACATGATGGGGGTCGATGAAACGGTTGTCATGTCCGACCGGAAGTTCGCGGGATCGGACGTGCTGGCCACGTCCTATACACTGTCACAGGGAATCAAGATGCTGGAGGGAGCCGACCTGATCATCTGCGGCAAGCAGACGACGGATGGGGATACGGCGCAAATCGGACCTGCAATAGCCGAACATTTGGACATTCCCCATGTGGCATGGGTCAAAAGCCTTGAGGAGGTCAACGACCGCTTCATTGCCGTCGTACATCAAATGAGCGGTCATGTCCAGGTTTCTGAAATGCCCTATCCGTGCCTCATCACCGTGGACAAGGACATCTTCGTCCCTAGACTGCCATCCTATAAAACGAAGCTGTCGACTAGGGAGAAGGAAGTGAGGTTCTTGTCTTTTGCGGACCTTCCGGACAAGAACCTATCCAGATTCGGGATCATCGGATCGCCGACACAAGTGGACAAGATGTTCCCGCCGGAAGCGGCAGAAGGACAAGTCCATATCGAGGGCAACAGCGTGGAGAAAGCCAACCGTCTGGTTGCGTTGTTGTCGGAAGCAAAAATACTGTAGGAGGCAATTCATGAATTTCATACATTTTGATGTGGACAAATGCAGTTTGTGCCACGTATGCATAGAAAAATGTCCTTTCGATGCCCTCCACATGGGGGAAAAAGGCATCGAAGTCGGTGAAGCCTGCAGGATGTGCGGCATTTGCGTGAAAGCCTGTCCGGAAGGGGCCATCCGTTTCGAGCAGAAAGCCGGACAAGCGGACAAAAGCCAGTGGAGCGGCATCCTTGTTTTTGCGGAACAGGAGCAAGGGGAAATCCATCCGGTGACATTGGAACTGATCGGTGAGGCAAGACGGTTGGGTGGACCTAAGGGATATGAGGTCAATGTGGCCCTGATCGGAGGGGAAGGAACGGCGGAGCGCGCAGAAATGCTGAAGCGGTATGGGGTCGACAAAATTTACGCATATGAGCATGAAGCGTTGGGCAGCTTCAAAGCAGACAGCTATACCAAGGTAATGGCGGACTGCATAACCAGAATGCAGCCGTCCGTGGTCCTTGTCGGTGCGACGGCACTGGGACGCTCCCTGGCCCCAAGACTGGCAACCAGATTCCATACCGGCTTGACGGCGGACTGCACGAAGCTGGAAATGCGTGAAAATACGGACCTGGTGCAAATCCGCCCTGCATTCGGCGGGAATGTGATGGCACAGATCCTGTCGACGGAATCCCGTCCCCAGTTCGCCACAGTGCGTCATAAGGTCATGGACGCGCCCGAGAGGAGCGCCGTGGCAACAGGCGAAGTGGTCTTTTGCGAAGTGGCGGAGGAGATGGTTTCCTCCGCCATAAAGGTCCGGAGCGTCCACGCGGCCGAGAGGTCCTGCGGCATTGAAGAGGAAGACGTTCTGGTCGTTGCCGGAAGGGGAGTCAAGGACGAGAAGGGCATGGAGCTGGTCAAGGCCCTTGCCGATGTGTTGGGTGGACAGGTCTGCTGCACCAGGGCGCTTGTGGAAGAAGGCTATGGCGATCCCACACGGCAGATCGGACTATCCGGAAGGACGGTCAAACCCAAACTCATTGTCACCTGCGGTGTGTCCGGATCGATCCAATTCGCGTCCGGAATGAAGAATTCGGAATGCATCGTCGCCATCGATGCGGACCCCGAAGCACTGATTTTCAACATAGCGCATTATTGCATAAACGATGACCTGTATGAAGTCATTCCGCCGCTTGTTGAACGGCTAAAACAGAAAAAGGAGGTTTGTTCGCATGCCTTTTCCTTATCATAAGATCAATGGACAGGACATAGCGCACTTCAGGACGATCATCGGAGAAGAGCGCATCGTCGAAAAAGAAGCGGTCAAAAAAGAGTACCACCATGATGAGATGCCGGAGTATGGTGTTTATGCGCCGGACCTGTTGATTGAAGCGATCAACAAAGAAGAAATCTCGCAAATCATGAAGTATGCGTATGAGAAGAACATACCGGTCACCGTTAGGGGTGCCGGCACGGGACTTGCCGGTGGAGCTACCTGCAAATACGGAGGAATTCTCCTGTCCGTAATGAAGATGAACCGGATCTTGGGCGTCGACATGGACAACATGACCATCACCACAGAACCGGGGGCCTTATTGAGCGAAGTGGCCGATGCGGCAAGTGCGGCTGGTCTGTTCTATCCGCCGGACCCGGGGGAGCGGACGGCATCCATCGGAGGAACCGTCGTAACCAATGCCGGCGGCATGCGTGCTGTCAAGTATGGCGTGACGAGGGACTATGTGAGGGCCATCGAAGCGGTTTTGCCGGACGGAGAGATTGTGAATTTCTCTTCAAATGTGGTCAAAAACACAACCGGTTATGACTTGAAGGACCTGGTGATCGGTTCGGAAGGGACGCTCTGCATCCTAACGCAAGTGACGCTCAAGCTGATTGCAAAACCCAAGCTGACATGGTCGCTGGTCATACCCTATGACAGCATCGAACACTGCATAAGTACCGTGCCGAAATTGCTGAAAATGAGCTTTGTTCCGACTGCCATCGAATTCACGGAAACGGATGTATTGGACATGGTGGAAAAACATCTGAACAAACGTTTTCCGGACCGTTCCTCCGATGCGTATCTGATCGTCATGTTGGATGCGAACACCAAAGAAGAGATGGAAAAAATGGTGGAAGAGGCTGCAGGCACAGCCATTGGGGCAGGAGCCAAAGATGTCCTCATCAGCAATACGGCAGAACGCAGCGCTTCCGTATGGTCCGTCAGGGCCGGTACGCTTGAAGGCCTCAAGGCGGACAGCCTGTCACAGGAAGAATGCGACGTGGTGGTCCCACGGTCGAAAATCGCGGAATACGTCCTGGAAGCAAAAAAGATCAGCAAGAAGCATGGAATCCGCATCGTCACCGTAGGCCATGCGGGCGACGGCAACATCCATACGGAACTGCTGAAAGACCCGCACCTGACCGAACAGGAGTGGAAAGTGAACACCCATGCCTGTCTTGAAGAGCTTTATGCCGTGTCGAAGCGACTTGGAGGCCAATTGTCCGGGGAACACGGCATCGGAATCGGGCGGCTTGAGCATATGCGGCACTTCGTAGGGGAACGCATGTACCGCCTTTTCCAATCGGTGAAAATGGTCTTCGACGACAAGAACATCCTGAACCCGGGAAAAGTGGTTGCGCTCGATTCAAAAGGCCGCTGTGGAGCATGAAAACATATCGATGAGGAGGAAGGATTATGATCAGGAAAGAAAAAATGCCCCTTGCCATTGGGATTGCATTCGTAGCATTCACAACCCAGTTTGGAGGCGGTTTCGCTTCCGGTGCGCAGATCTACCAATACTTCATCAACTTCGGCATTTGGACACTCGCCATGCCTTTTATGGCACAAGGCTTGCTGGCCCTATTCTTCTGGTACGGCCTCCGGTTTGCCTACGCCAACAAGACCTATGATTACAGGACCTTTTCCGACCGGTTCTATGGGCGATACAAAAACCTGTTTTCGAACCTGTATGAAGCCATCTATCTGTTGATGATTTGCCTGGCTCCTGCAGTCGCTTTCGCAACCGGCGGCTCCACATTGAACATGTTGACAGGCATCCCTTATATCGTCTGCACCCTGATCATCGGAATCGCCATTTTTATCATTGCGATGTACGGGACGGATGTGGTCAGAAAAGCGGCGTCGACGCTTTCCGTATTCATCATCGGGGCGCTGGTCATTGTCCTTGTACCCAACATCATCGCCCAATGGGATAAAATCGTTGCGGCCATAGCAAATCTTCAACAAGGCATCATGCCTGCGGCTTCAGCGCAGGATGGAAGCTTCCTGGGAGCGTTGTGGCGTGCGGTAATTTATTTTGTTTTCCAATTGGCTTCCGTAGGACTTATGTATCAGCACGTCAAGCCGGTGACCAATGAAAAACAGATCGACAAGAGCATGGTTTACATGTTCATTGTCAACGCGTCCTGCATGATGCTTGCTGTTCTGGGGTTGCTTGCGGTAGCCTATGAGCCGGCAATCCAGACGGCGTCGGTGCCGATGCTGCTGTTGGTTCAAACCGGGGTGGGCGCAACCTTTCTGACACCGCTCATTTCACTGCTGATCATCCTGGGAGCCGTATCCACCGGTGTCAATATGATCGCAGGGCTTGTGGCACGCATTGTGGATGCCGTTGAACGAAGGGACCGTGACGGGAACAGATCGGCGGCAAACCGCATGAAGCGCAATACGGTCACCTCGCTGGTCGTCACATCCGCCACCTTCGGCATTGCCCAATTTGGCTTGATTCCGCTCATAGCAAAGGGTTATGCCTATTTGGGCTATGCCACCCTGCTTGTTGTAGGCATTCCTTTTATCATCCATTTCATTTACAATGGCATGAAACCGGCACAGGTGGCTGCGGTGGAAGATTGAGTTACAGGCACATGCCGGTCAAGCGAAGCTTAGGGTTGCTTTCAAGTCAAGCCATACTCGTGGTGGTCTTCCATCTACTGTTCGTGCCGTTGATGGCATTCGGTTTTGAGGCGGCGTTGCATGCTGCGGGGCTCAGTTATGTGACATTTGGGAATTTGGGCCGCTTCCTTCTGCATCCGGTAACACTGCTTTTTCTGGCAACCATTTTAATCGTGTCAAGCGGTTTGATCCTGTTTGAAGATGTTTTCCTGAAGGAATATTTTTATGCGAGACGCATGGGCATCCGGGCCGAAGGGGGCGCGTTCTTCTTCCATGCTGTTTCGCATGTGCTGAAAGCATTTGGGTCATGCAATTTGCGCGAGATTTCAAGCGCTTGGACCCGAATGATTGTCTTCAATCTGCCGCTGATGGTATTCACCGTACGCACAAGCCGCTTTTTCGGATACCTGAAAGGCGAGCTGTCGGCGTTTTGGATTTGGGCGGTGATGCTTGCGGGGTACGCCCTTCTGGCCTGTTGGATGCACCGGAAACACCTTTTGCTGCTGCGGAGGTCCTTCGGTTGGAACGCCTTGCAGGCGGTGGCGTATTTGGCGGCTTATGCGGTGCTGATGGGCATCGCCGTCCTCATCATCTCGATTTCGGTTGAACGCCCCTTCGCCGTCGCTGCCTTGATCGCCGTCAGGAGCAGGGTCCACAGCTATTTTGTCCCCTTTTTGCTGATTGCCAGCACGCTGACCCAGTATGCCCGTTATGCCTTGGTTGGAGAAGAGTTGCTTGGCCTTTCGGAGTGTGATTTGAGAGTGGACCAAAACGTCTCCTACAGGCAGCTGGTTTCCACGGCAACCAGGCGCATGGGGGTCTTGGGTCTCGTGTGCCTGCTTCTGTTCGATATCCATTCCTATGTGGGGATCCTGAAGAACGGTTCGGCGCTGGAGGTCAATGCGACCGACCAGATCCAAATAACTTCACACCGGGGCTATTCCTACGGTTATCCGGAGAACACGCTGCCGGCCATCGAACGCGCCATCGAGGCGTATGCCGATTCAGTGGAGGTGGATGTGCGGGCAACAAAAGACGGGGAGTTCGTATTGCTTCACGACGCGAGCCTGAAACGCACCACGGGCTTGGACAAATTCATTTGGGATGTCACTTACGATGAAATAAAATTTCTGGACGCCGGAAAATGGCGGGGCCTCGCATTTGAAGGCACGACGATTCCCACGTTGCGCCAGGTGTTCGACCTGGCCAAGGGCCGCGTGTTCCTCAATCTGGACCTCAAATATGTCAGTACACAACCCGATGTTGTGGAAAATTTGGTTGGCCTGATCCACGAATTCGAAATGGAATACCAGTGCATCGTCACCTCAACTTGCTTGCAATGCATTGAAGACATCAAGGCGGTGAACCCCGGCATCCAAACAGGCTACATCACCTATCGGCTCACGCCTGCGCTCCTGAAGAATCCATCCATTGACGCCTTCAGCGTGAAGGGGAGCCTCGTGACCGGATCCGTCGTGGAGCAGGTCCATGCTTCCGGCAAAAAAATGCTGGTTTGGACAGTGAACTCGAAGCGGGACATTGAACGCCTCAGCCGGTTGGGCGTGGACAACCTCATCACGGACCGCCCCGCATACGCCAAAGAAGTCCTTTTCCGATCGACCGGAAACCGCCATTTGGTTTCGCTGCTCAAGGTGGTCATGGAGTGAGGTGGGTCCTCCCATATTCCGTCGGCGTCATGGAGGTCAGCTTCTTGAAGACGACGCTGAAATAGTTGGTGTTGCCAAAACCCACCGCCAAGGCGATGTCCGTGACGGAACCTGTCCCCTGCTCCAAAAGGAACTTGGCTTCCCCAATCCGGACCCTGCTGATGTATTCCGTCAGGTTCATGCCGGTTTCCTCCTTGAAGCGGGTGGACAAATGGGCGGGATGGACCGGGATGGCCTTTGCCACCAGGGGCAAGGTCAGGGGTTCCGCATAATGCAGGCGGATATGGTGGATGGCCTTTCGGACGAGCTTGCTGTAGCCGCCCAGGGCATGGCCCTTCACCAGATCGCAGTATTCCGAAATCATGTCCAGCGACAGGGCATGGAGGTCTGAAATGGTCTTTGTCTTTTCTATGAGGATGGCGAATCTTTCGGATATGCCGTGAAGGTCCGTTGGAGGGACACCGCTGTGCTCCGCCGCCAGACGGCACTGGGTGTTGATGACGAAAGTCAGGTTCTTATACGCCCGCAAGGGGTTTTGGGGCACCCGATAGGCGCCGTTGAACTGGAAATTGCCCCAGACCTTCAAGGCTTCCTCCTTAAGGCCCATTTCGATGGCATGCATCAGCTTCTTTTCCGTCCGGTAGCGGACGTCGATTTGGGAAGGGACCTCTTCGGCAGGGGACAGTTCCGGACCGTCGGCGAGGTTGGGGGACAGGTGCCCGGAAAGGATCTGCCCGTCGGCCAAATCGGTGTTGTAGAGGTTGACGAGCAGCGTGCCAAGGTTCATGTAGTAGCGGCTGTCGATGATGGTCAGCGTCCGGTAGAAATCCCGGATCTTCCTGCGGCCCGGGCCCATGTGGCCCGTGGCATCCAAAACGCCGGCCACGAGAAGGTCGTCAGGGGTGCGGGTGAGGAAGGGGCCGACGATGACGGTGCCGAGGTACCGTCCGGCCCGGAAAATGCCTGCGCCCAGGTACTCCAAATGGTCGCCGGTGGCCAGGTGGTGGTAGGTATGGGGGGGCATGTCCCGCAGCACGTCCCGGATGTGGAGGCGGAGGGCCTCCCTGCCAGCAACGAAGGGCTCCGGCAGTTCCTGGTTGACCAGGGCGAGGACCGGTCGGTTTCCGGCATCGACCACCTCGATGTTCAGGTCCAGCAGGTTGTGCAAAAGCATGCTGGTCTTTGTAAGCGTATCAAGAAGCTCTTCGTTGAGACGGTCCAAGGCCGGTCCCTCCATGCAATGGCAACAATTTTTACGGTGACACCTATGATTTTACCAACAAAACCGCCAAAGGACAATAATATTTGATGAAACCCCAAAATTATTGAAGAGGCCCTCCCCATCTTTATGGTATAGTGTCTTCAAACAATATCGGCAGGAGCAGGAAAGGGGACACTATGGAGCAGTTGAAATTGGAAACACGCGTCAAAAGCCTGATCGAGGCGGACGGATACAAGTTCAAGGACTTGAACGGCAACGGCAGGCTGGATCCTTATGAAGATTGGCGCCTAAGCCCCAGGGAGCGGGCAGAAAACCTGGTGTCCCTCATGGATTTGGACGAAAAGGTCGGCATGATGCTCATCAACACCCGGTTCATGGGCCTGACCCAACAGGACAAGAGCAAGACCAGCCACAACGGCATCCTGGACGAAGCCATTGTGGAAAAAGGGGAAACCATCTTCACCCAGGAGAAGAAATACGGAACGACACACACCATCGAAGAACGGAAGCTGCGCCACTTCATCTTGAGGGAAAACTACAGCCCCCGGGACCTGGCGGAGTTCATCAACACCGTCAACGAAGTGTGCGAAGGCACCCGTCTGGGCATCCCCTGCATTTTCGCCTCCAATTCAAGAAACGAAAATGCGGAGCCGGTGTTCGGCATGAACGATGCGGCGGGCATCTTTTCCACCTGGCCCGGCACCCTGGGTCTTGCCGCGGCCGCCAAAGGTGACATCGCCAACGGCGGGGACGCGTCCCTCATCAGCGGATTTGCCGCCATCGCCGGAAAGGAATGGCTGGCGACGGGCATCCGCAAAGGCTACATGTACATGGCGGATGTGACGACGGATCCCCGGTGGCAGAGGATTTACGGCACCTTCGGGGAAGATCCGGAATTCATCTCTGATGCCATCGGACGCCTCATCGAAGGTTTCCAGGGAACGACCCTTGACAAGGACAGCATCGCCATGACCACCAAGCATTTCCCCGGGGGCGGTCCCCGGGAAAACGGCTTCGACCCCCACTACAAGGAGGGGAAATGGAACGTGTATCCCACCCCCGGAAGCCTGGAAAAGTACCACCTGCCTCCCTTTGCTGCGGCGGCGGCCCACGGCACAGCCTCCTTCATGCCCTACTACTCGGCCCCCAGCATCAAAAGAAGCGTGGTGCAGGAGTTCCAGGGCGAGGACATCCCTTTTGAGGAAACGGGGTTCGCCTTCAACCACTATTTCCTGAACCACATCCTACGGGGCAAGCTGGGCTTTACAGGTTACATCAACAGCGACAGCGGCATCACGTCCAAAATGTGCTGGGGTGTGGAGGAGCTGAGCGAGGCGGAACGCTTCGCCAAGGCCGTCAACGCGGGCACGGACCTGGTGGCCGACACCAACGACATCGAGAACCTGAAGAAGGCCGTGGAAAACGGGTGGATCAGCGAAAAGCGCATCAATGAAGCCAATGTACGCCTTCTGGAGGAAATGTTCACCCTGGGCCTGTTCGACGACAGGACCTATGTGTCCCCGGAGGCTGCGGAAGCCTTCATCAGCACTCCGGAGCACTGGGAAGCGGCCTATGCGGCCCACAAGAAATCCGTCACCGTGCTGAAAAACTCTGGCAACACCCTGCCTTTGACCCAGGAGAAGCTGAAGGGCAAAAAGGTGTACGTGGAGCTGTTCCACAAGAAGCCGGAAGGTGCAGCGAAGTATGGGGAGCAGGCGAGGAAGGAGTGCCGCGAACTGGACCTTTTCGACATGACGGACAACCATGAGGAGGCGGACTACGCCATCCTGTTCCTGAAGCCCCAGTCCGGCGACTACTTCAACGCCACCCCCGGCCTACTGGAGCTGGAAATCTGTGAGAACAAAACCCTCAAGGCGATGGACGGCACGGAGTACCAGGAAACCACCCTGCAGGACATGGAACGGCTCAAGGCCATTGTGGAGAACGTGAAGGGCAGGGGCGGCAAGGTTGTCATCAGCGTCAACTTCACGCTTCCCTGGATCGTGGGCGGCATCGAGCCCCTGGCGGACGCTTTGCTGGCGGGCTACGACACCTTCTACAACGCCCAATTTGAAGTGATGGCAGGCCGCCAGGAACCCAGCGGCGTCCTGCCCCTGACCCTGCCTGCCGGCGACCATGTCATCGCCGTAGATGAAAACGGCGTCTGTGTCTCCAGAAACGACGTGCCGGGTTACGACAAGGACCTGTACATGCCGGAAGGCATGCGCTACGCCTACAAGGACAGCGACGGCAACGTCTACAGGATGGGGCACGGGCTGAAGTACTGATACGAGAAAAGCCGCCACGGTTGTGGCGGCTTTTGACTTTGCCGGCTTTTCTTCAGTTGTAGATCCGGCTGCAGAGCGAGCAGGCCGTTGGTGTGGCGGCCAGGCCGCCGAGGGCAGTCTCCCGGAGTTCCATGGGCATCTTCTTGCCCACCCTGTAGGCCGCATCGACCACTTCGTCGAAGGGTACGATGCTCGGGATGCCGGCCAGGGAGATTTCGGCGCTGAGCAGGGCGTTGGCCACCCCGATGGCATTCCTTTTCTGGCAGGGGGATTCCACGAGGCCCGCAATGGGGTCGCAGACAAGGCCCATGACATTCTTGAGCGCCACCGCCGCCGCGTCCAGCGCCTGCCGGGGACTCCCCCCCAGCACGGATACGATTCCCGCAGCCGCCATGGCCGCCGCAGAGCCCGTCTCGGCCTGGCAGCCGCCCTCGGCACCCGACACAGTGGCATTGCGCATGATGATCAGGCCGATGGCACCGGCGACGAAGAGGGCATCGAGGATCTGCTCTTCATCCCAACCGTAGGCTTCCGCCGTCGTCAGCACGGCTCCCGGCAGGATGCCGCAGGACCCCGCCGTAGGCGCGGCGACGATCAGGCCCATGGAAGCGTTCACCTCCATCACACCCATGGCCGCGGCCATGGCTTTTGATATCCGCGTGCCGCAGACGGTCTTGCCCGATTGCATCCGCGCATGCAGTTTTTGCGCTTCCCCCCCGATCAGTCCGCCCATGGAGTGCAGGGTTTCGTTCTTTGCACGTTCGACGGCATTCTTCATGACCACATAGTTCAGCTTCATCTCCTCGCGGATGTTTTCTTCGCTCCTCCCGGAAAGTTCGACCTCCCGTTCGATGCACACCTGGGCCATCGACTTGCCCGTTTCCATGCAGAGGGCTTCCAGCTCGCTGCCGTTCTTGAAATTCATATCCGTCACCCGCCTTTTCTATCGAAGGGACACAATGAATGCGTCCTTGATCAAATCCCGTTTTTCCTTGATCTTTTCCACCGCGGAAGCTGAAATCTCCTCATCGGCTTCTATGACCGTATACGCGACATTCCCCTTTTCCTCCCGATAGATCCGCATGAACGCCACGTTGATCTCTTCGGAAGCGATGCATTGGGTGATGTGGGCGGCCACACCCGGCACATCCCGCTGCTTGACGATCAAGGTGTAGAATTCCCCTGTGAACTCCACACGGAGTCCGTTCAGCTGCACGATGTTGATGCTCCCGCCGCCGATGGATTCGCCGATGACCTCCACCTGGACCCCCGCCTCATTGGTGATGAGCATCTTCACGGTGTTGGGATGGTAGTCGTCCCCCAGGTCCGTAGGGATGAACGAATAGGAGATCCCTTCTTCCTTTGCCTTGGCATAGGCATCCACAATGCGGGGGTCCTCCGTGGAGTAGCCCAGGATGCCCCCCAGGAGCGCCCTGTCGGTGCCATGTCCCTTGTAGGTCTTGGAGAAGGAGCCATGGAGGAAGAATTGCACTTCCTTGATCCTGCCCTTGACGATTTTCCGTCCCACCAGCGCAATCCTGGCCGCGCCTGCCGTATGGGAACTGGAAGGGCCGACCATCCGCGGCCCGATCGCATCGAAAACACTCAAATTTTTTGCTGCCATAACCATCCCTCTTTCTTCCGCAACCGGAATCCTTGCTTATGAAGAAGGACAGCCTTCCTTTTCCGGCTGTCCTCTCGAAGCTGTCAGTTGGTTTGCACTTTTTTCTTTCTCCAGTAGGTGATGTTCTTCCCTTCCTTGCGCCACTCGGCAAATTCGGCGGTGGCGGTGAGCAACACATCCGTCGAGGAGTTCAGGGCCGTCTCTGCGGAGTCCTGAATGACGCCTACGATGAAGCCGACACCGACGACCTGCATGGCCACGTCGTTCGGTATGCCGAAGAGGCTGCAGGCCAGGGGGATCAGCAGCAGGGAACCACCCGCCACACCCGATGTGCCGCAGGCGCTGACGGCAGCCACGATGCTCAGGAGGACGGCTGTGCCGAAGTCCACGGAAAGCCCATACGTGTTGACCGCGGCAAGGGTCATGACGGTGATGGTCACCGCGGCACCGGCCATGTTGATGGTGGCGCCCAGGGGGATGGAGACGGAGTAGGTGTCCTTGTCCAGACCCAGCTCGTCGCACAGGCTCATGTTCACCGGAATGTTGGCTGCGGAGCTGCGGGTGAAGAATGCCGTGATGCCGCTATCCTTCAGGCATTTGAACACAAGGGGATAGGGGTTTTGCCGTATGTTGACGAAGACGATCAGCGGGTTGACGACAAGGGCGACGAACAGCATGGCGCCGAGGAGGACCAGGATCAGACTGCCGTAGCCAAGAAGGGCGCTGGCCCCGCTTTCCGCGATGGTGCTGAACACAAGACCCATGATTCCCAGGGGAGCGAAGCCGATGACCCAGCGGACCACTTGGGAAAGGGCATCGGAAATGTTGTTGAACACGGTTTTCGTCGTGTCCGGTGCCTTCTGCAGGGCAAGACCCAGAAGTACGGCCCATGCGAGGATGCCGATGTAATTGGCATTGAACAGTGCCTTAACCGGGTTGTCGACGATGTTCATCAGAAGCGTCTTCAGGACTTCCGTGACACCCCCCGGAGGTGTGAGGTTCTCGACGCCGGCCGTAAGCGTCAGATGCACGGGGAAAAGGAAGCTGGCGGCAACTGCCGTGAGGCCCGCCAGAAAGGTTCCCAGGAGATACAATCCGATGATGCGTTTCATGTTGGTCTTGTTGCCGTGCTTGTGCTGCGCGATTGCCGAGATGACCAGGAAGAACACCAGGATCGGCGCCACACCCTTCAAGGCGTTTACGAACAGCGACCCGAAGATCGCCACAGGGGCGGCCACATCTGGGATGGCCAAAGCCAGGATGATGCCGACCGCCAGACCGATGATGATCCTCTTGACCAAACTCATTTGATTCCATTTCTTGATTAATTGCATCCTTTGTACTCCTTCTCTTGTTAGCGGTTTACTTGCTCCCTACTGTGAGAAACTTTGGTTATTGTGATAAATTATCCTCTTCATGCAATAATATTATCATATTGCAAAAGTCTTTGCAAGCACTTATGTAAAATATGGCGATTTTTATAAAAAAGAGGCCTTTTGCTGTGCGTTTTGCACAAGTTGGATCACCTTATCTTGCTCAAATATCTGTATACGGTGGCGTCGGAGACGTTGAGGTATTTGGCCACCCGGCTCACCTCACCCTTCAGCAGGAAGACGCCCTTTTCGTTGAGCTGGCGGACGATTTCAATCTTTTCATCAGGCGACATCCGGCCGGGCGTCACCCCATACTCGCTGACGATCGATTCGATGGACGAGGCGGTCAAGTCTTCCAGGGACTCCCCGAAGTTCTCGTCCACCCGGCCGGGCTGTTCCGGGAGGGGCTCCTGGCCGAAAACATCTTCTTCCAAGTCGTAATTGATGATCTGGCGCAGCTTTTTGTCCAGGTCCATATAGACGGACATGTCGATGTTCGTGCACAAGAGCCCGATCAGTTCGCTGCGGTCGTTCTTCAGATAGAAGGTGGAGGATTTGAGAAGGTTGCCGCTCTTTGACTTGCCGGTGTAGTTGGTGACGAAATCCTCCTTTTCATACCGCTTGTTTTTGATCACGCTGAGCACCAGGTCCGTCACCGGGCCTCCGGGTTTTCTGCCGCTGATATGGCCGTTCTCTATGGCGACGATGGAATTGTCGTAATTTTTCAAGTCATGCAGGACAACCTCGGCGTTGGGGCCGAGCACCTTCCCCAGGAATTTGACGAGAGGAATCATTTCGCGGATATCATTGCATCGCATCGTTTCCCTCCTTTCTTTGTGACAATAATTTATTATGAGTATAATAAAATATTATCACCTAGTGACTGGAAATGCAAGGGGGAAATGAAAAACATCGGGCCTTGAATATTTGGAATTCAGATGAAGTGCCGGGGCGTTGCATGGTATACTGGAGATGGGCACACACCAATTGTTGGCATTGAATGGATGTGATCGTATGCTGCAAATCGAAAATATCGGCAAGATCTACGGTAGCGGAAGCACCGCAGTGAAGGCCCTCGAGGATGTGACGGTGCGTATCGGAAACGGGGAATTCGTGGCCGTCATGGGACCTTCAGGCTCTGGAAAGTCCACATTGATGAACATCATCGGCTGCCTTGACAGGGCTACGAGCGGCACCTACATCCTGGATGAGGTGGATGTGAAGGAGCTGAGCGATGACCAGCTGGCTGCTATCCGCAACAAGAAAATCGGATTCGTATTCCAGTCGTTCAACCTGCTTCCCAGGATTTCGGCCTTGAAAAATGTGGAACTGCCTATGGTCTATGCGGGGATCGGCCATAAGGAAAGAAGGGAGCGGGCCATGGAGGCGTTGTCCCGGGTAGGGCTATCGGACCGGATGGACCATAACCCAAGCGAATTGTCGGGAGGGCAGAAACAGAAGGTAGCCATAGCAAGGGCCCTGGTCAACAGGCCGGCCATCATTCTGGCGGACGAACCCACCGGAAACCTGGACTCCCTGTCGTCGGAAGAAATCATGGTCCAGTTCCAATCCCTGAACAAGGAAGGGGTGACCGTCCTCATCGTGACCCATGAGCCGGAAATCGCAGGGCATACCAAGCGGATCGTCACGTTTTCAGACGGGCATCTTGTCCGCGACCATGTGGTGGATAACCCCCTGAGCGCGGAAGAGATATTGGAGGGCAAAGTGCAGGCATTGAACCAGTCGCTGGAAGGGGGAATGCAGGATGAATGGACATGACGGTGGAAGACGACAGCCTATGGGTGCATGGAGGAAATTGCGCGGGACCATCTTTTCACCCTCCGAAGCCTTCGAGGCGATTAGGGAAAAGCCCACGTTCCTTTTGCCGATGCTTGTGGTCCCGCTGTTTCCTGTCCTATACTTCCTGGTTTTCTGGGATTCCTATCAGGTCCAGGTCATCCGGATGCTGGAGACCCAGTTTGCGAACATGGGCATGGAACTCACAAGGGAGATGCTGGATGCGCAGTTGCGGGTCACCCGCATCCTTACGCCGATCGGCGCGCTTGTGGGTCCGGTCATCGGGACCCTTGCCGGTGCCACCTACCATTTCCTCGCAGCCAGAATCGCGAAATCAAAAGTCACCTATCGGCAGCTGTTTTCCTTGATTTTCCATGTGCAGGTCGTTGGCGTGCTGCTGTGGGTCCTTTTCATGGTTTTGACGCTTCTGCAGGGCCAGGTTTCAATCCAAGAACCGGTCACAAGCCTGGCGAGCCTTTTGCCGGAGGAGTTGTACGGCACTGCACTCTATGGGGCTGCCCTTTCGGTTGAGGTTTTTTCCATATGGCAACTGTGCCTCCTGTACATGGGATTGCGGATTGTGGCCCGCCTAAGCAAGAGGGCGTCGTTGCTGATCGTGTTGTCATATTTCGTATTGGGTGCCCTTATATCGACAGGGGCCATCCTGTTCAGCACGCGCATGGGCAACCTATGAAGAACCAGCAGAAGGCAACCTTATTAAAGGGGGTGAACGCATGAAGAAAGTTGCAGTGGCCATCGTCATCATAGGCAGCATCGCGCTGATGGTCATTTTGAACATGATGAAAGATTCCGGACAGGGACCGGGTGGTTTCGGATTCGGATTCCAAAAAGCGCAAGATGTGGAAGCGCGCAGGGTTGTCAAAGGCACCATAACATCAAAAATAATCGTGACCGGAACGGTAGAGGCGATCGAGAAAAAGGCGGTCATGGCGGAAACATCGTTTAGGATCGACGTCGTACGAGTCAAGGAAGGGGATGTGGTGCGCAAAGGGGACGTGCTGTTTGTTCCGGATACCGCATCCCTAGAGAAAGAACTTGCCGGATTGGAGCGGAATCTTGCTGCCCAATCCCTTCAACTTGAAAAATTGAGAAGCCTGCAGACCTCGTCAAGTACCACCGGATTGGAAATCGCAGTGAAATTGGCGGAGGCCGCTTTGGCTTCGGCGGAAAAGAATCATGGAAAGCAAGCCGGCGAGCTGGAAAAGAACCAGGTCCTTTATGATGAAGGGGTCATCCCCCTAAGTGAACTTGAGGCGATCAAAACCAGGGTGGAGGATGCCTGGGAGCAGGTGGAGACAGCCCGATTGAATCTGGAGCGCAGCAAATCCGAATTGGAGAAACTGCGCGGCACCAATCATGAATCAACCCGATCGACAGGGTACGACGTGGAAATCCAGCTGAAGAATATCGAGGGCCTTGAGATGTCCATTGAAAACCTGAAAGAGGGCATGGCGGACCTTGCTTCCAATGCAGTGGCGCCCATCGGCGGGGTAGTGACGGATGTGTTCGTAGGGGACGGGGAGACGGCTCCCCTGACGACCCCCTTGCTCAGGATCACAAACCTGGAGGGGTTGAAAGTGGTGGCCGACATCAGGGAATATGACATCAAGGACGTGGCGGTAGGGCAGGAGGTCGTCATCACAGGGGATGCAATACCGGCGGATGTGTCGGTCCGCGGGAAGGTTTCCCGCATTTCCCCGGTTGCCGTGGAGTCCATGGTCAACGGAAGGCAGGTGACGGCCGTTGCGGTGGAGCTGGAAGTATCGGAAGGACAGGATCAACTCAAGCCTGGTTATACGGTGGATTGCGAAATCACCACCCATGCGATTGAAGATGCCGTCATGGCATCCTACGATGTTTTTAGGGAAGACAAGGACAACAACAAGGTCGTGTTCGTCATCGGCGGGGAGGACATCGTAGAGGAACGTGTCGTCAAACTGGGGATCACAGCGGATTTTGATGCGCAAGTCCGGGAAGGTTTGCGTGAAGGCGAACTTGTGGTGGTGAACCCATCGTTGTCCCTGAAGGCCGGGGACAAGGTGCGGATCACCAACGGGCCATTGGAAGAAGGGGAGTAGGATGGATTTCACCGAAAATTTCAAGCAGGCGCTTATGAGTCTAACTACCAACAAATTGAGGTCCTTTTTGACCATGATGGGTATTGTGATGGGGGTTTTCTCCCTCGTGGCGATCATGGCCATCAGCAATGCGGCGAAATCCTTCATGACGGCGGAATTCAACAAGATGGGAGCGAACACCATCATCCTGCAGTACCGGACAAACGACTTGGATGAACGCGACCTGCTGACCATGGCGGACATGGACAACATAACCAGGGGCATGGAGGAGGTCGAGAACATCGCTTCCGCAAAAGTGTTCCTTTCGGAGGTCCGGTTGGAAGACGGCAACAGGGATGCGCAAATCATCGGCGCCACCTCCCAGTACCCCAGTTTCCAGACGATGGATTTTGTCGTGGGGCGCTTCCTGACCGCATCCGACGTGGAGGGGCAGCGCCAGGTGGTCATCGTAACGGATACCTATGCGAGACGTTACTTTGGCACCACAGGGATTCTTGGGGAAGAGGTGCGGATCGTCAACCACAATGGCGGCATCATGAAAATGAAGGTGATCGGAGTCCGCAGCACGGAGGGGGATCTGTTCGCGTCCATGCTGGAAGGCATCGATTTGCCGGTGGAACTCATTGTGCCGTTTACCACCTCCCAGAGCTTCTTTGGGGACGGTTCCGTGGACCAGATACAGATAGCCGTCAAAGCAGGAGTTGACTTGAAATCCGCAGGGGAGAAGCTGGTCAGGCTGCTTTCGTTCGTCCATCGGAATGAGGACAAGTATCTTGCAACCAGTGTGGCGGATATCCAGCAGGCGGTAGGAAACGTGTTGGGCGTCATCTCCATGGTTCTTCTGGTCATCGCCGTCATCACCCTGATCGTGGGTGGAATCGGAATCATCAACATCCTTCTGGTATCCGTGACGGAGCGGATCCGTGAGATTGGGATCCGAAAAGCGATTGGAGCCAGAAAGAAGGATATCGTCCTGCAATTCCTGACGGAATCCATCATGATGACGGGTCTCAGCGGTCTCATCGGCATCGGGTTGGGCTTGGTCACAGGTGCTGTCATTTCCAGTGTCATCAAGATACCGCCTGTCGTGGACTACAAGATCGTGCTGCTTGCATTCTTCGGTTCCGTCCTGCTGGGGATCATCTTCGGGGTATATCCTGCAAAAAAAGCGGCGGACCTGGATCCCATCGAGTCGCTACGGTATGAGTGACAGTTGCGGTGCCCTATGTTAAAATGAATGGAATGGGAACCATTCACGCCCGATCCGGAACAGGAGGGAGAAGCACATGGTGCAGATGGAAAAATTGATGAAACTTGCAGCATTGAATGCGGGGATCGCAGTCTCCAACATCGTGCTATTCTCTGAAGAGCTGATGGGGGTTGTGCTGATCGGCGGAAGCGCGTTCGAGACGGTTTTCGGGATTACGGCAATCTTCATGAGTGGAGCTGTTTTTGCTGTGGGCAACTACAGCATCCTGTCGGGGAAAGGCAAAAAAAGCCAGGCCAACGACCTGAAAACGGCAGAGGATTGCATCAACGCCCTGAAAAGGAGCGGTGTGAAACGGACTTTTTCGAAGGAGATGGCGACAATAACGGAACAGACCAGACGGTTTTCGAAGAAGAAGGACACCGCCAGGGACCTGCTCCTGCAGAAGTTCAGCAGCGAAGAAATGAGTTATTCCAAATTTCAAGGCGTCATCAACGAAGTTGAAAGTGTTTTTTCCGTGAACATCAAAAACATAGTGAAGAAACTGAGTGCGTTCGATGTGGAGGATTACCGCCGCATGAGGACAAGACGCGCGAAAAGGGAGTTCTCCAAGGAATTCATCCGGACAAAAATGGGCATCTATCATGAGTACATCCGGTTTCTCAAGGAATCCATCAAGGACAATGAGCAGATCCTGCTGAAGATGGACAGGCTGTTGCTGGAACTGTCCAGACTCAACAGCCTGGAGAACGGGGAAATGGAGAAAATGGATGCGATGAAGGAAATCGACGAGCTCATCAACAAGACAAAGCTTTACAAATAGGGAACAGGAGGGTTTGCGATGGGATTTTCCATGGAAGTGCTGGATACGGAACGAATCAAGAAGGAGATTGCCCAGGAAGTGCAGCCTGTCCCGGAAGAGGTTGCCAAGCTGAAGGAGTTGGCCGAGAGCAATGTGAAGGAAATCATGACGGTCGACCTGGACTCGATGGAGAAAAGGAAGTCGATGCTCCGGTCCATCGAGGAATTCGGCATGGAGACAATGAAAGGCTCAGAGAACAAAAACAGGATGCTCCAGGTTTCCGTGGGCGACCTGTCAAAAAGGGGGGGCGAAAGCGATGCTATCGCGGCGGGTCTGCTGGAGTTGCAAAGGGAAATCAAAGACCTCGACCCCAGCAGGATCGACTTCACCAAGACGGGCATATTGGGGAAGCTTTTCAATCCGCTGCGGGCGTATTTCGACAAATACCAGAAGGCGGATTCGGTGGTCAACGACATCGTGGCATCCTTGGACAAGGGCAAATCAACCTTGAAGAATGACAACACCACCTTGGAGATTGAAGAGGTTTCCATGCGGGAGCTGACAAAAAAACTTATAAAAGAGATCGAGATGGGCACACTGATGGACGAAATCCTATCGAGGCAGATCGACAACGCCAAAGCCGGCAATGTTGATCCGGACAAGATCCGGTTCGTGTCGGAAGAGGTTTTGTTCCCTTTGCGGCAGAGGATACTGGACATGCAGCAGATGATGGTGGTCAACCAGCAGGGAATCATGGCAGTCGAGGTCATCCGGAGGAACAACAAGGAACTCATCCGGGGAGTGGAACGGGCTAAAACGGTGACGATCTCTGCGATGCGGATTGCGGCCATGGTTGCTGGAGCGCTCTACAACCAGAAAATCGTCCTGAAAAAAATAGGGATGTTGAATGCGACCACCAACGACCTGATCGGCGGAACGTCCAGGATGCTGAAGGAACAAGGCGCGGAAATCCACAAGCAGTCCATGGAGGCCAACATATCCGTCGACACGCTGAAGGCCGCGTTCGCAGATGTCATTGCGGCAATGGATGCAATCAGCACCTACAAGCAGGAGGCCCTTCCCAAGATGAAGCAGACCATCGACGCGTTCAAGGAGCTGGCCGCGGAGGGAGAGCAGCAAATCCAGAGGCTGGAGAAGGGAAGCCGGCTTTCCCTCTAGGCGAAGGGAGATGGAGCCGGAACTCCGGCGGAAAGGACGCGCCATGCTGACCATCAGCTTCTCCACCATGATGGTGGTGCTGACCATCTACGGGGGGCAGTTCTCACCCCGGACCCTGCAGGACTTCCTGGAAAAAAGGATGACCCAGCGGATCCTGGGGTATTTCATGGGCGTGCTGGTATTTTCCATCTTCGCCCTCTTCTCCATGAAGCCCGAGCGGCTTTCCGCTCCGGTGCTAAAGTGCTATGCGGAGGACGAGGAAAAGGTGCGGCTGGTGCTGCGGGGGCTCACTTTCGACCGGCTGCTCTTCGAGAACTTCTATCCCATCCGCCACTATGGGGTGGAGGACCTTTTCATCCTGGACGGGATGGCAGGCGCCCTGGCGGTCGTGGCAAAGGAGAACACCCCGAAGATCCGGCGAAAGACCTGGAACTTCGCCAAATACCTCCTTTCCGGCGTGGATTGGGACAAGCTTCAGGACGTGGAGCGCTCCTACCTGAAGGACCGGTTCTACCAGCTGGCCGTGTTGGCCGGGGAACTGGAGGACTACGGCAAGATGTTCGGGAAGGTAGGAAAAGAAGAAAGGTGAGCGGATTCGGTCCGTCCACCTTTCTTCTTTTTTTTCGCCGGCCGTAATATTTCCTAGGCCGTCACACTTCCACCCAGATGTTGTTGTTCTCATTGCTCCTGATGCACGCCTCCACGAACCGGACGCCTTGCACCCCGTCCTCCACCGTCGGATAGCGGTAGGTCCCCGGATCCCGGCCGGCTTTCTTCGCGATCAGGTTCTTGCAGAACCCCAGGTACAGGTTGGCGAAGGCTTCGTAGAAGCCTTCCACGTGGCCGGAAGGGAGCCGGCACAGATCCCTAGCCGCATCGTACAGGAAATCCCTGCCGGCGGTGTAATGCTGGACAGGCTGGTTGATCCTGGCTACTTTGAGCACCCCCGGTGTGGAGTGGTTCCATTCGATGGCGCCCTTGTCCCCGAAGACGCGGATGCAGACGTCCGTCTCATGGCCCATGGCCACCTGGGATGTCCACAGCATGCCGGGGATGTTTCCCTGGAAACGAAGCATGGCCTGCACGTTCGTTTCCAGGGGGAGGTGGGGAGGGTAGTGGTCGAACCTTGCAAGGACCGCCTCCAGCTCGAGGCCGGTCATCCTGGACAGGAGGCATTCCACATGGGTGCCGATGTCCGCGGCGCATCCGGAAGCCCCGGACCGTTTCGGGTCCATCCGCCAGGCGGCCTGTTCGGAACGGTCGCTCACCAGGGACACCGCCAGCCATTCCTGGGGATATTCCCCCAGGACGGACTGGATGTTCCCGATCTCCCCATGGTCGATCATCTCCCGCGCCTGCCGGATCATGGCGTATCCCGTATAGACATAGGTGACCCCGAACAGCAGGTCCTTTTCCTTCGCTGTCCGTGCCAGCACCTCCGCCTGCTCCGAAGTCAGGGCCAGGGGCTTGTCGCACATGATGTGGATGCCGTTCTCCATGAACGCCATGGCAATCTCGAAGTGGGTGTCGTTGGGCGTCGCGATGATGACGAAATCGATGCCGTCCTTACGGCGGCCCTCCGCTTCGGCCATGGACGCATAGTCGTCATACAGCCTGGCGGTGTCTGCCAGATCCCATCTTTCCGCGGTCCTTGCGTTCTCTTCCTTGTTCCGTGTGAAGCAGCCGGCTTGCAGCAGGGCCAGGTCATCGAATTGTGCGGCAATGCGATGGACATTGCCGATGAAGCCCTTGTTTCCGCCGCCCACCATGCCAAAGGTCAATTTGTTGGACACGATTGTTCCTCCTGTCTGTGTACGTAGTGGTGTAATTCCTAATTATACATGCGAATTTGAGGACCAGCTACCACTATCTTGCTGAATGCGCACTTGGGGTCAGACCCCAAGTGCGCATTCACATGGAACTTCCTTGCCCCTTCCTGCGTCAACAGCTCTGTTGGAAAAAAACACAGTATTGGAGGAGCACGATCATGAAAAAAATCAGCATGTTGTTTGGGGTATTGGTATTCGTATTGGGTCTTGCCGGGTGTTCGGCGGCTGGGGGCGGTCCTGCCGCAAGCCCGAACCCCGCACCGGACAAGTCCGTGGAGGAAATCATCGGCATGATCACCGAAGATGCGGGCATCGAAACGCAGACGATGATCACGGTGCTGGACAGCGAAAACCTCCCCTGGTTTCTGTTCATGGATCCCGTGGAAGGGGCCGAAGCGGTTGCCGCCGATGCCATGATGAGCGCCGTGGCGCATTCCGTGGTGCTGGCCAGGATGCCGGAAGGTACGGACATGGAAGCCTTGAAGCGGGAGGTGGCGGACAAGGCGGATCCGAGAAAATGGATCTGTGTGGAAGCCGAGAAGACCGTTGTTGAAGTCAACGGAAACCTGCTGCTGCTGGTCATGAGCAACGATGAAGTGGCCTCCGCGGTGGCCGGGCATTTCCTGGACCTCGAGTAGGGGAGGGGGCGCAGTTGGTATTTTCCAGCATCGCATTCCTGTACTATTTCCTGCCGGCCGCCCTCCTGCTATACTGGGCGGCGCCCCGGCACCTGAAAAATGCGGCCCTGCTGGTCGTGAGCCTGTTTTTTTATTTTTACGGGGAACCTGTCTACACGCTGCTGCTGGTTTTCTCCGCCGTCTCCGACTATCTGCACAGCCGCTACATCGAAAGGCATCGGGGCCGGAAGCGGGCCGGGATTGCCCTGGCAAGCTCCATCGCCATCAATTTGGGCATGCTGGGCGTATTCAAGTACGGCGGTTTCGGATTGGCCCTGCCCGTCGGCATCAGCTTCTTCACGTTCCAGACCATGAGCTACACCATCGACGTCCATCGGGGGGAGGTGAAGGCGGAAAAGGGCATCGTCCCCCTGGCGGCCTATGTGGCCATGTTCCCCCAATTGGTCGCGGGGCCCATCGTACGGTACAAGTCCATCGCGGAGCAGTTGCGGAACAGGCGGCATGGGGTGGAAGGGATTGCTGCCGGCATGGGGCGATTCGTCGTCGGCCTTGGGAAAAAGGTGCTGCTGGCGAACCGGTTCGCGGAATTCTGCGGCGCCTACAGAGCGGCGGATTCTCCCAGCGTCCTCTACCACTGGGCCTATGCGGTGGCGTTCTCGCTGCAGCTGTACTTCGATTTTTCCGGGTATTCCGATATGGCCATCGGCCTAGGAAGGATCTTCGGGTTTGCCTTTCCCGAGAATTTCAACTATCCCTACATTTCCCGGTCGGTCACGGAATTCTGGAGACGGTGGCATATGACCCTGGGAAGCTGGTTTAGGGACTACGTCTACATCCCCCTGGGGGGGAACAGGGGGGGCAAGCCAAGGTGGATTCGCAACATCCTGGCCGTATGGCTGCTGACGGGCCTGTGGCATGGGGCTGCCTGGAACTTCGTCCTTTGGGGCCTGTACTTTGGGGTGCTGCTGGTTTTCGAAAAATCGGTAGGTCTGGGATGGCTGGGGCGTCTGCCGCTGGCGTTTCGCCACGGGTATGTGCTCCTGGCGGTGCTCCTGGGTTTCGTAGCCTTCAATGGGGAGGGCATGCAGGGCATGGTGGAGGACCTGGGAGGACTGTTCGGCGGGAACGGGTTGCCGTTCTTCTCGGCGGAAGCGGCTTACCAGCTGAGGAGCCATTCCGTCCTGTTCCTGGCCGGCGCAATCGGCGCGACCCCCCTGCCGAAACGCATGTATCTGCAGGCGACGGGGAAGGGGACAGGGAAGCGGATGGCCGCATTCCTCGAACCTCTGGCCATGGCTGCGCTGTTCCTGGCCGCAACGGCGTACCTGGTTGACGGTTCGTTCAATCCCTTCCTGTATTTCAGATTCTAGGAGGAACACATGAAAAGACAAAGGAGAGCCCTTCTGACCATCGGGCTTACGGGCGGCCTGCTTCTGGGAACCATGGCGTTGCAGGTCCTTGGGGAGGATCCGGCGGTTTCCCTGTGGGAAAGGCGCAAGCTTGCCCGTTTTCCGGAGGCATCCGTCGAAAAGCTGCTTGAGGGAAGGCTGGTGCCGGAACTGGAAGCCTATCTGGCGGATTCCTTCCCTTTCAGGGACGGATTCAGGAGGGTCAAAGCCCTGCTGGAAACGCAGGTGTTCGGCAAACTGGACACAAACGGCTATTATAAGGCCGACGGTCACATCTCGAGGCTTGCGTATCCCTTGGAGGAGGCCCAGGTGGCCCTGGCTGCGAAAAAAATGCAGGAAATCCAGAAGCGGCATCTTGGGGGAATGAAGGTCCATTACGCAGCAATCCCCGACAAGAACTACTATCTGGCGGAACCGAACGGATACCCGTCCATGGACTACGGGCGGTTGACGGAAATTCTCCAGGAGGACCTGAGGGACATGGCCCCCATCGACCTGTTCGACTGCCTGGACAGGGAGGATTACTACAAGACGGATCCCCATTGGAGGCAGGAGCGTCTCGACCGGGTGGTGCGGCGGCTGGGCGAGGAAATGGGTTTTGTCCCGACGCCCTTCGACAGGTATGAGAGGAAGGTGAGGCCCGGTTTTTACGGGGCATATGCGGGCCAGTCCGCCCTGGGAACCAAGCCCGAGGAGCTGGTGCATCTTATGGGGGGCGGGATTCTGGAAACAAAAGCATACCATGCGGACAAGGACGAATGGACCGGCGTCTACGTGGAATCTGCGGACCTGGCAATGGACGGCTATTCCTACTATCTCGGGGGAGCGGCTGCGCTCCAGGTGCTGGTCAACCCCGCCGGGGAAACCGGACGGGAGCTGATCCTCTTCAGGGATTCCTTTGCCGCACCCCTGGCGCCGCTGCTGATGGAGGCCTATGACAAGGTGACCCTTGTGGACCTGCGGTACATGCCCAGCGGCCTGCTGGGGGAGCACATCGACTTCGGAGACCAGGACGTGTTGTTCCTGTACTCCACGCTGGTGCTCAACAACGGGGGGGTATTGCGGTGATGCGCCCTTGGGGTCAGACCCCAAGTGCGCATAAAGTTGTCCCTGGGCACAATCTTTGGAAATCGGCATGGCATTTGTCTGCGGAATTTGGTAGAATGAAGACAATCTTGAAGCGGACAATACCGATGAATGCAAGACTATGCTAGGAGGAATGACATGGAGATGAGCAAGAAATTCGCGTGGACCTGGACGGTGAAGGAAGAGTACCTGGAGGAATATGTGCGGATGCACCTGGATCCCTGGCCGGAAATCATGGAGGAGCACACCAAGGCGGGCATCAGGAACTACTCCATTTTCCAAAGCGGCAACCGCTTTTTCTACTGCTTCGAATGCGACGACGTTCCGGCTGCCTTCGAATACATCGATAAAAGCGAAGCCTGCCAGCGGTGGAATGCAATCACATCCAAGATGGTGGAAGGGTCCTTTGACTTTGGGGATGCGGAGCCCATAACGCCCATGAGGGAAGTGTTCTACCTGCCATGACAAGTGCAATGGCAAAAGGCAAATGGAGAGGTGTCCCATGGATGTGAAGGAACTGGATGTGATGCTGCACCAGCTGAACGACATCGAAGCCAAGTACAGGGACCGGGTCCGGTACGACGGGGGTCAAAAGGCGTTCAGGGACATTTTTTCCACGGAAGCGATTGAGAAGGAATGGGTCATCAACATAGACAAACTTGTGAAGGACGGGGAGGTGCTGGCCATCCACAAGCATGACCGCTTTGTGGAGTTCGACTGGCACAGCCACGACTACATCGAACTGCTTTTCGTGTACTCAGGTAACATCCGGCAGGTTATCGAGCGCAAGGAAATCACCTTGACCAAGGGGGAAATCCTGCTGCTGGACATGAATGTGAAGCACAAGATTGCAAGGGCAGGGGAAGAGGATATCGCCTTGAACATCCTTTTGAAAAAGGAGTTCTTCGACTGGGTGTTCATGTCGCACTTCTCCAAAAACGAAATCATTTTCGACTTCATCGCAAAGGCCATCCACGACACGAAGAAGATGAAGCAGTACCTGGTGTTCCATACATCGGAGAACCCAGCCATCTGGGAGATCATGATGAAGGTGCTTCTGGAGTACTACCATCCCCGGATCGGCATGGATACGGCCCTGCGGAGCTACATGGCCCTCCTGTTCACAGAGCTCTTCCGGGACTACAAGAACAGCCTCGGTGAAAAGATCGTCGGAGAAATCGACACGAGCATCGACAGCGAAATCATCAGGTACATCCATGAGAACTACAGGGACCTGACCCTGACCGACTGCGCGGGCCATTTCAATTTCAATGTGGATTACATGGGAAAGCGGATCAAGCAGGTTTTCGGGGAAAGCTTCACCAACCATGTGAAGCACAAGAAGCTGGACGAGGCCTGCCACCTGTTGGAGCACACCCATGATCCGGTCACAGAGATCGTGAACAGGATCGGTTACTCGAATGTGAGCTACTTTTACCGGCAGTTCAGGCAGAGGTATGGGGTAACGCCCGACGAATACCGTTCACGGGGCAAGAGATAGGAGCTGTTTCGCAACAGCTCCTATGTCTTGCCTTTCTTCATGGACTGGATTGTGTCAGCCGAATGTCAGCCCCTCTTGCTTAATACGTCGTTCTCGTATTGCTTGACCTCGTCCAACCAGTCCAATCCGACGGCGATGTTGTTCTTTTCGCAGTAATGGTCCCAGATGGCCTGCCATGGGTAGGACTTCAGCTCTTCCAACAGCGCCAGCCGCTTGGTCAGGTCGAAGGACTTCTCGGTTGCGAACAGTTCGGCCTTGGGTTCCAGCAGCGCCAGCAGCAATGCCTTCCGCATGTTCCTGGTACCGATGGCCCAGGCTGCAATGCGGTTGATGCTTCCGTCGAAAAAATCCAGACCGATGTGGACCCGGTCCAGCAGGTCGTGACGGACGATTTCCTGGGCAATGGCCATCAGCTCGTCATCCAGAAGGACCACGTGGTCGCTGTCCCAGCGAACCGGACGGCTGACGTGGAGCAGAAGCTGGTCGACGAACAGGGACAGGGCGGAAATCTTGTTTGAGATGACTTCAGTAGGATGGAAATGGCCTGCATCCAGGCAGAGGAGGGTCTTGCTCTCCATCGCATACCCCATGTAGAACTCATGGGAACCGACCACATAGCTCTCGGAGCCGATGCCGAACACCTTGCTTTCCACGGCGTCCAGATGGCATTTGGGATCCAGCTTCTCCTCCAGGCAGATGTCCAGGGATTCCTTCAGAAGCTTGCGGGGGCCCAAACGGTCCGCGGGAATGTCCTTGAAACCGTCCGGCATCCAGATGTTCATGACGGAAGGCTGCCCCAGTTCCCTGCCGAAATATTCGCTGATCCTTCTGGAACGCTTCACATGCTCGATCCAGAAGTCCCGGATTCCCTTGTCGGGGTGGCTAAGGCTCAAGCCGTTGTCCAGTTTCTCGTGGGAGAAGAGGGTCGGGTTGAAATCCAGGCCGATGTCCTGTTCCTTTGCCCATGCCACCCAGTTGGCGAAATGTTTGGGTTCGATCTGGTCCCGGTCGACGAATTCTCCGCCGTTTTCCAGATAGATGGCGTGCAGGTTCAGCTTCTTGGGTCCGGGAATTAGGGAGAAAGCCTTCTCCAGGTCCTGCCGGAGTTCCTCTGCATTCCTGGCCTTGCCCGGGTAGTTGCCGGTGGATTGGATGCCGCCCGTCAGTTCCTTGTTCTCGCTTTCGAAGCCACCGACGTCGTCGCCCTGCCAGCAATGCAGGGAAATTTTGATCTGGTCCATTTTTGCAAGGGCTTTTTCAACGTCCACGCCCAATGCGGCGTATTTTTGCTTAGCCAATTCGTAGGATTGTTCGATGAGGTTTGACATGGTATTCCTCCTGGGGTGTATGATGGATTGGTGGGGATGGCCTGGCGGTTCAGGGCAGGCGGGTGAATGTGTCCCAATGGGGAAGGAAGGTTTTGGAATCGCTGGGAACAAAGGTCTTGTTCCCGAAGGATTCCAGGACGACCTTCCTGCCTTCCTTCAAATCGGGAATGTCGCCCAAGGCAATGTGCTGCAGAAGCAAGTTGCCGATGGCGGTGGCTTCCATGGGACCCGCCTGGACGGTGCATCCGGTGAAGTCGGCGCACAATTGGTTCAGGAACTCGTTCTGGCAACCGCCCCCGACGATGTGGATCCGGTTGATTTCTTTTCCGCTGACCGAACGGAGCTTTTTCAGCACATCCCTGTACTGGAAAGCCAGGCTCTCGAAGATGCACCGGGCGACCTCTCCGGGGGTCTCTGGTACGGCCTGGCCGGTTTCGCCGCAGTAGGCTTGGATTTCCTCGACCATGTTTGCAGGATTCAGGAACCGGTTGCTGTTCGGGTTGACCAGGCACTTGAAGGGCTCGGATGCGGCGGCAAGCCGGACCAGTTCGGCGAAGGAGTGCCGGTCTTTGTATAGGCGCTTGACCTCCTGGATGAGCCAAAGGCCCATGATGTTCTTCAGGACACGCACGGTGTCGAACACGCCCCCCTCATTGGTGAAGTTGTACTGCCTGGATAACTCCGTGCAGATGGGGGTCTTGCTCTCGATACCCATCAGGGACCAAGTGCCGGAGCTGATGTAGGCGAAATCCTCGCTGACGGCGGGGATGGCTGCTATCGCGGAGGCGGTGTCGTGGGTGCCTGGGGCGATGACCTTGACTGGGGCGTCGTTTTCGGGAAGGATGCCTTCCTTGAAGTTTCCGATGACGGTCCCGGGATGGACCACGACCGGGAAGAGGCTTTTTGGAATGCCGATGGCCTCCAGAAGTTCGGAATCCCATCTTTTATCGGTGATGTTGAAGAGTTGGGTTGTCGTCGCGTTCGTGAATTCGTTGGTGGCGATTCCTGTCAGCAGGAAGTGGAGATAGTCTGGAATCAACAGAAGATGTTTGGCGCCCTCCATGTCCTGGGGGCGAGTGCGCGCATGCTCGTAGAGCTGGTAGAGGGTGTTGAAGGGCAGGAACTGGATTCCGGTCTTTTCATAGATCTTTTCGCTTGGCATGACAGATGTAATCTTCTCTAGGGTCCCGTCGGTGCGATGGTCCCTATAGGCATAGACGGGAGAGACGCGGTCCCCGTCTTTGTCCACAAGCACATAGTCGACACCCCAGGTGTCGATGCCGACGCTGTCGAAACGGTGGGCAGTCCCCTTCAGGCCTGTGAGGATCTCCTGGAACAAAGAGTCCACATCCCAGAAGAAATGGCCGTCCTGCTCCGTCATCCGGTTGCTGAAGCGGTGGATTTCCTCCAGCTTCAACCTGCCTTCTTCAAAGGTGCTGCGGATGAGGCGGCCGCTGGAGGCCCCGATGTCTACAGCGATGCATGATTTGGGCATATTCGAGCTCCTTTCTTTATCTATCACTGGCACCAGTATACCTGAAATCCAAGGGGATGACATTGACCCAGGACGCTCTGGGATATGTCAAAAGGGGAGATGCGTGCACTTTGCTTTGTGTTTGTGTGTGTTTGTGTTGTTTTGCGGTTTGACTTTTTCCGGTCATGGTGTTAGAATTTCCATAACATGTGGGATGAGGATGCCCGCAGGAAAGAAGAGGAGATCCCATGCTTCCATTGGAGAGAAAACAGGAAATCGTGAAAATGCTGGTGCAAAGCAGGTCCGTCAAGGTGGCGGACCTGAGTGCGATTTTTAACGTCACCGAGGAGACGATCCGCCGGGACATGGAGAAACTGGAGAGGGAAGGTCTGCTGAAACGCACCTATGGCGGCGCGGTCCTGCTCGAGAGTCCGGGGGAAGACATGCCCTTCGCATGGAGGGTGAAGGAGCATACGGACGAGAAGAGGCGGCTTGCCGGTCTCGCCGTGGAGTTTATCAAAGACGGCGACACCATCATGCTGGACTCCAGCACCACCGCCCTGGAAGTGGCCAAAGCCCTGGGCGAGGAGCGACAGGTGACGCTGATCACCAATTCGGTGAACGTGTGCGTGGAGTTGGCACACCACAAGAACTGCAGGATCATCTCCACGGGGGGCATCCTGAACGCGAAGACCATGTCCTTCGAAGGCCCGACGGCGGTGAAGAACCTTAGCGCCTACTATGCGGACAAGGCAATCTTCTCCTGCAAGGGGATCGACCTGGAGCGGGGGGTCATGGAGTCCAGCGAGTATGAGGCTGAAATCAAGAAACGGATGATCCAGGCGGCGAAGCGGGTCGTCCTGGTCGTGGACGGAAGCAAGTTCGAGAAGATGTCCCTGGTGAAGATCGACGATTTCAGCCATGTGGACGTGCTGGTCACGGACCGCTCCTTGGACGGGGAATGGATGGAGCAGATGGAAAGGCACGGCATCCAGGTGGTGGTCGCCCGGGAGGGGGATGTGCCGGCGGAATGAAGGAAGTAGAGTGCCCGCACGGTCGGATAAACCTGCGGGTGCTTTTTTTGTCTTTTTGAAATGTGGGAAAATATTTGTTTGTGTCTTTTTGTGTTGACAGCAGCGAACCGTGGTGCTAATATAAAACAAAGACAACATAAAACAACATAAAACAACAATTCGCAAGGGGAAACGCCAATAAAACAAGCAAACAAAACAGCAGGAGGTCAAACCATGGGTAACGAGGTGGAACTGAAGCAAGAAATCTGTGAAATCGGCAGAAGGATCTACAACAGGGGCATGGTTGCCGCAAACGACGGCAACATCTCTGTGAAGGTGGGCCCCAACGAGTTCCTCTGCTCGCCGACAGGCGTCAGCAAGGGGTTCATGACACCGGAAATGATCTGCAAGGTGGACGGGGAAGGCAATGTCTTGGAGGCGAGCGGAAAGTACAAGCCTTCTTCTGAAATCAAGATGCATCTGCGGGTCTACAAGAAGCGGGAGGATGTGACGGCTGTGGTCCACGCCCACCCCATCTATGCCACTTCCTATGCGATTGCGGGCATTGAGCTGACCCAGAAGATCATGCCGGAAGCGATCATCTTCCTGGGGGAAGTCCCGATCGCCCCCTACGGACTTCCTTCCACACCGGAAATTCCGGATGCGGTGGAGCCCTATCTGGAATCTTACGATGCGGTGCTGCTGGAGAACCACGGTGCGCTCACCTGGGGGCAGGACCTGATGAGCGCTCACTTCAAGATGGAATCGGTGGAATTCTATGCGCAGCTTGCCTACCATGCGAAGATGCTGGGCGGTGCCAAGGAACTTCCCCCGGAAGAGGTCGCAAGGCTGTACGAACTCAGAAAGGCCTTCAAAGTTCCCGGAAGGCATCCGGCGGACAAGATGTAGGAAAAGCAACGGCAAAAGGTGCCAGGCGCTGTGAACATTTGTTCACAGCGCCTGGCACCTTTTTGGGCATCTTTTTGCCGAAGTCAGTCGAAATACCCCTGGTCCATGGCCCGGAAGCATGCCTCCGCTTCCGGCAAATCCAGGTCCACCAGGGGGTCGTTCAGGAAGGTCTGGAACGCCAGGTGCCTGTCCCTAGTGAATGTCGCCTCCACGATGCCCTCCTGGTTGCGGATATGCCTTTCCACCATGGAAAGGACAGGCAGGGGGAGGGTGCCTGACTGGATTGGGGTGACGGAGTCCCTGGTGAAGAGGGCGTTCGTCTCGACGATGGCGCCCATCGGGAGGGAGGGGATCTGGCCCCGGTTGGGGAGGTTCACATTGGTCACCAGGTCCCCGAGACCCAGGAGAGCCTTCATCTGGCGGACCCCCTCCTCGCCGGTTTCCTGCAGCGCGAAGGGCTCAAGCCCTGCGGCTAGGCGCCGTCCCTTTTCGAGGCGTTCCTTCTGGTTTTCCAGCCTCCAGGCAACGGGCGTCAGGCTGAATTTCCATGCCCTGACGGTTTCCGCATCCTTCAGATACCACCGGTTGGGGCAGAATTCCGCCAGGTGGCGGTCGCCTGCGGCCGCAATGACCCCGTACCGCCGGAACAGGTCGAACTTCACCCGGTTGGCGGAGGAAAAGAAGTCGTTCATCCAATTGCCGGTTTGTTCGGACTCATATCCCACAGCATGATGTTTTTCGACAAAAGCCTCGTAGACAGGAAACAGGTCGATGTCCCGCCAGGCGGCCCGGGTGATCCAGGTGAAATGGTTGATTCCCAGGACGTTGACGCGGATTTCCTCCCGCGTGACGTCCTGGACTCCCTTGACCTCCTCCAGCGCCCGGGCTAGGAGTTTCTGGGTACCGAACACCTCGTGGCAGTTCCCGATGGCCTTGATGCCCGGGAAGACCCGGTAGAGGGTGCGGGTGCAGACAGACATGGGATTCGTGTAGTTGATCACCCAGGCATCCGGAGCATGGTCGCGGATGGCTTCGGCAATTTCGATGTATAGGGGGATGGTGCGGAAGGCCCGCATGGCGCCCCCGGGACCCACCGTGTCACCCACCGCCTGGAAGATGCCGTAGCGTTCCGGGGTGTGCACGTCTACGGCCATCGTTTCTAAGGAGCCGGGCAGGATGGAAATGACCACGAAATCCGCACCAGCCAGCGCCTTCTCCAGGCTGGCCGAAACTTCGTAGCGCCAGGAGGAGACCACATCCTCCCTTTCCGCGAGCCGGTTGCCGATGATCGCATTCTCCCTGGCGGCTTCCATGTCGATGTCGTACAAGCGGACCGTGCCGCAGAGCGCAGGCTCCAGGGCCAGGTCGCTCATCAGCCCCCAGGCCCAGCCCCGGGACCCGCCTCCGATGTAGGCGATGTTGATTCCATTCATTGCAATACCTCCGTTTTCGGTTGATGGGATTATAAGGCTTCCGCCAGGGCGGCCAGGGCCAGGGATTGACCGTAAGCCATGGGCGCCTTGAGGATGTTCTTGTAGTGGTCGGCATCGTGCCCCATGCCGGTTCCTGCGGATACGTTCAGGACGGTGCCGTTATTGTCGATGTTCCCGATGAGCGCGGAGATTGCTTTCCAGGCCAGGGAGGCGTGGCTTTCGTCCAAGAGGCCAAGCTTGACCCCTTTCAGCATCCCTTTTGCAATCGCGGCTGAACCGGAGACCTCCTCATAGCTGGTGGGATCGGTCAGTACGGTGTGCCAGAGTCCGGAAGAGGATTGGCACTTGGACAGTGCGGCGACCTGTGCCTTGTAGGTGTCGATGATGTAGTCCCGTACGCCTTCGTCGATGGTGTCGCCGACGATCTCCAGGTAGTCCATGATGCCGAAGGTGAACCAGGAGTTGCCCCGGCACCAGAACACGCCGCCGAAATGGTCGTTCCGGTTGAAACTCCATCCATGGAAGAACAGTCCCGTATGGATGTCGTAAAGGTATTTGATATGGACCAGAACCTGCTTCAGGGCCTCGCTCTGCCAGTCCTTCCTGCCGTAGGTGCGGCCCATTTTCGCCAGGAACAGGACAGCCATGAAAAGGGTGTCGATCCACATCTCGCCGTCGTTGAGCTGCACTCCGTGGCGGTCTCCGATGGCGCTGGTCACATGCTGGAAACCGCCCTCCTTCGTTTTGGGGAGCTCCCGTAGCAGCCAGTCGGCATGCCGGATGCACATGTCCTCATACTCCTTGTTGCCTGTGCGCCGGGCAAACCCCAGGAGCGTGAGATAGGGGGCGGTGGTGTTGATGTTGCGGGACGGAAGACCTTTTTTGATGTTTGCCGTGAACCAGTGCGCCAGGAAAGTGTCGTAACGGTTGTCGCCGTGGCATCGCTGCAGGATGTCCAGGCCATACAGGCCCACCCCTTGGGGCCAGTCCCATTCCATGATGCCGAAATCTCGGGCGATCAGACCCTGCTTGATGGCAGCGGCACCTGTGGTCTTGTCCTCCTCGTAATTGGCGTCCCCCATTTCCATCATGTTCCGTACAACCTTTTCGATGTTCCCAAGCAACGCTGTGTGATCGACTTGCGCCATGCTAGTTTCCTCCATTCATTTTTTTGATGTATTCGGTGGGTGTCATGCCGGTATTCCTTTTGAACACCTGGCTAAAGTATTGGGGGTTGTTGCCGCAGCCGACCGCTTCCGCCACGATGTATATCTTTTCAATCCCGCAATCAAGCAAGAGCTCCTTTGCCTTCCGGATCCGCGTGTTGGTCAAAAAGGCGGAAAATTTGTCGCCGGTTTCCTTGATGAATTGCTTGCTTACGTAATCCACATTCATGAAAAGGTGGTTTTCGGCGATCCATTTCAGGGAAAGGCTTGGGTTGGAAAGGTTTTCCTCCACATAGGAGATGATTTTCTCGATGAAATCCTTGTACTTGTGCTCCAAGCCGTCAGAAGCGCCGAAGATTTCCTTCTGGTGAAGGTTGAACAGGTGAAGGACATCCCCAGCCTCAGTGCTATCGTTGAGCTCCAGAAGGATTTCGGAGGTCAGCACAGGTGTCAGTTGGCGGTGCGGGTTTTTAAGAAGCAGGTTGGACACAAGGGTTTTCAAGAAGCTGACATCGTTGACGGAAAGGAGCTGCTCGTCCAGTTCGTTGATCAGCTGCTGGCGGAGGTCGCCGGATGCTTCGTGGATCTGACGTGACAAGGTCCCGATCCGGTCGATGAGGAAGCGGTAATTGTAGACCGGATTGATGCGCGTCCCCTGTATCAGATTGACCACTTCATACCGGCGCAACCGCCCCAAGGTTTCCTCCAGAAGAAGCTCCAGATTCTCGAAACCTTGCCGTACATATTTGATCCCGTCACCGGCGGGGGATGCGGACGCATTGGAAAAGAAGCTGTCCATGTCGGCATAGGAAACGTCAAAGGATTCGAAGAAGAACAACAGCGTCTGCTGGACATAAATGGGGTATACAGGCAGTCCCGGCGAATGCTGTGCCATATAGGCATATATTTTTTCCAAAAAGCCCTCCAGGTTTTCCGTATCGAGAAAATGGAAGTAGGCTACCTGGTAGCCGGTGTGGCGGAAATCCAGATACATGCCGTACTGGCGCAGGAGGGAAGGAAGGTCGGCTTCATTGGAAAGCCCTTCGATCAGGATGTTCCTAATGATCGTCTTCCGCATGTTGACCATCAGCAGCTGCCTTTCCTGCTGCAGGTCGTGGAGCGCCTTTCTCCGGTAACAGTCCTCCTTGACGGTGTTGATGACTTCCATAATCTGGTGTTCGTTGCACGGCTTCAGCAGATAATGCTTGACACCATATTTCATGGCTTCCTTCGCATATTCGAATTCACCGTATCCGGACAGGATGATGTACTCGATGCTGCGGTCCGTTTCGGAAAGCCGCTTGATCAGTTCCAGTCCTGACAGACCGGGCATTTTGATATCCGTCATGACGATGTCAGGATACTCGTCGAGGATCGTGTCGTAGGCCTCGATGCCGTTCTTGCACAACCCCACGACATTGATCCCCAGGCCCTTCCAATCGATGATGTCGTTGATGGTTTCCCGGATGATCCGCTCGTCATCCACAATGACCAGTCTTAGCATAGGTTGCCTCCCTGCAGATGGAAATGGTTAATGGTTGCGGTAGGGGATGTGGATGCAGACGACCGCATGCCCCTCTTCGTTGTACAGTTTCAAGCCATAGGGTGCCCCGAAGGTGAGCCTGATCCGCTTGTGGATGTTGAGCAGTCCGATCCCCAAACCGCCAGGTTGTACGGACTTCCCCTCGAGCAGTTCCAGCAGGTCCGGGTCGATGGTGGAGCCGCTGTTCTTGACGAACAGGAACAGGTCATCGTCCGCATGCAGAAGGGACAGCTCGATGGAACATCCGTCGAGGTTTTCCTCCAGTCCATAATGGATGGCATTTTCGACCAGTGGCTGGATCGTAAGCCTAGGCAGCAGAGCGTCGTGATAGGCGGAGGGGATGTCCTGATGGAAGACCAGGTGCTCCTCGAAACGGAGCTGCTGGATTGTGATGTAGTCGCCTATGAAATCCAGCTCCTGCTTCAAGGTGATCAGCCCCTCCTCCCTGCTGAGCGTGCTCCGCAGCATCCTTCCAAGGGATTCCACCATCTGGGAGATCTTTTCGGCGCCGATGGCCTTGGCCCGCCAATTGACGGATTCCAGTATGTTGTAGAGGAAATGCGGATTCAGCTGGGTTTCCAGTGCCTTGATCTGGGCCTCCTTGATCAGCAATTCCTTCAGGTAATTCTCGTTTAGAAGGTACCGGATCCTTGTCGCCATGTCGTCGAATTGCCTGTGGAGCAGGCCCAATTCGTCCGTCCTTTCGGAATAGTCATATCCCCCCACCGGCACGGCCTCGGTGTCGCTGCTGAATTTCCGCATTTTCAGAACCAGATTGTCGAAGTGGCGGACGAGCAGACGCGTGAGCAGCGAGGAGAGGGCCATGGCAAGGAGGATCCCCGCGCAGACGACACCCGCATAGACCATGTAGGAAACACGGATGGAATCATAGATGGAATCATAGGGGACAAGGCTGATGTAGGTCCAGCCGTACTTCTCCAGGAGGCTTTGGACCGCGAAGTACTTGTGTCCGTCCAAGGTGACCACGTCGTAGGAGCCCGAAAGTGTTTTGGGGATGGAGGCCGCTTCCGGGGATGCCAGGGCATCGGAGCTGTAAATCAACGCCCCCTCTTCATTGAACAAGGCATACGTGGCCGAATCGTATTGCTGGCTGAAGCGGGTGGCCGAGCGGATCATTTGATCCGGATCGATGGTGATGGTAAGGATGCCGATGGTGGACAAGTCCAGATTCTGGATCCTCCGGATGGACCTGGTCAGAAACATGCCATGGTCCTGACCGTTTCCGGTGACCCATGCGATGGCCCCATCCGCAGCCAGCGCGCGCCCCAGGATGTCCATCCTGACCTCCTCGGGGCTTGCCAGGGAAAGCAGCCGGTTGGTGTCCACGGTGGAATAACCGGTGGCCAGACTGATATTGGTGATATGGTTCTTTTTGAACTCGGCGTAATGGTTCAGCAGATTCGAGTAAAGCGACTGGTAGGCGGACCTCTGCACGATGCTGTCCCCGGAGATTGCGAGGATGGAGAGGTTGGATTGGATGGTGGGGTCGGCCAGCATGATGTTGGCCAGGACTGTCGCATTGTCCAGGGTGTTTTCTATATAATAGGAAGAGCCGGACAGGGCGGAGGCGGTAGACTCGTAAATCAGCTTGTTGTTGGACTGGATGACCAGCTTGATGCCGAAAATCAGCATGGTGCTCAACATGGAAACGTGTATGATCATGATGATCGCCATGATCTTCCTTTTCAAGGGAAGGTTGGCGACCCATTTGGCAATGCGCTTGGATGGAATCATAATGGCATGACCTCCTGAATGTAAGCCTGATTAACTACAGTATAATGAAATTTCAAGACAAATACACTGTTTTTATGACGACTCCCGGTTTTTCACACGGGGTTGTCGGTTTTTTGTACAGTGGAAGGCTCGCACAAGCGGTTTGGCATAGGGCACAGTCGGTTTATTGGAGCAGGCACCCGGTTTATTCTCTTCAAAACAAGGCAAAGACTGGCTATAATGAAACCATGTTAAGAGATAAAAAGGTGAAGGGAACAAATCAATCTGACGAATCGAAGGAGCGAACAGTTATTATGAAAAAACTTGCGAAAATTTTGGTGATGATCCTTGTGATGGCCAGCCTGTCCGCATGCGGCAGCAAAACAGAAGACACGGGACAGAATGCGGCGCAAGGCGGCGGGGCGGAAGGCAACGGGGAGAAAGTGCAGCTGGTCGTAACTTGGTGGGGGAACCAGGCTAGGAACGAAAGGACACAGGCGGCCCTGGACCTGTACGCGGAAGAAAACCCCAACGTGACATTCGACGGACAATTCTCCGAATGGGCGGACTACTGGAACAAGCTGGCCATCGCTTCTGCGGGAAGTTCGCTGCCGGATGTCATCCAGATGGACTACGCGTACCTGGGACAATATGTGCAGAACGACCTGCTGGTCGACCTGAAACCCTACATCGAAAGCGGCTTGTTGGACCTGTCGAACGTGTCGGAAGAAATCGTTGAGGTGGGAACCATCGACGGAGGCGTCTACGGCATATCGATCGGCGTCAACGCGCCGGCGCTCATGTACAACAAGACGCTGCTGGACGAAGCCGGCATCGAAGTCAAGGACAACATGACGATTGACGAGTTCATCGCACTGAGCAAAGAGGTTTATGGTAAGACGGGCTACAAAACGAACATCGCCTACCAGAAAGGCAACAACTTCAGCGAATACCTGCTGCGCGGCAACGGCGTGAACTTCTTCGAAGGCGAACAACTGGGTTCCACGGACCCGGCAGACTACAAAGCCTACTTCGACCTTTATGAAATGGGAATCAAAGAAGGCTGGTATGTGTCTCCCACGATCTTCACCGAGCGGAATGCAGGCTCCGTCGAGCAGGATCCCCTGGTGTACGGATCTTCTCCGGATTCCCGTTCCTGGTGCGGATTCTTCTTCTCCAACCAGTTGACTGCCATGCAGACCGCAGCGGATGCCGATGGCATTGAAATCGGAATCACCTCCTGGCCCGCCAAAGACGTGAAAGCGGCCAACTACGTGAAGCCCAGCATGTTCCTGTCCGTAGGCGTCAACAGCAAGAACCCTGAAGAGGCCGTCAAAGTGATCGATTATTGGACGAATTCCGTAGACGCCAACAACATCCTTTTGGGAGAGCGCGGAGTGCCGATCTCAACGGAAGTGGCAGAAGCCATCCTGCCACAGCTCAGCAAGACCCAGCAAGACGTCACCAAGTACATCAACGAAGTGGTGATGCCGAACTCATCCCAGATCAATCCCCCTGCGCCAAGCAAATCGGCTGAAGTCTATCAGTTGCTGAGCCAATTGGAGGAGCAGGTTTGCTATGGAAAAATGACGGCGGAAGAAGCTGCCAACCAGTTTGTTGAAAAGGCAAACGTCCTGCTGCAGTAGGGGAAGGAAAGGAAGACAATGTAATGGGAAATACAATTGCTGCGATTAGGAAAAAATTGTATCAGGATAACATAGCCGGCGTGGTCTGTTCGCTTCCGTTCATCATAGGATTCTTACTGTTCATGATTGTTCCAATGCTTGTTTCCTTATATTATTCTTTTTGCGACTACAACATTTTGGCTCCGCCCGTTTGGGTCGGCATCAAGAATTATGTGAAAATCTTCACCGGGGACCCCACATTCTACAAGACGGTTTTGGTGACGTTCTACTTCGCCTTCGCATCCGTGCCGCTGCGGCTGATCTTCGCATTGATTGTGGCCTTGCTGCTGGTGAAGTCCACCAAACTGACACCCATGTATCGCGCGGTCTACTACCTGCCTTCAATCATCGGAGGCTCGGTAGCCGTAGCAATCCTCTGGAAAAGGATGTTCGCCACAGACGGCGTCCTGAACAACGTGCTGGGACTGTTCGGGTTGAACAGGGACTTCTCCTGGCTGGGTGACACGCGGACGGCGATTTGGGTTCTGATCATTCTGGCGGTTTGGCAATTCGGGTCTTCAATGCTGATTTTCCTGGCATCCCTGAAGCAGATCCCTGCATCCCTGTATGAGGCGGCAGATGTGGACGGCGCTAGCAAATGGTCGCAGTTCTGGAACATTACACTGCCGCTTCTGACACCAACAATCTTCTTCAACCTGGTCATGCAGACCATCAACGGATTCCTGGCGTTCACCCAATGCTACATCATCACACAAGGGAAACCGATGGATTCCACATTGTTCTATACGGTTTACATGTACCAGCAGTCGTTCGAGTTCTACAACACGGGGTACGCCGCAGCGCTGGCGTGGGTGATGCTGCTCATCATCGGCCTGATCACATGGTTCCTCTTTGCAACTAAACGGTTCTGGGTATACGACGGGGGGCTGTAGACAATGAAAAAGAAAAACCAATCACTAAAGCAAGTCATCTATCTGGTTGTCGTTTCAGGTCTTGGCATCCTGATGATCTATCCCCTGTTGTGGATGGTCATGAGTTCATTCAAGGAAAGCAATACGATCTTCACCACAGCGGGACAATTGATCCCTTCCAAGTTCATCTTTGACAACTACGTCAACGGCTGGAAAGGGTTCGCCAAGGTGGGGTTCGACACGTTCTTCAAGAATTCCCTTTTCATCTCCGTAACCGCGACGGTAGGAACGGTCCTTTCGTCCTCCCTGGTGGCCTACGGGTTCGCCCGGGGCAGGTTTTGGGGCCGGAAAGCCCTCCTGGTCGCGATGCTGCTTTCCATGATGCTTCCTGCGCAGGTGCTGATGATCCCTCAGTACCTGTGGTACCAGAAGTTGGGATGGGTCGGCACATACTATCCGCTCATTGCCCCCTATTTCTTTGCAATCCAGGGATTCTTTGTCTATCTGATGATGAACTTCATTGAAGGGATTCCGAATGAGCTGTACGAGGCAGCCAGGATAGACGGCTGCAGCTTCTACGGAATCTATGCCCGGATCATCCTGCCGCTAATCACACCGGCGCTGATTACAGGGGGGATATTCTCCTTCATCTGGAGATGGGACGATTTCCTTTCCGCACTCCTGTATGTGAACGATTCATCCAAATATCCGGTCAGTCTGGCGTTGAAGCTGTTCAGCGATCCAGGTTCGTCCTCCGACTACGGCGCCATGTTTGCAATGGCGACCCTGTCGATCCTGCCGATCATGCTGATCTTCATCTTCCTGCAGAAGTATCTGGTGGAAGGGATCAGCACCTCGGGTCTGAAAGGGTAGGGAGAAAAACATGATCTATTCCGTACTGGACACAGGCGCTGTGGGAGACGGGCAAACAAACGACGCTCCTGCAATCCAAAAGGCAATCGATGCCTGCCATGAGGCAGGTGGAGGACGGGTCCTCCTGGAGAGCGGCAGAACCTACTATGCAAGCTCCATCGAACTGAAAGGGAATGTGGACCTGCACATCGGAAAAGGGGCCGTCCTGAAGGCCCACAGCGACATCGGCACCTACATCCGGCCCAACGGGGAAGGGGTTGCCGACAAGGAGAAAAGGGTGGGGAATCCGGTAACGGGAAAACCGTCCTATGCATTCATCTACGCGAAGGATGCCCACAACATTACGATTTCCGGGGAAGGTGCCATCGATGGGAACGCATATGCCTTTGTGAAACGGGTCAGCCCCTACTATGTGACAGGGGACTTCTATCCCCGCCCCACCCTGGTCTACACCGAACACTGCAACCACTCCACCTTCACGGGCGTCACCATGCGCAACGCGCCCTTTTGGACGCTGCACCCCGCCGGATCGGATGATGTGGCGATCCATGGCCTGCGCATCCTGAACGACCTGGATGTGGCCAACAGCGATGGAATCGATCCGGACCACTGCACCAACGTGCGGATCTCCGGCTGCCACATCACCTGTGCGGACGACTGCATCTGCCTGAAGACGACTGTGGGCAACAGGGAATACGGCCCCACAAGGAACGTAGTCATCACGAACTGCACTCTGGTTTCGACCAGTGCGGCGATCAAAATCGGCACGGAAGGGGTGGACGATTTCGAGAATGTCCTGGTGGACAACTGCATCATCACCGGCAGCAACCGGGGCATCTCCATCCAAGTCAGGGACGGGGGCAACGTGCGCAACGTGAGCTTTTCCAACATCATCATCGAGACAAGAAGGTTTTCCGGGGATTGGTGGGGATGCGCCGAACCGATCGTGATAACCGCCCATGACAGGGACGCCCAAACGAAAAGCGGCAGCGTCAGCCGCGTCCGATTCCAGAACATCACCTGCGATGGTGAAAACGGCATCTTCATCTCGGGAAACGAAAACACGCCGATCAAAGACCTGGCGTTCGAAAAAATCCGCGTCACACTCAGAAGCAAAAGCAAATGGCCGAAAGGGTTCTACGACCTGCGTCCCATTCCGGACGGGAACGGGATTTTGGAACAAAAGAGCTCCCCAATCTTCCTGCGCCATGTGGACGGCGTGGAGATGAAAGACGTCAGGACTTCCATCAGCGAGGATGACCGGTCCCTGTTTTCCGAGGAAGGCAGCTGCGAACATTGCGAAAACGTGTCGGGAAAGGTCTGGCGGGGCTGAAAAGGAGAAAGCATGGTAGGAACCAGAGGACATGACGTAGGAACCATGGAACCGCAGGAACTGGCGGAAAAAATGAAGGAATTCGGTGCCGAAGCGGTACAGCTGGTCGCATACAAGGCGATCCGAGGGGTTTCGTCCAAACCAGGGGCGATGGACGCCGAAACTGCAGCCGGAATACGAAAGGCATTCGAGGAACAGGGCATCCGGGTATCCATTGTGGGTAGCTACTTCAACCTGCTGGAACGGCCCGAAGAACTGGAATCCGATGTCCAACGTTTCAAGGAATATTTGAAGTTCGCCAAAGATCTAGGCGGCTCTTTGGTCGGCACGGAAACGGGCTCCTATGATGCGGAATGGAAGTTCCATCCGGAAAACCATACGGAGGCGGCGTTTGAAAAGGCCGCAGCCGTCATCGGGGAGCTGGTGCGGACGGGGGAAGCGGTGGGGGTCCAGGTAGGCATCGAAGGCGCCTATGACCATGTCGTCTACAGCCCCGAAAAAATGGCGGAGCTGATCGAACGCATACCTTCCGACAATCTAAGGGTGGTGTTCGACCCGGTCAGTTTCCTTCACAAGGCGAATTACAGGGAAGCCGACCGGATGATCGACGAAGCCTTCCGTCTTTTCGGCGACCGCATCGCGCTCGTTCACGCCAAGGATTTTGTGCTGGAGGGGGATGGGATCAAGCGGGTCCCCATAGGACAAGGCTTGATGGATTATGACAGGCTCTGCGGCAAAATCAAAGGGCTTGGACGGGAAGTGGACATCATCGTCGAGGAATTGACAGGGGACGAGCTGAGGGAGAGTTTATTCTTTTTGAAAAAGAGAATGTCGGATATATAGGCCCTTCCTGGAATCCGACAAGCCGATAGAAGGGCTCCGGTCCGCAAACAACTGTTTGCGGACCGGAGCCCTTCTATCGTACAATTCATTACTGCGCTTGGGGATAGTCCCACGGTACGCACAATAGTTATTGTACGGTTTTTTCCAACTTCTCCTTCACGTTCTGGATATGCCCTTTCTTTGTGTCCTCGTCCGCAAGAGAATGCTTTTCGAGACGTTCAAACAGGTGCGCCACGTGTTCTTCCGACAGGACTTGCTGTTTGCTTACGATGTCTTTTTTCAAGGCGGCATAGAGTGCGTTGCGCTTGAGCACCTTCACGTTCTGCGATGTCATTGTGATTTTCTTCAATTCGCACCGTTCGCTGAATACGACGTAGGAATGGAGGAGGCTGCTGTCGATTTCCCCCAGGAGTTTTGTCAATGCGCCCATGTGCGCCTTGTTCTGCCATATGGGGTTGAAAAACTTGTTCTTCTTTCCACCCTTCAACGACTGTGTCCAATTCTTGCTTTTTTCATCTCCAAAAATCCAACCGCTGTAATTTTTTGACTCGAAAACATAGAGTCCTGACCGGTTGATCATCAGCACGTCAATTTCTGTTGTTGTGCCATCCTCTTTAGGGACATAGATGTTCGTCAAAAGCCTGTTTTCGCCCGGAAGCTTCTCAAGCAATCCGAAGGTCAGGAACTCGCCATAATTGCCCTTGTCAAACACGGTGTTGAAGAAATTGTTTCCGCTCACTACCCCATAGCGGGATTTCTTGTATCTGATGTTGATGAAGAAAAGCCTGATTCCAATCATGGCCCCCATGATGACTAGAAGATAAGTTAAGGGCAGCAGCATCGGTAGAAACATTCCTGTTGTGTACATCCTTTTGTCCTCCTTATGCAAGGTTTGATTCATTCTACCATGTGGCTGGGGTAGTTACAATGCGCACTTGGGGTCTGACCCCAAGTGCGCAGACCCCAGGGCGCATCGGCAAGGACGACCGCCTCGTGTTTCTCGGTGATGACAGGCCCCGGCATTGCGGAAACAGGGCGGTGGAGCCCGGGTGGGACTGGGGCCATTTCTGGAATCCGACAACAAATGCGCCCTTGGGGTCTGTCCCCAAGTGCGCATTTGTTGTACAATGGGTTAAAAGGAAAAGCAGGGAGGAACGGGATGCAGACAATCAAGATGAACCTGGACGACAAGGGGCGGCTGGCCGCCATCGCCAAGGCCCTTTCGGTGGATGCGAGGATCGAAATCCTGCGCCAGCTCCGCCACCGGGAGCTGAACGTGAACGAGATCGCCGAAATCCTGGGGATCCCCCCCTCTTCCGCCGCCGCCCATGTGAAGGTCCTGGAGGAGGCGGGAATCATCCGGACCAACCTCCAGCCGGGGATCCGGGGTTCCATGAAGATGTGCCGGGTGGTCCTGGACCACGTCTACGTGGAGCTGGACACCACCGGCAACCTGGAGCGGCAGGAGGAGGTCGTGCGGATGCCCATCGGCGCCTACGTGGACTGCCGTGCCCACCCCACCTGCGGCATGGCCGGAGCCAGGGGCCCCATCGGCAGGGAGGACGACCCCGGAAGCTTCTACCTGCCGGAGCGGCTGGAGGCCAAGCTCCTCTGGGTGGGCCACGGCCATCTGGAGTACCGGTTCCCGGCCCAGAGGCTGGAGGGGAAGGGAGTGGAGTCCCTGGAAGTCTCCATGGAGCTCTGCTCCGAGGACCACGAGTACAACCTGGACCATCCCTCGGACATCACCCTCTGGGTGAACGGGTTCGAGGCGGGGACCTGGACCTGCCCCGGGGACCTGGGGGGCCGGAGGGGCCTGTTGAACCCGGAATGGTGGCCGGACAAGAACACCCAGTACGGGATCCTCAAGACCTGGAAGCTCACGGTAAACGGATGCTTCGTGGACGGGGAGCAGGGGAGCGATAGGAAGATTTCGGACTTCGGGCTGGAAGGCGGGGACTACATCACCGTCCGGATCGGCGTCAAGGAGGAGGCGGTCCACAAGGGCGGCTTCAACCTATTCGGGGACTGTTTTGGTGACCATGCACAAAATATCGTGATGAAAATTGGCTATGCCGCCAGCTGAAACCCCTTTACAACCTTCGGAAAAAGGGGTATGATTAAAACAACAGCAAATATGTTATATAACAGAAATAATGAAACAATAGAAATCCCTTTTTCCCGGAGCGGGGGGAGGGCGGACAAGAAAAGGGAGGACAACAGGATGACAGTTCTGGTTTTGGGAGGAGCGGGCTACATCGGTTCCCATACGGTGCACGCGCTGGTGGAACAGGGGGCGGACGTGGTCGTGGTGGACAACCTGGAGACGGGCTACAGGGAGGCGGTCCATCCGAAGGCCCGTTTTTACGAAGGGGACATCCGGGACCGGGCGTTCGTGGACAGCGTCTTCCAGAAGGAAAAAATCGACGGGGTGATCCATTTCGCCGCCAATTCCCTGGTGGGGGAGAGCATGACGGACCCCCTGAAGTACTATGACAACAACCTGTGCGGCACCAAGGTGCTGCTGTCAGCCATGGTGGCCCACGGCATCGACAAGATCGTCTTCTCCTCCACCGCGGCCACCTACGGGGAGGCCCAGCGGATGCCCATCCTGGAGACGGACAGGACCGAGCCCACCAACACCTACGGGGAGACCAAGCTGGCCATGGAGCGGATGTTCCACTGGACCGGGAAGGCCCACGGGCTGCGGTACGTGTCCCTGCGCTACTTCAACGCCTGCGGCGCCCTGGAGGACGGAAGCATCGGGGAGGCCCACGATCCGGAGACCCACCTGATCCCCCTGATCCTCCAGGTCCCCAACGGCCAGCGGGAGGCCATCAGCATCTTCGGGGACGACTACGACACCAAGGACGGCACCTGCGTCCGGGACTACATCCACGTCACCGACCTGGCCCAGGCACACATCCTGGCCATGGGGCACCTTCTGGAAGGGAAGGAAAGCGGCATCTTCAACTTGGGCAACGGCGTGGGCTTCACCGTGAAGGAGGTCATCGAGACCGCCCGGAAGGTGACGGGACACCCTATCCCGGCGGTGGTTTCCCCCAGGAGGGCAGGGGATCCGGCCAAGCTGATCGCCTCCAGCGAGAAGGCCAGGAGGGTCCTGGGATGGAATCCCCAACACGCGGACCTGACGGAAATCATCGGCTCCGCCTGGAACTGGCACAAGAGCCATCCCAGGGGATACAAAAAAGAATAGGGAACCTTAAAGATGGAACAGCATCCATGGACGGGATCCGGTCTTGACTTCCTGTGGGACCGGATTTATACTGGAGAGGATAGAAAACCTTTTCTATAGATTTTGATTTTCATAACCTTTCCCAACCCAGAATGGAGGAATTCCCATGGAACATAGATCGACCATACAGGAAGTGGCAAAGCGGGCGGGCGTGTCCAACAGCACGGTCTCCCGGGTGCTTAACAAGAACTACCCCGTGAAGGAGGAGACGAGGAAGCGGGTGGAGGAGGCCATCGAAGCCCTGCAGTTCAAGCCGAACCTGCTGGCCAGGAGCCTGATCCAAGACAAGAGCCACACCATCGGCATTTTGACGCCCAGCATAGAAAACCTTTTCTTTTCCCAGGTGGTCAAGGGGATCGACAGGCACACCAGGCCCCAGGACTACATCACCTTCCTCTGCACCACCGACGGGGATCCGGGGAACGAGCGGCGGATGCTGGACACCCTGTTGAACCGGAGCGTGGACGGGATCATCGTCATAGACCCCCAGACGGAGAACGTGAAAAGCGGCCTGTATGAAAAGGTGGGCAGGCGGATTCCCCTGGTGCTGGTCAACGGCTGGTACAAGGGGGTGGACTGCAACTACGTGCTGAACGACGAGGTCGCAGGTGCGGTGGAGGCCTTGGGGCACTTCCTCCGGGAGGGACACCGGCGGATCGCCTTCCTCCGGGGAAACAGGAGCCATTCCTACGATGTGAAGGAGGAGGCCTACCGGGAGTTCCTGGCGGAAGAGGGGCTGGAGCCGAAAGGGGGACAGGTCCTGCGGATTGCGGACGGGAACGGGCAGGAGACGGTGGAGCAGGCCCGGCGGGCCGTCCGGGAAGCGCTGGGGGACCGGCAGGGAACCTTCGACGCCCTCCTTTGCTGCAACGACTGGATGGCCCTGGGGGCCCTTAGGGCGGTCCGGGAGCTGAAGCTGGTGCCCGGAAGGGAGATCTCCATCATGGGGTTCGACAACACCCTGATCAGCGAGATTGCGGACATCCCCATCAGCACGGTGGACCACCACATGACAAGGCTGGGGCAGACGGCGGCCCAGCGGCTCTTCGAGGTCATTGGGGAGCCCAAGCAGAAAACAAGGAAGATCATCATGCAGACGGATCTGGTCATCCGAAGCACATGAGCAGGAGGATAAGATGAAGGAAAAAATGATACGGGAATTTGTGGACAAGTTCGGCGGGGAGAGGGAAACTGTGGAAACCTTCTTCGCCCCCGGGAGGGTGAACCTGATCGGGGAGCACATCGACTACAACGGAGGGCACGTGTTCCCCTGCGCCCTGGATTTCGGCACCTACGGGGCGGTCCGGAAGCGGCAGGACAACAAGCTGCGCATGGCCTCCCTGAACTTCGACCTGGAGGTGGAGGTGGATGCGGACAGGCTTGTCTACGACGAGGCGGACGACTGGGCCAACTACCCCAAAGGGGTGGTGAAGGGGTTCCTTAACCGGGGATGCCGGGTGGGGGGAATGGACATCCTGTACTGGGGGAACATTCCCAACGGCGCGGGACTTTCCTCCTCCGCCTCCCTGGAGGTGCTGACGGCGGTGCTGGTGAACGACCTTTTCGACTGCGGCATCGCCCCCATGGACCTGGTGCTCCTCACCCAGGAAGCCGAGAACAGCTTCGTGGGCGTGAACTGCGGCATCATGGACCAGTTCGCCGTATGCATGGGCCGCAAGGACAGCGCCATGCTGCTGGACTGCAAGACGCTGGAATACAGCTATGCCCCCCTGGTGCTGGATGGGATCCGGATCGTCATCGGAAACACCAGGAAGCGCCGGGGGCTGGCGGACTCCAAGTACAACGAGCGCCGGTCCGAGTGCGAGTACGCCCTGGCCAAGCTCCGGGAGGTGGTAGAGATCGAGACCCTCTGCGACCTGGACCCGGCCGCCTTCCAGGCCCACAGGCACAGGATCGACCAGGAGGCCCCGGCCAGGAGGGCGGAACACGCCGTGTGGGAGAACCACAGGACCCTGGAGGCGGCGGCGGCCCTTCAGGCAGGAGACCTGGCCAGGTTCGGGGAGCTGATGAACGCCTCCCACCGGTCCCTGCGGGACCTCTACGAGGTGACCGGCAGGGAGCTGGACGCCATGGTGGAAGAGGCCTGGAAGGTCGACGGGACCATAGGATCCCGGATGACGGGCGCCGGATTCGGCGGCTGCACGGTCAGCCTGGTCCGCGCCGGAGCGGTGGAGGACTTCATCAAGACCGTAGGGGAGAACTATGCGGCGGCAACCGGACTGGAGCCCGAATTCTATGTGGTGGACGTAGGAGCGGGAGCATCCAGAATCTGATGGCACAGACAAGGAAGAAAGGATGGCAAACCCATGAGCGCAAAAAACATTGAGAGGCTGCTGGGCTTCGGCCTTGCGGCAGGCATGATGGAAACCTTGGACATCCCCCAGGTGCGGAACCAGCTTCTGGACCTGCTGCAGATAGCGGAGCCCTGGGAAGGGCAGCTGGAAGGGGAGGAGCTGTCCTCCCCCCTCCCCATCCTGGAGGAGCTGCTGGACGATGCGGTGGCCCGGGGGCTGCTGGAGGACACGGTGACGGAACGGGACATCCTGGACGCAAAAATCATGGCCCAGCTCCTGCCCCGCCAGTCGGAGCTGCACCGAAAGTTCCAGGAGATCTCCAGGGAAAAAGGGCTGGAGGCGGCCACCGACTTCTTCTACAAGCTTTCCCAGGACGCCAACTACATCCGGATGGACCGGATCGCCAGGAACAAGGTCTGGGAGGCGGGGACGGAGTACGGCAGCCTGGAGATCACCATCAACCTGTCCAAGCCGGAGAAGGACCCCAAGGAGATCGCAAAGGCCAAGCACGCGGCGGCCACGAACTACCCCAAATGCCTCCTTTGCCTGGAGAACGTGGGGTTTGCGGGGAACCTGAACCATCCGGCCCGGAGCAACCACCGGGTGCTGCCCCTGACATTGAACGGGGAGCCCTGGTATTTCCAGTACTCCCCCTATGTCTACTACAACGAGCATGCGATCATCTTCAAGGAGGAGCACGTGCCCATGAAGATCAGCCGGGAGACCTTCCAGCGGCTGCTGGACTTCGTGGAACTGTTCCCCCACTACTTCGTCGGGTCCAACGCGGACCTGCCCATCGTGGGAGGCTCCATCCTGAGCCACGACCATTTCCAGGGAGGGCACCATGTGTTCCCCATGGAGGTGGCCAAGGTGACCCGGAGGTTCAGCCACCCCCGCTATCCGGGCATGGTCGTGGAGAACCTGAAGTGGCCCCTGTCGGTGGTGCGGGCCTCCGGCAGGGACAAGGGCCAGCTGGTGGACTTCGCCATGGAGGTGTTCGAGACCTGGAAGACCTGGGAGGACAGGGACCTTAAGATCCATGCCTTCACCGACGGCACCCCTCACAACACCGTGACCCCCATCGCCCGAATAAACGCCAAGGGGGAATTCGAACTGGACCTGGTGCTTAGGAACAACCGGCAGGATGAAAGCCATCCGGACGGGATCTTCCACCCCCACGCCCATCTGCACCACATCAAGAAGGAGAACATCGGCCTGATCGAGGTGATGGGGCTTGCGGTCCTCCCGGCCCGGCTGGACCAGGAGCTGCTGGAGGTCCGGGACCTGCTGGCGGGTGCGAAGGGCCTGGAGGAACTGGACCCGGGGATGGAGCACCACAGGGCCTGGGCCCGGGAGCTCCTCGGAAAATATGGAAACCGCCATGGAGCGGAGGAAGCCATGGAGCTTGTGAAGGCAGAGGTGGGCGTGAAGTTCGGCCAGGTGCTGGACTGCGCCGGCGTCTACAAGATGGACGGCCCGGGGCAGGCGGGACTGCTCCGCTTCCAGCGGGAAGGCCTGGGGATGGGGGAGCCCCGGGAAGTGCGGGAGTAAAGGCCTTTCCGTAAAGGAGCGCAAAGAAGAAGCCGCGTTTGGAATCCGACATTCCAAACGCGGCTTCTTCTTTGCGTGCCTATTCCCGTCTGTTCCTAGCTGTACAGCCGGACGGCGTGATAGGCTTCATGCACGGCATGGAGGATCTTCCTGGGAGATCCCGCATCTCCCACCACGCTCAGGTCCATCTGGCCTTCCAGCTCCCTTGCCAGCTGGTTGTTGGATTTGTAGCCGGTGGCTATGACGACGGAGTCGCAGGGGATCCTGTCTGTTGCACCGTCTTTCTCGAATTCCACGAAGTCCGTGCCGATCCTGGTGACCTTTGCCTTGGTGTGGATGGCCATTCCGCTTTCGGCGATCAGCAGCCGGAGCTTCTGGTCGTTGTTGAGGCAGTGGTCGGCGGTCAGCAGGATGTCGTCCAGCATCTCGACGACGGACACCTGGTCGGCTGTTTCTTGGATGTGAAGGGCGGTTTCGCATCCGACCAGACCGCCGCCGATGACGACCACCTTTTTGCCCAGCGGCGCCTGCCCAAGGAGCGCGGCGGTGGAGGTGCAGACATTTCCTCCATCGATGCCTGGAACGGGAGGGAGGCAGGGGGTTGCCCCGGCAGCCAGGATGACCTTGTCGAATCCTTTCCGGAGGATTTCCTCCGCGGCCGCCTCCTTCATGAGACGGACGACGACGCCGCTCCGGTAGAGCTTGTTCTTGAAGACCTCCACGAACTTGAGCACGTCCCCCTTGAAGCTGGGGGCCCCGGCGGCGAGCAGGGTGCCGCCCAGGGTGTTCTGCCTTTCCCAGAGTTCGACCGAAAATCCCCGCTCCGCTGCGGCGATGGCGGCCTGCATGCCGCCGGGACCTCCGCCGACGACCAGGACGGACTTCTTCTCCCGGGCGGGAAGAAGGGGGTAGTCGTCCTCGTGGTAGCACCCCACATTCACGGCGCAGACGTAATGTTTGCCTGCGAAGCCGGCATAAAGGCATTCGTTGCAGCCGATGCAGGGAACGATGTCATAGGTCTTCCCTTCCTTGACCTTGTTGACCCAGTGGGGGTCGCACAGCATCTGGTGGGCCAGTCCGACGAAATCCGTCTTCCCTTCCTGCAGCACCCGCTCGGCCACCTCTGGATTCCCCAGCTTTCCCTGGGAGATGACAGGGATGCGCACATGCTTGCGGATTGCATCCGCAAGGTCGATCTGGGCGGCCTCCGGTTCATAGACGGTCGATATGGCGTCGAACCAGCGTTCGTAGCAGCCCTTGTCGATGTGGAGGGCGTGGACGCCGGCGGCCTCCAGCATCTTCGCCATCTCGATCCCCTCCTCCAGTTCCCGGCCGCCGGGGATGCCGTGGTGGGGGGTGAATTTCACCAGCAGTGGAAAGTCCTTGCCGCAGGTCTTCTGGATTTCCGCCACCAGTTCCAGGGTGAACCGCATGCGTCCCTGGAGGTCCCCTCCATATTCGTCCGTACGCTTGTTCCAGAGGGCGGACTGGAACTGGTCGATGAGGTAACCGCCGTAGGCATGCAGCTCGACGGCATCCGCTCCGCCGTTTTTCGCCAGGCAGGCGGAGAATCCCATGCGCTGGACCAGATGCTGGATGTCCTCGATCCCAAAAGGCTTGCAGATGAGGTCCGGGAACCAGAAGGCGTTGACCGCGCTGGCGGAGTAGGGGGGGTGAAGGGGTCGGTGAACACCATGCGTCCCAGCCCAGGCGAGAGCTGCACGCAGAACTTGGCGCCATGCTGGTGGATCTGGTCGGCCAGCAGGTTGAGCCGGTCGACTTGGCGGAAGCCTTCCAGCATGTTGCAGGGCCGGGGTTCGAATTTTTCCGTCACCACGTTGGCCCCTGTGATGACCATGGCCACCCCTCCTTTGGCCCTTTCCACATAGTAGCGGATGCTCCTGGCGGAAAAACCGCCGTCGGTGTCGGTGGTGGTCCCCATGGGGTCCATGATGATCCGGTTCCGCAGCTCCAGATTCCCGATTTTTCCCTTTTCGAACATTTTCAACATACAAGCACCATCCCTTCGTGACTTTGTAGATGAAGTATCAAACTCTATTGTAGTGCAGAACCCATGGGGCGGACAACAGAAAAAGCGACAAAGAAGTCCTGGTTTTTTGTGCGGCGGCACAAATTGTGGTATACTGTTGGATATGGAAACCATCGGAAAGGAAGGGGTGGAAGCATGCAGGAGATGGACAGGGACAGGACCTATCAGACCATGTTCAACGCATTGCTGGCGGGCGGGATGGAAACCATCGCCAGGGCGGCCCATGGGGTCGTCCTGAAGCCCATCATCATCGTTGACGCAGAGTACAACCTGCTGGCCCAGGTCCCCGAAAGGCCCATCGGCGACCTGATTTTCGACACCCTGTTGGAAAACCGGCAGATCCCCCAGGAGATGGTGCGGCGGTTCAAGGAGGAGCGCTATCTTGAAAGGGTCAACGGCTGTGGGCGGGCGATGTATGTGGACTGGGGGATGGTGCAAGGCCTTCCCAGGATCATGTCGAACTTCAAGGTCTGCGGAACGGTGGAGGGATACATCGGAATCCTTTACCCGGAGGGAGGGTTCCAGGAGACGCATCTGGAGTTTGCGGACCTCCTGTGCAGCACCGTGGGGTTGGAGCTGCAGAAGCAGAACAACTTCCGGGTGTCCAGGCATTCCCTGCAGACGGCCTTCCTGAAGGACCTTTTCCAGGGGAAGATCAGGGACCGGGCGGCGCTGGAGAAATGGCTCCCGCAGGTTTGCGTGGACCTGCAGAAGCGCTGGTGCGTCGCTGCGGCCATGCAGCTTTCCTCCTCCCATGAGGAGGCCCTTTTGAAATACATCCGCAAGCGGCTGGACGAGTGCTGCAGGAATGTGCATTCCATCGTCATCGGGGATACGATCTACATCCTTTTTTCCGGAATCCCCCAGGGTGCGACCTATGGGGACGTGGTGGAGCGCTGCATGGTCTCCGCCCGCGGGATCCTGGAACAGTTCGGGATGGCCATCGGGATGGGGGAGGTTTTCGACGACCTTCTGGAGCTGGAGAAGCACCGTTACCAGGCCAGGGAAGCCCTGCGGATGGGAAGGGCGATGGACGGCGGGGAGCCGGTCTACAAATACCGGGACTACGTGGTCTCCAGCATCTTTTCCAATGCCCGCAGGAACATGCCGGAGGAGAATCATGTCCATCCGGCGGTCCGTCTGCTGGAGGCCTTCGACAGGGAGAACAATACGGAATACGGACACACGCTCAGGGTCTATGTGACCTGCCTTTGCAACAGCGCAAAGGCCATCGGGAAGCTGAACATCCATCGGAACACGCTGCTCTATCGGCTGCACAAGATCGAGCGGATCACAGGCGTCGACTTGGACGACACCATGACCTGCACGCATTTGCTGTGCAACTTCCATATGGATGCGGGAAAGGAGTGACGGCATGAAGAATAACGGTTGGATGCAAGGGGTGATCCTCCTGGGCATCGGGGTCCTGCTGGCGGCATGTGCGCAGGGAGGCACCCCCGGCGCGGGCGGAAGCGCTCCGGAATACAGGAAGATCACGCCGGAGGAGGCGAAGACGGTCATGGATGGACAGGAGCCCTTCGTGCTGGTGGACGTCCGGACTAAGGAAGAGTACGACGGTGGCCACATCCCGGGGGCCCTCCTGCTTCCGGATGCGGACATCGAACGGCTGGCGCCGGACATGCTGCCGGACAAGGAGGCGAAGATCCTCCTCTACTGCAGGAGCGGCCGTCGGAGCGAGTTGGCGGCCAGGAAGCTCCTGGAGATGGGATACACCCAGGTGCTGGACTTCGGCGGGATCCTGGACTGGAAGTACGGGATCGAATGAAAAAGGGTGGGCGCCTTTTTTAGTGGGGAATCCGACATTGTCAATTTGTCTCAAAAAAATGACACTATTTTTTCAAAATAGTGTTTATTTTTTTGTGAAGATATATTATAATGAAGTCATCAGCAAAGGAGGTGGGCGCATTGGCGACGATAGAGGATGTTGTGAAAAAATCAAAGGTGTCAAGAAGCACCGTATTTCGGTTCCTTAATGGACAAAATGTGCGCAAGAGCAGCGAAGTCAAGATTATGGATGCCATGAGGCAGTTGAACTATAAAACGGATGAGGTCCAAAAACGGAACAATTATGTCATTGAGGTCAGTATTCCGAGCAATTACAATGAATTTCAAGGTTTTTCAGAAATAGTCCAAGGCATCATGGAGAGTGCGGAAGAGTCCGGGATTGCTGTACAACTTTGCAGGCGCGAGGGCAGACAGATCGATGATGATTATTTGAAGTGGAATCGTGAAGAAAGGGTTGGTGTACTTGTCATCGGAAAAAACAAGGCGGATGATTTGAAGGAAGCGGCCCATTTGGTGAGGAAAAACATCCCGCATATCTTTGTCAACCATGTGTTTGAGATGAAGGATGTCAATTGCATCGGTCCGGATATGGAACAGGCGGCCTATGAGGTCATAAAGGTTCTTCTGGAAAAGGGGCACCAGCGGATCATGGCGCTTGGCAAGTATGATGAATTCCTCGTGGATGAGCAAAAAATCAACGGATACAAGAGGGCGTTGGCGGAAAAGGGTATCCGGCCGGAAGGTTGGCTGCAGACCTATGAAGATGCGAAGGACTGGGAAAGCCGGATCCGCAAGGCGTTGAGGAGTCGGGAAGTGCCGGATGCCTTCTTTGGGCTCTGCGATTCTGACAGCATCAAGTTTGTGAATATTGCCAGGGAGGAAGGTTATCAGATTCCCCAGGACATTTCTGTTGTGGGCATGGATGACATCAGCATGGCGAAGTACGCCTTCCCGCCGCTGACAACCATCAGGATTCCGTTCAAGCGGATGGGCATCGTTGCCGTCAAACAGATGATGTATCTTTTTCAAGGGGAGTTCAGGCATTTGACCGTTGAAATGAACTACAAGCTGGTGGAACGGACCTCTGTGGTGGACCGGCGCCAACTTTAGAAGAACCACAAGAACCATGCTTGGGGAGCGGAGAAATCCGCTTCCCTTTTTTGCGTGTCGGCAAAATCGGATGCATTGGAGAGGGGTCGGATGGGGGTGTAAAAATGAACTAAAAAGTGACATGACAGATTGAAATAAGAATCAAAACGGAGCCGTGTGTTGGACGGGCAAGGGAAAAAACAAGCGAAATGCCTATATAAAAGGGGAATGATATCAATTTAATGTACGAAATGCAAAAAAAAGCAGGAAATAACAAAATAAATCATTAACACACAAATGAGATTATAGTATCATAAAAACATACTTAATCAAGGGATTTAAGTCGTACAAGCTTACGGAAATGGATTCAAAGTGAAACAAGCGATAGCAATTGGATAATCAGTGAATAAGTCAAAGTGGAGGAAGTTATGGCAGAAGTCGTACTGAAAAGTGTCGAAAAGCAGTATCCAAATGGTTTCAAGGCGGTACACGGGATTGACTTGGAAATCAAGGACGGAGAGTTCATGGTGTTTGTCGGCCCCTCGGGGTGTGCGAAATCCACCACGCTGCGGATGGTGGCGGGCCTGGAGGACATCACCGGAGGTGAGATTTGGATTGGCGACAAATGCGTCAATGAGGTGCAGCCGAAGGACCGCGGAATCGCGATGGTGTTCCAGAATTACGCGCTGTATCCGCACATGACAGCCTACAACAACATGGCTTTTGGGCTGCAGATGAGCAAGACGCCGAAGAACATCATCGACCAGCGCGTCCGCGAAGCGGCCAAGCACCTGGAGATCGAGGATTTGCTCGACCGCAAGCCAAAGGAGATGTCCGGAGGTCAGCGTCAGCGCGTGGCACTGGGACGGGCGCTCGTCAGAAAGCCGGATGTTTTCCTCTTCGACGAACCATTATCCAATCTGGATGCAAAGTTGAGGGTGTCCATGCGCGTACGCATACAGGAGCTGCATGAGATGCTCAAGGCCGAAGGGGTGCCGGCAACCATGATCTACGTCACCCATGACCAGGTGGAGGCGATGACAATGGGGGACCGCATCACCGTCCTGAATGCGGGACGCATCATGCAGGTGGATACGCCGATGAACCTCTACAGGAAGCCCGAGAATCTTTTTGTTGCCGGATTCATCGGGGCACCATCCATGAACCTAGTCGATGGCGAAATCGTCGAGATGGGCGGAAAAGTGTTCGTGAGCATACCGGGAGGCGTCCTTCCATTGCCGGAGGAGAAGGCTGAAAAAGTACGCAGCCATGTGGGCAAGAAGATAAAATTCGGTCTTCGGCCGGAAGACATCATTGCCAATGAAGTCCATGAAGGCGGTGAGGGCTTTGTTACAGGCAGTGTCCGGGTCGTCGAGCAGATGGGGAACGAGGAGTTCATCTACTTCAATGCGGCAGGGACACAGTTCATCGCACGGGTCAATCCGGAACAGGTGAAGAACATCCGCAAAGGCGAGGACTACCGGTTCTGGTTCAATCTTGCCAAGTGCCATATGTTCGATCTTGAAACGGAAGAGAACCTGACACTGTAGGAAGAAGGGGATCAAGATGAACGCAGGTGAATTTGCGGACTGGTATCTAAGCCGGTTCAAAAGCTACAAGGAACACTGGAACTACGAAGACGGATGTGTGCTCAAGGGTGCGGCGGACCTCTACGATGCAACAGGAGAGGGGCGCTACCTCGACTTCGTCAAGGGGTACATCGACGAACGCATCGATGAAGACGGCAACATCCGGGGATTCGACTTCAAGGAATACAACATCGACAATGTGAATACCGGAAAGCTCCTGCTCTACCTCCACGAGACCACGGGGGAGGAAAAATACGCGAAAGCCGCGGTGCGGCAATACCAGCAGCTCCTCCATCATCCAAGGACGGAAGAAGGGAACTTCTGGCATAAAAACATCTATCCCAATCAGGTGTGGCTGGACGGGCTCTACATGGCCATGCCGTTCTATGCCGGATATCTGAGGCATTTTGAACCGGACGTCGGCTATTGGGATGTGCTTCGCCAGTTCAAAACGGTGCAGGAGAGAATGCGGGATCCAAAGACCGGCCTGTACTACCATGGATACGACGCGAGCCGCAAGGAGCGCTGGAGCGATCCCGAGACGGGTCTTTCCCCGCATTTCTGGAGCCGTGCCATGGGGTGGTTCCTGATGTCCCTGGTGGACACGGCGGAAATGCTCGGGGATGCGCCGGGTGCCGAATTGCTGAAGGCAATTCTGTCGGATGCGGTGGAGGCAATGATGCGGGTGCAGGATCCTGAGTCCAAGATGTGGTACCAGGTGCTGGACAGAGGGGAAGAAGACGGAAACTATCTGGAAACGTCCGGAACCCTGATGACGGCCTATGCCTTTCTGAAGGGGGCGCGCATCGGCCTGCTCGACCCATCCTATGGGGACGAGGGAGCGGCGGTTTTCAACGAAGTGGCTGCAACCCAGCTGGATGGGGAAGGGCATGTCCTTGGCGGAATTTGCGGTGTCGCGGGATTGGGGAACGAACCCTACAGGGACGGCACCTATGCCTACTATATCAGTGAACGGCCGATACCCAACGACCACAAGGGTGTGGGGGCCTTCCTGATGACCTATGCCGAACAGATTCGATATAACAACGACAATTGGAGGGAATAGTGATGAAAAAAATGATGAAGGTTGTTGCTCTGATGCTTGCGTTCATGGTTTTGACCACAGCATGTGGAAACAAAGGTGGCACGGATGTTGGTGGTGGTGAAGGCGGGGAAGTCAAACTGCGCTTCTCATGGTGGGGTGGCGATGAACGCCATGAAGCCACACTTGCGGCGATACGTCTTTTCGAGGACAAGAACCCTGGGATCAAGATCGAGGCGGAATACGGCGGATGGCAGGGCCATCAGGAGAAGGTGACCTCCCAGATGGTTGGAAACACTGCGCCGGACGTGCTGCAGGTCAACTGGAACTGGCTCTACATATTTTCCAAGGATGGAAACGGATTCTATGACTTGAGCACCCTTACCGACCACATCAACCTGGACAACTATGATCCTGCCCTAATGGACCAGACAACCATCAACGGAAAGATCAACGGCATCCCTGTGGGCGTCACCGGGAAGGTGTTCTACTTCAACAAGACCGCCTATGACGCTGCGGGAGCATCCATTCCAACAACCTTCGACGAACTCTACAAAGCTGCAGAGCTTTTCAAGACGAACCTCGGCAATGACTATTATCCTATGGACCTTGACCAATATGCGGCGTTCCTGATGTCCATGTACTATCTGGAACAGAAGCACGGCAAACCCTTCATCAATGAGGAAAATGTCATCAACTACTCGCTGGGCGAACTGGAAGAAGGCTTCGACTTCTATCTGGACCTGGTGGACAAGGGCGTGGTCCCATCCATGGAAACCCGTGGCGCAGCCGGCAACGTCCCGATGGACCAGACTCCGAGCTGGATCCAGGGTAAATACGGCGCCACATACGAATGGGACAGTGCGGTGGCGAAGTTCCAGGCAGCATTGGAAGGCGACCAGGAACTGGTCACTGGCGACTACCTTACGGGCATCGGCAACAATGAATCCGCACTGGCGAAAATATCCATGGTATACTCCATCAACAAGAACACGAAATATCCCGTAGAATCCGCAAAACTCCTTGAGTTCCTGGTATCCGATCCGGAAGCTGTGGAGATACTCGGCACCTCTAGAGGCGTGCCGGCGAACGCAGCCGCCATCGAAGTGCTGGAAGGCGAGGGTGTCCTTGCCGGCCTCAATTATGAAGGCAACGTCAAGGTACGGGGATTCATGGGCAACGGCATCAGCCCCTACTTTGAAGACAGCCAGCTCCAGAACCTGTACAGAACAGTGATGGAAGAACTGGGTTACGGCAAGATCAACGCCGCACAGGCGGCGGAAAAGCTTACGAGTGAAGCAAATAGAATGCTGGCTGAACTGGCCAAGTAGATCCATGGAAGGGCGGTTCTCCTGCCCTTCTATGTTTTAAAAGGAGGAAAATATGAAAGGTAAGAAGTATGAGGGTTTGCTTTACATCACCCCTTGGCTGATCGGTCTGGTCGTCTTCACGGCGTTTCCGTTCTTTGCGTCCCTGTTCTTCAGCTTCACGGATTACAATCTGATGAGTTCGCCGAATTTCGTCGGGATTGACAACTATAAAACCATGTTCCAGACGGAACTGTTCTGGAAGTCGTTTGGAATCACCATGAGCTACGTTTTCATCACGGTGCCCATGAAGCTTGCGTTCGCGCTCTTCATCGCGTACATTTTGAATTTCAAGCTGAAAGCGGTGAATTTCTTCCGTACAGCCTACTACATGCCTTCCATCCTGGGTGGAAGCGTGGCGGTTGCGGTGCTCTGGCGGTTCCTGTTTGCGGACACCGGATTGGTCAACATGATCCTGGCGCTTTTTGGCGTCGATTCCATCAGTTGGCTGGGGAATCCCGATTACGCCATCTTCACCATCAGCCTTCTGCGCGTGTGGCAGTTCGGTTCGCCTATGGTCATATTCCTGGCAGCGCTTAAGAACGTGCCGGAATCGCTCTACGAGGCTGCGCGCATCGACGGGGCTTCCAAGGTCAAGACGTTCATCAGGGTAACCCTGCCGATGATCACACCGGTCCTTTTCTTCAACTTCATCATGCAGTTGGTCCAAGCCTTCCAGGAATTCAACGGACCCTACATCATCACGGGAGGCGGTCCTCTGAACTCGACCTACCTGTTCCCGCTGTATATTTACGATAACGCTTTCCGTTATTTCCGCATGGGTTACAGCAGCGCCTTGTCCTGGTTCTTGTTCGTGGTCATCATGGTATTCACCTTGCTGGCTTTCAAATCCGAGAAGCACTGGGTACATTATACGGAAGTAGAATAACAATGAACGAACAGGATAGAAAAAAACTCATTGCAGAGAACGACCTGAGGCTGCGCAAGCGCCTTGCCCGAAGGAATGGCATCAACAGCGGTCTGCGTTACTTCGTGTTGACTTTTGTGGGCCTGCTCATGCTGTATCCGCTCATCTGGCTATTGGGAGCATCCTTCAAGTCGAATGCGGAAATCTTCACATCCATCGGCTTCCTGCCCAGTTCCTTTGATTTCAGCGGCTACGTCAACGGGTGGAAGACCTCAACGGAATACACCTTCACCACCTATTTCATCAACACCTTCAAAATCGTCATCCCCAAGGTCATCGTCACTGTGATTTCCGTTACACTGACCGCCTATGGGTTTGCAAGATTCAAGATTCCTGGAAAGAAATTCCTTTTTTCCATACTGATCGCCACGCTTTTGCTGCCGAACCTCGTTCTGCGCATTCCCCAGTACATCATGTTCAACTCCTTCAACTGGTTGGACAGCTACAAACCGTTGATCGTGCCTTCGGCATTTGCGGTGGATGCCTTCTTCGTTTTCATGGTCATCCAGTTCATGCGCGGCATCCCCAAGGACCTTGAAGAAGCGGCTACCATCGACGGGTGCAACTCAATTCAAGTCCTCACCAAAATACTGATGCCGATCCTAAAGCCGGCCTTGATTTCCGTAGCCCTGTTCCAGTTCATGTGGACAATGAACGACTTCCTCGGACCCCTGATCTACATCTCCAGCGTCCGGAAGTACCCGGTGTCCATCGCGCTCAAAATGTCCATGGACGCCAGTGCCCTGGTGCATTGGAACCAGGTGATCGCCTTGTCGGTCATTGCCCTGGTGCCATCCCTGGTGGTGTTCTTCCTTGCGCAAAGGCACTTTGTGGACGGCATCACGAGCTCGGGAATCAAGGGGTGATCCATGGATTTCCAACTGATCAGCAGGACGTCGCGGACGTTGTCCATCGAGGTCCAAAACGATTCCTGTTTCTACAATGATAGACCCTATCGGATTTACCTTGATGGGGTCCTGCACGCCACCACCAACCGGAATGTCCACACCCTATACGGGCTGGAGCCGGCAAAGCGTTACGACGTGCAACTGAAGGAGGAAGGGTCGGAAACGACATCCCCTGTCTATGGGCTGATGACAAAGGACGAGCCGATGACGCTGGATGTGCGCCGGTTTGGCGCCAAGGGGGATGGGGAGACCCTGGACACCGCGGCGATTCAGGCTGCCATTGCGGCATGTCCTCCTTACGGACGCGTATTGCTGCCGGAGGGCGTCTACCTGTCGACACCGCTCTTCCTCAAGAGCAGGATGACCTTGGAGCTGGAGAAAGGCGCGGTGCTTCTTGCAAGTACGGAGCGCGCACTCTATCCGGTGTTGCCGGGCACATTGGAGACGAACAGCGGGGAAGAGGCCTATCTGGGGTCCTGGGAGGGAGATCCCCAGGATGCGTTTGCAAGCCTCTTGACGGGAATCGATGTGGAGGAAGTCGTCGTGACAGGGGAAGGTATCCTAGATGGCCAGGCCTCCATGGACAACTGGTGGAAGGACGCAAAAGCAAGGCGCATCGCCTGGCGGCCGCGGATGGTGTTTTTACTGAACAGCAGGTGGGTCCTGGTCGAAGGCCTCACGGTGAGGAATTCCCCCTCCTGGAACATCCATCCGATGTTCAGCCGGGACCTGCAGTTCATCAACCTAACCATTGAAAGCCCAAAGGATTCTCCCAACACGGACGGAATCAATCCGGAGTCGTGCGAAGGCGTATTGATCTGTGGCGTGCACTTTTCAGTCGGGGACGACTGCATCGCGTTGAAGTCAGGAAAGATGTATCTGGGCAAGAAACTGAAGCGCCCGTCGGAGAACATCATCGTGCGCAACTGCAGGATGGCCGACGGTCATGGCGCCATCGTCATCGGAAGCGAGATGTCCGGCGGCATCCTGAACGTTTCGGCCACACAATGCGTCTTTCACCGGACAGACCGGGGGATCCGCATCAAAACCCGCCGCGGCAGGGGGCGGGAGGGTGTCATACGGGGCATAAAGGCGGAGAACATCCGCATGGAAGGGGTGTTGACCCCCTTCGTCATCAATGCGTTCTATTTCTGCGACACGGATGGCAAGACGGAATATGTCTGGAGCAAGGAAGCGCTTCCGGTGGATGACGGGACCCCCGCCATCGAGAACATCTACTACAAGAATATTGTGGCAAAGGATGCGGAAGTCAGCGCCGGCTTTTTTTACGGGCTGCCTGAGAAAAAAATCGAAAACATCCATCTTGAGGACATCCGTATCGCATTCAAGAAGGACAGCCGAACGGACTATCCGGCGATGATGAGCCATATTGAAAAGAGTTCCAAAGGTGGCTTCTTCATCGGGAACGCCCGTGGCGTAACCATCCGGAATGTGACCATAGAGGGTGTCGAAGGCGAGGGGTTCCAATACCAAGATGTGGAAAACCTGCATGAACAGCAGGAGTGATTTTTCCAGCTGCTTTTGCGGAAAACAGGAAAACAGGAAAACAGGAAATATGGGAGGAAATCATGTTTGATATCAGATACGCGTCCGGTCCGAAGGATGCAAAGCATTACGACACCGCAAGACTCAGGGAGGAGTTCCATGTCGACGGGCTTTTCAGGAAGGATGAGGTGCACCTTGCCTACTCGCATGTGGACCGCATCATCGCAGGATCCATATTCCCTGTGGACAAGACGTTGAACCTGGAAGCAGGGAAGGAGCTGGGCGTGGAGTACTTCCTGGCCAGACGGGAGATGGGGATCATCAACATCGGCGGAAAAGGGCGCATCTTGGTGGATGGGGTCGCCTACGAAATGGAACGACAGGATGGATTGTATATCGGAAGTGAAACCCGTGAGGTCAGTTTCGCCTCCGATGATCCTGCGGATCCTGCTAAGTTTTATGTGAATTCCGCGCCAGCCCATACAAAGCATCCGAATGTGAAAATCAACATCAAGGATGCAAGCCCTGTGCGGATGGGCACCGATGCGGAGTTGAACAAGCGAACGATTTACCAGTATGTGCACCCCAACGTATGCAAATCCTGCCAACTGCTCATGGGTATGACCATTTTGGAAGACGGTTCGGTATGGAACACCATGCCTTGCCATCTGCATGAACGCAGGATGGAGGTCTATTTCTATTTCAACATGGCAGAGGACGCTCTGGTGTTCCACATGATGGGGGAACCCAAGGAAACCCGGCACATCGTCATGCGCAATGAGGAGGCGGTGATTTCGCCCTCCTGGTCCATCCATAGCGGCGTAGGCACCCGGCGCTACACGTTCATCTGGGGGATGGTGGGCGAGAACCAGGAATATACGGACCTGGAAGTGGTGGCGACCAAGGATGTACTGTAGGAGGGGGAGGAATGGAGCAGACGAATTACGTATCGGAACAGTTCGGACTTGAGGGAAAGGTGGCCATGGTCACCGGAGGCAATTCGGGAATAGGGAAGGGTATCGCCATCGGATTGGCCAAGGCGGGAGCGGACCTCTTCATCTTCACCCACTCCAGCAGAGGTCAGGAGGAAATGCGCCAGGAAGTGGAGGCATTGGGCCGGAAAATCGCCTTCGCCTCGGGTGACCTTCAGGAAGAGCAGGTGGCGATGGCTGCCGTGGAGAAATGCGTGGAGGCCTATGGACGCATCGACATCCTGGTCAACAACGCCGGAACCATCTACCGGGCTCCGCTGCTGGAAGGCGACAACGAAGGATGGCGGAGCGTTATGGACCTCAACCTCAATGCCGTCTACTACCTTTCCAAGGTGGCGGCCAGGCATATGAAGGAACAGGGCGGCGGGAAGATCATCAACATCGCATCGATGCTATCGTTCCAAGGGGGGATGTATGTGCCTTCCTATACGGCGTCCAAACATGGTGTGGCGGGCCTTACCAAAGCGTTCGCAAATGAACTTGCGGAACACAACATCCAAATCAATGCCATCGCGCCCGGCTATATTGAGACGAATAACACGGAACCCATCCGTGCGGATGAAGGGCGAAACAAGGAAATCCTCTCTAGAATTCCTGCAACGCGGTGGGGGAAGGCGGAAGATCTGGCGGCAGCGGCAGTCTTCCTATCCTCCAAGGCATCGGATTACATGGCGGGACACATTCTTTGCGTCGACGGCGGTTGGATGGTGCGGTAGAGTATGATCAAAAGGAAAGCCAACCTGTCGGAGATGCGTTGTCTTTCCTTTTTTTACCTAGGAGATATCAATGGAAAAAAAACGACGGCCGCAAGAAGGTTGTTCCGGGGATGAGGGGGAAATATTCCTGTCCCACAAGGACAGGACGAGGCGGGACTTCGTTCTGACAGGAAGTGTGTACAACGTGATCCTGACCATCTGCGGCCCCATCGCACTCTACCAAAGCTTGAACCAGATTTTCAGAATCCTGGATACGATGATGGCTGCGCATATTGATGCCATATCGGTATCGGCAGTGGCCTACATCTCGCAGTTGCAGCTGATGATGGCGTCAGTCGGAGGAGGGCTTGCCGTCGGAGGGGGAATAAAAATCGCCGAATGCTATGGTGCAGGGCTGTATGGCATGGTCAAGAAGCAGGTGAATTCCCTGATGGTCCTTTCGATGGCCATGGGGGCGGCGGTTCTGGTCGGCATCCTTCCCTTTACGGAAGAGATCCTAAGGGTGTTCAAGACACCCGATTTGCTGATTGCGACGGGAGCCAACTATTTCAAGTTGGAAATCATCGCTATGGTTTTAGGGTTCTTCAACAACATCTACATTGCAGTAGAACGGGCAAGGGGGAATTCGAAGGTCATACTCCACCTGAACATCCTGATGATCCTCGTCAAGCTTGGATTCACGGCATTTTTCGTCTATGTCGTCAGCGGCACGGTGACCATGATTGCGGTGGCTTCCCTGTTGTCCCAAGTGGTGGTTTTCGCAGCGGGAATCTACAACCTGCGGGACCCCAAGGATGTGTTTGGACTCGATCCCAGGCACATGCGCATGCAACGGGAGGTGGTGGAGCCGATGCTGAAGGTGTCCTTTCCGGTAATGGTTGAAAAACTAGCGTTTGGATTCGGGAAGGTGGTGGTCAATGCCATGGCCACCCTGTACGGAACCCTTACTGTTGGCGCCTTGGGCATATCCAACAATATCGGCGGATTGACGACGAACCCCCAGAACGGATTCCAGGACGGTGGTGCGGCCATCATAGCCCAGAACCTTGGAGCAAAACGGTACCGGAGGGCGTTGGAGACCGTCTACAAGCTGCTGGTGGTGAACGTCCTCATCGGCGTCGCGGGCTATGTGCTGACCATCGCGTTCCTGCCCCAGATCAGCGGGTTGTTCGCCCGGGATGACACCGCCTTCCAGCAGCTGGTCAGCAGTGTCTACCGGTATGAAGCCCTAGGGGCGGTTCCCCTGGGAGTCGCGGCAACAGTGATGGCGCTTCTTTATGGCTTCGGCTATACGAAGCTTACCCTTGCCATCAATTTTTCAAGAGTGTTCCTATTCCGCATTCCTGTTCTGTACTATCTGCAAAACCACACTGACATCGGCAGCAGGTCGGTTGGGATTGTGATGATGGTCAGCAACATTGCCGTAGGGGTACTCTCGTTGGGCGTCGGGCTTTTCGTCATAAGAGAAATCATGCAAAAATCCCGAGAGGAAAAGATAGCGTAAACAACAAATATTTGCAGCTTATACAAACCCCTGTAGACGAGAGGTGGAATCCGACCGTCGCCAAACAGGACAGCGAGAATGGAAAGGTGAGAATCATGGAAAAATTATCGAAGGCATTGCACCAGGCACCCGTACGTCCCATCAAGGTCATCCAGTTCGGGGAAGGGAACTTCCTGCGTGCGTTCACGGACTGGATGGTCCAGAAGCTCAACGATGAAACGGACTTCAACGGAGGGATCGCCGTGGTGCAGCCGCTGCCCGTGGGCCTGATCGACCTGCTGGCGTCCCAGGACTTCCTCTACACCCATACCCTGAAGGGCATCAAGAACGGGGAGCCGGTGAAGGAGCATCTCCTCAACGACTCCATCGTGTCGGCGGTCAACCCCTACACGGACCATGCGGGCTACCTGGGGCTGGCGGAGGTGGAGACGGCCCGAATCGTCATCTCCAACACCACCGAATCCGGCATCGCCTACGAGCCGGAGGACACGCTGGAAGGGCCCCAGAAGGGCTTCCCGGCCAAGCTGACGGCCCTCCTGCACGCCCGTTTCAAGGCGTTTGGGGGCGCCCCGGACAAGGGCTTCGTCATCATCCCCTGCGAGCTCATCGACAGGAACGGGGACAAGCTGAAGGCGGTCGTGGAGAGGCATGCCAGGGAATGGGAGCTGGGGGAAGCCTTCGAGGCCTGGCTTGGGGAAGCCAACACCTTCTGCAACTCCCTGGTGGACCGGATCGTGCCGGGCTATCCCCGGGACCGGATCCAGGAGGTCTGGGAGGAACTGGGATATGAGGACCAGCTGGTGGTCGAGAGCGAGCAGTTCGACCTCTGGGTCATCGAGGGCCCTGCCCGTCTCCGGGAACTCCTGCCGGTGGACAGGACGGAATGCAACGTCCTCTTCGTGGACGACATGACCCCCTACAGGACCCGGAAGGTGCGCATCCTGAACGGCGCCCATACGACGCTGGTGCCCGTGGCCTACCTTTACGGCATCGACACCGTGAAGGAGGCCGTGGAGCATCCGGTGGTGGGGAAATTCCTCACCCAGGCGGTCTTCGAGGAAATCATCCCGACCCTGGACCTGCCGAAGGAGGAGCTGGAATCCTTCGCCGCCGAGGTCATGGACAGGTTCCGCAACCCGTTCATCTCCCACCAGCTCCTCAGCATCTCCCTCAACGGCATGTCCAAGTACGACACCCGGGTGCTGCCTTCCCTGGAGGCCTATCTTAGGGAAAAGGGTGCGCTGCCCAAGAGGCTGGTCTTCTCCCTGGCGGCCATGCTGGTCTTCTACAGGGGCCTGCGGGGGGAGGAGACGATCCCCGTGAACGACGCCGAAGACATCCTGGAACTCTTCAGGAAAGCATGGGCTGCCTATGACGGGTCCGAGGAGGGACGCAGGTCCCTGGCCCGGACGGTCCTTGGCCATGCACCCGTCTGGACGGCGGACCTGACGGCCCTGCCCGGACTGCTGGACCTGGTTGTGGAACATCTGGGACTGATCCTGGAGAAGGGGATGGAGGAAGCCCTGCAGGAGGTGCTCCTATGAAGCGGCATCTGCGGATCCATCCCAAGGACAACGTGGCCATCGCCCTGGAACCCCTGGAGCCAGGCGACCGGATCGAGGTCGACGGGAAGGAAATCGCCGCTGCCGAACCCATCCCCCAGGCCCACAAGATGGCCGTCGGGGCCATCGCCGCGGGGGAGGCGGTGGTCAAGTACGGCATGCCCATCGGCAACGCCACCGAGGACATCGCACCCGGACGGCATATGCATGTCCACAACCTGAAGACGGGCCTGGGGGAGATCCTGGAATACGGCTATGCCCCCGCCTTCGAATCCTTTGGGACCTCCCTGCCGGAGAGGAAGGTCCATGTGTACGAGCGTTCCAACGGGGAGGTGGGGATCCGCAACGAGCTGTGGGTCGTGCCCACCGTGGGATGCGTAAACGGCGTTGCCCAAAGGATCATCGACCGCTTCAGGAAGGAAGTGGATCCCGTGGGGATCGACGGCGTCTTCGCCTTTCCCCATCCCTATGGATGCTCCCAGATGGGAGAGGACCATGCGGCCACCCGCACCACACTCCAGGACATCGCAAAGCACCCCAACGCCGGAGGGGTCCTGGTCCTGGGGCTGGGCTGCGAGAACAACCAGGTCCAGGCCTTCCGGGAGACCATGGGGGAATACGACACGGAAAGGGTCGTGTTCCTGGTGGCCCAGGAGGAGGAGGACGAAATCGGCGCGGGTGTCCAGCGCCTGAAAGCCCTCTACGAGAGGATGAAGGAGGACAGACGGGTGGAGAAGCCCCTGGGTGTCCTGCGGATCGGGCTGGAATGCGGAGGCTCCGACGGCTTGAGCGGAATCACGGCGAATCCCCTGCTGGGGGAATTCTCCGACTACCTGGTCAGCTATGGGGGGACGACCGTGCTGACCGAGGTGCCGGAGATGTTCGGTGCCGAGACAATCCTGATGAACCGCTGCATCGATGGGGAGGTCTTCAGGAAGACGGTGGAGATGGTGAACGACTTCAAGGACTACTACCAGCGCCACGGACAGGTGATTTATGAGAACCCCTCCCCTGGGAACAAAAAGGGGGGGATCACCACCCTGGAGGACAAATCCCTGGGCTGCACCCAAAAGGCCGGGCGGAGCCAGGTCATGGACGTGCTGGGCTACGGGGAGCGCCTGAAGACCCCGGGCCTGAACCTGCTGAGCGCCCCCGGGAACGACCTGGTGGCCACCACCGCCCTGGGAATGGCGGGTTGCCACATGGTGCTCTTCTCCACCGGACGGGGGACCCCCTTCGGGGGCTTCGTACCCACCATGAAGATTTCCACCAACACGGACCTGGCCCGCAAGAAACCGGGCTGGATCGATTTCGATGCGGGCCAGCTGATCGGCCAAAAGAGCATGCCGGAACTTCTGG